>NZ_JAINZW010000100.1 GCF_020026895.1 Novilysobacter selenitireducens
ACAGAGTGCGGGTTCAAAGTCGCATCTGCTGGCAGTTTGGGGTGTCCGAACTCGAGGTTCGGATCCTGACTCAATAGTATTGCTTCAGTCTCTTTCAGGAAACTGAGGACGCGGTATCTCCGCCGTTCAAATGAGATGCCGACTCGCACGACATGGGGACTGGCAGTAATGGCGGGTCGAATTCCATGTAGGTTGAATGCGTTACTGGCGCATTGGAGGTGATTAATTGCTCATCTCTGAGCCGCTGTGATCCTCGAACGCGAGCAAAATATACCGTTGAGG
>NZ_JAINZW010000101.1 GCF_020026895.1 Novilysobacter selenitireducens
CACTCATAGAGGAGACGGTGGATGATTACGTACTCGGTAGCCAGAGGATAGGGACAAAGTATCCTATAGATACGTAAGAATCTCTCAATAAAACTTGGGTCGACCTACCAAACCCTTGCAGCGTGTTAACTGCGACAATAAAGAGGAAGCCCGGCTCCTTGAACCAGGTAGGCTCCGGTACGGAGCGAGTAGAAGGTCCATGAACTTTGGATTCCGGCAGTCTGCCCTTGAGGAAGGGCAAAGCCGGGAGAAGGAAGGCCGCGAACACGATAGCTGTGATCC
>NZ_JAINZW010000102.1 GCF_020026895.1 Novilysobacter selenitireducens
GCCTCGCGCTTGGGCGACTGCACGCACGCGGCCGTGGTGACGGCGGCGGCGTGCTGCCCGGCGACACGGCCGTGCGCGCGCACGTGTACGAGGCGCAGATCCGATGCCTGCCGCGCCCAGCGTGTGGCCGGTCCGTTGGGATGCGCCAGGCGCGCCAGGAGCGGCGTAAGTCGCGACCACGTGGGGTCCCGGGGATTCGAATCGCGACGACCACCTCCGACAGTTGCCACACCTGGCTGCGCGACAGGAACGGCCGCAACCTTCGAGTGCGAAAGCCACAGC
>NZ_JAINZW010000103.1 GCF_020026895.1 Novilysobacter selenitireducens
CTTCGGAAACCCGTCGAGCATGACGCGGAGGAGGCGGCGGCGTTGGAATGCGATCATGGATCGACTTTCCAGAGTACTGAGATTGCATGCTCATCGGGCGCTTCTTCGATGCTGACGAGATCTTTCGGAAGATACTGTTACCGCGTGTTTGTCCAGGAAGCGGAGATGTCGATGGAGGAAGTGGAGATACGGATGGATGGATAATTGTACGCCTGACAACTACGCTCTGAGGATTGGTACCCTCTCGTGCAGGGCGCGATCTCGGTATCGCTTCGATCTTT
>NZ_JAINZW010000104.1 GCF_020026895.1 Novilysobacter selenitireducens
TCGTTGGAGTAGTCGCGTAACCTGATGAACGAAGAGGATAAAACCGAGCGTTTATAGCTGGCCAAAGGCTTTGACGCTGGTCGACAAGTCGTGGCGGGGTCAAAAAGCAAACCAACGCTTTGTCGGCTTGTTTGGCTGGGCTCTAACTAACTGGCGCCATGTCCAGAGCATGTCTAGTCTTCCAACAAGTCTTCAAATAAACTTGTCTTTGATGTTCACTGAGCTGGTCAAATTTTGCGACAAAGCCATTTGCTCATGTTCATCGCATGGTTGGTCTTACC
>NZ_JAINZW010000105.1 GCF_020026895.1 Novilysobacter selenitireducens
CTCGATCGTGCTGGTCACCCCCGAATCCGCAGTGACGCCCGATTTCCACTCGTTCCTGAACCGGCTGCGTATGGTGCGGCGGCTAGACCGGATTGTGATCGACGAGTGCCATACCATCCTACAGGGCCCCGGGCCCGGATCTAGCTCTAGGTCCACGTCCGGCTCGAGGGCAGCCGAGTTCCGGCCCGCACTGCGGCGGCTCGGGGAGCTGATCCAGGCGCGCACGCAGCTGGTCCTGCTGACCGCGACCCTGCCCCCTACCGCGGAGCAGACCCTATTC
>NZ_JAINZW010000106.1 GCF_020026895.1 Novilysobacter selenitireducens
CCTCCTCAACCCCCGCCCTCGCAGCCCTCTGGACGCGCCGGCAGAGAGTACAACCGCCGCGAGCGCAGATTCGAGGCCATTTTCGACGCATGGAGCGAGGAGATGACCAAACTACGGGAGGAACATCGTCTCGTTACGCTTACTTGTCGTACAGAGGAAGAGACGAAGCGTGCGATGGACCAGTTCAACGCAAAGTTCCAGCGGGTCACGGTAAAGTACAACGAGGACCTAGAGGCACTTCAGATGTCGTCGAGCGAACCAGGCAGTTCCCAGAGCGAGA
>NZ_JAINZW010000107.1 GCF_020026895.1 Novilysobacter selenitireducens
CCCTTGCCGGAGGCCTTGTCGCCCCAATCCGCCCTGGATGGCGCATGCCCTTCCTGCGGCGATGGCGTTCTCCGGCCTGGTGGTGACCATTGGTCTGGCCGAGCAGTTGCAGCAGCTTCTCGCGCTTGAAGCGCGCAGCGTCGGCCAGCAGCGCGTCGAGGTTGGACTGCTCGCGCCCCAGCGCATCGCGCACCGCATCGACCACCCGCGACAGGCGCGAATCGTCACCACGCCCCCAGCCGGGGCCTTGACCGGCGTGCCGCTGCCCACGGCGATGTCC
>NZ_JAINZW010000108.1 GCF_020026895.1 Novilysobacter selenitireducens
TTGAGGTTTGATGGGTCTAAAGAAGTTAGATATGCAACCCAATGTGAGCAACTAGCCAGCTTACCGGGCGAGACAAGAGGAGCGGCCATGAGTACGACGATACAAGACAGAGCAGTACAAACGCGAAGAAGGGATGAGAGGAGGAGTAAAAGGGAGAGAGAGCTGCTGTGGCTCGTCTCTGGCTTCAGCACCAGGTTTTATAGCGCACGGAGCGCATTCTATCAGCCATCTTCCAATCATGGAAACTAGACAGCATGTTTTGTGCGTTTCTTGCTCGACA
>NZ_JAINZW010000109.1 GCF_020026895.1 Novilysobacter selenitireducens
GAGATGGGATTTGGAGGCAGTGACCAATCAGATGTGGTGGAGCATCAGGATCCCCTTTACGGATCACCCAGCACTGATGGGTGTGCTTGGATTGACACTTGTACATGCTGAGTATCATCCCAAGGTAGTCAATTGTTGTCTCAGTCTAGTAGATTGTGAGTTAGAGCTATAAAGTGGACGATGTACTCACCGTCTTCTTCTTGTCATTCTTCTCTGCTGGCTTGACTTGATACTCCATCCCATGAAATACTTGAATATGATATTCGAATACGGTCATCT
>NZ_JAINZW010000010.1 GCF_020026895.1 Novilysobacter selenitireducens
ACTTACGTCGCTCCTACAACGGAGGTGAGGGGCCGCGGCGACCGGGCTTCGCGGCTGAAGCCGCTCCTACAACATCCCCATGGACGTGATACGGCCTAAGCCGGGGAACGCTCCCTGTAGGAGCGGCTTCAGCCGCGATCTGGAACCGGTGGCGCGTGGGGCATCCGGTCGCGACTCACGTCGCTCCTACAAATGAAGTGTGGGTTCGTGGCGACCGGGCTTCGCGGCTGAAGCCGCTCCTACAAGGGCGGCGCGTTCACGACCCGCGCGTTCGCGACCGATGCATTCACCACCGGCGCATTCGAGAACCGGTGTGATCACGACCGGCGCGGTCACGGCCTGTGCGTTCGCGACCCGCGCGCTTACGACTCGTCGCGGTCGAAGCCGTACTTGCGCAGCTTCTCCACCAGCGTGGTGCGGCGCAGGCCGAGCAGGGGGGCGGCATGGGCGACGACGCCGTCGGCCTGTTGCAGGGCGGCGCGGATCAGTTCGACTTCGATCTCGGCCATGTGCCCGCGCAGGTCGATGCCTTCCGGCGGCAGCGTCGTGTTGGGCGACAGCGTGGCCGGGTCCGGCGCGGCTGCTGCGGCCGCGGCGGCGACAGGCGATTCGGGCATCGGCGCGGCGGGCGTGTCCGGCAGCCCGGCGCGGTAGCGGGCCGGCAGGTCGTCGGCGGTCACCTGGCCGGACGGGTGCAGCACCGACAGGCGCTCGAGCAGGTTGCTCAGCTCGCGCACGTTGCCGGGCCACGCGTAGTGGCGTAGCGCCTGCACCGCGTCCGGCGCCAGCTTGACGCTGCCGCGGCCGGAATCCGACAGCTGGCGGGCGATGGCGGCGATCAGGTCGGGCAGGTCGTCGGCGCGCTCGCGCAGCGCCGGCATCTCGATGGGGAACACGTTGAGCCGGTAGAACAGGTCTTCGCGGAACTTGCCCTCGGCGATGTGCGTTTCCAGGTTGCGGTGGGTCGCGGCGATGACGCGCACGTCGCACTGCATGGTCTGGGTGCCGCCGACGCGCTCGAAGGTGCGCTCCTGCAGCACGCGCAGCAGCTTGACCTGCATCGCCATCGGCATGTCGCCGATCTCGTCCAGCAGCAGCGTGCCGCCCTCGGCCATCTCGAAGCGGCCCTTGCGCTGGGTCAGTGCGCCGGTGAAGGCGCCCTTCTCGTGGCCGAACAGCTCGCTTTCCAGCAGGTCGGCCGGGATCGCGCCGCAGTTGATCGCCACGAACGGCTTGCCGGCGCGCTTGGAGCGCTGGTGGATGGCGCGCGCGGCGACCTCCTTGCCGGTGCCGGACTCGCCCAGGATCAGCACGGTGGTGTCGAACGGCGCCACCTGGTCGAGCATCTGCGACAGCTTGCGCACGGCCGGGCTACGGCCGGTCGGCCCGTTGTCGCCCTCGGACGTGCTGCGGCGCTCGTCCTCGTCGATGCGCTTGAGGCTGGCGCGGCGCAGCGCTTCCTGCAGCTGGGTGCGGCGGATCGGGTAGTCCAGCGTCCAAACCGATTCGGGGTGCAGCTGCTGGCGCCAGTCGGCGCCTTCGTGGCCGGGCAGCACCATCAGCGGCGGGTGCAGCGACTGGCTCGACAGCCACTGTGCGAACCCGTCGAAGCCGGCATCGCCCTCGGTGTCGCCCACGACCACGGCGACCCAGTCGCTGGCGCGGGCCTTCTTCAGGTCGATGTCGGCGGCATCGGCGATGCGCGGCGAGAAGTCCATGAACTCCAGGAGCGTGGCGACGCGTTCGGCACGCTGCGCATCCTGGTCGAGCAGGAGGATGCGTGACTCGCTCATCCCGCCGACCCCGCGGGTGCCGGGTCGAGGACGGACGGCGCGCCGTCGCCGGCGATGCGCTCCAGCAGCTCCAGCACATCGTGGATGTAGGACAGCTTGCTGACGAACGCATCGGCACCGGCGCGCGCGGCGTGCTCGCGGTGCTCGCTATCGTCGAAGTGGCTGGCGATCACCACGAACGGCGGGTTGTCCTGCGCCTTGATCAGGCGCGTGGCCTGCAGCCCGCCCATCTCCGGCATCGCCAGGTCCATCAGCACCACGTCCGGGCGCAGCGCCTCGCACTGGGCGATCGCCTGGATGCCGTTGTTGGCCGAGCCGACGACGTCCACCCATTCGAGCTTGCGCAGGTGGCGCATCGCGGCGTTGATGAAACCGGCGTGGTCGTCGACCAGCAGGATCCGGAGGGTCTTCATTGCAGTGTCCTCAGCAGGCCGCGCGGGCGGCGGCAGGCGGGCGCATCCGGGCGCGCGCGGGTCCGATCGAAAGTTGGTCGCGGTACTTGGCGACGGTGCGGCGCGCGATGCGCACGCCCTGGCGCGCCAGCATGCCGGCGATCACATCGTCGGCCAAGGGGGCGTGCGGCGGCTCGGCGTCGATCAGGCGCTTGACCATCGCCTTGACCGCGCTGCCCGACACCGCCGCGCCTTCCAGGCGCACCGCGAACAGGCGCTTGAGCTCGAAGGTGCCGCGCGGGGTCTGGATGTACTTGCCGCTGGTAATGCGCGAGACGGTGGACTCGTGCATGCCGATGGCATCGGCGACCTCGCGCAGGGTCAGTGGCGCGATGGCCTCCTCGCCGCGCTCCAGGAACGCCTGCTGGCGCTCCACCAGCACCTGCGCGGTGCGCAGCAGGGTGTCGTTGCGCATGGCGATGCCGCGCACCAGCCAGCGTGCCTCGTCGAGCAGGCCGCGCAGCGCGCTGTGTTCGCCCGGCGTGCCCGCCAGCGCCTGCTCGCAATGCGCGGCGATGCGCACGCGCGGCGTGCTGCGGCCGTTGAGCGCGACGCGCCAGCCACCGCCGAGATGGCGCACGACGACGTCCGGAATGATATGCGTGTCTTCGACTGCCGACGGCTCTTCGACCGCCGACGGGCGCAGCGACAGCACCACCGCGATGGCGGCCTGCACGGCGTCGGCATCGGCGCCGAGCGCCTTGGCCAGCGCGGCGTGGTCGTGGCGGGCCAGCAGGTCCAGGTGCGAGGCGACGATGCGGCGTGCCAGTGCGTGCGCGTCGTCGTCGATGCCACGCGCAGCCAGCTGCGCCAGCAGGCATTCGCGCGCATCGCCCGCGGCCAGGCCCGCCCAGTCGCCGTGCAGCAGGCGCAGGCGGACGGACTCGATCTCCAGCGGCTCCAGCGACAGCGCGTGCGTGGCGCGGGTCAGCAGTTCCGGGTGCGTGACTTCCAAAAAGCCGTGGTCGTCGCAGTGGTCCAGCCACCACGAGGCGATGGCGAGGTCGGCGTCGGTCCAGTCGGCGGCCAGTTCGCGCAGGGTGCGCACGCGCCAGTCGCTGGACTCGCCGGCGGCGATGCGCGCGGTGGCGTCGTCATCGCTGCCGCCGCCAGCCGAAAGACCGGACATGAAGGCGGGTTCAGGCAGCTCGTCCCACGCGGCGGCGTCCAGCGCGGCGTCGTCGCCGGCCTCGGCGATGGCGTCGGTTTCGCCAGCCTCGTCGTCGCCCTCGGTTTCGAGCATGGGGTTGCGCTCCAGCGCCTCGCGCAACTCCATCTCCAGCTGCGGCGCGGTCAGTTGCAGCAGGCGGATGGACTGCAGCAGCTGCGGCGTCAGGTTGACGCCCTGGCTCAGCTTGGCGGTGACGGTGGTCTTCATGATGATCCCCTGGAGCGCGCGGCGCGGTGCGCCGGTACATGTCCCCGTGGTCCCCACGCATTCCCCCGCGTGGTCCACGGCTTGCATGCTGCGCCTGGCGCGCCGGCAAGCGAATCGGGGCAAACCCGAGCGGTGTCGGGGCATCCCCGGCTCGGGTGTCAGGGTTTCCCCTACACGGCGCCGGAATCCCGGCGCGGGGTCACAGTTCGCCGTGCAGCCGCATCGCGGTGCGCAGCAGCTCCATGGCGTTGCGGCAGCCCAGGGCTTCCATCATCCGCGCGCGGTGGGTTTCCACCGTCTTGACGCTGATGCCCAAGTCGCCGGCGATCTGCTTGGTGGTGCGGCCCTGGCCGAGCATCGCCAGGATCTCGCGCTGGCGCGGGGGCAGGGCGTCGGCGGCTTCGCGCGTGTCGGGCTTGTCGGGGCGGTTGCCGCGCAGCTGCGGTGCCGACACCTGCGGGCTGAGGTAGGTGCGCCCGGCGGCGGCCGCGCGCAACGCGATCTCGAGCTCCGCCGGCGCAGCCTCCTTGACCACGAAGCCGCTGGCGCCACGGGCCAGTGCCTCGCGCACGTGGGTGGCGTCGTCGTGCATCGACATGATGACGACTGCAGTGTCCGGGCAGACGCGGCGCAGCTCGTCCAGCGCCTCGAAGCCGCTGCGGCCCGGCATCGACAGGTCCAGCAGGATCGCCTCGGGCTGGTGTTCGCGCGCCCGGATCACGACCTCGTCGGCGCTGGCGGCCTCGGCCACCACCTGCACGTCATCGAACGACTCCACCAGGCGCCGGAGGCCGGCACGGATCAGGGTGTGGTCGTCGCAGATCAATACCCGCACGTATCAGGGCTCCGGCCGGGCGTAGGCGGCGGTGCCGGCCACCTTAGCCGACGGGGTGGGGCGGTGCCACCGGGTTTCATGTCGGACTGCCGCGATGCCGGGCGTCCCTGTAGGAGCGGCTTCAGCCGCGAACAGGAATCGGACCCGCGCGTTGTGCCGGATCGCGGCTGAAGCCGCTCCTACAGGAAGCGGGGCCTCACGCCTCAGCGCGGCCGGCGGGACTCGGCGATCGCGCGACGGTGGACGCGGAACAGGTGGCGTTCCAGCGCCGATTCCAGCGTCGGGGTCAGCGGGCCGAAGCGCAGCCACAGTTGCGGGCCATCGCCATCGGTGACGCTGGCCAGCACGGTGGCGGGCAGTTCCAGCGCCTCGGGCAGCCAGTCGGACGGCTGGATGCGGAAGATGCCGGTGGTGCCGGGCGCGGTGGCGGTGTCGCCGGGCACGCAGACGCCCAATGCCGACCAGCGCAGGGCGCGGATCGGCTCGGCCGGTTCCTGGGTGCGGGCCAGGCGGGCGACCAGTGCGGTCAGCAGGTCGACCTTGGCTTCCAGGCGGTTGAGCGCCGCGGTGCCCGGGTCGTATTCCTCGTTTTCTTCCACGCCGCGGCTGTCTTCCACCACGGCCAGCGCGCGCAGGAGGCCTTCCGAGCGCAGGCAGGCGGCGCGCAGCCGCGCCGGGTCCGATGCGCACGGCTGGAACCCGGCAGGACGCGTCTCCTCGCAGGCCAGCGCGTCGCCGAAGACTTCGCCGCGTGCAGTGTCGGCGTTCATCCCGCTCAACCGCTCGCCAGGTACGCCTGCACGCCGCGCTTGTCGCGGCCCAGGCGGCCCATCGCCGCGGCGGTTTCATCGCGCGTCGCGGTGAGTTCGGCGAGGAACGCCTGCTGTGCGTGCAGCAGTGCGAGCAGGGCGGAGCGGTCGCCGCCTTCGGTTGCGATGGCCTTGCGCAGTTCGACTTCGTGGTCGCGCATCAGCGTGGCGGCCGCGTCCCAGTCGCCCGCATCCAGCGACGCGCGGATCGCATCGGTGGGCAGCGCGGGGATCATGCCGCGCCGCCGGCAACAGTGGCCTGCGATTGGCCCTGGCCGATGGAGTTCCATGCCGTTTCGATGTCGGCCAGCAATGCGTCCACTTCCTGCAGCGGCGCGGTCTGGTTGCCGGCGTTGGCCTCGAGCAGGCGGCGCTGGGCGTAGTCGTACAGCGCGGCCAGGCCGTCGGCGATCTCGCCACCGGCTTCATGGTTGAGCGAGCCATTGAGGCCACCGATGATCGCGCTGGCGTCGGCGATGGCCTGGCCCTTGCGGAGCAGGTCGCCGCGCTCCAGGCACGCCACCGCCAGCCGAGCACGCTCACGCGCGCCCGACAGCATCAACCCGATCAGCCGGTGCGGATCGGCGTCCAGCACCGCGCTGGACACGCTGGTCTGGCGGTACTGGTTGGCGAGGTTGTGGGCGCTGTACATGGGGTGGGCCTCAGAATCCGGGCAGGTTGGCAAGCTGTTGGGCGAGATAGTTGCTGGTGCTCTGGAGCTGCGCCACCAGCCCGTCGAGGGCGACGAACTGCGCGCGGTAGCGGGCTTCCACCTGCCCCATACGGCGGTCCAGCGCCAAACGTTGTGAATCGAGTGCCTTGGTGCGCGCGTCGAGGCTGTCGCTGCGGCTGTCCATCAGGCCGTCGTCGTCGAGCAGCGTGTCGAGCGTGCGGGTCACGCCCGCGCCGATGCCGGTCTCTTCGTCGAACAGCGCCGACACCGCGGCCGGGTCCTCGGCGATCGCCTTGTTGAAGGCGGCTTCGTCAATCTTGAGCTTGCCGTCTTTCTCGACCGTGATGCCCACGGCTTTGAGTTCGACGACGTTGCTGCTGAGGTGGGCGCGCAGGTCGCGGCTGGCGCCACGGACCATCGCGTCGCCATTGAGCGCGGCGGCCACCTGCGTGCTGGTGTTGTAGGCGGTAGCGCTGGCGATCGCGCCGTGCGCGCCGTTGTACGCGTTGACGAATGCCTTGGCCGCGTTGCGCTGCGCCGACGGGTCCGAGGCGACGCCGAGGTTGAACTCCGTGCCGGGTTCGGCGCGGGTCAGCTCGACCGTGACGCCCGGAACGAGGTCGGCGATGCGGTTTTCCGACAGCGTCCGGGTCAGGCCGTCGATATGCACGATGGCATCCGCGGCCGCGGCCTGCTGCTGCATGCCGCCCGTGGCACCGTCGAAGGTGAAGGCCGACAGGCCGCCATCGCCGCCGCTGGTGGTGACGGTGATGGCATTGGCGGTGCCGGTCTTGGACGCGCTCAGCACCAGGTGCGAGCCGGCGTCGGATTCGATGATGGTCGCCAGGATGCCTTCGCCACCGGCGGCGACGTTGATGGCATCGCGGATACCGGCCAGCGTGTTGGATTCGCCGTCGATTTCCACGTCCAGCGTGGTCTCCCCGAAGTTCAGGGTGAGGGTGCCGGTACCGACCGCGGATTCGCTGTCGGCAAAGCCGGCCGAGGCCAGCTTCTGCGCGGTCGCCAGGGCTTCGACTTCGACGCGGTACTGCCCAAGGGCGGCGCCCGCGGTCGCCGTTGCGGTGAAGCCGGCATCTTTTTCGACGGTGACGTTGCGGGCGTTGCGCGCGGCGTTGCCCGACAGGGCGTCGGCCGACGTGCGCAGCGTGGAGAAGGCGCTGCGCAGGCTGCCCAGTGCGGAGATCTGCGCCTGCAACTGCCTGCTGGTGCGGTCGTTGCGCGCATCGGTGGGCGCGCGCTCGGCGGCGACCAGCTGGCTGACGATGCCGTTGACGTCCAGGCTGGAGCCAATCGCGCTCATCGCGTCGTTCCGGCCGGGGCGTGGGTCGCGCAGGCGCCGGTGGCGGCGATCACGCTACGAAATTCGTATCGGTCGTGGCGCATGGCGTGGGTCCTGCGGGACGGAAAGAGGGGTGGTGCGGTAGTGCGTTTCCGGATCATGCCGCCGTGGATGCACGTTGCGTGCCGCGGCGGAAGTCACCGGGGCAGGGCGCCGGTGTGGCGCCCTGCCCGCGGTGGAGTGCCGATCGCTTAGCGCAGCAGGCTCAGCACGCCCTGCGGCGCCTGGTTGGCCTGGGCCAGCATCGCGGTACCGGCCTGCTGGAGGATCTGGTTGCGAGTCAGCTGGGCGGTTTCCTTGGCGAAGTCCGCGTCCTGGATTCGGCTGCGGGCGGCCGACAGGTTCTCGGAGTTCGACGACAGGTTGGCCACGACCGAGCTGAAGCGGTTCTGCACGGCACCCATGTCGGCGCGGGCGGTGTTGAGCGCGTTCAGGGCGGCGTCCATGGCCAGCATGGCGTTGTCGGCGCCGGCGGCGGTGGAGATGTCCAGCGCGGCAAAGCCCGTCTGGTCCGTACCAGCGACGGTGGCGGCGGCGACGGTGCCGTCGGCCAGGCCGCTGGAGGCGGTGCCGCCAGCAGTGGCTTCGATCACGATGTCGTCGGCCGAGGTCAGAACGACGCCGTCGCCGTCATCATTGAGTGCGGCGGTCACGCCTGCGATGCCCGCGCCGTTGATTGCGGCCAGCAGGTCGGCTGCCTGATCAGCGCCGGTGGCGTCAGCGGCCGACGCGGCCAGCGTGATCTCGGTGCCGTTGATCACAAGGTCGCCGGAACCGATGGCCGCGAACTGGGCGCCACCCGTCTGGTCGGCCAGAGCCGCACCGTCAGCCTGGGCGGACACGGTGTCGGCCGAGGTCCACTCACCCAGCGCAGCGGAGCTGGCGTTGGCGATCTCGGACACGGTGATGGTCTCGCCCTGGTTGGCGCCGACCTGGAAGGTCTGGTCCTGGAACGAGCCGTCGAGCAGCTTCACGCCGTTGAACGAGGTCTGCGTGGCGACGCGGTCGATCTCGGCCTTCAGCTGCTGGGCTTCCTTGTTCAGGGCTTCGCGGTCGGAGGCGGAGTTGGTGGCATTGCGCGACTGCACGGCCAGCTCGCGGATGCGCTGCAGGTTGTTGCCGATCTCGCCCATGGCGCCTTCGGCGGTCTGGGCCAGCGAGATGCCGTCGTTGGCATTGCGGGCGGCCTGGTCCATGCCGCGGATCTGCGTGGTGAAGCGCTCGGAGATGGCGAGGCCGGCGGCGTCGTCCTTGGCGCTGTTGATGCGCAGGCCCGAGGACAGGCGCTGCAGGCTGGTGGCCAGATCGGCGCCCGTGTTGGACAGGTTGCGCTGCGCGTTGAGCGACATGATGTTGGAGTTGATGACTTGCATGTGTGCGTCTCCTGGAAGGGGTGATCCGGCGGGCGGCGAAGGCCTGGGGCCGGGTTTCGCAGGGTGTTGGCGGTAGTGCCCTCGCCGCTGCTGTGATGGATAACGGCGCGTGCTTGTCAAGCTTTAGGGGCGATTTGCCGAATGAGCCGACGAACGGTCGGTGACAGTGACGGCCACCTCATCGCAACGTCACGCTTGGACCGTCATTCCCGCGAAGGCGGGAATCCAGGGACGTTGGAGACGCAGGGCTTCAACCAACTTGGGATGCGGATGTAGAGCCACGTCCATGGATGTTCGGCTCCGCCGAAGTGAAGCGCGAGCCCGCTTACGCAGGAATGACGGCTATGGAGATGTCTTGCCTGCGCTGCGGCGCGCAATGCGTAGATGGCCGTCGAAGTGCCTCAACGCAGGCGATCGAACAGCGACAGCCCCTGCACGCGCATCATCGTGGACTGCGCGGCTTCCAGCGCGGTGAGCTGCAGCGTGAGCTTGCTGGCGGCTTCGGCGAAGTCGACATCGCGCAAGGACGACAGGGTGTCGCTCATCGAGACTTCGCCGGCCTCGCGGGTGTCGGCGGCCGCATCCACGGCCGACAGCCGTGCGCCGGTGTCGGCGCGCAGTCGCAACAGATGGTCCTGGGCCGACGTGATGTCCGCCAGCGATTCGCTGATGATGTTGTCGCGCCGTGCACGTTCGGCATCGGTGGTGGCCGGTGCGGACATCGCGTCGGTCAGCCGCTGCAACGTGGTGAACACGTCCTGGTTGGGCGCGCGCTGCACGTCAAAGCCATCGCCCGCGGCGGGCTCGCCCGTGATGCGCAACGTCACGCCGCCAACGTCGATCGAATCGCCGCTCTCGTACGTGCCGCTCGACAGGACGGTGCCACCGGCATCGAGCACGTCATAGCTATCGGGACCGGTGAATTCCAGCCGCAGCGCTGCGCCGTTCCACTGCGCGCTGTCGGTGACCGAAGTCGCCTGCAGCACCGCGCGGCCCGTGTTGGTCGGGTCGGCCGCGCCGCGTACTTCGCCGGTGCCCGCGCGCACGCGCAGGAACACCTCGCTGCCCGAATCGGTGTCGGCCACGGCAAGTCCCGGGGCGATGTCCACCTGGTTCTGGCCGTCGTCGCCGGCATAACTCACGTTGCCGCCCGACAGCGCGAACGGCGTGACGCCGTCGCGCGACCCGGCGAACAACTGGCGCCCGTTGCCGTCGTCGCGGTTGGCGATGCCCAGCATCTGTGCCTGCAACGCCTTGAGCTCGGCGACCAGCATGGTGCGGTCGCCATCCGACAGCGAGGCGTTGTTGCCCTGCAAGGCGAGTTCGCGCGCGCGCGTCAGCGTGTCGCCGGCATCACCCAGTGCGCCTTCCTGCAGTCGCAGGCGGTGCTCGACCAGCCCGCTGTTGCGCTCGAACTGTTCCAGCGATGCCAGTGCGTGGTCGATGCGCTGCGCGGACGCGGCGCCGGCCGGGTCCTGCGCGGCGCGCGTGAGCTTGTTGCCGGTGATCAGCTCCTGCTGGGTGCGGGCGATCTCCTGCTGGCGGCCGAGCATGCCGGCCAAGCCCTGCGCGTGCAGTTGCGCGGTGGAAATCCTCATGCCCGCCTCCCGTTATCCGTAGGGCCGCTCATCGACGCACCGCGCCGAGCAGCGACTGGAACAGCGTGTCGGCCGTGGCGATGACCTGCGCGGCAGCCTGGTAGGCCTGCTGGTAGCGCAGCAGGTCGGCGGCTTCCTCGTCGAGGTTCACGCCCGACACCGACTCGCGCTCCGCCGTCACCTGCGCATCGATCGCGCTCTGCGCCTCCAGCGTCATTTCCGCGTGGCGCGCATCGCTGCCGACGCGGCCGGTGAACTGCGCCAGGCCTTCGGTGAGTCCAACGGTGCCGCCGTTGAGCACGCCCGACGTGTCCAGCCCCGCCAGCACGCGCGCGTTGCCGTTGTCGGAAGAGCGCGCGGGCGTGGGCGACAGGGTGAAGCTGTCGCCGGCCACCGGTGCGCCATCGAGCTGCACCGACCAGCCGGCACCGGTGATCGGCGTGCCGGCGGTGTACGGGTAGGGGCCGGCGCCGTCGACCGTGTACTGGCTGGCGTCGATGAATTCGATGGTCGCACCGCCGAACCCGGCAAACGCGGCCGGATCGGTCACGCGTGCACCGCCCAGCGAGGCGTTGCCGAGGTTGCCGGTGTCGGCAGCCGTCTGCAGCGGCGATGCGGCGGCGATGCCGGCGGGATCGGTCAGCGCGACCGTCAGGCCGCTGGCCGCACCGGAGGTCGGCCGCAGCGAGAAGCGGTCGCCGTTGGCCGGCGCACCACCGACGACCAGCTCGACGCCGTCGACCACCAGCGGATCACCCGCGGTGCCGGTGCCGGTCATCGCGACCGGTTCGCCGGTGCCGGCGCGCGTCGCGCTCCAGGCCCCGCCGTCGAACCGCAGCGTCAGGTCGTGGCCCTTGAGCGCGCCGGTGTCGCCGAACGCCGCCGTCAACGTTGCGCCGCCGGTGTTGCCGGCATGGCGGTCGACCTTCGGCGCCGGGATCGAGAACAGGTCCGCGCCCGGTTGGCCGTTGTAGTCGACGCCGGCGTTCTGCGCGGTGTTGAAACTCTGCGCGAAGGACACCGCCAGGCGGCCGACCTCGGCACGCGCCGGGTCCAGCACGCGGTTGCGGAATTCCAGCAGGCCGCCGACTTCGCCCGACACGCTGCTGGTCGGCAGCTGCACCGGCCCGTTGGGGCCGTCCAGCGCCAGCTGCAGGCGGTCGGGGCGGAACGGGTCGGTCACGGTGCTCAGCGACATCGCGCGGTTGCCCAGCACCATCGCCTGGCCGCCGGCGGTGAAGACGTTCATCGCGCCGTCGTCCTGCATGACGGTCTCGCCGCCCACCAGTCCGGCCAGCTGCTGCACGCGCAGGTCGCGCTGGTCGAGCAGTTCGGGCGTGGCGTTGCTGCCGGCGGCGACGATGTCGCGGTTGAGGTTGGCGATCTCCGAGGCGATGCGGTTGGCCTCGCCGACCTGCGCGGTCATGCGCTCGTTGGTCTCGGTCTCCATGCCGGCCAGGCTCTGGTCCATCGAGCGCCAGCGCGCGGCGAGCTGCTCGGCCGAAGCCAGCACCTGGCTGCGCGCGACCGTCGACGTGGGTTCGGCGACCACGCCTTCGACCGCGCCGAAGAAGCCCGACCACGGGGCGGACAGGCCGGTGGCGGTGTCCGACACCAGGCCGTCGATGCGACCGGACAGCGACGACAGTTGCTGCAGGCGGCCGAGCTCGCTGCTGCTGTCGACCTGCCGCGCGAACACCAGGCTGTCGGCCAGGCGTTGCAGCTTGGCGACGTCCACGCCGGTGCCGATGTGCGAGGCGCCGACGCCCTGGCCGGGCCGCGTGGCGAGTTCGACGCGCTGCCGGCTGTAGCCGGGCGTTGCGGCGTTGGCGACGTTGTTGCCGACGGTGCCCAGCGCCCGCTGGAAGGCGAGCAGGGCGGAACTGCCGGTGGAAAGCATGGTCATGCGTCAGCCTCGCGTCGCGCCGGGCAGCGAGGCCAGCGCGCGGTTGAGCGTGGGCCCGTTGACGATCGCCGAGATCTTGGCGGCGTAGTTCGGGTCGGTGGCGTAACCGGCACGTTGCAGTGCCGAGGCGAAGCGCGTCGCGTCGGTGCCCGCCTCCAGCGCGCCGGAATAGCGCGAGCCGCGCAGCAGGCGCGCGTAGTCGGCGAAGCTGTCGTGCGCGGACGCGTAGGCGCGGAAGTCGGCGGTCTCGTTGCGACGCACGCCGTTGACGTATTCATGGGTGCCGGAGCTGACGCGCGCGCCGTTCCAGCCCGTGGCCTTGATGCCGAACAGGTTGTGCGAGTCCACGCCGCTGCCGCCACCCACCAGCTTGCGGCCCCAGCCGGTTTCCAGCGCGGCCTGCGCGACCAGCGCCTTGGGCGAGACGCCCAGCTCGGCGGCGGTGCGCTGCGCGTGCGGCCAGATCGACTTCACGAACGCTTCGGGACTGGAGCAGTCCAGCGTGCCGTCGGCGTCGCAGTGGGCGGCGTCCATGGAAGGCACGTTGGCGGGGTATTGCGGTTCGGGCGCCGGCGCAACCGGCAGCGCCAGCGGATTGACGGCCGGCATTGAGATACCGCTGGAACTTGGCGCCAGCATCCCGGCACCCGCCGCGGGCAGCACCATCGCCATGCCGGCGCCCACGTTTGGCATCGCCAGCGGCAGCATCGCGCCGGGCGCGCGGCCCGGCATTGGCAGGGGGCCGCTGGCCGTCACGCTGGCCTGGTCCATGCCGCTGCTGCGCTCGAGCTGCTGCACGATCATCGGCGCCAGGCCCAGGCCGCGGCCCTTGGTCAACTCGCGCGCCAGTTGCTGGTCGTGCATGTCCCGGTAGGTGCTGTTCTCCCCGAACATCGAATCGCCCATGCTGGTGGACCGCATGGTCTTGAGCATCATCTGCGCGAACTGCGTCTCCAGCTCGCGCGCGGCCGTCTGCAGCCGTTCGCGCGAAGGCTGCGCGGACGGCGTCAGGGGCACGGCGGTGGCGGATGGGAGGCGCATGGAGGGGTCAGTGCAAGGGCTGTGCCGTGTTTGGGGGCTAGGGGTTAGGGGTTAGGGGCTAGGGGCTAGGGCTAGGGGCTAGGGGCTAGGGGCTAGGGGCTAGGGGCTAGGGGCTAGGGAAAGCGAGGAGCGTGGCGGCGTGCGTGTTCTCACCAGCCTCCAGCCCCTAGCCTCCAGCTCCTCCAAGATCAGATCACCTCGAGTTCGGCGCGCAGCGAGCCGGCGCGCTTGAGCGCTTCCAGGATCGCGACGATGTCGCCCGGGGCGGCGCCGACGGCGTTGACCGCGCGGACGATGGCTTCCAGTGACGTGCCGCCTTCGAACATGAACATGCGGCTGCCTTCCTGCGTGGCCTCGATGGTCGACTGCGGGGTGACGGTGGTGACGCCGTTGGCGAAGGCGCCCGGCTGGTCGACCTGCAGGTTCTCGACGATCGACACGGTCAGGGAGCCGTGCGCGACCGCGGCCGGCAGCACGGTGACCTGTCCGCCCATCACCACGGTCCCGGTGCGGGCGTTGACGATGACCTTGGCCGCTGCCACGCCCGGCGCGACCTGCAGGCCTTCCAGCGCCGACAGGAACGAGATGCGGTCGCCCGGCGGCGGCGTCACTTCGATGGTGACGCCGTCCAGCGCGCGGGCGCGACCCGGGCCGAAGGCGCGGTCGATGGCCGAGACGATCGAGGCGGCGGTGGAGAAATCGAACTCGTGCAGGTTGAGCAGCACCGGGCCACCGGACGGGCCACCGGCGACGGCGCGCTCGACGATGGCGCCATTGGGGATGGAGCCGCTGTTGGGGGCGTTGACCGAGATCCGCGAGCCGTCGCGCCCGGAGGCGCCGAAGCCGCTGACCACCAGGTTGCCCTGTGCGATGGCATAGACCTCGCCGTCGATGCCCTTGAGCGGCGCCATCAGCAGGCTGCCGCCGCGCAGCGAGCCGGCGTTGCCGATGGACGACACGCTGACGTCGATGGTCTGGCCGGGCTTGGCGTAGGCGGGCAGCTCGGCGTGGATGGCCACGGCCGCCACGTTCTTGAGCTGCGGATTGACGCCCGGCGGAATGGTGACGCCGAGCTGGTCGAGCATGTTCTTCAGGCTCTGCACGGTGAAGGGCGTCTGGCTGGTGCGGTCGCCGCTGCCGTCCAGGCCGACCACCAGGCCGTAGCCCACCAGCTGGTTGCCGCGCACGCCGGCCACCTGGGCCAGGTCCTTGATGCGCTCGGCGCTGGCGGACGATGCCACTGCGAACAATGCGACGGCGGCGATTGCCCGGGTAGCCCGGGTAAGCGAAGCGCACCCGGGACGGCGCGCATCGGATGTGCGATCCCGGGTGCGGCCCATGGCCTTACCCGGGCTAAGGAAGCCCGAAAAAACACGCATGAGGTCGATCGGTCGGTTCACGTCACTTACCTCAGTACGGGAAGGCGGCGGAGTTGAAGAAGCGGCCCAGCCAGCCCATCGCGTTGGACCGCGCCAGCGTGCCGCGACCGCCATAGACGATGCGTGCCTCGCCGACCCGGTTGGACGGAATGCGGTTGTCGGGACCGATATCGGCCACGCGCACGATCCCTTGAACCTGGACCAGCTCGTCGCCCTGGTTGAGGCGCATCATTTTTTCGCCGCTCACCAGCAGGTTGCCGTTGCCCAGGTTGCGCACGACGGTCACGGTGATGTCGCCGTCGAGCTGGTTGGCCTGGGTGGAGTTGCCGACGCCGGCGAAGTCGCGGCTGCCCTCGACCTCCGCCTCCAGGATCGACTGGCCGTTGTAGGTGATCGGCACGCCGGCAATGGTCGGCGCGCCCATGGCGATGCCCGCGTCCTTGGTCACGGAGGTCTGCGCGACCGAGCGCGAGGTGGTGCGCTCGACCAGTTCGATGGTCAGCAGGTCGCCGACCTCGCGCGCCTTGTTGTCCTGGTACAGCCGCAGGCCGCGATTGCCACCGCCGGAGGCGTTGGCGTAGATCGAGCCGCCGCCGCTGGCCGCTGCGGCGTAGGCCGGCG
The DNA here is from genome assembly GCF_020026895.1 of Novilysobacter selenitireducens. Taxonomy (GTDB): domain Bacteria; phylum Pseudomonadota; class Gammaproteobacteria; order Xanthomonadales; family Xanthomonadaceae; genus Lysobacter_C; species Lysobacter_C selenitireducens. The sequence continues at coordinate 15,219 of NZ_JAINZW010000010.1, forward strand.
TGGCAGGCATGGCGGCCGCCGGATGCGCGGCGTGGGGATGCGCCTGCGCGGCCATCGCCGGATGCGTGTCGTAGGGCGAGGGCGCGACGCGGTCGAACGGGCGGACGTCGCCCATGACGGTGGCGCAGCCAGGCAGCGCGAGGCACGCGGCCACGGCCATGCAAAGCGGGAAGCGGCGGGTCATGGTCGCGCTCACAGGTTCTGGTTGAGGAAGCCGAGCATGTTGTCGGTCGTCGAGATCGCCTTGGCGTTGGTCTCGTACGCGCGCTGGGTTTCGATCATCGACACCAGCTCCTCGACCACGTTGACATTGCTGCTCTCCAGCGCGCCCTGCACCAGCAGGCCGGCGCCGGCGGTGCCGGGGGCGCCCTGCTGCGCCGGGCCACTGGCGCCGGTCTCGATGTAGAGGTTCTCGCCCTTGGCCTGCAGGCCGGCGGGGTTGACGAAGTCGGCCAGCGTCAGCGCGCCGACCTGCACCGCCTCGGGCTCGCCGGCCAGCTGCACGCTGACGGTGCCGTCGGCGCCGATGGTGATGCTCTGCGCGCCCTCGGGCAGCTGCAGGCCCGGCTGCACCGGGTAGCCGGCGTTGGTGACCATCTCGCCCTGGGCGTTGATCTGGAAGCTGCCGTCGCGGGTGTAGGCCGAGCTGCCGTCGGGCAGCAGCACTTCGAAGAAGCCGCGGCCGTTGATCGCCACGTCCAGCGCGTTGCCGGTCTGCGACAGGTTGCCCTGGGTGAACTGCTTGGCCGTGGCCGCCACGCGCACGCCGGTACCGGTGGACAGGCCCGTCGGCAGCTGGGTCTGCTCGGAAGTCGCGCCGCCGGGCTGGCGCACGGTCTGGTACAGCAGGTCCTCGAAGCTGGCGCGGTCGCGCTTGAAGCCGGTGGTGTTGGTGTTGGCGAGGTTGTTGGAAATGACCGCCATGCGCGTCTGCTGCGCATCGAGTCCGGTCTTGGCGATCCACAGGGCCTGGGTCATGGCGGCGTCCTCCGGGACGGTGTCAATTCATCGGCGCGGCGCGGGTGGCAGTCATGCGTCGCGCGTTAAAGGGAGTGGAGCGGTCAGCGCGAGGACATCAGCGACGTCGCGGCGCGGGCGTTCTCTTCACCGCTCTGCAAGACGCGTACCTGCATCTCGAACTGGCGCGAGAGCTGGATCATCTGCACCAGCATCGAGGTGGAGTCGACGTTGCTGGCCTCGACCGCGCCGGAGGTCAGCACCTTGCCGGCGGCGGGTGCGGGCGGTGGGGCGCCGTCGGGCATGCGCATCAGTCCATCGCCGCCGCGCTCCAGGTCGCGCGTGGCCGCGGCCACCACCTGCAGGCGGCCGGCTTCGGCGACGTTGGCCGGCGGCTCGCCCTGCGGGACGATCGAGATGGTGCCGTCGCCGCCGATGTGCAGCGAGTCGTGCGGCGGGATGGCGACGGGCTGGCCGTTGGCGCCCAGCACCGGCAGGCCGGTGGACGTGGTCAGGATGCCGTTGGGGCTGAGCTTGAGGTCGCCGCTGCGGGTGTAGGCGGTGCCGCCGTCGGGTGCCTGCACGGCCAGCCAGCGGTCGGCGTCGAGCGCGACGTCCAGCGCGTCGCCGGTCTGCTGGATGGCGCCGGCGCGGGCGCTGACACCGAGGGTCTCGTGGCTGGCGGCGATGCGCGAGGCCAGCCCCGGCCCCTGCACCGGCGCGGCCACCGTGCCGTTGAGCGTGGCCTGGAAGCCGACCGTGTTGGCGTTGGCCAAGTTGTGCGACACCGAGGCTTGCGCTTTCAGCGTGGCGCTGGCGCCGGTCATGGCGACGTAGACGGATTTGTCGATCATCTCGGCCTCGCGGTCCGTGGTGCGGCGCCTTCGGGGCGGCCGCGTTGCACGGAGTGAGGCAAGACCCGTGCCGCGGCCGGGTGGCAGAAAAAAAACAGGCCGCCCCGGGGAGGAGGGCGACCTGTCGGTCCCGGGCGGCGCTCCGCGCCGCGGCCGGTGATCAGCGGATGTTGATGACGGTCTGGGTGATCTGGTCCTGAGTGGAGATCATCTGCGCGTTGGCCTGGAAGTTGCGCTGCGCGGTGATCATGTTCACCAGCTGCGCGGTCAGGTCGACGTTGGAGGCCTCCAGCGCGCCGCCCTGCACCAGGCCGAACTCGGAGTTTCCAGCGGCGCCGCGGCGCGGCTGGCCGGACTCGAACGTCTCCGCCCAGCCGTTGTCGCCCAGCGGCTGCAGGCCCTGCGGGTTGGCGAAGTTGGTCATCGCCACCTGGCCCAGCGCGTTGGACACGCCATTGGTGTAGCGCGCCGACACCACGCCGGTGGACGACACCTCGATGCCGGTCAGGCGGCCGGTGGCATGGCCGTCCTGCACCAGCTCGGACACACCGAACGACTCGCCGTATTGCGTGGACTCGCCCAGGTCGATGGTGATGTCCAGCGGCGCGGCGCCGTTGCCCGGGTCATAGGCGGGCAGGGTGAACTGGCCGGGATTGGGCGAGGCCAGCGCGCCGGTATCGGAATACTGCAGCGTGGTCGCACCGCCGACCGCATTGCCGTCGATCTCGGTGTGCACCTGCCACTCGTTGGCGTTGGCGGTCTTCACGAAGAACAGCGACTGCGTGTGCGGCGCGCCGAGCGAGTCGTACACCGTCAGAGAGGTGGTGTGGTTGTAGCTGGACGGGTCGGCCGAATCGAACGGCGCGATCGTCGGCGGCGCGGCATCGGCCGGCAGGTTGCTGCCGAGGTCAACGTCGGCGGTGGCGCGCGGCGGGGAGTCGCCGGTGGCCAGCTGCAGGTCGCTCATGCGGCCGGTGTCGAAGCCCTGGCCCGACGCGTTGGGTAGGTACACCTGCAAGCGGTGGCCGGACGGATTGACCACGTAGCCGTCGCGGTCGGCACCGAAGTTGCCGGCGCGCGAATACACCGACGAACCCTGGTTGGACAGGGTGAAGAAGCCCTGGCCGCTGATCGCGAGGTCCAGCGCCTTGCCGGTGAACTCGACGTTGCCCTGGTCGAACTGCTGGGCGACCTGGTTGAGCCGTACCCCGGCGCCGATGGTGTTGCGCGACAGGCCGTAGGCCGACACCGGGAACACGTCGCCGAACTCCGCGCGCGACTGCTTGAAGCCGGTCGTGTTGGCGTTGGCGATGTTGTTGGAGGTGACGTTGAGGTCGGAGTTGGCGGCGTTCATGCCGCTGAGCGAGATGCGGAAACTCATGGCGAGTGCTCCTGGGGAAGTCGGTACGGGTGGCCGGCGTCAGCCGAGCCGGCGGATGGACGACAGCGGATGGCTGCCGAGTCCGGAAAGGTTGAGGACCAGCCCGGTGGGTTCGATGGAGACGCTGTCCACGCGCGCGGCGATGCGCACCTCCAGCCCTTCGCTGCCTTCGCCGCTGCCGGCGGTGGCCTTGATGGAATAGCGCCCGGCCGGTGCGGTCGAGCCGTCGTCGGCCTTGCCGTCCCACGCCAGCGGCGTGCTGCCGGCGGCGTCGGCGTTGACGGTCATGCGACGCACGGTGGCGCCGCTGGCATCGACGATGTCGACCTGGATCGCACCCGCGGACGGCGCGTCGATCTCGCCGTTGACGCCGGCACCGGCGGCCAGGTCGACGGTGTCGACCTGCACCAGCGCGTCGCGTCCCACCAGGGCGGCGGCGCGCAGCGTCTGGTCGGACTCCATCACGCTGGCCATCGCGCCCATCGCGCTTTGCATCTCCTCGATGCCCTGCACGGTGGAGAACTGCGCCAGCTGGCCGAGGAACTCGGTGTTGGCCAGCGGCTTGAGCGGGTCCTGGTTCTTGAGCTGCTCGGTCATCAGCCGCAGGAAATCGGCCTGGCCCATGGAGGTGTCGCGCTCGGGCGGCCTGGTGGCCAGTCCGAATGAACCCCAGGGGTTCTCGTTGGTGGTGTTGGCGACGGCGGTCATCGTGGTCTGCCTGTGTCAGTGGGGCCTCAGCGGCCCATGTTGAGCGTCGCCATCGCCAGGTCCTTGGCGGTGTTGAACACTTCGACGTTGGCCTGGTAGCTGCGCGAGGCCGAGATCATGTCGACCATCTGCGCGACCGGATCGATGTCCGGCGCGTAGACGTAGCCTTCGCCGTCGGCGAGCGGGTGGCCGGGTTCGTAGCGCTTGATCGGCGCCGCTTCGCTCTGCGTCACCTCGGTGACGCGCACGCCGGCCAGCTCGGGGCGTGCGCCGACGGCTTCGGCCGAAAACACCGGCTGCAGCGCGCGGAACGTGCCCTCGGCTGTGCCCGACACCGAATCGGCGTTGGCCATGTTGCTGGCGATGGTGCTCAGCCGGACCGACTGCGCGTTCATCGCCGAACCGGCGACGTCGAAGATGGGGAGGTTGCTCATGGACGGCTCCTGTCAGGCCCGTTGGCGTGCGCGGCGCTCATGGCGGACGCGCTCATTGGCCCGTGATCGCGGTCAGCATCGACCGCACCTTGGATTCGACGAACGACAGCGATGCGCGGTACTCGAGCGTGGCTTGGGCGAAGGTCGCCTGTTCGCGCTCGCCGTCGACGGTGTTGCCGTCGAGGCTGGGCTGGCTGGAGGCGCGTTCGAAGCGCGAGGCCTGCGCGGCGCCGTGCAGGCCGTCGAGGCCGGCGGTCGGCGCCATGGCGGCATTCAGGGCCCGGTTGAAGTCCAGGTCCTGCGCCTTGTAGCCGGGCGTGTCGGCATTGGCCATGTTGGTCGCCAGCAGCTGCAACCGCTGCTCGCGCAGGGCCAGTGCCGTGCCATGGATGCCCAAGAAAGAGGAAGTGGGCTCGGTCATCGCGCCTCCGGGGTGCGGGTTCACCCGGGGTGAGGCAAGGCGCGTGCCACGGAGGGTCAGTGGCTGACAGGACGAGGGCGTTCCTGCTCCCTCCCCTGCGTGCAGGGGAGGGTTGGGGAGGGGTGACTTTCGCGCGAAGAGCTCGGCGCTCTGCGCCGGCGCAACCCCCTCCCAACCGCCCAGCCAACGAGCGCAGCTCGTCGGCGCTCCTCGCCCTGCGAGCCGGTGGCTCGCGAGAAGGGGTCTTCGCCCCCCTGCAGGCAGGGGGAGGAGCAAATAGAGCCTTAAGCCGCCTGCTGCACCGCGCTGATCCGTGCCGCGATGCGCTGGGCCAGCTCGTGTTCGGAGTACTTGGGCACGAAGTCGTCGGCGCCCACGCGCTCAACCATGGCGTGGTTGAACACGCCCGACAGCGAGGTGTGCAGCAGCACGTACAACCCGCGCAGGGCCGGGTTGCGACGGATTTCCGTCGTCAGCGTGTAGCCGTCCATCGCCGGCATCTCGATGTCGGAAATCACCATGGCGTAGCGCTGCGTCGGCGGCTGGCCGCTCTCGGCCAGTTGCTGAAGGTGCTCCAGTGCCTGGCGGCCGTCCGACAGCAGCGTCGCGGTCAGGCCGAGCTGCTCCAGCACCTGGCGGATCTGATTGCGGGCCACGCGCGAGTCGTCGACCACCAGTACCTCGCGCGCGCCGCTGACCGAGGTCAGCGGCATGATCTGCCCGGCAGTGCTGGCGCGCGGCGCGGACTCGGCCAGCACGCTTTCCACGTCCACCAGCTGGATCAGCTCGCCGTGGTGGCGCGTCACGCCGGTCAGGTAGTTGGAATCCCCGCCCAGGTCCGGCGGCGGCTGGATGTCCTCCACGGCGATGTTGACGATCCGCTCCACGCCCGACACTAGGAAGCCCTGCACGCTGCGGTTGAACTCGGTGACCACCAGGTACGGCGGCTCACCCGCCTCGCCGGGCGCGCCGTGGCCGATGGCGCGCGCCAAGTCCAGCACCGGCACCGTGCGTCCGCGCACGTCGGCCGCGCCGCGGAACGCCGGCGGCAGCTGCGGCAGCGTGAACAGCGGTGGGCGCGGGATCACCTCCTGCACCTTGAACACGTTCACGCCAAAAAGCTGACGCGTGCCCAGTCGGAAGAGCAGCAGGGCCAGCCGGTTGTGGCCGGCCAGCCGGGTGCGTTGGTCGATGCGGTCAAGGAGGTCCCGGCTCATGCAGGCGTTGTCGGCCGGGGCAGGGGTTTCTGTAGGCGTCGTACCCGCCCTTGTAGGAGCGGCTTCAGCCGCGAAGCCCGGTGGCCCGGACCCACCATTGACCCTGTAGGAGCGACTCACGTCGCTCCTACAACGATCACGAAACAACACGGCGACCGGGCTTCGCGGCTGAAGCCGCTCCTACAGGAAGCGGGGCCTCACGCCTCAGCGCGGCCGGTGGGACTCGGCGATCGCGCGACGGTGGACGCGGAACAGGTGGCGTTCCAGCGCCGATTCCAGCGTCGGGGTCAGCGGGCCGAAGCGCAGCCACAGTTGC
>NZ_JAINZW010000110.1 GCF_020026895.1 Novilysobacter selenitireducens
CTGGAATCAAATAAACAGCAAAATATATCAAACCAAATCAAACCTCGAGGCATGCAAACTCCTTTTTTCCAACGTCCAACCAAGCATAACTCCGTCACGTCTCGACAAAGATTAAACGTCTTTCACGTCTGCCGGCTCATCGCCTCTGCCAGACTCAACTCGAGCGCAAATTGCAACTGCGCGTTCTCCTCGCTCATGTACCCCTGGCGAGCCCGATTCGCCCGCTGACTAGCGTTGACGTTGACATTGCTCGGATATGCCTGGCGTGAACCACCCGCA
>NZ_JAINZW010000111.1 GCF_020026895.1 Novilysobacter selenitireducens
CCATGCTCCCTGAGTGGTGCCATGGATAACCAAGTAGGTGCATCAAAGCGGTGATTTGTCCGGAATGATGGTACAAAGGTCAGAAAACCTCTGAAGCTGCATGCCCGTTATCACAGCCAAGATGGCTGATCCCCGCACATGCGAGGGCACCGCCGTGTCAGACTAGAGAAGAAATTTGGTTACAATATTAAAGGCTATGCGTGTACTTTCCACATTCAGACAGCACCCCAGTCCCCTACCGCAACGATTTGCGTGTTTGGGCTACCGGTGCCGGACCTG
>NZ_JAINZW010000011.1 GCF_020026895.1 Novilysobacter selenitireducens
GCCGCCGAAACGCTCCGCGCCCACCTTCGTCAGCGCCGCCGTCAGCGTCGTCTTGCCGTGGTCAACGTGACCGATCGTGCCGACGTTCACGTGCGGCTTGGTGCGCTCGAACTTACCCTTGGCCATGATGCTCTACCTCTGAACTTGAGTTGGATTTCTTGTAGGGGGTCGGCGGGCGCAGGGCCCGCCGGATATGGATCAGGACTTCTTCATCACCGCTTCGGCGATGTTGGTCGGCGCCTCGGCGTAATGGTCGAATTCCATCGTGAAGGTCGCGCGGCCCTGCGACATGGAGCGCAGGGTGGTGGCGTAGCCGAACATCTCGCCCAGCGGGATCATCGCGTTGATGATCTTGCCCGACGGGCTGTCGTCCTGGCCCTGCAGGATGCCGCGGCGACGGCTCACGTCGCCCATCACGTCGCCCAGGTAGTCCTCCGGGGTGACGATCTCGACCTTCATCATCGGCTCGAGCAGGACCGGGCTGGCCTTCATGAAGCCGTCCTTGAAGCCCATCGAGCCGGCGATCTTGAACGCCATTTCCGAGGAGTCGACCTCGTGGTACGAGCCGTCGACCAGCTTCACCTTGACGTCGACGATCGGGTAGCCGGCCATGATGCCGTTGGCGACCGCTTCCTGGATGCCCTTGTCGACCGCCGGGATGTACTCCTTGGGCACGACGCCGCCGACGATGGCGTTCTCGAACGAGTAGCCGGCGCCGGTCTCGGCGGGCTCGATCTCGAGCCACACGTGGCCGAACTGGCCCTTACCACCGGACTGCCGCACGAACTTGCCTTCGGACTTGACCGCCTTGCGGATGGTCTCGCGGTAGGCGACCTGCGGCTTGCCGACGTTGGCCTCGACGTTGAACTCGCGCTTCATGCGGTCAACGATGATGTCCAGGTGCAGCTCGCCCATGCCGGCGATGATGGTCTGGCCGGACTCTTCATCGGTACGCACGCGGAAGGACGGATCCTCCTGCGCCAGGCGACCCAGCGCAAGGCCCATCTTCTCCTGGTCGGACTTGGTCTTGGGCTCCACCGCCATCGAGATGACGGGCTCCGGGAACACCATGCGCTCCAGCGTGATGACGTGGTCCTGGGCGCACAGCGTGTCGCCGGTGGTCACGTCCTTCAGGCCCACGGCCGCGGCGATGTCGCCGGCGCGGACTTCCTTGATCTCTTCGCGGTTGTTGGAGTGCATCTGCAGGATGCGACCCACGCGCTCCTTGCGCGACTTCACCGGGTTATAGACCTGGTCGCCGGAGTTCAGCGTGCCCGAGTAGACGCGGAAGAACGTCAGCGAGCCCACGAACGGGTCGGTCATGATCTTGAAGGCGAGCGCCGAGAACGGCTCGTTGTCGGACGCCTTGCGGGTGTCTTCCTTCTCGTCCTCGTCGATGCCCTGCACCGGCGGGCGGTCGGCCGGCGACGGCAGCAGCTGGATCACGCCGTCGAGCATGGCCTGCACGCCCTTGTTCTTGAAGGCGGTACCGCAGAACACCGGGATGACCTCGACCTTCAGGGTGCGCTCGCGCAGGCCGGAGATGATCTCGGCCTCCGACAGCTCGCCCTCGTTGAGGTACTTGTCCATCAGCTCTTCGGACGCCTCGGCGGCGGCTTCGATCATGAAGCTGCGGGCCTCGGCGGCCTTGTCGGCCAGCTCGGCGGGAATGTCGCGGTACTCGAAGGTGGTGCCCTGCGAGGCGCTGTCCCAGTGGATCGCCTTCATCTTCAGCAGGTCGACCACGCCCTCGAAGCCGTCCTCGGCGCCGATCGGCACCTGCATTGGCACCGGGTAGGCACCCAGGCGCGACTTCAGCTGCTCGACGACCTTGTCGAAGTTGGCACCGGTACGGTCCATCTTGTTGACGAACGCGAGGCGCGGCACCGAGTACTTGTTGGCCTGACGCCACACGGTCTCGGACTGCGGCTGCACGCCACCCACGGCGCACAGCACGAACACCGCGCCGTCGAGCACGCGCAGCGAACGCTCCACCTCGATGGTGAAGTCGACGTGGCCCGGGGTATCGATGATGTTGAAGCGGTGCTGCGGCAGGGACTTGTCCATGCCCGACCAGAACGCGGTGGTGGCGGCGGACGTGATCGTGATGCCGCGCTCCTGCTCCTGCTCCATCCAGTCCATGGTGGCGGCGCCGTCATGGACTTCGCCAATCTTGTGGCTGACACCCGTGTAGAACAGGATGCGCTCGGACGTGGTGGTCTTGCCGGCATCGATGTGGGCCATGATGCCGAAGTTGCGGTAACGGTCGATGGGAGTGGTGCGAGCCACGGCTGTTCTCGTATTTTTGGGCCCGGTGAAACCAGGGCCGGAAATGGCCGGACGCCGCCTTGCGGCGGCCTCCGATTCGACGTGCGATGCCGGTTGCCGGCATCGCGGGTGGGCGTCAGCGCGCGAAGCGCGGCCGGCACCCGGTGGGCGCCGTCATCGACGCCCCGAACTCACCAGCGGTAGTGCGCGAACGCCTTGTTCGCTTCCGCCATGCGGTGGGTTTCTTCGCGCTTCTTGATCGCGCCGCCACGGCTTTCCGAGGCATCGATCAGCTCGGCAGCCAGCTTGCGCGGCATGCTGTTTTCGCCACGCTTGCGGGCGGACTCGATCAGCCAACGCATTGCCAGCGCCATGCGGCGCGACTGGCGCACTTCGACCGGCACCTGGTACGTGGCACCACCGACGCGGCGCGACTTGACCTCGACGGCCGGGGAGACGTTGCCCAGCGCCTTCTCGACCAGCTCGAGCGCATTGGGATTCTTCTCACCGATGGCGTCCATTGCGCCATAGACGATCTTCTCGGCGACAGACTTCTTGCCGCTCTGCATGACCATGTTGATGAAACGCGCGATCGTCTCGCTGCCGTGCTTGGGATCGGGCAGGACGGAACGCTGCGGGGCGGAGCCTTTACGCGACATGGGTCAGATTCCTCAGGACTTCGGGCGCTTGGCGCCGTACTTCGAACGGGCCTGGCGACGCTTGGTGACGCCGGCGGCGTCGAGCGAACCGCGGACGGTGTGGTAACGCACGCCCGGCAGGTCCTTGACGCGGCCGCCGCGGATCAGCACCACCGAGTGCTCCTGCAGGTTGTGGCCTTCACCGCCGATGTACGAGATGACCTCGTAACCGTTGGTCAGGCGCACCTTGGCCACCTTGCGCAGCGCCGAGTTCGGCTTCTTCGGGGTGGTGGTGTAGACGCGGGTGCAAACGCCGCGTCGCTGCGGGCAGTTCGCCAGCGCCGGGGAGGCACTCTTGTAGGTCGTCGCCTGCCGCGGCTTGCGGACCAGCTGATTGATCGTCGCCATCTGGAACTCTTTGATGAAGGCCGGGCGGTGTGCCATGGGCCTTGTTGAAAAACGAACGGCAAGCCGGATGCATCCGGCCCACCGAGACGGAAAAGTATAGCCCGCGTCAAACGTTGCCGTCAACGCGAGCCAGTCCGGAGCGCAAGGCCGCCACCCTGGGGTGGCGTGCCGCCTCCTGTGATCCCGCCCTGCCCTGGGCCCAACACGAGGCGCTCCCTGCGCCTCATTTGGTGATCTGGGGCTGGGCCCGCCATGCGGCGGGCCCGCCATTACAGCCTGTTACGAAGCGCTCGACTCCTCGCCCGCTTCGGCCTCGGCCTCGGCGGAAACCGGGGCGGCCAGCGCCTCCATCTCCGAGTCGGTCAGGCCCGAGGCGTTCTTGCGCCGCTGCGTGTGGTACGCCAGGCCGGTACCGGCCGGGATCAGGCGACCCACGATCACGTTCTCCTTCAGGCCGCGCAGGCCGTCACGGGTACCGCGCACGGCGGCCTCGGTCAGGACGCGGGTGGTCTCCTGGAAGGAGGCCGCGGAGATGAACGACTCGGTCGCCAGGGATGCCTTGGTGATGCCCAGCAGGACCGGCTCGAACTGCGGCACGATCTCGTTGCGGGCCGACACGCGGGCCAGCTCCTCGACGAAGCGCTGGCGCTCGACCTGCTCGCCATGGAGGAACTTGCTGTCGCCGCCGTCGGTGATCTCGACCTTGCGCAGCATCTGGCGAACGATCACCTCGATGTGCTTGTCGTTGATCTTCACGCCCTGCAGGCGATAGACGTCCTGGATCTCCTTGGTCAGGTAGACCGCCAGCGGCTCCACGCCCAGCAGGCGAAGGATGTCCTGCGGGGTCGGCTCGCCGTCCACCACGGTCTCGCCCTTCTCCACGTGCTCGCCTTCGAACACGATGATCTGGCGGTACTTGGGGATCAGCTCCTCGTGCTCGTTGCCGTCGGTGTCGCGGATGATCAGGCGCTGCTTGCCCTTGGTGTCCTTGCCGAAGCTGACGATGCCCGAGCGCTCGGCCAGGATCGCGGGATCCTTCGGCTTGCGCGCCTCGAACAGGTCGGCCACGCGCGGCAGACCACCGGTGATGTCGCGCGTCTTGGACGCTTCCTGCGGGATCTTGGCGACCACGTCGCCCACGCCCACCGGGGCGCCGTCCTGCAGGTTGACGATCGACTTGGGCGGCAACAGGTACTGCGCCGGCAGGTCGGTGCCCGGGATCGACAGGTCGTTGCCGTTCTTGTCGACGATGCGGACGATCGGACGCAGGTCCTTGGCCTGCGTACCGCGGCGCTTCGGATCGGTGATCTCGCGCGACGCCAGGCCGGTCAGCTCGTCGGTCTTCTCGATCACGGTCACGCCGTCGACGAAGTCGACGAAGCGGATGAAACCGGCGACTTCCGAAACAATCGGGTGGTTATGCGGATCCCAGTTCGCGACCTGTTGGCCGGCCTTGACCGCGCCGCCGTCCTTGATGGCGACGGTGGCACCGTACGGCAGCTTGTAGCGCTCGCGCTCGCGGCCGTGCGTGTCGAGGATCGACAGCTCGCCCGAACGCGACACCGCGACCAGGTGGCCACCGGCGTGCTCGACGTGCTTGAGATTGTTGAACTTGATCGAGCCGGTGGTCTTGACCGTCACGTTGTCGATCGCCGCCGCACGCGAAGCCGCACCACCGATGTGGAACGTACGCATGGTCAGCTGGGTGCCCGGCTCGCCGATCGACTGCGCCGCAACGACGCCGACGGCCTCGCCGTGGTTGACCAGGTGGCCACGGCCCAGGTCGCGGCCATAGCAGTGCGCGCACACGCCGAAGGCGGATTCGCAGGTGATGGTCGACCGCACCTTGATCGACTGGACGCTGGCGTCCTCGAGCTTGGCGACCCACTGCTCGTCGAGCAGCGTGTTGCGGGTGACGATCGGATCCTCGTCCTCGCCCGGCAGGAACACGTCCTCGGCCACCATGCGGCCCAGCACGCGGTCGCGCAGCGGCTCGACGACGTCGCCGCCTTCCACGATCGGGGTCATGGTCAGGCCGGCCATCGTGCCGCAGTCGTCCTCGGTGATCACCACGTCCTGCGCCACATCGACCAGGCGACGGGTCAGGTAACCGGAGTTGGCGGTCTTCAGCGCGGTATCGGCCAGGCCCTTACGGGCACCGTGGGTCGAGATGAAGTACTGCAGGACGTTCAGACCCTCGCGGAAGTTCGCGGTGATCGGCGTCTCGATGATCGAGCCGTCCGGCTTGGCCATCAGGCCACGCATGCCGGCCAGCTGGCGGATCTGCGCCTGCGAACCACGGGCGCCGGAGTCGGCCATGATGTAGATCGAGTTCATCGACTTCTGGGCGACCTTCTTGCCCTCGGCGTCGGTGACTTCGTCGGTGCCGATGGCGTCCATCATCGCCTTGGCCACGCGCTCGTTCGTGCGCGACCAGATGTCGACGACCTTGTTGTAACGCTCACCGGCGGTGACCAGGCCCGACTGGTACTGCTGCTGGATCTCCAGGACCTCGGCCTCGGCCTCGTCCAGGATGCCCTTCTTCTCCAGCGGGATGGTCATGTCGTCGATGCCGATCGACACGCCCGCGCGGGTGGCGTAGGCGAAGCCCGTGTACATCAGCTGGTCGGCGAACACGACCGTGTCCTTCAGGCCCAGCATGCGGTAGCACGAGTTGATCAGGCGGCTGATGTTCTTCTTGGTCAGCTCGACGTTGGCCAGCGCGTACGGCAGGCCTTCCGGCAGGATTTCCTGCAGCAGGGCGCGGCCGACGGTGGTGTCGACGATCGACGTCTTGCGGCTGCGTTCGCCGTCCTCGCCCGTCACCGTCTCGGTGATGCGGACCTTGACCTTGGCGTGCAGTTCGACGACGCGGTTGTCGTAGGCGCGCTTGACCTCGGCGACGTTGGCGAAGGCCATGCCCTCGCCCTTCTTGCCGACCAGCTCGCGGGTCATGTAGTACAGGCCGAGCACGACGTCCTGCGACGGCACGATGATCGGCTCGCCGTTGGCGGGCGACAGGATGTTGTTGGACGCCATCATCAGCGCACGCGCTTCCAGCTGGGCTTCCAGCGAGAGCGGCACGTGGACGGCCATCTGGTCACCGTCGAAGTCGGCGTTGAACGCGGTGCAGACCAGCGGGTGCAGCTGGATGGCCTTGCCCTCGATCAGTACCGGCTCGAACGCCTGGATGCCCAGGCGGTGCAGCGTCGGGGCGCGGTTCAGCAGCACCGGGTGCTCGCGGATGACCTCCTCGAGGATGTCCCAGACTTCCGCCTCTTCGCGCTCGACCAGCTTCTTGGCGGCCTTGATCGTCGTGGCCAGGCCACGGCGCTGCAGCTTGGCGAAGATGAAGGGCTTGAACAGCTCCAGCGCCATCTTCTTCGGCAGGCCGCACTGGTGCAGCTTCAGGTACGGGCCGACCACGATGACCGAACGGCCCGAGTAGTCCACGCGCTTGCCGAGCAGGTTCTGGCGGAACCGGCCCTGCTTGCCCTTGATCATGTCGGCCAGCGACTTGAGCGGGCGCTTGTTGGTGCCGGTGATGGCACGGCCACGACGGCCGTTGTCCATCAGCGCGTCCACCGACTCCTGCAGCATGCGCTTCTCGTTGCGCACGATGATGTCGGGCGCGTTGAGCTCCAGCAGGCGGCGCAGGCGGTTGTTGCGGTTGATGACGCGGCGGTACAGGTCGTTGAGATCCGACGTCGCGAAGCGGCCACCGTCCAGCGGCACCAGCGGACGCAGGTCCGGCGGCAGCACCGGCAGCACGGTCATGACCATCCATTCCGGACGGTTGCCCGACTCCAGGAAGGCCTCGACCAGCTTGATGCGCTTGGTGAGGCGCTTGAGCTTGGTCTCCGAACCGGTGGCAGCGATGTCTTCCTTCAGCTGCACCATCTCGGCCTGCAGGTCAATCGTGCGCAGCAGGTCGTAGACCGCCTCGGCGCCCATCGCGGCCTCGAAGTCGTCACCGTGCTCCTGGCGCGCCTGCATGAACTGCTCTTCGTTGAGCAGCTGGCCGCGCTCGAGCGGGGACAGGCCCGGTTCGGTCACGACGAACGCTTCGAAGTACAGGATCCGCTCGATGTCGCGCAGGGTCATGTCCAGCATCAGGCCGATGCGGCTGGGCAGCGACTTGAGGAACCAGATGTGCGCGACCGGCGATGCCAGGTCGATGTGGCCCATGCGCTCGCGACGCACCTTGGCCAGCGTGACCTCGGTGCCGCACTTCTCGCAGACCACGCCGCGGTGCTTCATGCGCTTGTACTTGCCGCACAGGCACTCGTAGTCCTTGATCGGCCCAAAGATGGCCGCGCAGAACAGGCCGTCGCGCTCGGGCTTGAAGGTGCGGTAGTTGATGGTCTCGGGCTTCTTGACCTCGCCGAAGGACCACGAACGGATCAGGTCCGGCGACGCCAGCGCGATCTTGATCGCGTCGAAGTCGAGCACGGGACGCTGCTGGTTGAACAGGTTGAGCAGGTCTTTCATTTTCTTTCTCCGTAGAGGAGTAAATCGTCGAAGGGCTGGCTAACGGGGATGCGGGCCGGGGCGCGCGAGTAGTGCGGCGCCCCCGGCTCGACCTCAGTTCTCTTCCAGCTCCATGTTGATCGCGAGCGAGCGGATTTCCTTCACAAGCACGTTGAAGGACTCCGGCATGCCGGCGACCATCTCGTACTCGCCGTCGACGATGTTCTTGTACATCTGGTTGCGGCCCTGCACGTCGTCGGACTTCACCGTCAGCATTTCCTGCAGGGTGTAGGCCGCGCCGTATGCCTCCAGCGCCCAGACTTCCATCTCACCGAAGCGCTGGCCACCGAACTGCGCCTTGCCGCCCAGCGGCTGCTGGGTGACGAGCGAGTACGGACCGGTCGAACGCGCGTGCATCTTGTCGTCGACCAGGTGGTTCAGCTTCAGCATGTGCATGTAGCCGATGGTGACCGGGCGGTCGAACGCCTCACCGGTGCGACCGTCGTGCAGCACGGTCTGGCCACTGGAGGGCAGTTCGGCGAGCTCGAGCATGCGCTTGATCTCGGTCTCCGCCGCGCCGTCGAACACCGGCGTCGCCATCGGCACGCCGTCGACCAGGTTGCGGGCCAGCGTGAGGAGTTCCTCGTCGCTGAACTGCTTGAGGTCGACGCGCTCGCCATGCAGCTTGCTGTCGTGGTTGTAGATGTCGTCCAGGAACTTGCGCAGGTCCGCGAGCTTCTGCTGTGCCTCGAGCATGCGCTGGATCTTCTGGCCCAGGCCCTTGGCGGCCCAGCCCAGGTGAACCTCGAGGATCTGGCCGATGTTCATGCGGCTCGGCACGCCCAGCGGGTTGAGAACGATGTCGACGGTCTCGCCGCTGGCGCTGTAGGGCATGTCCTCGACCGGAACGATCGTGGACACCACGCCCTTGTTGCCGTGGCGGCCGGCCATCTTGTCGCCCGGCTGGATGCGGCGCTTCACCGCCAGGAACACCTTGACCATCTTCAGCACGCCCGGGGCGAGGTCGTCGCCCTGGGTGATCTTGGCGCGCTTGTCGGCGAAGCGCTTCTCGAATTCCTTCTCGTGGACTTCGATCTGCTTCTGCGCGCGCTCGATGGCCTCCACGGCCTCCTCGTCCTTCATGCGCAGGCCGAACCAGTCGGACTTCTTCAGGCCGTCCAGCACCAGGCTGGTGACGGTCTCGCCCTTCTTCACGCCCGGGCCGCCGTTGGCGACCTTGCCGATCAGCTGGCTGCGCAGGCGCGCGTAGATGGCCGACTCCAGGATGCGGAACTGGTCGTCGAAGTCCTTCTTGACTCGCTTGATCTCGGACTCCTCGATCTGGCGCGCACGCTTGTCCTTCTCGATGCCGTCGCGGGTGAAGACCTGCACGTCGATGACGGTGCCATCCATGCCCGGCGGCACCCGCAGCGAGCTGTCCTTAACGTCGGACGCCTTCTCGCCGAAGATCGCGCGCAGCAACTTCTCTTCCGGGGTCAGCTGGCTTTCGCCCTTGGGCGTGACCTTGCCGACCAGGATGTCGCCGGCGCGCACTTCCGCACCGATGTACACCACGCCGGATTCGTCCAGTCGGTTGAGCGCGTTCTCCGAGACGTTCGGGATGTCGGCGGAGATCTCCTCCGGCCCGAGCTTGGTGTCGCGGGCGACGGCGGTCAGCTCCTCGATGTGGATCGTGGTGTAGCGATCCTCCTCGACCACGCGCTCGGACAGCAGGATCGAGTCCTCGAAGTTGTAGCCGTTCCACGGCATGAACGCGACCAGCATGTTCTGGCCCAGTGCCAGCTCGCCAATGTCGGTCGAGGGGCCGTCGGCCAGGACGTCGCCACGCGCGATCACGTCGCCGACCTTCACCAGCGGGGTCTGGTTGATGCAGGTGTTCTGGTTGGAACGCGTGTACTTGATCAGGTTGTAGATGTCGACGCCGGCATCGGTCTCGCCGGAGATCTCGTCCTCGTTGGCCTTGACCACGATACGGGCCGCGTCGATCTGCTCGATCGTGCCGCCGCGCAACGCGTTGACCGTCACGCCCGAGTCGCGCGCCACGGCGCGCTCGATGCCCGTACCGACCAGCGGCTTCTGGGCACGCAGCGTCGGCACCGCCTGGCGCTGCATGTTGGCGCCCATCAGCGCGCGGTTGGCGTCGTCGTGCTCCAGGAACGGCACCAGCGCTGCGGCGACCGACACGGTCTGCATCGGCGAGACGTCCATGAAGTCGACTTCCGCCGGCGGCTTGAGCAGCGACTCGCCCTGGAAGCGGCAGGCCACGAACTGCGCGGTCAGCTTGCCCTTGTCGTCCTGGGCGGCGTTGGCCTGGGCGATGACGTACTCGTTCTCCTCGATCGCCGACAGGTACTCGACGTCGTCGGTGACCTTCCCGTCCACGACCTTGCGGTACGGCGTCTCGAGGAAGCCGTACTGGTTGGTGCGGGCGAACACGGCCAGCGAGTTGATCAGGCCGATGTTCGGGCCTTCCGGCGTCTCGATGGTGCAGACGCGGCCGTAGTGGGTCGGGTGCACGTCACGCACTTCGAAGCCCGCGCGCTCGCGGGTCAGGCCGCCCGGGCCAAGGGCCGACACGCGGCGCTTGTGGGTGACTTCCGACAGCGGGTTGTTCTGGTCCATGAACTGCGACAGCTGCGAGGAGCCGAAGAACTCCTTGATTGCAGCGGCCACCGGCTTGGCGTTGATCAGCTCCTGCGGGGTGAGCCCTTCGGACTCGGCCATCGACAGGCGCTCCTTGACGGCGCGCTCGACGCGGACCAGGCCCACGCGGAAGGTGTTCTCGGCCATTTCGCCGACCGAACGCACGCGGCGGTTGCCCAGGTGGTCGATGTCGTCGACCGTGCCGCGACCGTTGCGGATCTCGGTCAGGACCTTAAGCACGTCCAGGATGTCGGAGCCGGCGCCGCACTCCTCGCGCAGGCGCTTGGATTCCTCGTCCTTGCGCTCGGCGAAGTACTTGGCGTCGTACAGCACCGACGCGCCGGTGGTTTCCTTGCGGCCGATGCGGCGGTTGAACTTCATCCGGCCGACGCCCGACAGGTCGTAGCGGTCGAAGGTGAAGAACAGGTTGTGGAACAGGTTCTGCGCGGCGTCCTTGGTCGGCGGCTCGCCCGGACGCATCATCCGGTAGATCTCGACCAGCGCCTCGAGCTGGGTCTTGCTCGGGTCGATGCGCAGGGTGTTGGAGATGAACGGGCCGCGGTCCAGGTCGTTGACCCAGATGGTGCCCACCACCTCGATGCCGGCCTTGCGGAAGGCTTCCAGCTGCTCCTCGGTGATCTCGTCGTTGGCCGCGGCGATCAGCTCGCCGGTGTTGGCGTCGACGACGTCGTGCGACAGGATGCGGCCGACCAGGTAGCTGTCGGGCACGGCCAGCGCCTCGATGCCGGAGGCCTCGAGCTGCTTGACGTGGCGCGCGGTGATGCGGCGGCCGGCCTCGACAATGACCTTGTCGCCATCGGCCAGGTCGAAGTCCAGGGTCTCGCCACGCAGGCGCTCGGGCACCAGCTCCAGCTGCACGCCTTCCTTGGGGTCGATGTGGAAGGTGTTGACCTCGAAGAACTCGGCCAGCATCTCTTCGTTGTTGTAGCCCAGTGCGCGCAGCAGCACGGTGACCGGCAGCTTGCGGCGGCGGTCGATACGCGTGAACAGGCCGTCCTTCGGGTCGAACTCGAAGTCCAGCCAGGAGCCGCGGTAGGGGATGATGCGGGCGCTGTAGAGCAGCTTGCCGGAGCTGTGCGTCTTGCCGCGGTCGTGGTCGAAGAACACGCCCGGGCTGCGGTGCAGCTGGCTGACGATGACGCGCTCGGTGCCGTTGACGATGAAGGTGCCGTTGTCGGTCATGAGCGGGATCTCGCCCATGTAGACCTCCTGCTCCTTCACGTACTTGATGGCCTTGGTCGACGACTCGCGGTCGTAGATCACCAGGCGCACGGTCACGCGCAGGGGGGCGCCGTAGCTCAGGCCACGGTTGCGGCACTCGCGCTCGTCGAACGCGGGCTCACCCAGCTTGTAGCCCACGTACTCCAGCGCGGCGTTGCCGCTGTAGCTGCTGATCGGGAACACCGACTTGAGCGCGGCATGCAGGCCGCGGTCGGCGCGCTTGGACGGCTCGACGTCTTCCTGCAGGAAGGCGCGATAGGAGTCCACCTGGATCGCCAGGAGGAAGGGGACCTCCAGGATCGACTTGCGCTTGCCGAAATCCTTGCGGACGCGCTTCTTTTCGGTGAACGAGTATTGGGTCGTGGAAGCTGTGGTCATGGGGCTACCGCCTCGGTTACATGTGGGCCCGCCGCCAAGCGGCGGTGCGCGGTGGTCGGTCCGCGCGGCCCTGGGGGATCGGAGTGCGATCCGGGGGAATCGTCAGTTGGAAGTCGCTGGTATTGCCGGCACCAGCACGCCCTCTCCTGCTACTTCCAACTACCAACTCGGTGTCGATTTTCGGGTGTTGCTTCTAGCTTCGAACTACAACGGCCAAAGGCCGGGGGCTTTCGCCCCCAGCCTTCGTGGTCGCCAATGACGCCCGGCGACGCAAGTACGGCTTACTTCAGCTCGGCGGTCGCGCCAGCGGCCTCGAGGTCCTTCTTCAGCTTCTCGGCCTCTTCCTTCGAGACGCCTTCCTTCACGTCCTTCGGGGCGCCTTCCACCAGATCCTTGGCTTCCTTCAGGCCCAGGCCGGTGATGGCACGGACGGCCTTGATGACTTCGACCTTCTTCTCGCCGGCGGCCTTCAGCACGACGGTGAACTCGGTCTGCTCCTCGGCAGCCGGGCCGGCAGCGGCCGGGCCGGCAGCGGCCATGACCGGAGCGGCGGCGGAGACGCCGAACTTCTCTTCGATGGCCTTGACCAGCTCCATCACTTCCATCAGGGACTTCTCGGCGATTGCGTCGACGATCTGCTCGTTGGACAGGGACATGTTGATTTACCTCTGGAAATTGATCTTACGAATGGGGTTCGGAAAGCACCCGCCGGAGCGGGCCGGCCGTCAGGCCGTTTCCGCCGTCGCTTCGGCGGCGGGGGCTTCTTCGCCACCGCCCTGCTTGTCGGCCACGGCCTTGACCGCACGCGCGAACATCGCGGCCGGCTCGGACAGCACGCGGGCGAGCATCGCCAGCGCCTGGTCACGGGTCGGCAGCGAAGCCAGCACATCGACGTGGCTGGCCGGATACAGCTGGCCTCCCAACGCGACGACCTTGGCCTGCAGCTTGTCGTTGCCCTTGGCGAATTCCTTGATCAGGCGACCGGCAGCGCCGGGCTCCTCGGTCGAGAACGCATACAGCAGCGGACCGACGAGCACGTCCTTGACGCACTCGTATTCGGTGCCGGCGACCGCACGCGAAGCCAAGGTGTTCTTGACCACGCGCAGGTAGACGCCGGTTTCGCGAGCCTTCTTGCGCATCTCGGTCATCTGGCTGACCGTGACGCCTGCGTACTCTGCGGCGATCAAGGAGTGGGCCTTCGAGGCAACTTCGGCCACTTCGGCGACGACTTCTTGCTTCTGGGACAGATTAAGAGCCATTGCACTCCTCCAATTGAAACTCCGCCCGCGGCTCCTGCCGCCGGCGGTCCTGGGCGACGCCATCCCTTGGCATCGGGGACGCTCTCGCGTCCCGGTGGCGGCCCTTCCAGAGATTTCCAGAGGGGGCGGCACCATCTACGCAGGCCCTGGTCCCGAGGGACCGGATTAAGCGCTCCCGCCTGCGATGACGACGACTCCATGCCGTATCGAGCTTCCGTGCCCGTCGTCACTGCGCGCAGACCGCGCCTGCGGTCTTTGACGGCGATCGCGCGGGGATGGACTCCGTTGCGATGCCCTCAAAATTTGTTGCGGATGGCGACTTCTCGGATCGCCATCCTCCTGGTTCGTCATTCCCGCGCAGGCGGGAATCCAGTGGCTTTCGCCACGCGCAGTGCGCGTGGGTCAAATCGTCACTTCAGCGCCAGGCTCGACTGGTCCACGGCCACGCCCGGACCCATGGTCGAGCTGACCGACACCTTCTGCAGGTACTGGCCCTTGGCGGTCGCCGGCTTGGCCTTGATCAGGTCGGCCAGCAGCGCCTCGAGGTTGCCCTTCAGCGAGGCGTCGTCGAAGTCGGCCTTGCCGATGGTGCAGTGGATGATGCCGGCCTTGTCGGTGCGGTAGCGGACCTGGCCGCCCTTGGCGTTCTTGACGGCCTCGCCCGGGTTCGGCGAAACGGTGCCGACCTTCGGGTTGGGCATCAGGCCGCGCGGGCCGAGCACGGTGCCGAGCTTGCCGACGACGCGCATGGCGTCCGGGGTGGCAATCACGACGTCGTAGTTCAGGTCGCCGCCCTGCATCTTTTCGGCCAGGTCGTCCATGCCGACGGCGTCGGCGCCAGCGGCCAGGGCCTCCTCGGCCTTGGCACCGGCCGGGCAGAACACCGCCACGCGGACGGTCTTGCCGGTACCGGCCGGCAGCACGGTCGAACCGCGCACCTGCTGATCGGACTTCTTGGCATCCACGCCCAGGCGCACGGCGACGTCGACGGACTCGACGAACTTGGCCTTGGTGGCGGTCTTCACAATCTTGATGGCGTCGTCGAAGGCATACGCCTTGCCCGGCACCACGGCGGCCTTGATGGCCTTCTCACGCTTGGTCATCGCCATGTCTTAACCCTCCACCACCAGACCCATGGAACGGGCCGAGCCCGCAATCGTGCGCACCGCCGCTTCCAGGTCGGCCGCCGTCAGGTCGGGTTCCTTCGACTTGGCGATCTCCTCGAGCTGGGCGCGGGTGACCTTGCCCACCTTGTCGGTGTTCGGGCGTTTGGAGCCGGAGGTGATGCCCACGGCCTTCTTCAGCAGGATCGACGCCGGCGGCGTCTTGGTGATGAAGGTGAACGTGCGATCCGAGTACGCGGTGATCACGGTCGGGATCGGCAGGCCCGGCTCCAGCTTGGAGGTCGCGGCATTGAACGCCTTGCAGAACTCCATGATGTTCAGGCCGCGCTGGCCGAGGGCGGGGCCCACCGGCGGCGACGGGTTGGCCTGGCCGGCCTTCACCTGCAGCTTGATGTAACCGATAACTTTCTTAGCCATTGCTTTGCTCCTGCGAGTCCAGTCGCCTGCACGCCATCGGCTGCGGGGCTCCTCGCGTTGTTGCCCGGGCGAACCACTCGCCCCGGCGAATCAGCCGGGTCAGGCCTTCTCGACCTGCCCGAATTCCAGCTCGACCGGGGTCGAGCGGCCGAAGATCAGCACTGCGACGCGCAGGCGGCTCTTCTCGTAATTGATTTCCTCGACCACGCCGTTGAAGTCGTTGAACGGCCCGTCGATGACGCGGACCATCTCGCCGGCCTCGAACAGCACCTTCGGCTTGGGCTTCTCCACGCCTTCCTGCACGCGGTTGAGGATGGCGTCGGCCTCGTGGTCGGCGATCGGCAGCGGACGGTCGGCGGTGCCGCCGATGAAGCCCATCACCTTCGGCGTCTCCTTGATCAGGTGCCAGCTCTCGCTGTCGATCCGGGGGATGCCGCTCTCGTCGTGGGTGGCGATCTGCACCAGCACGTAGCCGGGGAAGAACTTGCGCTCACTGCGGCGCTTCTGCCCCGAGCGCATCTCCACGACTTCTTCTGTCGGGACCAGGACGTCGCCGAAGCGGTCCTGCATCTCGGCACGGACGATGCGGTCACGCAGCGCCTGGGCCACCGTCTTCTCGAAGCCCGAGTAGGCGTGGACCACGTACCAGCGCTTGTTTTCGTTATCGCTCATGCCTCAGCGCCCCAGGAACAACTTGATGAAAAACTGGATGACCGTGTCGAACCCGGCCAGGATCAGGCTCAGCACCAGCACCGCGATCATCACCACCCACGTGGTGCGCAGCGCCTCCTGGCGGGTCGGCCATACGACCTTGCGCAGCTCGAAGCGCGCCTCCGACAGGAACTCGCGGGTCTCTTCGCCCTTGTGGCTGGTGAAGAAAACCAGTGCGCCGGCAACCAGGCCGCCGGCCACCAGCAGAGCACGCAGCGCGCCCGGCCACTGCTCGAACCAGGTGTAGCCGAAGACGCCAGCCGCGACCAGCGCGATGGCCAGCACGTACTTGACGACGTCACCAGCGCTGCTGCTGCTGGACTTGGGTTGTTCGACCTTGGTGTTCATCCGGCTCGTCGTGCGCCCGCCGGAGCGGTTGCATCATCAGTGGCACGCCAGGAGGGACTCGAACCCCCAACCTGCGGTTTTGGAGACCGCTGCTCTGCCAATTGAGCTACTGGCGTACTGTTTTTTACGGGTTTTCCTTAGACGGCAACGGCGAGCCGTTGCCGACTCGCCTGGGTGTCACCGTTGCGGTAGCTGGATCTTCCGGCGGCTTGAGGCTGATCGAACCTCGAGACACTGGACCCCGATAAAACCACCCGGGGATGACGACCTGACAACACCGTGCGCGCCAGCGGCGCGCACGGGTCACGGCGTCACTTGATGATCTTGCTCACCACGCCGGCGCCGACGGTGCGGCCGCCTTCGCGGATCGCGAAACGCAGGC
>NZ_JAINZW010000012.1 GCF_020026895.1 Novilysobacter selenitireducens
GCATGTGCACAATGCGCGGCCCTGCTGAGGGGGTGGCCTTGAGGGGCTGCCGAATCGGCGGGGGATCTGAAGCAGAAAGCGTGTCGAGAAGGTGTTGACGGCCCGGAAATCTGCTGTAAGATGTGCGGCTCGCTCGGGCACTTAGGTGCTGGGCACGGGACGCGGCGCTGAGGCCGGTTCCGAAGGATCTTTGACAGTGTGCGCAGGTGACTTGTGCGGGCGTCTGGCCGGTGGCGATGGTTGTCCATCAGCAGACGTTCGACACAGAGTCCAAATGAAGCAGTAACGGGCATCGCGAGATGCTTGAGATTGAGTTTGTTTGGGCCTGGATAGACGACTGCACTCAAAGCATAAGCAACGGTCTTCGGACTGGCGCTGCAATACTTAAGTGAAGAGTTTGATCCTGGCTCAGAGTGAACGCTGGCGGCAGGCCTAACACATGCAAGTCGAACGGCAGCACAGGGGAGCTTGCTCCCTGGGTGGCGAGTGGCGGACGGGTGAGGAATACGTCGGAATCTGCCTTTTCGTGGGGGATAACGTAGGGAAACTTACGCTAATACCGCATACGACCTACGGGTGAAAGCCGGGGACCTTCGGGCCTGGCGCGGAAAGATGAGCCGACGTCGGATTAGCTAGTTGGCGGGGTAAAGGCCCACCAAGGCGACGATCCGTAGCTGGTCTGAGAGGATGATCAGCCACACTGGAACTGAGACACGGTCCAGACTCCTACGGGAGGCAGCAGTGGGGAATATTGGACAATGGGCGCAAGCCTGATCCAGCCATGCCGCGTGTGTGAAGAAGGCCTTCGGGTTGTAAAGCACTTTTGTACGGGAAGAAAAGCTTTCGGTTAATACCCGGGAGTCATGACGGTACCGTAAGAATAAGCACCGGCTAACTTCGTGCCAGCAGCCGCGGTAATACGAAGGGTGCAAGCGTTACTCGGAATTACTGGGCGTAAAGCGTGCGTAGGTGGTTTGTTAAGTCTGATGTGAAAGCCCTGGGCTCAACCTGGGAATGGCATTGGATACTGGCAGTCTAGAGTGCGGTAGAGGGTAGTGGAATTCCCGGTGTAGCAGTGAAATGCGTAGATATCGGGAGGAACATCCGTGGCGAAGGCGACTACCTGGACCAGCACTGACACTGAGGCACGAAAGCGTGGGGAGCAAACAGGATTAGATACCCTGGTAGTCCACGCCCTAAACGATGCGAACTGGATGTTGGGTTCAACTAGGAACTCAGTATCGAAGCTAACGCGTTAAGTTCGCCGCCTGGGAAGTACGGTCGCAAGACTGAAACTCAAAGGAATTGACGGGGGCCCGCACAAGCGGTGGAGTATGTGGTTTAATTCGATGCAACGCGAAGAACCTTACCTGGCCTTGACATGCACGGAACTTTCCAGAGATGGATTGGTGCCTTCGGGAACCGTGACACAGGTGCTGCATGGCTGTCGTCAGCTCGTGTCGTGAGATGTTGGGTTAAGTCCCGCAACGAGCGCAACCCTTGTCCTTAGTTGCCAGCACGTAATGGTGGGAACTCTAAGGAGACCGCCGGTGACAAACCGGAGGAAGGTGGGGATGACGTCAAGTCATCATGGCCCTTACGGCCAGGGCTACACACGTACTACAATGGTGGGGACAGAGGGCTGCAAACCGGCGACGGTGAGCCAATCCCAGAAACCCCATCTCAGTCCGGATCGGAGTCTGCAACTCGACTCCGTGAAGTCGGAATCGCTAGTAATCGCAGATCAGCATTGCTGCGGTGAATACGTTCCCGGGCCTTGTACACACCGCCCGTCACACCATGGGAGTGGGTTGCTCCAGAAGTAGCTAGTCTAACCGCAAGGGGGACGGTTACCACGGAGTGATTCATGACTGGGGTGAAGTCGTAACAAGGTAGCCGTATCGGAAGGTGCGGCTGGATCACCTCCTTTAGAGACTAAAGACAGCTTGTTCAAAGCCTGTCAGGCGTCCGCACAAGTGACCTGCATTCAGAGTTCCGGTTGGCCGAGAGGCCGATGCGGGAGCGTCCCTTTTTTGCTGTTGAAGCATGGGGCTTTAGCTCAGCTGGGAGAGCACCTGCTTTGCAAGCAGGGGGTCGTCGGTTCGATCCCGACAAGCTCCACCAACGGCGGCGGGTCCTGGGATGCACGACACATTGGGTCTGTAGCTCAGGTGGTTAGAGCGCACCCCTGATAAGGGTGAGGCCGGTGGTTCGAGTCCTCCCAGACCCACCAACTCTGAATGATTCTGCGCACACTCAAGATTTGAAGCGATCGGGCACTGTGGCCCGCGTCGTGTTCTTTGAAAACTGGGACGTAGCGAGCGTTTTGAGACGGAATGTCCATGACGTGTCGTAGAGGCTAAGGCGGGGCCCTTTGAGGCCCTAACATTTGAAGTTGTCGTTGATATTCGCGTTCCGCGGTTTGTACCCGCGGGCACAGACAACCCTGAGGCGACTTGGGGTTATATGGTCAAGCGAATAAGCGCACACGGTGGATGCCTTGGCGGTCAGAGGCGATGAAGGACGTGGCAGCCTGCGAAAAGCGTGGGGGAGCTGGCAACAAGCATTGATCCCGCGATGTCCGAATGGGGAAACCCACTCCGCAAGGAGTATTGCATGGTGAATACATAGCCATGCAAGGCGAACCCGGTGAACTGAAATATCTAAGTAACCGGAGGAAAAGAAATCAACCGAGATTCCCTGAGTAGTGACGAGCGAACGGGGAGCAGCCCTTAAGCTGGTTGAGTTTTAGCAAAACAACCTGGAAAGGTTGGCCATAGACGGTGACAGCCCGGTATGCGAAAGAACTCTTTCAGTGAAATCGAGTAGGGCGGGGCACGAGAAACCCTGTCTGAACATGGGGGGACCATCCTCCAAGGCTAAATACTCCTGACCGACCGATAGTGAACCAGTACCGTGAGGGAAAGGCGAAAAGAACCCTGGTGAAGGGAGTGAAATAGACCCTGAAACCGTGTGCGTACAAGCAGTAGGAGCCCTTCGGGGTGACTGCGTACCTTTTGTATAATGGGTCAGCGACTTATTGTTCGTGGCAAGCTTAACCGTATAGGGGAGGCGAAGGGAAACCGAGTCTGATAAGGGCGCATAGTCGCGGGCAATAGACCCGAAACCGGGTGATCTAGTCATGCCCAGGGTGAAGGTTGAGTAACATCAACTGGAGGCCCGAACCCACTCCCGTTGCAAAGGTAGGGGATGAGGTGTGATTAGGAGTGAAAAGCTAATCGAACCCGGAGATAGCTGGTTCTCCTCGAAAGCTATTTAGGTAGCGCCTCATGTGAATCTTCCTGGGGGTAGAGCACTGTTATGGCTAGGGGGTCATTGCGACTTACCAAACCATGGCAAACTCCGAATACCAGGACAGAATGCATGGGAGACACACGGCGGGTGCTAACGTCCGTCGTGAAAAGGGAAACAACCCAGACCCACAGCTAAGGTCCCAAATCAACGCTGAGTGGAAAACGATGTGGAAAGGCACAGACAGCCAGGAGGTTGGCTTAGAAGCAGCCACCCTTTAAAGAAAGCGTAATAGCTCACTGGTCGAGTCGGTCTGCGCGGAAGATTTAACGGGGCTAAGCGTTGAACCGAAGCTTGGGGTGCACAACTTGTTTGTGCGCGGTAGAGGAGCGTTCCGTAAGCCGGTGAAGGTGGATTGAGAAGTCTGCTGGAGGTATCGGAAGTGCGAATGCTGACATGAGTAACGATAATGCGGGTGAAAAGCCCGCACGCCGAAAGCCCAAGGTTTCCTTGCGCAACGTTAATCGACGCAGGGTGAGTCGGCCCCTAAGGCGAGGCAGAAATGCGTAGTCGATGGGAAGCTGGTTAATATTCCAGCACCTCGCGTAAGTGCGATGGAGGGACGGAGAAGGTTAGGTCTACCGGGCGTTGGTTGTCCCGGGGAAAGGCGGTAGGTGTGGGTCTTAGGCAAATCCGGGACCCTTTAACACCGAGCACCGAGACGAGCCCATTAGGGCGAAGTGACTGATACCACGCTTCCAGGAAAAGCTCCTAAGCTTCAGCTTACGCAGACCGTACCGTAAACCGACACAGGTGGGCAGGATGAGAATTCTCAGGCGCTTGAGAGAACTCGGGTGAAGGAACTAGGCAACATGGCACCGTAACTTCGGGAGAAGGTGCACCCCTGCTGGTGGCCCATGCGGGCTATAGCTGGCGGGGGTCGCAGTGACCAGGCCGCTGCGACTGTTTATCAAAAACACAGCACTCTGCAAACACGAAAGTGGACGTATAGGGTGTGACGCCTGCCCGGTGCTGGAAGGTTAATTGATGGGGTCAGCCGCAAGGCGAAGCTCTTGATCGAAGCCCCAGTAAACGGCGGCCGTAACTATAACGGTCCTAAGGTAGCGAAATTCCTTGTCGGGTAAGTTCCGACCTGCACGAATGGCGTAACGACAGCGGCGCTGTCTCCACCCGAGACTCAGTGAAATTGAAATCGCTGTGAAGATGCAGCGTTCCCGTGGCAAGACGGAAAGACCCCGTGAACCTTTACTATAGCTTTACACTGAACGTTGAGTTCGTCTGTGTAGGATAGGTGGGAGGCTATGAAACTGTGGCGCCAGCTGCAGTGGAGCCATCCTTGAAATACCACCCTGTCGTGCTTGACGTTCTAACCTGGGCCCGTAATCCGGGTCGGGGACCGTGTATGGTGGGTAGTTTGACTGGGGCGGTCTCCTCCCAAAGTGTAACGGAGGAGCACGAAGGTACGCTCAGCGCGGTCGGACATCGCGCACTGTGTGCAAAGGCATAAGCGTGCTTGACTGCAAGATCGACGGATCAAGCAGGTACGAAAGTAGGTCTTAGTGATCCGGTGGTTCTGTATGGAAGGGCCATCGCTCAACGGATAAAAGGTACTCCGGGGATAACAGGCTGATACCGCCCAAGAGTTCATATCGACGGCGGTGTTTGGCACCTCGATGTCGGCTCATCACATCCTGGGGCTGTAGTCGGTCCCAAGGGTATGGCTGTTCGCCATTTAAAGTGGTACGCGAGCTGGGTTCAGAACGTCGTGAGACAGTTCGGTCCCTATCTGCCATGGGCGTTGGAGATTTGAGAGGGGCTGCTCCTAGTACGAGAGGACCGGAGTGGACGAACCTCTGGTGTTCCGGTTATCACGCCAGTGGTATTGCCGGGTAGCTATGTTCGGAAGCGATAACCGCTGAAAGCATCTAAGCGGGAAGCGCGCCTCAAGATGAGATCTCCCGGGAGCTTGACTCCCCTGAAGGAACCATCAAGACCAGGTGGTTGATAGGCTGGGTGTGTAAGTACAGCAATGTATTGAGCTAACCAGTACTAATGATCCGTGTGGCTTGACCATATAACCTCAAGTGGCCTTGGACTCGACGACGCGTCGACGACATTCCAAACCAATTTCGCTACGTCCCAACCCATGAGAGTCCGCGCCCAAGGCGCGACTCCACCCCCTTGTCCAGCGACAATAGCGGTGTGGCACCACCCGATCCCATCCCGAACTCGGAAGTGAAACGCACATGCGCCGATGGTAGTGTGGCCTAAGCCATGCAAGAGTAGGTCATCGCTGGGCATTTACACCCAAGGCCGGTTCCCAAAAGG
>NZ_JAINZW010000013.1 GCF_020026895.1 Novilysobacter selenitireducens
GCCTAACGCCTGAGTTAAGCCGACTTGCGTAGCGTAGCCGACAACGTGGCAAGCTTTACCTGCCACGTTGTTGGTGTAGCGAAGCAAGTTCGGCTTGAACGAATTGTTAGGCCGCACTCTCGCGGACCTGGAAGATATTGCCTTCGGGGTCACAGGCATTGCGAACCACGAACCCGGGGCCTTGCCATTGCTCTGGAAGGACGTGCCCGCCCAAAGATTGCGCTGATTCTTCAGCGCCCGAAAGGCTAGGGACAGTGCAGAAGAACTTGATAGCGGCATTGTCGCGCAGCTGCGGCGGGCTGGTGATTGCGACCTGCGACGCGGCGTCCGGAGGCATGGCGTGAACGATGAGCTGCAAATCCGGCGAGCGAAGCACAACCATCTGGTCAGTACGATGAGCGGGCGCCATGCCGAGAACAGACTGGTAGAAGCCAGAAAGGCGATCAGGGTCTTTGGCGTAGATGAAGATGCCGGCGCGAGCTGGTGCGGACACGATGACTCCAAGCTATGAAATTAATCTGCGGCGAAGGCTCTTGTGCGGCCTAACAC
>NZ_JAINZW010000014.1 GCF_020026895.1 Novilysobacter selenitireducens
TCGCGGATGCCCACGATCTCGATTTCGTCGCCGACCTTGATGATGCCGCGCTCGATGCGGCCGGTCACCACGGTGCCGCGGCCCGAGATCGAGAACACGTCCTCGACCGGCATCAGGAACGGCTTGTCGATGTCGCGCTCCGGCTCCGGGATGTACGTGTCCAGCGCCTCGACCAGCTTGATGATCGCCGGCACGCCGATGTCGCTCTGGTCACCCTCGAGGGCCTTCAGGGCCGAACCGTGGATGATCGGGGTGTCGTCGCCCGGGAAGTCGTACTTGCTCAGCAGCTCGCGGACTTCCATCTCCACCAGCTCCAGCAGCTCGGCGTCGTCCACCATGTCCGCCTTGTTCAGGAAGACCACGATGTACGGCACGCCCACCTGGCGGGCCAGCAGGATGTGCTCGCGCGTCTGCGGCATCGGGCCGTCAGCGGCCGAGCACACCAGGATCGCGCCGTCCATCTGGGCGGCACCGGTGATCATGTTCTTGACGTAGTCGGCGTG
>NZ_JAINZW010000015.1 GCF_020026895.1 Novilysobacter selenitireducens
GCCGGCCTGCTGCTGCGCGGCACCAAGCGCGACGACGTCGAGCGCGGCCAGGTGCTGTGCAAGCCGGGTTCGATCAAGCCGCACACCGACTTCGAGGGTGAGGTCTACGTGCTGAGCAAGGACGAGGGCGGCCGCCACACGCCGTTCTTCAAGGGCTACCGTCCGCAGTTCTACTTCCGCACCACCGACATCACCGGCGCCTGCCAGCTGCCGGAGGGCGTGGAGATGGTGATGCCGGGCGACAACGTGAAGATGGTGGTGTCGCTGATCAATCCGGTGGCGATGGACGAAGGCCTGCGTTTCGCGATCCGCGAAGGCGGCCGCACCGTCGGCGCCGGCGTGGTGAGCAAGATCATCAAGTGACGCCGTGACCCGTGCGCGCCGCTGGCGCGCACGGTGTTGTCAGGTCGTCATCCCCG
>NZ_JAINZW010000016.1 GCF_020026895.1 Novilysobacter selenitireducens
GTTCTCGGGAATGGCCGCGGCCGCGGCCGCGGCCGGCCGTGGCGTCAACGCCGGGCACGACCACAACCAGGACAACCACGGTCCGTTCCTGGCCGCCGTGCCGGGCGTGCTCGAGGTCTCCATCGGCCACGCCCTGATCGGTGAAGCGCTGCATGCCGGCCTGCCTGCCACGGTGCGTGCCTACCTCGCCGTGATCGACCACGCGTCGCGGGGCGGCTCGATACCCCTGGCCTGAAGATGGGTCCGGCGCGAAGCGGCGTATTGCCCGTCGGGACAAAAAAAAACGCCGCCCGAGGGCGGCGTTGAAAATTGAAGCGGTAAGCGTCGTTTCGATCAGTTCTGTACGAAACCGATCTTT
>NZ_JAINZW010000017.1 GCF_020026895.1 Novilysobacter selenitireducens
CCACCTGGCGGGCCAGCAGGATGTGCTCGCGCGTCTGCGGCATCGGGCCGTCAGCGGCCGAGCACACCAGGATCGCGCCGTCCATCTGGGCGGCACCGGTGATCATGTTCTTGACGTAGTCGGCGTGGCCCGGGCAATCCACGTGCGCGTAGTGGCGCGTCGGGGATTCGTACTCGACGTGCGCGGTCGAGATCGTGATGCCGCGCGCCTTCTCTTCCGGCGCCGCGTCGATCGCCGAGTAATCCTTGAACTCGCCGCCGAAACGCTCCGCGCCCACCTTCGTCAGCGCCGCCGTCAGCGTCGTCTTGCCGTGGTCAACGTGACCGATCG
>NZ_JAINZW010000018.1 GCF_020026895.1 Novilysobacter selenitireducens
CCTCGTCCTTGCTCAGCACGTAGACCTCACCCTCGAAGTCGGTGTGCGGCTTGATCGAACCCGGCTTGCACAGCACCTGGCCGCGCTCGACGTCGTCGCGCTTGGTGCCGCGCAGCAGCAGGCCGGCATTGTCGCCTGCCTGGCCCTGGTCCAGCAGCTTGCGGAACATCTCGACGCCCGTGACCGTGGTCTTCTGGGTATCGCGGATGCCCACGATCTCGATTTCGTCGCCGACCTTGATGATGCCGCGCTCGATGCGGCCGGTCACCACGGTGCCGCGGCCCGAGATCGAGAACACGTCCTCGACCGGCATCAGGAACGGCTTGT
>NZ_JAINZW010000019.1 GCF_020026895.1 Novilysobacter selenitireducens
ACAAGCCGTTCCTGATGCCGGTCGAGGACGTGTTCTCGATCTCGGGCCGCGGCACCGTGGTGACCGGCCGCATCGAGCGCGGCATCATCAAGGTCGGCGACGAAATCGAGATCGTGGGCATCCGCGACACCCAGAAGACCACGGTCACGGGCGTCGAGATGTTCCGCAAGCTGCTGGACCAGGGCCAGGCAGGCGACAACGCCGGCCTGCTGCTGCGCGGCACCAAGCGCGACGACGTCGAGCGCGGCCAGGTGCTGTGCAAGCCGGGTTCGATCAAGCCGCACACCGACTTCGAGGGTGAGGTCTACGTGCTGAGCAAGGACGAGG
>NZ_JAINZW010000001.1 GCF_020026895.1 Novilysobacter selenitireducens
GACGTGAGTCGCGACCCGCGCTGGGGTCCGGAGTTGCGCGGTCGCGACTCACGTCGCTCCTACAAGGGTCATATGGATCCGATCGCGGCTGAAGCCGCTCCTACAAAAAGCGTGGGTCAGGCGCCCTCGCCGTGCAGGTAGTCCAGCGTCACCTGCAGCATCGCCCGCAGGCCGAGGTCGAGCGCGGACTCGTCCAGCAGGAACTCCGGCGAGTGGTTGCTGGGCGCGGCCAGCGGGTCCTGGCCGGGCGGGGTCGCGCCGACGAAGAAGAACATCGCCGGCACTTCGCGCGCATAGAACGAGAAATCCTCCGCACCCGTCACCAGCGGCGGCTCGACCACCTTGCCCGGGGCCACGACCTCCAGGCTGGGCCGCATGCGCGCGGTCAGGTCCGGGTCGTTGACGGTGACCGGGTAGCCGTCCTGGTCGGGCACCTGCGCCTCGGCGGTGGCGCCGTGCGCGGCGCTGACATGCTCGGCGACGTTGATCAGGTCGGCGAAGATCTTCTCGCGCATGCCGTCGTCGAAGGTGCGGATGGTGCCGGTCAGCTCCACCTCGTCGGGGATGATGTTGTAGCGGATACCGCCGCGCACCACGCCGAAGGTGACCACCGCCGGCTGCTTGGCGATGTCGGCGCGGCGGCTGACCACCGTCTGCGCCGTCGACACCAAGTCGGCGGCGGCGACGATCGGGTCGATGCCGCCCCACGGCCGCGAGCCGTGCGTCTGCCGGCCTTTCACCTTGATGGTGAAACGGTCCGACGCGGCCATCAGCGGGCCGCTGCGCACGCCGATCGTGTCGGCGTTTAGGGTCGAGAACACGTGCAGGCCGAACATCGCGTCGGGCTTGAAGCCGTCGAACAGGCCCTCCTCCAGCATCAGCTTGGCGCCGCCTTCCTCGCCCGGTGGCGGGCCTTCCTCGGCCGGCTGGAACACCAGCATCACCTGGCCGGGCAGGCTGTCGCGCATGTCGACCAGCGCCTGTGCCACGCCCAGCAGGATGCCGGTGTGGGCGTCGTGGCCGCAGGCGTGCATCACACCGGTTTCCTGGCCGTTGAATTCGGTCGTCACCTTCGACGCAAATGGCAGGCCGGTGCGCTCGGTGACCGGCAGCGCGTCGATGTCGGCACGCAGCGCGACCTTCGGGCCCGGGCGCGCGCCTTCGATGATCGCCACCACGCCGTGCCCGCCGATGCCGGTGCGCGGCGCCAGCCCCATCCCGCGCAGGTGGCCGGCGATGGTGGCGGCGGTCTCGACCTCGCGGTTGGACA
This sequence comes from Novilysobacter selenitireducens, assembly GCF_020026895.1. Classification (GTDB taxonomy): domain Bacteria; phylum Pseudomonadota; class Gammaproteobacteria; order Xanthomonadales; family Xanthomonadaceae; genus Lysobacter_C; species Lysobacter_C selenitireducens. The sequence goes on from NZ_JAINZW010000001.1 coordinate 1,271, forward strand.
GCTCGGGGTGCTGGTGGAAGTGGCGGCGCCACTGCACGACCTCGTCGCGCACGTCGCGCGCCGCGGTTTCCACGTCCGACCGTTGCCGGGCGGGCGCTGGCTGGGCGGGAGCTGGCTGGGCAGCGGCCGGCAGCGCGGCGAAGGCGGCGAGCAGGCCGGCGGCAAGCAGGCCGGTGCGGTGCGAGGCACGGATGGTCATGGCGGTTCTCCCCGGGAGGTGTCGCGGATGCGTGACCCGCCGGATGCTAACGCCGATGCCCGCGCGGTGCCGGAGCCGCAGCCGCCACGCCGGGTTAATCGCGTCTTGACGCGTGCTGCGTATCCTGCCGCGATGCGCCTTTCCCCCACCGCCCTCGCCGCCGCCGTGTTGATGCTCGCTGCAACCGGCCCGGCCCAGGCGGCGCAGGTGTCGCGGGTCGACATCGTCGGACTGGACGAGGCGATGACCGAGAACGTGCGCGTCTCGCTGTCGCTGGTGGACGCCATCGGCGACGAGCTGTCCGGCCGGCGCCTGGCCTACCTGGTGCGCGAGGCCGAGGACGAAACCCGCGAAGCGCTGGAGCCGTTCGGCTACTACGACCCGACCATCACGGTGGAGCGCACGCGCGACGAAGGCCCGGTGGCGGTGACCGTCGCGGTCCAGCCGGGGACCCCGGTGCGGGTGCGCCGCGCGGACGTGGCGATCCTCGGTGAGGGCGCACGCGACCGCTACCTGCGCGAGGAGCTGGCCGATTTCCGCCCGCAACCGGGCGACGTGCTCGACCACCCCACCTACGAAGCCGCCAAGACGCGTATCACCCGCCGGCTGGCCGAGCGCGGCTACTTCGATGCCGGCTTCGCCAGCCGGCGCGTGGAGGTCACGCGCGCGGAGAACGCCGCCGACATCGACCTGGTGTGGGAAAGCGGCGTGCGCTACGACATGGGCGAGGTCACCTTCACCCAGGACCCGCGCATCATCCGCCCGCAGCTGCTTGAGCAGCTGGTCTACTGGGACACCGGCAGCTACTACCACCAGGGCAAGCTGGACCGGCTGCGGCAGTCGCTGGCGCGGCTGGACTACTTCGCCAGCATCGACATCCAGCCACGCCCGGAAGACGCGCAGGGGACGCTGGTGCCGGTCACCGTCGAGCTGACGCCGGCCAAGCGCAGCGTCTACACCGCCGGCCTGAGCTACGGCACCGACAGCGGCGCCGGCGTCCGGTTGGGGCTGGAGCGGCGCTACCTCAACCAGCGCGGTCACAAGGCGCTGGCGCAGCTGGACTACGCGCAGCAGCGCAAGACGCTCACGCTGCAATACCGGATCCCGGCGTTCGCGTGGCTGGACGGGTGGTACACCTTCAGCGCGCAGGCCGCCGACGAGCAGACCGACTACCAGGACAGCCGGCGCATCGAGTTCGTCGGCAGCCGCAGCGGCGAAATCAACGAACACCTCACCGCGGTCGCGTCGATCCATGCGTTGCGCGAGCGTTGGCTGTACCGCGTGGCCGACGACGGCGAAGGCGCGCTGGCGATTCCGGACTACCGCTACGCGACCTTTACCTACCCCTCTCTTCGCGCCGAGTACGTCGACGCCGACGACGTGCTGTTCCCGCGCGATGCGCTGGCCGGTACGCTCCTGCTGCGCGGCGGCGTGGAAGGCGCCGGTTCCGACGCCGACTTCGCCCAGGCGCGCGCGACCGCCCACTGGTATCGCGGACTGGGCGATAACAACCGGCTGATCGTCCGCGGCGAGCTGGGGCATACCTTCACCGACACGGTGGTGGACATGCCCCCCAGCCTGCGCTTCTTCGCAGGTGGCGACCGCAGCATCCGCGGCTACGCCTACCAGGAGGTCAGCCCGCGCATCGACACGGACTTCGGCCCCTACTCGGTGGGCGCGCGCAACGTGGCCACCGCCAGCGTCGAGTTCGAGCACTACTTCAACGACAACTGGGGTGCGGCCGGCTTCGTCGACAGCGGCAGCGCGTTCGACGAGACGCCCGACTGGCGTACCGGTGTCGGCGTCGGGGTGCGCTGGCGCTCGCCGGTCGGGCCGTTGCGGCTGGATGTCGCACACGGCTTGGACGATCCGGATTCGGACTTCCAGCTGTACCTGAGCATCGGGACCGCCCTGTGAGGCCGCGCACATGAGCCCATCGCTGCCGCGCTCGCCGTTCCGCCCACGCGTCGATCCGTCGCTGACGCCCGAGCAGCGCGAGGCGCGCATCGCCGAGCTGCGCGAACGCCGCCGCAAGCGCCTGCGCTGGCTGGCGATCCGCGGCAGCCTGACGGCGGGCGCGCTCACCATCGCACTGGCGCTGCTGGCGTACTGGCTGCTGATGACGGTGGGCGGGCGCGACGTGCTGCTGGCGCAGGTGCAACAACGCCTGCCCGTCGGCGCGAAACTTGAGTGGCGCGAGGCCGAAGGCCCGGCGTCGGGGCCGTTGACCCTGCGCGGCGTGCGCTTCGAGTACGACGGCACCGTGTTCGAGGCCGAACGCGTGATGCTCGACACCGCGCTGCGGCCGCTGCTGGGGCGCACGTTGCGGCTCAGGTCGCTGGAGGTCGAGGACGCCACCCTGCTGCTGGCGCAGAGCGACGAGCCGTTCGAGCTGCCGCGGTGGCCCGAGGTGCTGCCCGCAATCGCCCCGCCACTGCACCTGCAGGCGCGCGAGCTGCGCATCGATGGCCTGCGCGTGCTGCAGGCCGACGGCGCCGCGCGCGTGCCGGTGATCGACGTGCACCGCCTGCGCGGCGCGCTGGACGCGCGCGACGGCCACCTGGCCGTGGACGGCCTCGTCGTCGACAGCGACCGCGGCCGCTTCACCGCCGACGGCGAGTACGCACCGCGCGATGACTACCGCACCGACCTCACCGTAACGGCGGTGCTGCCCGCCGACGCCGGCACGACGCCACCGCGGCTGGGGCTGGTCGCGCGCGGCGACATTGCGCGCATGGACGTGGCCGTTTCCGGCCGTGCACCCGGCCCGACCCGCGCGACGCTCGTCTTGCGCGGCGAGGACGACCCGCGCTGGCAGCTGCGCGCCGCCAGCGATGCCCTCGACCTCGGCCTGCTGGCCAGTGGCACGCCCGACGGCCAACCGCTGGTGCTGGACCTTGCTGCCGACGGCGTCGGCGGGCGCGCCAGGGTGCAGGGACGCATCGAGCGTGGCGAGCTGACGGCGGTGATCCGCCCCTCGCGTCTTGCGCTGGAGGACCAGGTGCTGGACGTGCAGCCGCTGGCGCTGGAGCTGCTCGACGGCACCGCGACCCTGCGTGGCCGCGCCGATTTCCGCGACCCGGCGGCGCGCCGCTTCAAGTTCGCCATCAACGCGCGAGGCCTGACCTGGGGCGGCGCGGCCACGACACCGGCCACGCCAGCGCAGGCCGCCGCCGACACGCCGGTGATCCGACTGGATGCCGATCTCGGCCTGGCCGGCACGGTGGAGGACTGGGCGGCGATCGGCACCGCCGGGCTGGCGCGCGAAGGCGAGCAGGCCCGCGTCGAGTTCGATGGCCGCGGCACCGGCAAAGGCGTGGCGTTGCGTTCGCTGCGCGCGACGATGCCCGGCGGCCGGCTCGACGCCACCGGCGACGTGCGCTGGGCACCGTCGCTGGGCTGGGACGTGGACGCGACGCTGGCCGGGTTCGACCCGGGCTACTTCATCGCCGGCTGGGACGGCGCCGTCGACGGCACGCTCGACAGCCAGGGCACCACGCGCGATGACGGCACGCTGGACATCGACGTCGATGCCCCACGCCTGACCGGCCGCCTGCGCGACCGCGCGCTGGACGGCCGCGCGCGCGTGGCGATCGCGCTGCCACCCGGCGACGCGCGCGGCCCGTCCTTCGACGGCGAGGTCGCGCTCTCGCTCGGCGGCAGCCGGGTGGAGGCGTCCGGCCGCATCGCCGACACCCTCGACATCGACGCGCGCTTCGCGCCGCTGCAGCTCGCCGACCTGTTCCCCGACGCCGCGGGCACGCTGCGCGGCACCCTCGCGTTGAGCGGTGCGCGCACCGCGCCCGACGTGCAGGCCGACCTGGCCGGCACCGGCCTGCGCTGGGGCGACATGCAGGCCGAGACCCTGGTGCTCGACGGTCGCCTACCGTGGCGCGGCAGCGGCGGCGCGTTGACGCTCAACGCCACCGGACTGCAGGCGGGGCTTCCGTTCGACACGCTGGACGTGGATGCGCGCGGCGCGGTGGAAGCGTTGCAGCTCGACGCGCAGGCGCGCGGCGAAGTGGGCGCGCTCGCCCTGGCCGGCAGCGCGCGCAAGCAGGGCACGACGTGGCGCGGCACGCTGGCATCGCTGCAATTGGACCCGGCGCGCGGCGCGGCGTGGCGCCTGCAGGGTCCGGCCGGTTTCAGCTGGACGGGCCGCGCCGGCACCCTCGAGCCCGCGTGCCTGGCCTCCAGCGACGGCGGCTCGCTGTGCGCCAGTGCCGACTGGCCGCGACGCGGTCTGCAGGTCGACGGCCGCGGGCTGCCGCTGGCGCTGCTGGTGCCGTACCTGCCCGAGCGCAGCGACGGCCGGCCGTGGCTGCTCAGCGGCGAGGTCGCCATCGACGCGCAGCTGCGTCCGGCCGGCAACGCATGGCAGGGCCAGGCCACGATCACCTCGCCGGCCGCCGGCCTGCGCTTCAGCGAGCGCGCGCGGCGCGACGTGCTGAGCTACCGCAACCTGTCGCTGGTCGCCGAGTTCGACCCGTCGCGGATCGACGCGACGCTGGGCGCGGACGTGCTCGGCGACGGCCGCCTGGACGCGCGCGTGCAGACGGGTTGGGACGCGTATGCGCCGCTGGAAGGCGACATCGCCGTCGACGTCGATGAACTCACGTGGATGGAGCTGTTCTCGCCGGACATCGTCGAGCCGCAGGGACGGCTGGTCGGCCGCCTCGGCCTGGCGGGCACGCGCGGCGACCCGCTGCTGTCGGGCCAGGCGCAGCTGACCGGCTTCACCGCGGAAGTGCCGTCGCTGGGCATCACCCTGCAGGACGGCCGCATGGCGCTGGTGGCGCAGGCCGACGGCAGCGCGCGCATCGACGGCCGCGTCGGCACCGGCGACGGCACGCTGTCGATCGACGGCACGCTGGGCTGGCGCGGTGGCGATACGCCGCTGGTGCTGGCGATCCGCGGGCAGGACGTGCTGGTGTCCGACACCCGCGACCTGTACGCGGTCGCCAGCCCCGACGTCGAGGTGCGCTACACCGCCGGCGCGCCGCTGCAGTTGACCGGCACCGTCGGCGTGCCCGAAGCGCGCCTCGACCTGGAGCGCCTGGACCAGGGCGTGTCGGCGTCGCCGGACGTGGTGGTGCTGGACCCGGTCGACCCGGAGGACACCGGCGGCCTGCCGCTGGACATGGACCTGACGCTCGCACTGGGCGAGGACGTCATGCTCAACGGCTTCGGCCTGGACGGCAGCCTGGACGGCCGCCTGCGCGTGCGTGCGGTGCCGGGCCGCGAGATGACCGCCACCGGGCGGCTGGAAGTCGGTGGCGAGTACGCCGCCTATGGCCAGGAGCTGGAAATCACCCGCGGCTACCTGACGTGGTCGAACGGCCCGGTGTCGGACCCGCTGCTGGACGTGCGCGCCGAGCGTGAAGTCGGCGAGGTCACCGCCGGCGTCGACATCAGCGGCCGCGCCAGCGCGCCGCAGGCGGAGGTCTGGTCCAACCCCGCCACCTCGCAGTCCGAGGCGCTCGCGTACCTGGCGCTGGGGCGTCCGCTGTCGAGCGTGAGCGGCGACGAGGGCCGCCAGCTCAACGCCGCCAGCGCCGCGCTCACCGCGGGCGGCAGCCTGCTGGCGTCGCAGCTGGGTGCGCGCATCGGCCTGGACGATGCCGGCGTGATGCAGAGCCGCGCGCTGGGCGGGTCGGTGTTCGGCGTCGGCAAGTACCTCTCGCCGCGGCTGTATGTCGGCTACGGCGTATCGCTGCTCGGCACCGGGCAGGTGCTGACGCTCAAGTACCTGCTGCGACGCGGTTTCGATGTCGAGATCGAGTCGAGCACGATCGAGAACCGCGCCTCGCTCAACTGGCGGTTGGAGCGCTGAACGCGACCTGCGCGGGTGGCGCGCGCCGTTAACCTCGTGCACACCCGGAACGCGGCACCCTGCCCGTCCCTGATCCGTGAATGGAGTCGCCGATGGTCCTGCGTATCGCTTCGTTGTCCGCCGCCTGCACCGCGCTGGTCGCCTTGGCCGCCTGTGCCACGCCCGCCGCGCCGCCGGCCAGCGACCCCCTGCCGCCTGCCACCGCCGAGGCCCCGCCCATGAGCGACCCAAACCCGCCGATGCCCACCGACCCGTGCGACGCGGAAACCGCCAAGCCCAACGCGATCGGCCAGGTCGCCACCGCCGAGGTGGTCGAACGCGCGCGCATCGAAGCCAACGCCGAGATCGCGCGCGTGCTGAAGCCCGGGATGATGGTGACGATGGAATTCCGCGCCGGCCGCCTGAACATCGACGTCGACGAGGCCAACGTCATCACCAACGTGCGCTGCGGCTGAGTCGCCGGCGCCTCATGCCGGAGCGCGGTGTTCACTTGTAGGAGCGGCTTCAGCCGCGATCACGACTCCGCGTGCGTGCAACAACGGATGGGCCGCGATTTCGACCGCGGCCCATCTTCTTTGCGTGTCCTGATGTTGCGCAAAGCAGCTCTTGTAGGAGCGACCTGAGTCGCGATGCGTCACTCCGGCAAGCGACGCGGTCGCGACTCACGTCGCTCCTACAGGACTTGTCCGATTGGCATCGCGCCCGGATTGCATCGCGGCTGAAGCCGCTCCTACAGGGGCTGAAGCGCGGCGTTCGCCGTGGGGCGCACCACCCGTCCCTGCAACCGCGGGGCGCCGTCGACCACATCGGTCCACACCACGTGCAGCGCATCGCCCTGCAGCGCCATCTGCGGGAAACCGGTGCCGCGCCCGCGGCCCTGCAGCTTTGCGATCTCGATGCGCTGGCGCTCTTCCGAAAGGTCCGGCGCCCAGCGCGCCAGGTGCAGCGACTGCCCGCCGCGGTCCTCGCGCACCCACGCGACCCACGCGTCGTCCGCGCCCAGCGCGACATCGACACGGCCCTGGACCTGCTCGCCGCGGTCGAACACCACCGGCGCGGCGAACGTGTCGCCGGCGTCCGTGCTGCGTGCGAGTTTCAGCGTCGGCACGTCGCCGGCGGCGGTGTACCAGGCCACGATCGCGTCGTTGCCGCGCGCGGCGACCGCCGGGCCGTTGACCGGGCAGGCGGGCATCGTCCAGTTGTCGGCGTGCACCAGTGCAGGCGTCGTCCAGCGGCCACCATCCAAGCGCGCAACGGCAACGTCGCGGATCTCCTCGCGGGTGCGGTCGCGGTAGACCAGCAGCGGGCCGCGGCCGGTCAGCGCGGCGTCGGTCTGGCAGCAGTCGCAGGTCATCGCGTCCAGGCGCTGTTCGTCCGATCGCTGCAATGCACCGTCGATGCGTGCGGTGCGCAGCGTCATCGCGCCACCGCCGTGGCCCTCGTGCGCCTCGTGGCCGCCGGCGGTCTCCCGGCCGTCCAGCCACGCGATGCCCAGCGCGTCCGTGGACGCGGGCCACAACGACACGAAGCCGTGCTCGGTCGGCGTGCCGTCGTCGTTGACGGTGGCCGGTGCCGACCACGTCGCGCCGCCGTCGTCCGAGCGCACCAGCGCCACGTCGTAGGCGTAGGTCGCGGCGGCCGATTTCTGCAGCCAGTGCGCCCACAGCGCGCCGTCGTCCGTCGCCAGCAGGTGCGGGGTGTCGGCCCAGTTGACGAACCAGTCGTCACCGCGCGCGATGTCGCGCGGTGCGCCCCAGCCCGCCGCGTCGTGACGCGCGAAGCGCAGCGCATGGCCGTCGCCTTCGGGCTCGATCCACGACAGCAGCAGGTCGTTACCCGTCGTGACCAGGTCGGGCTGGGCGGCATGCGCGGCGGCCGTCGGCAGCGGCCACTCGTGCAGCGACCAGTCGCGTCCGGTGTCGTCCGGCGTGGCCGCCGTGGGTGTGTCCTGCGCGCTGCATGCGGCCAGCGCGACCGGCAGCACCAACGCGCACGCGAATGCGGCATAGGGGTTCGCGCAGGCGGCCGCGCGTGCGGCGGCGGAACGGGACGTCGGCATGGCGGCTCCGGGCAACGGGATGGGACGCAGGGTAAGGTGCCCGCGTCCCCACTGCACGGCGCACGCCGATGAACCTGCACCTGCTCTACGTCGGCCTCGGTGGCGCGCTCGGCGCGATGTCGCGCCACCTGCTGGGCGGCTGGGTGCTGCACCACACCGCGCAGGGCCGGTTCCCGGCGGGCACGTTCGCGGTCAACGTGCTGGGCTGCCTGGTGATCGGTGCGCTGGCGGGCCTGGCCGAGCGGCACGCAATGTTTTCGCCGTCGATGCGGGTGTTCCTGTTTACCGGCGTGCTCGGCGGCTTCACCACGTTCTCGGCGTTCGGCCTGGAGACGCTGTACCTGCTGCGCCGCGGCGAGACCGGCGTGGCCGCGGCGTATGTCGCCGGCAGCGTGCTGCTGGGGCTGGCGGCGGTGTGGATCGGCTTCCGGCTGGCGGGTGCGGGACGCTGACGGCCGTAGCCCGGGTAAGCGCAGCGCACCGCGCCGAGGCGACACACAGTGACTGTCCGCTACAACGCGCCGCAGCGCGCTGCGCCAGTGACAATGCCAGCGACATGACCCCGGGTGCGCTGCGCTTACCCGGGCTACGCGGCACGGCGCCCCGGTACTGCAATGCGCCGCAGCGCTGTGCCAATGCCCGTGCCACCACCCTCCCGGGTGCGGCCGCTGGCCTTACCCGGGCTACGCGTCACGCCGCCTGCCCGCGTCGCAGCCGCGTGAGGTGCACCAGCAGCAATGAGATCGCCGCCGGTGTCATGCCGGCAATCCGCTGCGCCTGGCCGATGCTCAGCGGCCGCACGCGCTCGAGCTTGCCGGCGACCTCCGCCGACAGCCCGCGCACCTGCGCGTAGTCGAAGTCGGCCGGGATCGGCGTGTCCTCGTGGCGGCGCGCGCGCTCGATCTCCTCGCGCTGGCGGTCCAGATACCCGGCGTACTTGATGCCGATCTCGACCTGTTCGGCCACGGCCGCATCAATCACGCCGGGGCCGAGCGACGGCACCTGCATCAGCTTTGCGTAATCCAGCTCAGGCCGCTTGAGCAGGTCGGCGGCGTGGGTCTCGCGGCTGATGGCCACGCCCAGCGTCTCGCCGATCTCGCGCCCCAGCGCGTTGGCCGGGGCCGCCCAGATGCCGGACAGGCGCGCGTGCTCGCGTTCGATCGCCTCGCGCTTGGCCTCCAGCGCGGCAAAACGCGCATCATCGACGACGCCGAGGTCGCGGCCCACCGGCGTCAGGCGCAGGTCGGCATTGTCCTCGCGCAGCTGCAGCCGGTACTCGGCGCGGCTGGTGAACATGCGGTACGGCTCGGTGGTGCCGTGGGTGATCAGGTCGTCGACCAGCACGCCCAGGTAGGCCTGGTCGCGGCGCGGGCACCAACCGTCCAGCCCGCGCACGTGGCGGGCGGCGTTGACGCCGGCCAGCAGGCCCTGGGCGGCGGCCTCCTCGTAGCCGGTGGTGCCGTTGATCTGGCCGGCGAAGTACAGGCCTTCGATCGCGCGCGTTTCCAGCGTCGGCTTCAACCCGCGCGGGTCGAAGAAGTCGTATTCGATCGCATAGCCCGGGCGCGTGATGTGGGCGCGCTCGAAGCCGCGGATGCTGCGCACCAGCTCCAGCTGCACGTCGAAGGGCAGCGAGGTGGAGATGCCGTTGGGGTAGATCTCGGCGACGTCCAGGCCCTCGGGCTCGACGAAGATCTGGTGGCTCTCCTTCTCGGCGAAGCGCACCACCTTGTCCTCGATGGACGGGCAGTAGCGCGGGCCGATGCCTTCGATCTGCCCGGTGTAGAGCGGGCTGCGGTCCAGCGCGGCGCGGATCGTGTCGTGGGTCCGCGCGGTGGTGTGGGTGATCCAGCACGACACCTGACGCGGGTGGTCACTTTGTTGCCCGGTAAACGAGAACACCGGACGCGGATCGTCGCCCGGCTGCTCCTCCATCACCGTGTAGTCGAGGCTGCGGCCGTCGATCCGTGGCGGCGTGCCGGTCTTGAGCCGGTCGACTACGAAGGGCCCCTCGCGCAGGCGCGCGGCCAGCGCGGTGGCCGGTGGGTCGCCGGCGCGGCCGGCGGCGTACGTAGTCTGGCCGACGTGGACCTTGCCCGCCAGGAACGTGCCCGCGGTCAGCACCACCGCCGGGGCCTGGAAGCGCAGGCCGGCCTGGGTGACCACGCCGGTGACGCGGCCGTTCTCGAACACCAGGTCGTCGACGGCCGCCTGGAACAGCGTCAGCCCGGGCTGGGCCTCGACCGCGCGGCGGATGAAGGCGCGATACAGGCTGCGGTCGGCCTGGCAGCGCGTGGCGCGTACCGCCGGGCCCTTGCTGGCATTGAGGCGGCGCCACTGGATGCCCGCGGCGTCGGCGGCCCGCGCCATCACGCCGCCCAGCGCGTCGATCTCCTTGACCAGGTGGCCCTTGCCGATGCCGCCGATGGCCGGGTTGCAGCTCATCGCGCCCACGGTTTCGACGCTGTGCGTCAGCAACAGCGTGCGCGCACCGGCCCGGGCGGCCGCCAGCGCGGCTTCGGTGCCGGCATGGCCGCCGCCCACGACGATCACGTCATGGCGGTGGAAGTCGGAATGCATGGACATGGCGGGCCGGGAGGCGGAGGAAAACCGCATGCGGGGCGGGAATTCTACGTCCAATCAAGCGCTTGCGCCCCCGCGCCGTTCATTTTGGCCGGACGTCAAGCAACTGGCACTTGCAATTTGCCGGAAAGTTGGCACGGCACTTGCGATACCCCATACTGCGCCCGCTCTGGGACCCCGGTCACAGATTGAAAGCGACACATATCCGAATTCCTTGGGGAGTGATTCACATGTCCGTCTTCACCCGTACCGCCTTGGCCGCCGCCCTGCTGGCCGCCGCTCCGATGGCGTTCGCCGCCACCGATACCGACACCATGACTGTGTCGATCGAGATCGAGAACGCCTGCACCGTCGATGCGCAGGACATGGCCTTTGGTGCCCAGAGCGACCTCTCGGCCGGCCTGAACTCGTCCGCCGACGTCACCGTCGACTGCACGAACCAGGGCGCGATCAACGTGGCCTTCAGCGCCGGCAGCAGCGGCGACTTCGCAAACCGCACGATGCAAGGCCCGAGCGGCGCGACGATCGACTACCAGCTTTACGACGCCGCCAGCGGCGGCCAGGTGCTGGGCGACGGCACCAACAGCACCGCCACCTTCAGCGGCACCAGCACCGGCACCACCGTCGACACCTTCACCGTCTACGGCATTGTCCCCGCGCAGGGCGCCAAGCCGGTCGGTAACTACTCCGACTCGATCACCGCGACGCTGACCTACTGATGTCCCCGCGCCGCCTTGCGGCGGCGACGGCGCTCACCCTGGCCCTCGTGGCCGGGGCGGCGTCCGCGCGCGGCCAGCTCCAGACCCGGCAGACCGGTGTCGACCTCGACGCGGGCGACCGCGCCGGGCGCATCGTGCTCGCCAACACGGGCGATGCGCCGGTGGCGGCGCAGGTGCGCGTGTACGCGTGGACCCAGGTCGACGGCCAGGACCTGCTGGAGCCGACCGACGCGATGGTCGCCAGCCCGCCGATCATGGAGATCGCCGCGGGCGGCGAGCAGCTGGTCCGCGTCGTGCGGCCGACCGCGGCAGCCGTCGAGCGCGAGCAGGCCTTCCGCATCGTCGTCGACGAGCTGCCCGGCCCGGGCGAGGCCGAAACCGGCAGCGCCATCAAGGTGCGGATGCGCTACGTGCTGCCGGCGTTCGTGCGGGCGCCCGACCCGGCGCCGGCGTCGCTGGACTGCCGGATCGAACCCGGCGCGATGGTCTGCCACAACACCGGTGGCCGGGCTGCGCAGCTCGGCCGCAGCCACCTGCTGGTCGCGGGCGGCCGCAAGGTCGAGCTGTCGCCCGGCCTGCTGGGCTACGTGCTGGCGGGCAGTACGCGCCGGTTCGAGCTGGACGCCCCGGTGATGGCCGTGGCGCGCTCGGCGACGCAACTGGAAGTACTCCTCGATGGCCAGCCGGCCACCCTGCCGATCACCCGCGGCCACTAGGCCGACCGCGCTCGCGCTGGCCCTGGCGGCCGCGCTGGCGGGGCCGGGCGTGGCGTGGGCGGCCACCGCCACGGGCGGTGCCACCGGCGGCGCCATGGCGACCCTCGACGCGCAGCCGCTGGCCCAGGTCAGCGCTGTGCGTGCGCCGCAGGTGATGTACCTGGACATCTCGCTCGACGGCCGCGTGGTCGCGACGTTGGTGCGCTTCACAGTGGTCGACGGCGAGCTGTCGGTGCTGCCGTCGGTGCTGACCGATGCCGGCCTGCAGCTGCCCGACGGCCTGCCACTCAATGCCGCGGGCGAGGTCGCACTGGCCGATATCCCGGGCCTGGGCGTGGACTACCAGCCGACGATGCAGCGCGTCACGCTGCTGCCCGGCACCGAACTTCGACCGACCCGCCTGCTGGGCTATCGCATCCCCGCGCCGGTGCAGGTGGACCGCGACCACGGCCTGGTGCTGGACTGGGACGCCTACGGCCGCCACCTCAAGGGCCAGGACACGCTGTCGCTGGGCACCGGCGCGCGCTGGTTCGGGCGCTGGGGCACGCTGGAGGTCAACGGCGTCAGCCGCACCGGCGATACCGGCAGCGACGGCTACGCGCGGCTCGACACCCGCTGGACCTATTCCGACCCCCGGCGCATGTGGACGTGGTCGGCCGGCGACATCGTCTCCGGCGGCCTGGCGTGGTCGCGGCCGGTGCGCATGGGCGGCGTGCAGCTGCGGCGCGACTTCGGCGTGCGGCCGGACCTGATCGTGCACCCGCTGCCGCAGTTCTCCGCCGACGCCACGCTGCCCTCGTCGGTGGAGCTGTACGTCAACAACATCCGCCAGTACGGCGAGGAGGTCGCGCCCGGCCCGTTCGTGCTGAGCGACTTCCCGCGCGTCAGCGGCGCCGGCCAGGCGGTGGTCGTGGTGACCGACGCGCTCGGCCGCACCACCCAGACCAGCGTGCCGCTGTACGTCGACTACCAGCGGCTGGCGCGCGGGCTGACCGATTTCTCGTTCGAGGCCGGCGTGCTGCGCCGCGGCTTCGGCATCGACTCCGACGACTACGGCAGCGACGTGGTCGCCAGCGGCAGCTGGCGCCGCGGCATGCGCGACGACCTCACGCTGGAGCTGCACGGTGAGGCCGGCCCCGGGCTGCAGCTGGCCGGCGCCGGCGTAGCCTGGTCGCCGCTGGCCCGCTTCGGCGTCGCTACCGGCAGCGTGTCGCGCAGCGAGGGCGACAGCGCCGGCACGCAGTGGAGCGGCGGCTACCAGTGGTTCGGACAGCGCGCAGGCTTCGACGTCAACGTGCAGCGCGCCGACGCCGGCTACCGCGACCTGGGCACGCTCGACGGCGGCAGCGTGCCGCTGCGCGCGCAGGACCGTGCCTCGGCCTGGATGACCGTGCCGCGCGGCTCGCTGTCGGTGACGTGGCTGCGCTACCGCGACGGCGAGGAGCTGACCGGCCGTACCGTGAGCCTCGGTCTCAGCCAGACGTGGGGGCGTTCGCTGTCGGTGTTCGCCAATGCCTTCCATGACGACCGCGCCGGCTCCGGCGTGTCGCTCACCCTGAGCCTGCCGCTGGGCGACGGCCTGGACGGCTCGCTGACCGCCGACCACCGCCGCAGCGACACCGACCTCACCGCCAACCTGCGCCGCCGCGCGCCGTACGAAGGCGGGTGGGGCTGGCAGGTGCAGGCCAGCGATGACGGCGACGGCCAGGTGGCGGCGCAGTACCGCGGCAACGGTGGCGAGTTCTGGGCGGGCGTGGACCGCTTCAACGGCGAGCACGGGCTGTTCGCGCAGGGCATGGGCAGCGTGGTGCTGATGGACGGCCAGGCCTTCGCCAGCCGCCGCATCTCCGACGCGTTCGCCGTGGTCTCGACCAACGGCATCGGTGACGTGCCGATCCTCTACGAGAACCGCACCGCCGGCCGCACCAACGACCGCGGCTACCTGTTGCTCTCGGACCTGCGCGGCTGGGAGCGCAACCGCATCGCCATCGACCCCGACGGCCTGGCCGCCGACCTGCGAGTGCCGGCGATCGAGCGCCTCGTCACCCCGCCCAACGCCAGCGGCATCCGCGTGCCGTTCGCACTGGAGCGCGTGCGCAGCGCGACGGTGACGCTGCTGGATGCTGACGGCGAACCGGTGGCTCCCGGTACGCGCGTGCAGCGCGCGGATGGCTCGGAGGCAATCGTGGGGTTTGAGGGGGCTTTGTGGATTGAGGACTACCACGAGGGCGAAGCGCTCTCGTGGCGCGTGCAGGGCCTGGAGTGCCGCGTGTCCGCACCCAAGGCCGTGACCGGCCCGACCACCTCTTCGCAATGCCGTACGGAGTCCAAGCTATGACCCGGTTCTTCAGTGCAGTCCTGCTGGGTCTGCTCGCGCTCGGAATGCAGGGCACGGCGCGCGGCCAGAGCATCGACTGCAATTTCTCCAGCACTGCGCCCGCGCTCGAGTTCGGCACCATCCCGGCTAACCCGACGGTAGCGACGACCACTGCGGGCAATGTCAGCGTCTACTGCTCGGGTGCTTCCTTGGGCAACCCCGGCACGGTCAAAGCGTGCCTGAAGCTCAGTAACGGCGCCCCCGACAACGCGCTCCTGCCTAACAGGCGGCTGGCCAACGGCAGCGGCCGCCTCTCCTATCAGGTGTACCGGGACAGCGCCCATACGGAGGTATGGGGAGACGCGACGACTGCCCCTGCCGGTGAAGTATTGATTCCCCTTCGTCGCACCGGGTTCTTCTTCTGGGAAGGCTCAGCCACCCTCACCTTGTACGGGGCGATCGGTGCGGGCCAAGCCGGACTGACTTCGGGCAACTACCAATCTCAGATGTCTCTGCAATTGACGGGCGACTTTTCGTCGCAACCGTGTTCTGCCATTGCGAACGTGCTGGATACGGATCGCACGGTGCTCGCCCGCGCCACCATCGCCAGCAGCTGCACGGTGGCCGCCAATGACCTGAGCTTCGGCACCCACAGCCAACTCGCCGCTGCGGTGAACGCCAGCACCAGCCTGGGCGTGACCTGCTCGGTCAATACGCCGTACACGGTGCGGATGGACGGAGGCACCACCGCGAACAACGTCGCCGACCGACGCATGGGATTGAACGGCACCGGTCCTGCTGCGCAGGGCGTCGCCTACCAGCTGCGGCACACCTCGCCCAACGGGCCTCTTTGGGGTGACGGTACGTCGGGGACCTCGACGTTGGCGGGCACCGGCACGGGCGGCTCGCAGACGCTACCGGTGTATGGCCGCGTGCTGCCCCAGGCCGTGCCGTTGCCGGGCCAATACGAGGACACGGTCACGGTCACCGTCCAGTACTGAAACACAAGGGGAGGAAGTCGCCAAGGTTGGCACGCTTCATGCGACACCTTGGGTGCACCCAGTGGAACAGGCGCTTTGCGCCGGCCGGAATTGGAACAGGGGCTGGCCACGTGTCCACAGGGGAAGCCGGGGGCCGAGTGTCGGGGGACGCTCGGCCCCTTTTTTATGCGCGCTCGGTGCGTGGCACTGCGCCGTCAGGCTGCGGCTGGCCCGGGTCCCGGGATTCCGACACATGCATGCCCGCCGCGACAGAGTCGCAGCAGGCCTGGACGGACGGAGAAAGGGCCGGGCCGGCAAGGCGCCGACGCCCGACAAGGACGGAACAGGGGGGATCCGTGGGTTCCTCGCCGGGCGCCGACATCGACGCTTGCGGGTGGCAGGTGACGCTGACCTGCCGGATGGGTCGGAATGCGACGCATCCGGTCAGTGACCGTAGATTGCGACCGGCGGGCCGGCAACGCAAGCGACCGGCACCCCAGTTTCCGACCAGCGGTCAGCGCGGCTCGACTTCGCGCGACTCGTTCCGCGAGCGGACCTCGCGCAGCCGGTCGCCCATCGACGAGCCCGACGACCGCCGCGCCTGCACTGCCGGGCGTGGCGCCGGGGACGAGGGACGCACGGCCGGGCGCGGCATCGGCGCCATCGGCTGCGACGGCTCGACACGACGCGAGATGCCCGGCTCCGGACCCTGCTTGCGACGACGCAGGTCGTCCAGGTTGCGCCAGGGCGAGCGGTCATCGTTGTCGTCGTGGCGGGGCGGGCGGTGGTCATTGTCGTCGTCGCCATCTCCGTGCCCCGGGTGGCCCGGGCGCGGCGGACGCACCACGATCGGCGGACGCGGGTAATAGCCACCGCCATACCCGGGGTAGTACGGGTTGTAGCCGCCGTACGGGTAGCCGTAGTTGTACGGGTAGCCGTAGTAGCCGCGACCGTAGTAGCGGCTGCTGTACGGATAGCCGTACCCGTACTGGCCGTAACCGTGGTAGCGGTATTCGGTGTTGGGTTGGCCGTAGTAATAGTCGCCGCGGCCGCCGCGGTAGTCGTAGCCGGTGACGCAGCCGCCGAGCAGCGCGATCGCCACGGCCGGCAGGAGAAGCTTGCGGATCATGTCGGGAACCCCCCTTGGGTAGGGCCCCACAGTGGTCGTAAGCCATTGAACTCGCGCTTAATCTTTCCGTCATGCCGCTGAACGCTTCAGCCCCGCCAATCCCGACGACCCGCTGCGCTACGCTGTGCGCCGCATGACCCACGCCGACACGCCGCCGGGCTTCACGGACATCCTCGCCGCGGCCGCACGCATCGCGCCGCATGCCCATGCCACTCCGGTGTTGCGCTCGCGTGCACTCGATGCGATCGCCGGCTGCGAGCTGCACTTCAAATGCGAAAACCTGCAGCGCGCGGGCGCCTTCAAGTTCCGCGGCGCGTGCAATGCGGTGTTCTCGCTGGACGAGGCCGCGCTGGCGCGGGGCATCGTGACGCAGAGCTCCGGCAACCACGGCGCCGCGGTCGCGTTGGCCGGGCGGCTGCGGGACGCACGGGTGACGGTGGTCGCGCCGCGCAGCACGCCGAAGGTGAAGCTTGCGGCGATCGAGGGCTACGGCGCGCGCATCGTGCCCTGCGACACCACGCAGGCCGCGCGCGATGCCGCCACCGCACAGGTGCTGGCCGAGACCGGTGGCGAACTAGTGCACCCGTTCAACGACGCGCGCGTGATCGCCGGCCAGGGCACGGCCACGCTGGAACTGTTGTCCGCATCGCCGGGGCTCGACGCGGTGGTCGCGCCGGTCAGCGGCGGCGGCCTGCTGTCGGGCACCGCGATCGCGGCGCACGGCATCGACCCGGGCATCGAGGTGTTCGGTGCCGAGCCCACCGGCGCGTGCGACGCGCACGACTCGCTGGCCTCGGGCACGCGCATCACCGGGCGCGTGCCCGACACCGTCTGCGACGGCCTGCGCGCGGAACTGGGCACGCTGACCTTTCCCATCCTGCGCGAGCACGTGCGCGAGGTCCTGCTTGCCGACGATGCCGCCGCGGTCGAGGCGATGCGCCTGCTTTGGACGCGCATGAAGCTGGTGGTCGAGCCGTCCGGCGCGATGCCGCTGGCCGTGGTGCTGGCCCACCGCGAACGCTTCGCCGGCCGCCGCGTCGGCATCATCCTGTCGGGTGGCAATGTCGACCCCGACGCCCTGCCGTCCCTGTTCGCCACCTTGGGAGATGCCGCATGACCGACGCCGGACACGGCCGCCGCCGCCACGACCGCGCCATCGCGCTGGTGCAGGCGTACTACGACGCCTTCAACCGTGGCGACTGGGACGGCATGCTCGCCGTGCTGGGCGACGACGTCGTGCACGACCTCAACCAGGGCCCGCGCGAAGTGGGCCGCGAGGCGTTCACCGCGTTCCTACGGCGCATGCAGGCGAGCTACCGCGAGCAACTTCAGGACATCGTGCTGATGGCCACGCCCGACGGCGACCGCGTTGCCGCCGAATACGTGGTGCACGGCGAGTACCTCGCCAGCGATGCCGGGCTGCCCGAAGCGCGTGGGCAGCGCTACGTGCTGGCGGGCGGTGCGTTCTTCGACGTGCGCGACGACCTGATCCGGCGCGTCACCAACTACTACAACCTCGAGCACTGGATCGAGCAGGTCGAGACCGCGCAGTAGCGCGCACGCTCACCGCAGCGGCATCGCCCCGGTGCCGTCGCCGGCCACGTAGGCCAAGCCTTCGCCGAGCAGCAGGCGGGTTACCGCGGCCCGCTCCGCCACCGGACGGTCGGCCAGTACATCCAGCAGGGCACCTACTGCATCGCAGCGCTGGGCATGGTCGCCACCGTTGAGGCCGGCCACGAAGCCGTCGTGCAGCAACGACGCGCGCACGCCGGCGGCCTTCAGCCACTGCGTCGCCTGGGCG
Organism: Novilysobacter selenitireducens; assembly: GCF_020026895.1. Classification (GTDB taxonomy): domain Bacteria; phylum Pseudomonadota; class Gammaproteobacteria; order Xanthomonadales; family Xanthomonadaceae; genus Lysobacter_C; species Lysobacter_C selenitireducens. The sequence continues at coordinate 19,607 of NZ_JAINZW010000001.1, forward strand.
CGGTCGAACGGCTGCGGCGGGCTCTGCGCGGCGGCGACGAATACGTTGACCGCGGCGTCGGCGAACCGCAGCCGCGACGCCTCGCCCAGCCGCGCGGCAGTCGCGTTGAGGCCTTCCAGGCTGCGATCGGCAGCGGGGTCGAAGAGCGCGCACATCACGCCCGCATCGGCCGGGTCCTGCGCGCTGGCATGCACGGCCTGGAACAGGCCATCGACCGCCGGGTCGGGCGCGCGTTGCAGCAGGTCGCGGCCGTCGGCCGCCAGTACGGACGGATCGAAACCCCAGTCCTGCAAGCCGCCGGACTGCGCCGACACCGTGCCGCCCGCCAGGGCCGCCGCGACGACGGTCGCCGCCACAGCGCCGCGCCATTTCGATATCCGCTTCATCGCCTGCATCCCTGGAAAGAATCCCGTCGGAATCTAGCGCCCCGGCGATGAACACCGGCCAATGCACCCCGCCTCACGCACCGCGCTCGCTGCGCAGCTCGCGCACGGCGAGGGGATCGTGCGCGACGGCGCGCGTCGCCATCCAGCTGAAGGCCACGATGCCCACCATCACCAGCCAGACCCCCGCCAGCGCACCGCCCTGCGGCCACGCCTCGCCGAGCCACAGCACGCCAATCGCGGTGGCGAAGAGGATCTCCGCCGCCTGCATCGCCTCGGCCGTGGCCAGGCCGACGGGATCGTTGCGGACCATGCCGGTTGCCTGGAAGAACAGCACCGTGGCGATGATGCCCGCGCCCACCGATACGCCCGCGGCCAGCCATGCCTGCCCGATCGTGGGTGGACCGACGGTGGTCCACGCCACCGCGGCAATCGCCCACCACAGCGGCTGGCTGGCGAGCGTCAGGCCGAACACGCGCTGGGTGGCATTGAGCTCCGGCTCGCCATCGGCCGCATGGGTTTCCAGGTGCAGCAGCAGGCCGCGGTTGCCGAGTGGGTAGGCGAATGCGGCCACGGCCGCGCACACCAGGCCGATCCACCCCGCGCGATCCAGCGCGCCGCCGGCATGGCCGAACTGCATCAGCAGCACGCCGGCGATCACCACCAGCCCGGCGGCCATGGCCAGCCGCGGAATGCGCGCGCGGTGGTCGCCGCGCCCGCGGTACAGCAGCGGCGACACCAGCATCCCGGCGATCACCGTCAACTGGAACGTGCCCGCGACCAGCCACGCCGGCCCGCTCGCGGCGGCGAAGCTCAGGCCCAGATAGAACAGGACGAAACCGATCGCGCTCCACAGCAGCCATGCACCCGGATGCCGCCGGATGGCGCGCCACACCGGCGCGCTGCCGCCCTGCCAGCGCATCACCGGCCACAGCAATGGCAGCGTGAACAGGTAGCGCAGCGCCGCGGTCCACAACCAGTGGCCGCCGCCGGTGGCCGCGGCGCGGTTGAGCACGTAGGTGCTCGTGAAGAACAGCGCGGACGCCAGCGAGATCGCCACGGCCAGCAGCACGGTCTGGCGGTGGGTGCGCGTCATCAGCGACGGCGCACCGGGATCGACGACACCGGCACGCGCACTTCGTCGATGCCGCCCGTGCGGATCGGCGCACCCGGCGGCGGGCCCCAGGCCTGCGCGTAGATCACCTCCCACGTCGCCGGCAGGCGGCCGTCGGGGGCGCGTTCGTAGGCGGCGTCGGCTCGCGCGAAGCGGCTGCGTCCCGTGAGGTGGCGACGACGCTGCACCATGGCATTGGTCGCGCCCAACGTGCGCAACTCGCGCATCAGCCCGCCGAGGTCGTCGTGGTGCAGGACGAACTCGTCGCGGTCCAGCACCGGGTCCTTGAAGCCGGCCGCCACCAGCGCGTCGCCGAACTGGCCGATGGCCGGGAACAGGCTGACGTGCGGGGCGTCGTCGGCCTGCGCGAACGCACTGCGCAACTCGTGCAGCGTGTCCGGTCCGAACGTGGACACCAGCATCAGCCCGCCGGGCTTGAGCACGCGCCGGAACCCGGCGAACACCGCCGGCAGGTCCTCGACCCACTGCAGGCACAGGTTGGAGAACAGCACGTCGACGCTGCCCTCGCGCAACGGCAGCGCACGCGCATCGGCGCACACCGGGTGCGGGCGGTGCGCGAATGGCCGCCAGCCGCCGGCGTTGGCGCGCGTGGCCTGCAGCATCGGCAGCGCCAGGTCGAGCGCGACCACCTGCGCCTTCGGCCAGCGCTTCTGCATGGCGGCCGACGCATGGCCCGGACCGGCGCCGACGTCCACCACCACCTGCGGTGGCGGCAGCGCGCGCGCGGGGTCGTCGAGGTAGTCCAGCGATTCCATCAACCGCGACGACACCTCCCGCTGCAGCGCGGCGGCGGCATCGTAGTGGCGTGCGGCGCGCGAGAACGAGCGGCGCACCTGGCGGTGGTCGAACAGGATGTCGGTCATGCCTCGACCCCGTCGGCGACCTGGCGCATGAACCCGATCACTTCAGCGGCGACGGTATTCGCCGCGCCAAGGAACGGCGCATGCCCGGCCTCGTCGATCACGACGCTGCGCGCCCCCGGCGCCAGTGCGGCGGACGCGGCCATCGCGCCGGCGGGCACCAGCCGGTCGCGTCGCCCCGACAGCCAAAGGCTCGGCACCTGCAGGCGCGGCAGCTCGTCGCGCAGGTCCATCTCGTCCAGGAGCACGAGGCCCTCCTGCAACGCGCGCGGTGACGGCTCGCCACGCTCGAAGGCCTGCGCGCGCAGCTTGCGCAGTTCCACCTGCGCGCTGGCCGATCCCAGCGCTTCCAGCGCGAGGAAGCCGTCGAGCGTGCCGCGGAAGTCGCGCTCCAGCGCCTCGCCGAAATCGCGGAACAGCGTCGACGACACGCCGTGCGGCCAGCCGTCGCCGCGCACGAAGCGCGGCGAGGACGCCAGCATCACCAGTCCGCGCACGTGCGACGGATGGTCGAGCGCGGCACGCAGCGCGACCTGCCCGCCCAGCGACCAGCCCAGCCAGACGGCATCGGGCAGGCGATCCGCCAACTCGGCCGCCAGTCGCTTGGGTTCGAGCGGCGTGTCACTGGTGGCCGCGTGCCCGTGCCCGGGCAGGTCGACCGCGTGCAAGGTGAAGCGGTCGCGCAGGCGCTCCACCAGCGGCGCGAACAGGCCGCCGTGCATCGCCCAGCCGTGGATGAGGATCAGCCCGGGGCCGTGCCCGGTGGTCTCGATGTGCATGGCGGCGACCGCTCAGCGCGCCAGTTCGGCGATGCGGGCTTCCGCCTCGGCGCGGTCGCGGGCCTGGGCGATGGCGGCGACCAGCCCGTCGACCTCGGCCACCGTGTGCAGCGCCGACAGCGTGACGCGCAGCCGCGCCCGGCCTTCGGGCACGGTGGGCGGGCGGATCGCGGCGACCCAGTGGCCGGCCCGTTCCAGCGTGGCGGCCATCGACAACGCGCGCGTGTCGGTGCCGCAGATCACCGGCTGGATCGGCGTGTCGGAGTCCAGCAGCACCAGCCCGAACCGGCGCGCGCGCTCACGGAAGCGCGCAGTCAGTTCGACCAGCTTCTCGCGGCGCCAGTGTTCGCTGCGCGCCAGCTTGACGGCGGCCAACGTCGCGGCGGCCTGCGCCGGCGGCAGTGCGGTGGTGTAGACGTACGGTCGCGCGGTTTCGGCCAGGTGCTCGACCAGGTCGGCCTCGCCGACCACGGCGGCGCCGTAACCGCCCAGCGCCTTGCCGAGCGTGGCCAGTTGCAGCGGCACCTCGTCCGGCCCCAGCCGCGCGGCGGCGACGCTGCCGCGGCCGTCGGGGCCGACGACGCCGATGCCGTGCGCATCGTCGACGTACAGCATCGCCTTCTGCACGCGCGTGACCAGCGCCAGTTCGCGCAACGGCGCGATGTCGCCGTCCATTGAGAACACGCCATCCGTGGCGACCATCGCCAGGCCCTCGGGCAGGGTGCGCAGCTGGCGGATCGCGCCTTCGGGGTCGGCGTGCGGGTAGCGGCGCAGGCGGCATCCGGCCAGGCGCGCGGCGTCGATCAGGCTGGCGTGGTTGAGCCGGTCCTGCACGCACACGTCGTCGTCGCCCAGCAGCGACTGCAGCACCGCAAGGTTGGCGAGGAAGCCGCTGCCGAACAGCAGCGCACGTGGCGCACCGAGCCAGTCGGCCAGTTCGCGCTCGAGCGCATCGTGGATGGCGTGGTGGCCGCAGACCAGGTGCGAGCCGACGCCGCCGGCACCCTCGCGCGCGGCGGTGTCCTGCAGCGCGCCGACCACGGCGAAGTGCTGCGACAGGCCGAGGTAGTCGTTGCCGCAGAAGTTCAGCAGCGAGCGGCCCTCGACGGTGCAGCGCGCGCCGTCGCGGTGCTCGACGCTGCGCCGCACGCGAACGCGATTGTCGGCCTCGCGCTGCACGCGCGCGGCCTGCACCCGCTCACGCCAGTGCGCGCGCGCCATGGCTCAGGCAGCCGCGCAGGGCCGGCCAGCCGGCATTTGGGCGGACACCGGCTCCAGCACGTCGGCGTGCACCGTGCTGCCCTGCTCGACCACCTGCATCGGCCGCAGCCCCAGGCGCGCGAACAGCGCGAGGTCGCGCTCGGTGTCCGGGTTGCCGGTGGTCAGCAGCTTCTCGCCGTAGAAGATCGAGTTGGCACCAGCCAGGAAGCACAGCGCCTGCAGCTCGTCGGACATCGACTCGCGCCCGGCCGACAGTCGCACCATCGAACGCGGCATCAGGATGCGCGCCACGGCAATGGTGCGCACGAACTCGAACGGGTCGAGTTCCGCGGTGCCCGACAGCGGCGTGCCCTCGACCTGCACCAGCCGGTTGATCGGCACCGAGTCCGGGTGCGCCGGCAGGGTGGCCAGCGTCTGCAACAGCCCGGCGCGCTGGCCGCGCGACTCGCCCATGCCGACGATGCCGCCGCAGCAGGTCTTCATGCCGGTGTCGCGCACGTGCGCCAGCGTGTCCAGCCGGTCCTGGTACTCGCGGGTGTGGATCACCTCGCCGTAGAACTCCGGCGCGGTGTCCAGGTTGTGGTTGTAGTAGTCCAGCCCGGCATCCTTGAGCGCGCGCGCCTGGTCGCCGCTGAGCATGCCCAGGGTCGCGCAGGTCTCCAGCCCCAGCGCCTTCACCTCGGCGATCATCGCGGCGACCTTCGGGATGTCGCGGTCCTTGGGCGAGCGCCACGCCGCGCCCATGCAGAAGCGGCTGGCGCCGGCGGCCTTGGCCTGGCGCGCCTTCTCCACCACCGCGTCGGTCGACATCAGCTTCGTGGCGTCCACGCCGGTGTGGTAGCGCGCGGCCTGCGGGCAGTAGCCGCAGTCCTCGGGGCAGCCGCCGGTCTTGACCGACAGCAGCGTGCTGACCTGCACCTCGGCCGGGTCGAAATGCGCGCGGTGCACGCTGGCGGCGCGGTGCAGCAGGTCGTTGAAGGGCAGCTCCAGCAGCGCCAGCACCTCGGCGCGCGACCAGTCGTGGCGCGGCGGCGTGGCGGGGTCGATGGCGGGGGCCGCGGTGCGCGCGGGCATCTCACTGACGGCAGGCATGGGGGTTTCCCGACGGACACGGCAAGGCAGGAGCGGCAGTCTGGAAAGCATGCCCGACGCTGTCAACCTGAGCCCCCCGTTCCCGGTTGACGGCCTCGGCACCCGGCTGGCCCGCCGCATCTGGCGCCCCCGTTGCCTGCTCTGCGGCGAGGCCGGCCACCTTGGACTGGACCTGTGCGCGGCCTGCGCCGCCGCGCTGCCGTGGAACCGCTCCGCCTGCGTGCGCTGCGGGTTGCCGTTGCCGGGGGCCGCCAATGGCCTGGGTGGCGGGGGCCGCGACGGAACGGTCGCCAACGGATGCACGTCTACGGATGGGGATGCCCTGACCTGCGGTGCATGCCTGCGTCGCCCGCCGCCGCAGACGCAATGCATCGCCGCCTTTCGCTACGCCACGCCACTGGACCGGCTGATGCCGCGGCTGAAGTTCCATGCCGACCTCGCGGCCGGCCGCCTGCTGTCGCAACTGATGGCGTCCTGCCTGGTCGACGCCGATCGGCCCGACGCACTCGTGCCCCTGCCGCTGCACCACGGCCGCCTGCGCGAGCGCGGCTACGACCAGGCCCTGGAACTCGCACGGCCGCTGGCGCGCCACCTCGCGCTGCCCCTGCGCAGCGATCTGCTGGAACGCGTGCGCGCAACGCCGCCGCAGTCCCGCCTGGACGCCGTGCAGCGCCGCCGCAACGTGCGCGGCGCGTTCCGCGTGGACGACACCGGCGATATCCCCGCCCACGTCGCATTGCTCGACGACGTCATGACGACGGGTGCCACGGTGCATGCCGCCGTCCGCGCCCTGCAGCGCGCCGGGGTGCAGCGGGTCGATGCATGGGTCTGCGCGCGGGTGCCGTGAGCGGACTTGGCGCTCAGCCGAGCGCATGGTCCAGCGCGATCCCGGCGAATACCGCCGCGCCCACCCAGTGGTTGTGCAGGAACGCGCGGAACAGCGGCGCCGGCTCGCGGCCGCGGGCGATCCAGAACTCCCACGCGACCAGACCCGCCGCCACCGCGACGCCGGTCCAGTAGTACACGCCGAGCTCGGCGCGCTGGCCCACCAGCACCATTGCCGCGAGGAACAGCGCGTACAGCACGCCCTGCGCGACCAGATCGAGCTCGCCGAACAGGATCGCCGTGGACTTGCTGCCCATGCGGATGTCGTCCTCGCGGTCGACCATCGCGTACCAGGTGTCGTAGGCGGTCGCCCAGAAGATATTGGCCACGTACAGCAGCCACGCCACCGCCGGCACCTCGCCGCGTATGGCCGCGAATGCCATCGGGATGCCCCAGCCGAACGCCAGCCCCAGGTACACCTGCGGCAGGTGGGTGTAGCGCTTGAGATAGGGATAGCTGGCGGCCAGCACGATGCCGACGAAACTCAGCAGCACGGTCAGCCGGTTGAGCGTGAGCACCAGCGCGAACGCCACCAGCATGAGGACGGCGAACACCGCCAGCGCCTCGCGTCCGCGCACCGCACCGGTGGCGAGCGGCCGGCCCTTGGTGCGCTCGACGTGCGGGTCCAGCCAGCGGTCGGCGTAGTCGTTGATCACGCAGCCGGCCGAGCGCGTCAGCCACACGCCGGCGCTGAACACCACCAGCGTCCACAACGGTGGTACGCCCTCGGCCGCAAGCCACAGGCCCCACCAGGTCGGCCACAGCAGCAGCAGCCAGCCGATTGGGCGGTCGCCGCGGACCAGTTGCCAGTACAGCGCGAGGCGGTCGCGCCAGACGGGCGCGGAAGCGGTGTGGTCGGGGGGAACGGTCATCGGGTTCTCGTGGTGGCGGCGCCGCAGGCAGCGCGTACAGGGCCGGCTGGACGCGGACCGGGCCGCCGCGCAGCGCGCAATCGCGCATTTGCCGCTAGAATGCCAGCCCCGCGCGGACCGAGCCCACAGGCTTGGCCGGCGCGGATCTCAGCCAGGCGCCCGTAGCTCAGCCGGATAGAGTAGTGGCTTCCGAAGCCATTGGTCGGGGGTTCGAATCCCTCCGGGCGCGCCATTCCCTGCACGTGTGCGGGGCACGGTCCGTGTAGCGGCTGGCGTTCGTCGATGGCTTCACGCGCCGCGCCCGGCGCGCCAACAGGTGGATCGTGCGCAACTACGACCTCGAATTCCTCAAGAAATTCTCGATGGTGATCGGCTTCCTGGTGCTGGTCACCCTCGGACTGATCATCGGAGCGATCCTCCTCCACGGCCAGCTGCCGCCGGAGGTCGACCCTCGCGCCGCCGAGCGCACGCAGCGCCGCATCGCGCCGATCGGTGCGGTGTATGCCGGCAGCACCGGTGCCGCCGCGCAGGCTGCCGCGCAGGCCGCCGCCGCCGCTGCCGCCTCCGCGCAGGTCGCCTACGGCGGCACGCTCGACGGCGAGGTGATCTACAACAACCTCTGCGCCGGCTGCCACACCTCCGGTGCCGGTGGCGCCCCCACGCTGGTCGCCGCGCAGTGGACCGCGCGAATCGCCCAGGGCGCCGACACGCTGCACCGCCACGCCATCGAGGGTTACACCGGCGCGGCTGGCGTGATGCCGCCCAAGGGCGGCAACCCGGCCCTGACCGACGAGCAGGTCATCGCCACGGTCGACTGGATGGTCGACAACCTGCAGTAAGCGCGCCCCGCGCCGCTTTGAAGACGCCGCCTCCGGGCGGCGTTTTCGTGTCCGGGGTCCACCTCGCGCTGCCGCAACACGGTGGCTGCGTATGCTCGCCCATTCCCGACGCCCCGACCCCATCCCGATGCGCCGACTGATGCCGCCATGCTTCGTCCTTTCCGCCGCCATGCTGCTGGCCCTGGCCGGATGTCGCTCGATGCCGGGCGCGCCCGTGCAGCCGATCGGCACGGTGCAGGGCAGCGGTGACCGCAGCCCGGTCGCCGGCACCACCGTATGGGTCGAAGGCGTGGTCACCGCCGATTTCCGCAGCGGCGACGGGCTCGGCGGTGTGTTCGTGCAGGACGCCGGCGATGGCGACCCGGCCACCTCCGATGCGCTGTTCGTGGCCGCGGCCCCGGGCATCGGACCGCTCCCCGGCGTGGGCCAACGGGTCCGGCTGCATGGCACGGCCCTGGAGCTCGATACCGGCGACGGCGCCTCGCTGACCACCTTGCAGCCGCTGCGCGTCGAGGCGCTGGGCACGGGGGCCATGGCCCCGGCGACGATGGTCGCCGCGCCGTACGCGTGGGAAGCCTTCGAGGGCATGGCCGTCCGGATCGAAGCGCCCCTGACGCTGGCCAGCGCCGACGATGCCGCCCGTCGCGGCGAACTCGTCCTTTCGTTCGACGGCCCGCTGTGGGAGCCGGTCGAGCGCGCCGCGCCGGGCAGTGCGGACGCCGTGGCGCTGGCCGACGCCAACCGCCAGCGGCGGCTGGTGCTGGACGACGGGCGCCTCGGCCAGGACCTGCCGCTCGACACCGGCCCGCTGCCTCGGGCCGTCGCCCGGGCCCGCGCCGGCAGCACGCTGGACGATGTCACCGGGGTCGTCGACCACCGCTTCGGCGATCACCGCATACAGCTGACCGCACCGCCGCGCCTGACGGCCGCGCCGCGGCCCGCACCGCCGCAGGTCGCCGGCGATACGCGGCTGGCCGCGTTCAACGTCGAAAACCTGTTCAACGGCGACGGCCGCGGCGGAGGTTTCCCGAGCGAACGCGGCGCGCGCACGGCCGACGAGTTCGCCCGCCAGCTGGGCAAGCAGGTCGCTGCGATCCGCGCGCTGGACCCGCACGTGGCCGCGCTGATGGAGCTGGAGAACGACGGCCACGGCGCGGGGTCTGCAGTGAATGCACTGGTCGATGCGCTCAACGCCGGCCTCGACGGTGCCCCTTGGCGGGCCGTGGATGCCGGGCAGGGTCCGGGCAGCGATGCGATCCGGGTCGGGTTGGTCTATCGCCATGACCGGGTGCGAACGGTGGGTACGCCGGCCACGCTCACCGAGGCGCCGTTCGACACGCTCAGCCGCGCACCGCTGGCGCAGGCGTTCGTCGCCCTTGGCGACGACGGCCGGCGAGGCGGACCCTTCGTCGTGGTCGCCAACCACTTCAAGTCCAAGGGCTGTGGCGATGCCGCCGGGGCGGACGCCGACCAGGCCGACGGCGCGGCCTGCTGGAACGCCACCCGGCTCGAATCGGCGCAGCGCCTGCACGCGTGGCTCGAGACCGACCCGACCGGTTCCGGCGGCGATCGTGTCGCGATCCTCGGCGATCTGAACGCCTACGGACAGGAAACGCCTGTCGCGTGGCTGCGCCAGGCTGGCTGGAGGGACGCCTTCGAAGGCCACCCGGACGCCTACAGTTACCGCTACGACGGCGAACGCGGCCGGCTCGACCACGCCCTGCTCAGCCCCGCGTTGGCCGGCCGCCTGCGCGGCGCCGCCCATTGGCATGCCAATGCCGACGAGCCGCGCGCCGCCGGCTACCGCAACCCCGACAGCGCGGGCACGCCGTGGCGCAGCTCCGACCACGACCCTCTGCTGCTGGGCCTGGACCTGGCGCCCTGAGCAGCCGGCACGCGGCGCGATCCGTGACCGCCGACACGCTCCTTCCACACCGCGCCGTATGATGAACGGATGACCGAACCCGTCTTCCCGACCGAAGAATCCACGCCGCTGACGCTCGACGGCCCTGCCGGCGCGATCGAAGTCATCGTGGAGGCCGCCGAGGCCCACGCGCGCCCGCTGGTGGCCGTGCTGTGCCATCCGCTGCCCACCGAGGGCGGCACCATGCACAACAAGGTGGTGACGATTGCCGCGCGCGCGCTGCGCGAGTCCGGCGCGGCCACGGTGCGCTTCAACTTCCGCGGCGTGGGCCAGTCCGAGGGCACGTTCGACGACGGCAACGGCGAGGCCGACGACCTGCGTGCGGTGGTGGCGTGGGTCCGCCGCCAGCGCCCGGACGCGCAACTGTGGCTGGCCGGTTTCAGCTTCGGCGCGTACGTGTCGCTGAAGGTCGCCGCCGAACTCAAGCCCGACATGCTGATCTCCATCGCACCGCCCGCGGGCCGCGGCTGGGAGTTCGACGCCATCACGCCGCCGGACTGCCCATGGCTCGTCATCCAGGGCGAGGCCGACGAGATCGTCGACCCGGCCGCCGTCTACGCGTGGCTGGACGGCCTCAAGGGCCTGAAGAACACGCCCGAACTGGTGCGCATGCCCGAGACCAGCCACTTCTTCCACCGCCGCCTGATGGACCTGCGCGGCGCGGTGAAGAACGGCGTGCGGCCCTACCTGCCGGCCGTGGCGACGATGCCCGATGACTGAGGCCGCGCCGCGGCCCAGCGCCCGCTATGCCGCGTGCGTGGAGCGCGGCGACTGCACCGACGACCCCGCCCAGCACCCGGCGCTGGCCGAGCTCGACCGCCTGCATGACGCCCTGCTCGACCCGCCGCGCCAGGGGCTGCTCGACCGCCTGCGCGGCGCGACCAGACCGGCGCCTAAGGGGCTGTACCTGTGGGGCGGCGTCGGCCGCGGCAAGACCTTCATGGTCGACCTGTTCTTTGACGGGCTGCCCTTCGAGGCCAAGCGCCGCACCCACTTCCACCGCTTCATGCGCGAGGTGCATGCGCAGCTGAAGTCGCATGCAGGCGAGTCCGACCCGCTCAAGGCCATTGCCCGGCACTGGGGCGGCGACCTGCGGGTGCTGGTGCTGGACGAGTTCTTCGTCAACGACATCGGCGACGCGATGCTGCTGGGCCGGTTGATGGAGCGGCTGTTCGCCGAAGGCGTGGCGCTGGTCACCACCTCCAACATCGCGCCCGACGGCCTGTTCAAGGACGGCCTGCAGCGCGAGCGGTTCCTGCCCGCGATCGAGCAGATCAAGCGCCACTGCGTCGTACTCGAACTGGCCAGCGACACCGACTACCGCCTGCGCGAGCTGACCCGCTCGCCGGTCTACCGCACGCCGCTGGATGACGGCAGCGAGGCGTGGCTGGCGCAGCGCTGGGCGTCGCTGACCGCCGGCAGCCCGGATGACCCCGGCGCGCAGGCCGGGCAGCTGGAGATCGACGGCCGCCTGATCCCGGCGCGCGCGCTGGCCGAGGGCCACGCGTGGTTCGATTTCGAAGCGCTGTGCGACGGCCCGCGCGCGGCCAGCGACTACATCGAGATCGCCACCGAGCACCACACCGTGCTGGTCGGCGGCATCCCACTGTTCGACGGCAGCAACGACGACCCCGCCCGCCGCTTCGTGCACCTGGTCGACGAGCTGTACGACCGCCACGTCAACCTGGTCTGCACCGCCGCCGCCGCGCCGCCCGACCTCTACACCGGCCGCAAGCTGGTGGGTGCGTTCGAACGCACCGCCTCGCGGCTGATCGAGATGCAGTCGGCCGAGTACCTGGCGCTGGAACACCGCGGCTGACGCACGGGAGCCCATGCGCATGGACCTGGCGCTGTTCGACTTCGACGGAACGATCACGACGGGCGAGACGTTTCCGGCCTTCATCCGAAGCGCGGTGCCGCCCGAGCGCCTTCGCTGGGGCGGTGCGCTGCTGGCGCCCATGGTCGCGGGCTACCGGCTGGGGCTGGTGCCGGGCACCACGGTGCGTGCCGCGATCGTGCGCGTCGGCTTGACCGGCCTGCCGCTGGCAGAGCTGCAGGCGCGTGGCGAAGCCTTCGCCCGCGACGTGCTGCCATGTGGATTGCGCGCCGACGCGATGCAGCGCATCGAATGGCACCGCAACCGCGGCGACACGGTCGCGGTCGTGTCCGGGGCCTTGGACGTGTACCTGCAGCCGTGGTGCGATGCGCACGGCCTGCCCCTCCTGTGTTCCACGCTGCAGCACCGCGACGGCCGCCTGACCGGCCGCTTCGAAGGCGCGCAATGCGTGCTGGGCGAGAAGGCGCGACGCGTGCGCCATGCCTTCGACCTGTCACGCTTCGAGCGGATCCATGCCTACGGCGACACGCCCGAAGACCGCGCGTTGCTGGCAATGGCGCATGAGCGCTGGTATCGGGGCCACCGCCAGGCGCCCGACGCCACCTGAAAGCGGCGACCGCTCGCTCGCGGCCCCGCACGGCCACGCGCGCCATCACCGCCAGCGGCTACTGGTCCGACAGCTCCCGGAAATTGCGCGGCAGCCGGTTGTGGATATCGGTCGCGGCGATCGCTGCGTGGCCCACGGCGACACTGATCTGGTTGAGCGCGCTGACGATGTCGCCGATCGCGTAGAGGCCGTCGACGCTGGTCTGCATCTTCGCGTCGACGATCAGCTCGTCGTTCTCGTCCACCTTGGCGCCCAGCGCCACCGCCAGCGACGACTGCGCGCTGCCGCCGAGCACGGGGTAGAGCGTTTCGAAGTTCCGCGTGGTGCCGTCGTCGAACTCCACCCGGCAGCCGTCATCGGGGACGTGCGCGATGTGGCAGGGCACCGCCATGACCTCGATGCGGGCCTCGCGGGCCAGGCGTGCGCAGGCGCCCGAGGGTGTGGCGTCCTCGCACGGCAACGCCACGACGTTGCGCGAATAGCTGCGCAGGAAGGCGGCATGCCGGATGGCCTCGTCGACCGGCCCGTACACCGCGATGCGCTCGTCGCTGGCCTCGTAGCCGTCGCACACCGCGCACAGCCGCACCGCACCACGCTCGATGGCCGCCTCCAGCCCGTCCACCGCGGGCATCACGTCGACGATGCCCGTGGCCAGCAGCACGTATCGGGCACGCCAGCCCTGTCCGTCCTCGGCGGTCGCGACGAAGTGCGCGGCATCACCTTCACCGCTGCGCTCCAGCCGGGCGATGCAGCCCTGTTCGACGTCGGCGCCGTAGCCGCGCGCCTGCTCGCGCAGCTTGCCGAGCAGCTCGTCGCCCCCCACGCCGAACGGGAACCCCGGGCAGTTGTGGCTGGTGGGGATCCAGCGCGCGCGGCTCTTGCCGGCATCGACCACCGCGATGCGGCGGTGGAACCGGCACAGGTAGGTGGCGGCCGTCAGCCCGGCCGGGCCAGCGCCGATGATCAGGACATCCAGGACGTCGTCAGGCGGGGTCGACATGCGCGCTGCCTGCAGGAGGGGCGCCAGTGCAGCACGCGCCGGGTCGGGACGCCGTGTAGGAGCATCGGCGATGCCCGTCCCCCTCGCCTGTTCGCCGTCCCCCGCTTTGCACTAAGGTGCCCGCACGTCGAAACCGAGGACCCGCCATGCCCCTGCGCCTGCCGCTCGCCATTGCCATCGCCCTTGCCGCGCCTGCCGCGTGGGCCGCCGAACCCGCCCCGCCTGCCGGCGACGCGCGCCTGCACGCGATCGGCACTGCGCCCTCGGCCGACCGCATCGAGGCCGACATCCGCAAGCTGGTGTCCTTCGGCACCCGCCACACGCTGTCGGAGACCGAGTCCGACACCCGCGGCATCGGCGCGGCGCGGCGCTGGATCTTCGAGGAGTTCCAGCGAATCTCGCGCGACTGCGGCGGCTGCCTGGAGGTGAAGTACGTCAGCGGCACGATCTCCGGCGAGACGCGCATCCCCGACCCGGTGGAGGTCGTCAGCGTCATCGCGATCCAGCGTGGCAACGCCGACCCGGGCCGCTACGTGATCATGAGCGGCGACATCGATTCGCGCGTCAGCGACGTCATGGACTTCACTTCCGACTCGCCCGGTGCCAACGACAACGCTTCGGGCGTCGCCGGCACGCTCGAGGCCGCGCGCGTGCTGAGCAAGCACCGCTTCCCCGGCTCGATCGTGTACGCGGCGCTGGCCGGCGAGGAGCAGGGGCTGTTCGGCGGCAAGATCTTGGCCGAGCAGGCGCAGCGCGAAGGCTGGCGCATCGAGGCGGTGCTCAACAACGACATGATCGGCAATATCAGCGGCATCAACGGCGTGACCGACAACACCACCGCGCGCGTATTCGCCGAAGGCACCCGCGCGACGGAGACCGAAGAAGAGGCGCGCGCGCGCCGCTTCACCGGCGGCGAGGTCGATTCGCCCACGCGCAACCTGGCGCGCTACATCGACCGCATGGCCGATCTCTACGTGCCCAACCTCGACGTGGTGATGATCTACCGCCTGGACCGCTTCGGTCGTGGCGGGCACCACCGGCCGTTCAACGACCTGGGGTACCCGGCCGTGCGCATCATGGAAACCAACGAGCACTACGACCGCCAGCACCAGGACCTGCGTACCGAGGACGGCGTGGTCTATGGAGACACCATCGACGGCGTCGACTTCGACTACGCCGCCAAGCTGACCGCGCTCAATGCCGTCAGCCTGGCCGGGATGGCCTGGGCGCCGCCGCCGCCGGCCGACGTCACCATCGAAGGTGCGGTCACCGCCAACACGACGCTCAAGTGGACGCGACCCGGCGCCGCGCAGGCGCCGAACCTGGCCGGCTACAAGGTGCACTGGCGGCTGACCACCGAGCCGCAGTGGACGCACAGCGTCTACGTGGGCGATGTCACCCAGCACACGCTGGAGAACGTGGTGATCGACAACTACTTCTTCGGCGTGTCGGCGGTGGGCACGGACGGCAGCGAAAGCCCCGTGGTGTTCCCGGGCGCGGCGGGGAGCTTTGGCGGGTACACGGCCGCGTCCGACTGATCGATGTCCACGAAGGACGGCCGCGACACCCGCGCACGCGACATCTTCGGCGCCTTCCTCCGCTTGGGCCTGACCGCGTTCGGCGGGCCGATCGCGCACATCGGCTACCTGCGCCACGAGTTCGTGACGCGGCGCGGTTGGCTGGACGAGGTGCGGTTCGCGAGGCTGCTGGCGCTGTGCCAGTTTCTGCCGGGGCCGGCCAGCAGCCAGCTGGGGTTCGCCATCGGCCTGCACCGCGCCGGCCTGCGCGGTGCACTGGCGGCCTTTGCCGGCTTCACCCTGCCCTCGGCGCTGCTGATGCTGGCGTTCGCATGGCTGGCCCCGCGGCTGGATGGGGGTCCAGGCTCGGCAGCCATCCACGGCTTGAAGCTGGTCGCGGTGGCGGTAGTGGCGCACGGCGTGCTCGGGATGGCGCGCACGCTGCTGCCGGATGCCCGGCATGCACTGGTCGCGGTGCTCGCGGCGGCGCTGGTGCTTGTCGTGGCGTCGCCGTGGATGCAGCTGGGCGTGGTCGCCATCGGTGCAGTGCTCGGCTGGCTGATGCTGCGGCCGTCGGCACGACCGGCCAATGCCCCTGACAACAGCGTGGCGCCGGGCGGTGCGCGTTTGGCTGCGCTCGCGTTCGCCGCGCTGCTGGCCGTCGCATTCCTCGTGCCCGTGTCGGGCGGCCCGTCGCTGGTCGCGATCGGCGCCGCGTTCGTGCGCGCGGGCGCGCTGGTGTTCGGTGGCGGCCACGTGGTGTTGCCGCTCCTGGAGGCCTCGATGGTCGCGCCGGGGTGGCTGGACGCCGACACGTTCCTGGCCGGCTACGGCGCGGCGCAGGCCGTGCCGGGGCCGATGTTCACGCTGTCGGCGTACCTGGGCGCGCAGGTCGGTGGGCCTGTCGGCGCGCTGGTCGCGTTGCTCGGCATCTTCCTGCCCGGCTTCCTGCTGCTGTGGGCGGTGCTGCCGTCGTGGGACCGGGTGGCGGCAATGCCCCGCGCGCGTCGCGCGGTTGCGGGCGTCAATGCCGCGGTGGTCGGACTGCTGGCGGCGGCGCTGGTCGACCCGTTGTGGATGCAGGGTGTCGGCGACTGGCGCGATGCGGTGATCGCGGCGGTGGGCTTCACGATCCTGCTGGCCGGGCGCGCGCCGCTGTGGACAGTGGCGTGGTGCGTGCTGGCGAGCGTGGGGGTGGGGCTGGCGGTTGCCTGACGCGGTGGCGCGAGCGGGTGCGTCTCGAATTTCCAGCCGTCATTCCCGCGAAGGCGGGGATCCATGGACGTACAGCCATGTGCAGTAGCGGACTGCACCTTTCGATGCATTCGGGTCCAGATGGATCCCGGCTTTCGCCGGGATGACGGCATGGGGTTCCGGGTGCCCCGACCGGCAACGGCCCGGTTGCCGATCGCAGGTGCGGCCTCGCGCTAGACCGGTTGCAGCAGCCGCAGGCCGAACCAGTCGTCGCCGTCGTTCCAGCGATTCACCACCTTGAGCCCGGCGCGCGCGGCGAGATCCTCGAAGCGCGCGTCGGTGTACTTGTGGCTGTACTCGACCTGCATCGCTTCGCCCGCCTCGAAGTCGAACGTACGGCCATCCACCGTCACCGTCTGCGCATGCTGCGACACCAGGAAGGTTTCGATGCGGCCGCGTTCGCGCGAGTACACCGCTCGGTGGCGGAACCCGTCGAGGTCGAAGTCGCTGCCGATCTCGCGGTTCAGGCGCGCCAGCAGGTTGAGGGTGAACTCGGCGGTGACGCCGGCGGCGTCGTTGTACGCCGCTTCCAGCACTCCGGTGTCCTTTTCCAGGTCGATGCCGATCAGCGCCTGGCCGTTGCGGCCCATGGTTTCGCGCATCGAGCGCATCAACGCGACGGCCTCGTCGTTGGTGAAGTTGCCCAGGGTCGAGCCGGGGAAGAACACCAGGGTGTGGCCGGGCTCGCGCGCCGGCTCGGGCAGTTCGACGGGCTGGGTGAAGTCGGCGCACACCGGCAGCATCTCGATGCCGGGGAACGCCTCGGCCAGCCGTTCGGTCGCGGCCAGCACGGTGGTGCGCGAGATTTCGATCGGCGTGTACGCGACCGGATCCTGCAGTCCTTCAAGCAACTGCAACGTCTTGCGACCGCTGCCGCTGCCGTACTCGACCACGTGCGCGTGCGGGCCGACGGCCTCGGCGATCTCCGCCATCTTCGCATCGAGCAGCGCGATCTCCACGCGCGTCGGGTAGTACTCGGGCTGGCGCGTGATCGCCTCGAACAGCTGCGAGCCGCGCGCGTCGTAGAAGTACTTCGACGGCAGGCGCTTGGGCGTGGCCGAAAGCCCGGCGAGCGCGTCGCCGGTGATGTCGTCGGGAGTGGGTCGAAGGTCGGTCAGGGGGGCCATCGTGGCGGTCGTCACAGCGTTCATCGCGTCCTGTCGCTCAAGTCCCTGGCCAGCCGCAGGCCCGAGAACTGCCAGCGGTCGGGTGGGTAGAAGAAATTACGGTAGCTGGCGCGCACATGGGCCGGCGGGGTGGCGCAGCTGCCGCCGCGCAGCACCCACTGCCCGCACATGAACTTGCCGTTGTACTCGCCCAGCGAGCCGGGCAGCGGGCGGAAGCCCGGGTAGGGCATGTACGCACTCGATGTCCACTCCCAGACATCGCCGAAGAGCTGGCGCAGGCCGCGGCCTGCGGTCGCCGCGCGCGGATGCAGGCCGCCCGTGTCGTCGGCGAAGTGGCCTTCGACGGCGTGCCCGCTGGCCGCCGATTCCCATTCGAACTCCGTCGGCAGTCGCGCCCCGGCCCAGCGCGCGTAGGCATCGGCCTCGAAGTAGCTGATGTGGCAGACCGGCGCGTGCGGGTCGATGTCGCGCATGCCGCCCAGCGTGAACTCGCGCTGCAGGTCCTCGTCCCAGTACAGCGGCCGCGCCCAGCCATCGCGCTGGATGCGCGAGAAGCCCTCGCTCATCCACAACGCGGCGTTGCGGTAACCGCCGTCCTCGATGAAGGCGCGGTACTCGGCGTTGCTGACCGGCCGGCTGGCCAGCGCGTGCGCCGGCACCAGCACGCGGTGGCGCGGGGATTCGTTGTCATAGGCGAACGCCGATGCCTGCGGCCACGCGGGCGCGCCGACCTCGACGATGCGCTCGCCCGATTCGATCCAGTCCACCGGCGTGTCGCGGCCCGCCGCAACCGGCAGGTCGTCGCGATACGCCGGCCTGAGCGGGTTGCACCAGAACGCGTGCTTGATGTCGGTAAGCAGCAGCTCCTGGTGCTGCTGCTCGTGGTGCGTGCCCAGCAGCAGCACCTGGCGCGCGTGGGTGTCGAGGTCATCGCGCCCAAGGCGCTCGCGCATGCGCGCGTCGATCGCGTCGCGGTACTCGAGCACGCGCGACAGCGTGGGCCGCGTCACCAGGCCGCGGTGCGGGCGCGCGTGCATCGTGCCCACGCTCTGGTAGTAGCTGTTGAACAGGAAGTCGAAGTCCGAATCGAACGGCGTGTAGCCATCGCGCTCGGCCAGGACGAAGCGCTCGAAGAACCACGTGGTGTGCGCGAGGTGCCACTTGGCCGGGCTGCAGTCGTCCATGCTCTGGACCTGCGCATCCTCCGGCGACAGCGGCGCGGCCAGTGCCCGGCTGCGGGCGCGCACGCGGTTGAACCGCGCGGCCAGGTCGGCGGCATCGTCCATGCCGCGCGGCTCGGCGTCGGGCAGGTGCGGGTACGGCAACGCGGGTACGGGCGACAACGGCATGACCGGTCGAGAATACCGGCGTGCGTTGGCGCAGTGGTGACGATTTCGTGATGCGCGCCTTCCCGGTATCGCGCTGGCGGCGACAGGGCGCGTCCGTTGCGTCGGCTAGAGTGCGCCGATGACCGCGACCGATCGCCCGCTGTTCGCCGTGCCACCGGGCACGGTCTACCTCGACTCCGCCGCGCAGGGCCCGCGTTTGCACGCGGTACTGGCGGCCGGCCATGCCGCACTCGATGCCTCGATCGCGCCGTGGCGGCTGGGCAGCGCGCAATGGCGCGAGGCGATCGAACGGGTGCGCACGCTGGCGGCCGGCTGCCTGGACGGGGATGCCGAGGGCGTCGCGCTGGTGCCATCGGCCGCCTTCGGGCTGGCGATCGCGGCGAGCAACATCCCGCTGTCACGCGGTGACGTGGTGGCGGTGCTCGATGGGCAGTTCCCGTCCAACCTGCTCTGTTGGCAGCAGCGCTGCGCGGAGACCGGCGCGCACCTGCATGGGATCGAGCGCGGGGGCGATGGCTGGACCGGTGCGGTGCTCGAAGCACTGGACCGCACACCCGCGATCCGCGTGCTGACGCTGCCGCATGCCTACTGGCACGACGGCGCGCTGCTCGACCTCGATGCGATCAGCGCACGGTGCCAGCAAGGCGACGTGTCGCTGGTGCTCGACCTCAGCCAGAGCCTGGGGGCGCTGCCGGTCGACCTGGCGCGCTGGAAGCCGGACTTCGTGGTCTCGGTCGGGCACAAATGGATGCTGGGGCCGACCGGGCTGGCCTACCTGTGGGCCGCGCCGCACTGGCGCGCGCACGGGGTGTCGATCGAGCAGCACTGGACGGCGCGGGCTGTGGACGACTGGCGGTTCCCGGTGGATGCCGCCACGCCGTGGCGCCACGGCGCACGCCGCTTCGACGCCGGTGGCATCACCGATCCGTTGCGCCTGTCGATGGCCGAAGCCGCGCTCGGGCAGTTGCACGACTGGGGGCTGGCGTCGTTGCCGGAACGCCTCGGGGGGCGCACGCGGGCGCTGGATGCCGCGTTGCGCGATGCGGGACTGGAGGCGTGCGTGGCGGATGGCCACGCGCCGCATTTCACCGGCGTGCGCGTACCGGCGGAGCGGATGGATGCGGTCGGCACGGCGCTGGACGCGGCCGGCATCGTCTGCACGCGACGGCATGGCCTGCTGCGCGTCGCACCGCACCTGCATGTGGACGAGGCGGACATGACGCACGTGGCAGAGACGATCGCGGCGGCGATGCGCGGCTGACCGGTACGTTGCCGATAAGGAGTTGCGCGGGTCGCGACTTACGTCGCTCCTACAAAAAAAACTGGGAGCCGGTTCTCCGCGCTGAACCGGACAGCCGTCAGCGCCCGATGCCGACGTCGATGAACCGGAGGAACTCCGCGCGCGTGCGCGCATCGTCGCGGAAGGTGCCGAGCATCTTCGAGGTGATCATGCTGACGCCGCGCTTGTGCACGCCGCGGGTGGTCATGCACTCGTGCGCGCCTTCGATCACCACGCCCACGCCGCGCGGCTGCAGCACGTCCTGGATGACCTGGGCGATCTGCGCGGTCATCTTCTCCTGCACCTGCAGGCGGCGGGCGTAGGTTTCGACCACGCGCGCCAGTTTGCTTATGCCCACCACCTTGCCCGACGGCAGGTAGCCGACGTGGGCCTTGCCGATGATCGGCGCCATGTGGTGTTCGCAGTGGCTTTCGAACTCGATGTCGCGCAGGACGATCAGCTCGTCGTAACCCTCGACCTCCTCGAACGTGCGCTTGAGGTAGTCGGCCGGGTCGTCGCCGTAGCCGCTGAACCAGTCCTGGTAGGCCTTGGCCACGCGCTTGGGCGTGTCGACCAGGCCCTCGCGTGCGGGGTCGTCGCCGGCCCAGCTGAGCAGCGTGCGGACGGCGGCTTCGGCTTCTTCACGGGTGGGCTTGGAACGCTCGGCCATGGCGGGGTCGCGGTGGTCTCGGGGGTGTGCATCCTACTCCAGCCGGCCGCGGTACCCGGCGCGGGCCGGCGCCACAAAAGAAAACGGAGCCGGCGTGCGGCTCCGTTTTCCCGATGTCGCGCCCCGGAGAGAGAGGGGGGCGGCAATGCGCCTAGATCAGCGACCGTCGCGGTCGAAGTCGCCGGGCATGCGACGCTCGATGTGGTGCCAGCCGTCGCGCACGGCCTGCTTGGCCTCGTTCCACTCCAGGTTCGACTTGGCGCGGGTCTTGTCCCAGTTACGCTCCAGGTCGGTCTCGACGTCCTCGAAGCGCTGGCCGCGGTACTGGCCGTAGGTGTCGTAGCCGTACTGGTACGCCGGCTCGTAATCGTTCCACTCGCGGCCCGCGGTGTAGTACGGGGTGTTCTTGTATTCGGTCTTGAAGTGGTCGTGGTACTCGGTGGGGTTCACGGCCTCGGCGATCGAGTCGCCGGCCTTCGCACCGACCACGCCGCCGACCACCGCACCGACCACGCTGCCTACCGGGCCGCCGGCGGAACCGACTGCCGCACCCGTGACTGCGCCGGCAACCGCGCCGGTACCCGAACCGATGTTGTGGTCTTTCTTGACGTCGCTCATTTCGTGCTCCTGATGTTCTGTGGGGGCCGCGCCGTTGTGCGGCCCGGTCCGACAGAAACTAGGCGCGTCCGCGTTCGTTGCAGGTGAAGGATGCAACGCGCTGAAACCCTTGTTCATAAAGGGTTTGCGCCCCGCTCAGCGATGTCACGACGGCGTCGTTTCCGCGCGCGCGGTGTCGGCTTGCGCAAGCAGTTCCGGTGTGACGGCAGGGTGCTCGCCCGTGCTGCTGCCGGGCGCGATGCTGACCGCGTTGTCGCCCGCCATGCGTGCATGGTCGAGCGCGTGGCGCGCGCGTGCCAGCAACGACGCCGACGACTCGCCGCGCCGCGACATCGCCAGCCCGATGCTGATGCTGACTTCGATCTGGTGGCCGTCGATGCGGAACGGCCGCCGCGAGAAGCCATCGGCCAGGCGCTGCGCAAGCAGTTCGCAATCCTCCCGCCGGCCTTCGCTGACGACGGCGAAACTGTCGGCCTCCATCCGCGCGACGGTGTCCTCGGCCGCGACCAGGCTGCGGATGCGTGCCAGCGCCTGTTGCAGTACGGCGTCGCCGATGGCACGCCCATGCGTGTTGTTGATCACCCGCAGGCGATCGATGTCCAGCATCAGCACGCCATAGCGGCGCGCACCCAGGCCGCCAAGTTCGGCCCAGGCATCGAGCATCTGCTCGACCACGCGCCGGTTGAGCGCGCCGGTGAGCGGGTCGCGCTCCAGCGACTGACGCGCCAGCAGCGTGATGCGGTGGCGGTTGGCGGCGTGCCGGCTCAAGGCCAGCGCGAGCACCGCCGACTGCACCAGCGCGACCATCGGCAGCCCGCCCACGCTCCAGCCCGGTGGCAGCAGGCCCAGCTGGCGACCGGCGCCGGAGGCGGCCAGCACGATCATCGGGCTCCAGCCCAGCAGGTAGTAGCCCGCATACGCGGCACCCCGCCGCCAGGCCAGCGCGGCGCACGCCAGCACCAGCGGGATCGACAGCAGCAACAGCACGTTGCCGGCAACGTAGTACCAGCCGGCGACGTGCTCGCGCCCGAGAAGCAGCACCACGAGCAAGGCGGCGTGCACCGCGACCATCGCCTGCACAGCCCTGGCGCCCCACGGCAGGCGGCGCGGCAGCTCCAGGAAGCGCAGCGTGAACACCAGTTGCAGCAGCACCGCCAGCGTCGCCGCCGCCCAGCGCCCGGGCGCACCGAACCCGTCGAGCCACGCCAGCCCCCACATCTCGGCGGCATCGCCCGACACCATCAGCGCGTAGACGGCGACGCAGGTGACATAGCCGGCGTAGCTCAGGTACAGCCCGTCGCGGAACACCAGCCACACCGCGAACATCGCCAGCGCCATGAGCATCAGCGTGGTGAACACCGCCATCGTCAGCCGGGTGTCGTGGCGCTCGGCGCGCACCAGTCCCGGCACGCTGTCGAGCTGCAGGCGGATCGGCTCGGTCACTGCGCCATTGATGCGCAGGTAGGCGACCGCGCCGGTGGGCCAGCCGTGCGGCAGCGACAGCACCCAGCCGCGACGCAGAAGGGTGGAGCCGCCGCTCGCGGCATCGCGCACGGTGCGCGGTTCGGCCAACGGCGGGTAGAAGCGCACCGGGCCGATGGCGCGCGGACCGCGCAGCAGCAGGCGCATGTCGCCGCTGGCAGGCATCGCGCCATCCACCGTCAATCGCAGCCAGTAGCCGGCCTCACGGCGCGGCAGGGTCAGCACGGCCGGCGCGTCCGGCGTGGCATCGGCGCGCATCGCCACGGCCGCAGCCGCCGGCGGGCCGTCCATCTCCTCGCGCGTCTGCAGCACGTCCACGCGCAGCTGCTGCGCCGCCGCGGGCACCACGCCCGCCAGCAGCAGCATCGCCACGCACAGTGCGCGCCATGGCCTGCGCCATCGTCCAGTCATCGGTCCGTCCCCCTGTCGCCGCGCGAGTCTAGCGGCTCACGCCTGTCGGCAGGTGATGCCGTCAGCGCATGGCACCCAGGCGCGCGGCCAGGTGGGAGATGCGCGCGACCCGGCGCGCCAACGCCGCGCGCAGCACCGCCTCGCTGGCGCAGACGTGCACCTGGCTGCGCGCGCGGGTCAGCGCGGTGTAGACCAGCTCGCGCGACAGCGGCCGCGCATCGTGCTGGGGCAGCAGCAGCCACACGCTGTCGAACTCCGAACCCTGCGCCTTGTGCACGGTGGTGGCGAAGGCGCTCTCGTGCATGGGCAGTGTCGAGGGGTGGAACGCGCGCACGCCGCCATCGGTGTCGGCGAACCAGGCCACCGGCACGCCCCGGTCGTCGCGCAGGCACACCCCCAGGTCGCCGTTGAACAGGCGGTGGCGGTAGCTGTTCTCGGTGACCTGCAGCAGCCGGCCATCGAAGTGCGGCGTTGCGCGCGAGCCGCCGAGCGCGGCCTCGATGCGCGTGTTCAGTGCCTGCGCGCCCTGTGGCCCGCGACGCAGCGCCGTCAGCAGCCGCAGGCGGGCCGCGGCGGCCAGCGCCTGGGCGGGGTCCGCCGTCGCCGCCAGCGCGCGCCAGTGCGGCAGCAGGTCAGCGGCGCCCACGGCGAGCGGGTCGGTCGCGCCTTCGTGGAAGTGCACGCCCTGCAGCGTGCCGCCGCGCAGCAGCGCCAGCGCGCCATCGGCATCGCCGGCGCGGACGGCATCGGCCAAGGGTGCGAGATCGAGATGCGCCGCCTGCCGGAAGCCGCGGCGCAGGTGGACGCGATGGCCCTGCAACGGGGCGGCGACACGTTGCCGGGTGCCCGAGTCCGCGACCGGCGCGGCGAACAAGTCGGCGGTCTCGCCGGGCGATACCTGGACCAATACGGGCGGGGCCGCATCGACATCGGCGTGCTCGTCGTCGCCGGCCGCTTCACAGATCGACGCCAGCACGTCGCCGGCTTCCACCGACGGCAGCTGGTCGGGATCGCCCAGCAGCACCAGCCGCGCACCGTCGGGCACGGCATCGGCCAGCTTGCACATCAGCGGCAGGTCGACCATCGAGGCCTCGTCCACCACGACAAGATCGAACGGCAACGGGGTGTCGGCGTCGAAGCGGAAGCGCGGGCTGCCCGGGATGGTGCCGAGCAACCGGTGCAGCGTGGATGCGCCATCGGGCAGCGCGTCCAGCCACGCCGGGTCGATGCCATCGATTCCGCGCAGCCGTTCCAGCGCGGCGCGCAGGCTTTCGGCCATGCGCTCGGCGGCGCGGCCCGTGGGCGCGGCCAGCGCGATGCGGGGCACCGGCCGGCCCGACAGCGCCGCCTGCGCAACCAGCAGCACCAGCAGCCGCGCGATGGTGGTGGTCTTGCCGGTGCCCGGGCCGCCGGTCACCAGCAGCAGCGACGTCGCCAGCGCCCGGCTTGCGGCGCGCGCCTGCAGGGTGTCGGCGGTCGCCGCGGGGAACAGCGCTTCGCGCACCGGCGCGAGCATCGCGTCGTCGAAGGGATCGGGTGCTGTCGCGGCAATGTGGGCGAGACGCTTCGCGAGGCGGTACTCGTACTCGCGGTAGCGGCGCAGGTAGAGCAGCCCGTCTTCGAGCACGAGCGGCGCGGCCGCCGAAGTGCCCTCCACGTCGGGCCGTGCCACCCAAGGCGATCCGGCGAGCGCGGCACGCCATGCCTCCGGGGCCGGCCAATCGATGTCGCCTTCCACCAATAGCGCCGGCTGTGCGGGGTCGAACGCGGCATGGCCGTGCGCAACCGCCAGCGAGGCCAGCGCCGCAGCCGCCAGCACCGCATCGGGCGTGGCGGAGTCGAGCCGGCGCAGGCTCTGCGCGAAGGCGTGGTCGAGCGTGCGCAACGCGCCGGCCTGCGTGAGCGCCTGCATCAGGCTCATGCCGCCGCCTCCGTGGCACGGCCGGCGAACAGCGCGTCCAGCGCGTCGACCAGGTCCGGCTCGAACCGCCACGCCTGCACGCCGGGCGCATCCTCGCGCGTCGCATCCAGCCCACGGCAGAACAGGTAGCGCACGCCACCGAAGTCGCGCGCGTAGTCGTAGCGCTCGCCCAACCGGAAGCGCAGCCAGCGGTGCAGGGCCAGTGTGTAGATCAGCGCCTGCAGGTCGTACTCGCTGTGCGCCATCGCCTCACTGAGCTGCGCGGGGCCGTACCCGGGCAGGCGGTTGGACTTGTAGTCGAGCACGTACCAGCGGCCGTCGTGCAGGTAGGTCAGGTCGATCAGGCCGGTCATCAGGCCTTCCAGCCGGCGGCGCATACCGAAGCCTTGGCGCCCGCGCAGCAGGCCGTGGCGGTGCAGCAGCGCGATCAGCGCATCGACGCGCGTCGGCGCGAGCGCGAACTGGAACTCCATCTCGGCGCGGCGCGCATCATCCGGAACGTCGGCCAGGCGCATGCCCTCGGGCAGCGCGGCGGTCAGCGTCTGGCCCACCAGCGGCGTGAGCACGGCCACGCCGTCGTCGATCTCGTCGTCGGCATAGCCGGCCGCGCGCAGGCGTTCAACGAGGATGTCGACATCGCTGCCCGGCGCGGGCTCGCCCGGGGTCCACGCCGCCCAGCCGGCGAAGTCGACGCGCTCGAGCACGTCGTGCAGCACCACGCCGAAGCGCGCGCCGGCGAAGCGCGGATCGAACGCGTCCGCGCCGTCCCCGTCCGTCACTGCCTGGTCGGTCGCGGGCTCCGGGCCGGCCTCGTCCTGACCGCCGGCAGCCGGCTGCGTGGCCGCGCTGGAGGCATCGCCCGCACCTTCGGCGTTGGCCAGCTGGGTGAAGCTGTAGACCCACCAGTCGCTGGCGAGCGCGCGGGTGGCGATGCGCGCGGGCGGCACGGTGTCCTCGGACTCGGGCGGCAGCCAGGGCAGCGTGTCGGGCGGCGTGCTGCGGTCGATGACCACCGCGCCATCCGTGGCCGCGACCAGCGCATCCGGGTCGGCGATCATCGCGGCGATCGCGGCCTTGCCGTGGTTGTAGAACGCGCCGCCCGCCAGCCACAACGCGTGGCGCGCGCGCGTCAGGCCGACGTAGAGCAGGCGCGCGTCTTCGGCCTGCTGCGCCGCCTGCCACTGCGCCTTGGACTCTTCCCATCCCGATTGCGACGGCAGCAGCTTCCAGTGCAGCGTGCGCGTGCCGTCGCGCGACACCGTGACGTGCTGGCCGGCATCGCGCGCCTTGCCGCCGACGGCGGCGAACGGCAGGAACACCAGCGGGTACTCCAGGCCCTTGCTCTTGTGCAGCGTCACCACCTGCACCCGGCGCGCGTCCGATTCCAGCCGCAGCAGTTGGCTGTCGTCATCGCTGCTGGCCTCGGCGATCGACCGCGCCAACCAGTCGACCAGGCCGTGCAGGCCGAGCGCGCGCGCCTGCGCCTCCTGCAGCAGTTCGGCCAGCTGCAGGTAGTTGGTGAGGCGCCGCTCGCCGTCGAGCAGGCCGAGCAGGCGGGCGGCGTGCTGCGCGCACAGGTCATTGACCAGCGCCAGCGGGCCGCCACGCTGCAGGCGTTCGCGCCAGCCGATGGCGGCCAGCCGCCAGTGGTTCAGTGCGTCGCGATTGCCGTCTCCATCCCCGCCTTCCGCCGGCGTGTCGAGTGCAGCGACCTGCGACACGTCCAGGCCGATCAGCACGGTGGACAGCGCCCTGCGCAGGCGGCCGTCGTCGGCACCGTGCAGCACCGCCAGCAGCAGCGCGTGCAGCTCGCGCGCCTCGTCGGTGGCAAACAGGCTCTGCTTGCCCGCCGCCACCGCGGGGATGCCGGCCAGCGCCAGCGCCTGGCGGATGCGCGTGGCCTCGCTGTGCGAACGCACCAGCACCGCGATGTCGCCCGGCTGCACCGCACGGCCGTCGATCGTGGCGTTGCCTTCGCGGGCGTCGGCGAGCACGCGGTGGATCGCCGCGACGCAGGCGCGCGTCGCCAGTTCGCGCGAGCGGCCCGCGCTGTGGGGCTTCACCTTGCCTGCAGCGTCGGGTGGCGGCGACGGCGCCTGCCACAGCGTCAGCGCGGGCGCCGGCCGGCCGTCGCGCAGGTAGTCGTCGTCGCTGCGCGTGCCGCCGGGCCGGAGGTCCTGGAAGCGGATGCGCGGGTCCACGAACGGCGGCGTGCCTGCATGCTCGGCCTGCGCGTACAGCGCCGAGATCGCACGCAGCACGCCGGGGCGGGAGCGGAAGTTGGTCGACAGCGGCGGTGCCTCGTCCGCGGTGTCGCGCGCGGCCAGGTAGGTGTCGACATCGCCGCCGCGGAACCCGTAGATCGCCTGCTTGGGATCGCCGATCACGAACAGCGCCGGCGCGCCGCTGGCCGCGCCGAACACGCGTTCGAAGATCCGCCACTGCCGCGGGTCGGTGTCCTGGAACTCGTCCACGAGTGCGACGGCGTACTGCGCGCGCAACCGATCGACCAGGCTGTCGGCGTACGCGCCGTCGAGCGCGTCGGCGACGCGGTCGATCAGGTCGTCGTAGGTCTGCACGCGCTGCTGCTGCTTGAAGCGGGCGAAGCGGGCGCGGGCGTCGTCGCGCAGCGCGTGCAGCAGTTCGACGCGGCGCGCGTCCTGCCATTCGGCCACGGCGGCGAGCGCGTCCAGGTACGCCGGCACGGCATCGCAGACCGGCGAATCCGGGGTGCGGCCGGCGCCGGCCTTGCTGGTGCGCAGGCGCAGCGTGTCGCGCTGCAGTTGCGGCAGCTTGGCGTGTTGGAACGGCGTGTCGGGATCACCCGCCTCGCACCAGGCATGCAGGGCGTCGAACAGCGCCGCGATCCAGTCGGCCTTGTAGCTGCCGCCGTGCAGCACCTTGCCCTCGACAGCCGACAGCAGCGAAGCGCGGAAATCGTCGCCGTGCGCGCGGAACGCATCCGCCAGCGCGGCACCGCTCGCGCGCAGGCGCGGCGCGGGGTCGGTCGGCAATCCGGCCAGCGCCGGATGCAGCGCGCGTTCGCGCACGAGCGGCGGCAGGTCGCCGGCCAGCGCCAGGGGGCCGCCGGTCCACATCGCCAGCAGGTCGTCGGCGGCCCCGTCACCGGCGCCGTGCGCGCGCCACAGGTCGGCGGCGATGGCCTCGCGCAGCGTCGCATCGTTGGCCAGCAACTCGGGGGCATCGAACCCTTGCCCGGCCTCGAGTGCGTGTTCGCGCAGCACACGCGCGCAGAAGCCGTGGATGGTGAAGATCGCCGCCAGGTCGATGTCGTTGGCGGCCCCCTGCAGCCGGCGGCGCAGCGCATCGGCCGACTCCGTGCCGCCGTCCAGGTGCGCCGCCAGCATGGCATGGGTCAGCACGGCTTCCGGTGGCGCATCGTCCGGTGGGCGCGCGTCGACCAGGTCGGCCGCCAGCAGCAGGCGCGCGCGGATGCGGGTGCGCAGCTCCTGCGTCGCCGCCTCGGTGAAGGTGACCGCGAGGATCTGGCCGATGCGCAGGCCGCGCTCCACCACCAGCCGCACCACCAGCGTCGCCAGCGTGAACGTCTTGCCGGTGCCGGCGGACGCCTCGATGGCGCGCACGCCGTCCAGCGGCAGCGTGAGGTAGGGATCGGGCGCGGTGGCGTCGTTCACTCCGCGTCCTCCGTGTCCAGGTTCGCGGCCAGCGCGTGCATGGCGTCCACGTCGGTGCCGTCGTACGCCGCCCCCGACACCACCGCGAGGTAGATCGTCAGCGCGAGGTCGACGAACGCGACCTGCGTCGTGGCATCGGTGAAGGGATCACGGCCCCGCAGCGCCAGCCGCAGCGCATCGCCGTCGCGCTCGCTCCAGCTGCGTTCGCTGCCGCGCCACTTCTTCGCGGCCGCGTCCAGGCCTTTCTCCAGGGTGGGCGCGTTGAACAGCTCCCAGCCGGCGTAGGGCGCGAAAGGGAGCGGCTCCCGCAGGCCCTTCCCGCGCAGCGCCATCAACGAGCGCAACAGGCCGCGCGCCGCGTCCGGGTCCAGGTCGGGACGTGGATGCGGCCCCTGACCGGCGTCGCCGGCGTCGTGGAACTCGACCAGCGACACGTCCATTCCCGCCGCCCGCGCAAACAACCAGTCCAGGCCGTTGCGGATCGAGGACGGGCCGTTGGGCGTGTCGAACCGGATGCGGGCGATGCCGTGCGGGTACACATCGCGCACGCGGCCGTGCAGCACGGTGCCGTCGATGTCGACCTCGAGCCGGGGCGCGTCAGCCATGGTCTCGCCGCGCCAGTCGCGGAAGGCATCGGCGTAGCGGGCGACATCGCCCCGCACCTGCTCCAGCGTGCGCCGCCCGAGCGGTCCCGACGGCAGCAAACCGCGTGCGCGCAGCAGCGCGTGGGTGGTCGCATCGTCGTCGCCGCGCAGGCAGGCGTCGAACACCGCCCGCTGCAACGCCTGGCGCGCCAACCCGCGGCGGGGCGCGAGCAGCGGTTCGACATCGCCTTCGGGTGCTTCGATCTCAGGCAGGCGCAGCCCGAGGCGCTGCCGCAGGAACGTCTCGGCCGGCGCCTGCAGGAAGCGCCGCAGCGCATCGAGCGGCAGGCGTTGCTCCGCGTCCGCCTGCATGGGCGCGAGCGCTTCGTCGAACCACGCCGGCAGCGGCACGCGCCGCTGCGCCGGCTGCGCGGCGGCCGGCCACCACGCCTGCCTGTAGGAGAACCGGCGCGGCTCGTCGCCGGCGCCGAACGCGGCCGGTGCGAACGGCTGCAACGGATGCCGCACCACCAGCTGCGCCTGCGCATCGACCTCGGGTGCGTGCTGCGCCGCCGCGGCGGCCAGCAGTTCGGCCACCAGCACCGACGGCTCGCGCACGCTGCCGTCGCGCGGGTCGGCGCCGCGGTAGCTGACGTAGAACACGTCCTGCGCGGCGGCGAACAATTGCAGGAACAGGAAGCGGTCGTCGTCGCGCGTGGAGCGGTCGCCGGTGCGACGCTGATCGCTGCCCAGCTCCGCGGTGAGACGGTTGAGGCCGGCGGCCGGGTCGCGGCGCGGGAATTCGCCGTCGTCCATGCCCAGCAGGCAGATCACGCGGAACGGCAGCAGCCGCATCGGCACCATGCGGCCGATGCTCACGCCGCCGGTGAGCAAGGGTGCGCGCGTGTCGGCCTCGCCCAGCACGCCGGCGAAGTGCGCACGCACGGCCTCGGCCGGCACCGGTGCATCGAACCCCGCGCGGCGCGCGTCGGCGGCGAAGGCATCGACCAGCTGCCGCAGGCGGTCCAGCGCGCGTTGCGTCGCCGGCAGCGACGGCGGGCGCGGCAGCAGGGTGTCGAGCAGACCGATCAGGCGGTCGCGCCAGGCATCGGGCGTGATCGCCTCGGCCAGCGCCGTGGTCTGGCGGGCGAGGACGCGCAGCAGCCGGATCAGCGTGTCGAGCGCATCGAGCGCACTGCCTTCCAGCTCCGGCAACGGCGCCACCACCTGCCCGGACGCCGTCACGATCGGCGCGTCGCTGGCACTGGCGTGGCCCAGCAGCAACCGGTCGAGCGCGAAGGCCCAGGTGTAGGCATCGTCGGCCGGCGCATCCAGGCGCGCGCGGTGTGCGGCGTCCAGCCCCCAGCGCGCGCCGGCGGCCTGCAGCCAGTCGCGCAGGCGGGCGAACGCGGCCGCGTCCAGGCCCGCGGCATCGGCCAGCGGCGGGCTGGCGAGCAGGTCGAGCGTTTCCTCCAGCCCGAAGCGCGACACCGGCAACGCCAGCAGGCGCATGAACACCGCGGCCAGCGGCTCGCCGGCCAGCGGGCTGGCATCGGCCAGCGCGTACGGGATGGCGTCGTCGCGGCCGCGGCTGCCGAACACCGCCTCGAAGTACGGCAGGTACAGGTCGATGTCCGGCGCCAGCACAGCCACCTCGCGCGGCTGCAGCGGCGGGTCGAAGCGGGGGTCTTCGAACAGCGCGCGCAACTGATCGTGCAGCACCTGCAGCTCGCGCAGGCGCGTGTGGCAGGCGTGCACCTGCAGGCTGGGGTCGTCGCGGCGCACGGCAGGCAGGCGCGTGCGCGGGTCGCTGTCGTTCGGCGCCCGCGGTGGCGACGGCCGGCGGTGGAACAGGTCCGACTGCAGCCGCCGCAGCAGGCTGCCGTGCAGCGCGCCGCCGCCAACAAACGGGTCGACATCGCCGCGGATCTCCGCGCTCGGATGCACCACCTCGTAGCCGCCGAGCAGCGCCATGAAGTCGCGCCCGGCCGTGCCCCAGGCCTGCAGCAGCGGGTTCTCGCTGGCCACGGCATCCGCACCTGACGTGCGCACGCGCTGCAGGTCGCCCCAGTAGTCGCGGCTGGGCGAGGGCACGTAGAAGTGCAGCGTGCCGACACGCGCCTGCGTGGCGAGTACGCGCAGCACGTCGGGCGACACATTGAGCGTGGCGAAGGCGAACAACCGCGTCGGCAACCCGGCCGGCATGGCGGATCGGGCGCCGTCGAAGCGGTCGAGGTACTGCTGGATGCGCCTCGCACGATGCGTCCGGCCGGTGGCGACGCGCCGCCACAGCACCGCCTGCGGGTCGTCGGCGTCGGCGCCCGCCTCCCAGCGCAGCAACCAGTCGCGGCGCCAGGCCTGGTACTTCTCGAAGATCCCGCCGAGTTCGCCGGCCAGCGCCCACGGTTTCACCGGGTCGGCACCGGACAGGTAGGACCGCAGCGCGGCCATGGCGGGCGCGGCCAGCACCGCGTCGTCGGTCAACGCGTCGTACAGGCGCCAGCGCAGCGCGGCGGCGTCGAGATCGTCGCGCTCGCCCGGGACGTTGGCCTGCAGCGCGCGGGCGACGAACTCGCCTGGTGTGAGGAACTCCAGGTTGGCGGCGACGCCGTACTCGGCCGCGAGTGTGGCCTGCAGCCAGCGGCGCATCGCCACCTGCGGGATCAGCACCGTGTCGGGCGCCAGCAGCGGCTGGCCCGGCGCGGGCGTGCGCAGCTCCGCCGCCAGCAGCCCCGCCAGCACCTCCAGTGAATTGGAGTGGTACAGGCGGAAGTCGGGCGCGGTCGGCATGGCGTGCATCTTGCCGCAGCGCGGTCGCAGGCCGCGAGACGCGGTGTCTGCGGATGGGACAGGAGCGCGCGCTCAAAGCCCTCCCCTTCAAGGGGAGGGTTGGGTGGGGATGGGTTGAAACGCGAGACGCGGACTCATCCCCATCCCGGCCTTCCCCTTGAAGGGGAAGGAGACAAGCGGCGCTCGGACTGGATGGTTGCGCCGTCTCGATGCCCTGCTCGCCGCCTCTGCGACAATGCGCCGACAAGCGCGGTTCAGCCGGCCCCGGCCAAGCTGCGCGTGTTTTGCCCGCGCGCGGCCGTGCCGTCGCGCGCCCGCGACCCCATGAAACGGTGCCCATGGACCCCCACGCTCCCATCGTCCGCCTGGCCGGCGTCCGCCTCGACCGCGGCGGACGCACCGTGCTGCGCGACATCGACCTGACCGTCCCGCGCGGGCAGGTGGTGGCCGTGCTCGGGCCGTCGGGCAGCGGCAAGTCGACGCTGCTGGCCGCGCTCACCGGCGAGCTGGAACCCGCGGCCGGCACCGTCGAAGTGCTGGGCCAGCCGGTGCCGCGCCGCATGCGTGACCTGCTGGAGCTGCGCAAGGGCATCGGGGTGCTGCTGCAGGGCAACGGCCTGCTGACCGACCTGACCGCCGCCGAGAACGTCGCGCTGCCGCTGCGCACGCACACCAGGCTGCCCAAACCGGTGATCGACCGCCTGGTGCGCATGAAGCTGCACGCGGTCGGCCTGCGCGCCGCCGCCGATGCCTTCCCGCGCGAGCTGTCGGGCGGCATGGCGCGTCGCGTGGCGCTGGCGCGCGCGCTGGCGCTGGACCCGCCGCTGATGGTCTATGACGAACCGCTGACCGGGCTGGACCCGATCGCGTCCGGCGTGGTGATGGACCTGGTGCGCCGCCTCAACGACACGCTCGGCCTGACCAGCATCGTCGTCACCCACCACGTGCACGAGACGTTGCCGGTGGCCGACCACGCCATCGTGATCGCCAACGGTGGCATCGTGTTTTCCGGCGCGCCCGCGCAACTGCAGGCCAGCACCGACCCGCTGGTGCGCCAGTTCCTGGACGGCCAGCCCGACGGGCCGATTCCGTTCGATGCCGCCCCGCGCGGCGCCACCGTGCCCGAGGCCGCCTGATGCCCTTCGTTGCCGCCACTCGCTCGGTCGGTCGCGCCGGGCTCTTCACGCTCTCGGTGCTGCGCGCATCGAAGCCGACCGCCGACTTCCTGCGCGAACTCGTGCGCGAGATCTACAAGATCGGCGCGCGCTCGCTGCCCATCATCGCCGTCGGCGGCGCGTTCGTGGGCCTGTCGGTGACGCTGCTGGGCTACCGCGCGCTCGACACCTACGGCGCCGCCAACCAGGTCAGCGCGATGCTCGGGCTGGGCCTGTACCGCGAACTGGGCCCGGTGCTGACGGCGCTGCTGTTCATCGGCCGCGCCGGCAGTTCGATCGCGGCCGAACTGGGCCTGATGCGCGCCACCGACCAGATCACCGCGCTCGGGCTGATGGCGATCGACCCGGTCGGCAAGGCGGTCGCGCCGCGATTCTGGGCGGCAGTGCTGTGCGTGCCGCTGCTGACGGCGTTCTTCTGCAGCCTGGCTATCAGCGCCAGCTACTTCGAGGCGGTGCACGTGATCGGCGTGGAGTCGGGCGTGTTCTGGCAGGTGCTCAAGGACAGCGTCGACTTCGGCAAGGACTTCGCGATGGCCTTCGCCAAGGCCGCGGTGTTCGGTGCGGTGGCGGCGCTGGTTGCGGCCTACGTCGGCTTCCATGCCGAGCCGACCATCGAGGGCACCTCGGTGGCCACCACCAAGGCGGTGGTGAATGCCTCGCTGCTGGTGCTGATGTTCAATTTCGTGATGTCGGCGCTGCTGTTTCGTTGATGCGATTCCTTCGCAAAACCCCGCACGACCCTGTGCGGACTTCCCAATGCAATACCCGCCCGATGGCGGGTTGAGGTGACCTCCATGTCCTCCCGAGCCCCCCGCATCGAATTCGCCGTCGGTGCCTTCCTGTTGCTGGCGCTGGCATCGCTGCTGGTGCTGGCGATCGCCTCCACCAACGGCAACTTCGGTTTCGGCGGCGACCGCTACGAGGTCACCGCGCGCTTCACCAACCTGGGCCCGCTGCGCGCCAACGCGCCGGTCAAGGTCGGCGGCGTGACCATCGGCCAGGTCAGCGACATCACGCTGGACCCGGTGAAGCTCGACTCGGTGGTGACGCTGGCCATCGACAACCGCTATTCCGACCTCCCGGCCGACACCAGCGCCGCCATCCTCACCAGCGGCCTGCTGGGCGAGAGCTATGTCGGCCTGGCGCCGGGCGGCGACCCCGAACCGCTCAGGGAGGGCGACGAGATCTTCCTGACCCAGCCGTCGGTGGACCTGATGCAGCTGGTCGGCAAGTACATGTTCAGCGGGGGTGCGGACAATGCCGCCGGTGACGACGCTGCGGCCGATCCGGCCGCCCCGGCTGAAGGCGGGTCCGACGAGGACCTCCCGCCCTACCTCCAGTAATCCCTTTCCCCCGCGGCGAAGGCCCGCCCCTCCCCCAGGAGCACACCGCATGAAGCAGACCGCCATTTCCCTCGTGATCGCCAGCGCCCTGCTGGCCGCCACCCCCGCGCTGGCCCAGCAGGCCGCGCCCAACCAGGCCGCGCAGACGCGCCAGGCCGGTTCGCCGAGCAAGCTGGTGCTGGACAACAGCACGCGCATCCTGAGCACGCTCGAATCGCGCCGCGCCGAGTTCACGCGCGACCGCGCCGCGCTGAGCCAGTTCGTCTCGAGCGAGTTCAACCAGATGTTCGACCGCGACTACGCCGGCCGGCTGGTGCTGGGCGTGCACGGCCGCGGCGCGTCCGATGCCGACGTCAAGCTGTTCGCCGATGCGCTGGCCGACAACCTGATGCAGCGCTACGGCTCGTCCTTGCTGGACTTCAACACGCGCCTGCAGGTTCGGGTGAAGTCCGAGACCCCGCTGCGCGGCGGCGCCATCATGCGCGTGTCCACCGAGATGCTGCGCCAGGGCGGCGAGCCGATCCCGGTCGACTACCTGATGCGCAAGACCGGCAACGACTGGAAGGTGTTCGATGTGATGGTGGAAGGCGTGAGCTTCGTGCAGACCTTCCGCAACCAGTTCGACTCGCCGCTGCGGCAGAAGTCGATCCCGCAGGTCGCCGCCGAACTCAAGGCCGGCAAGCTCAACGCAAGCGCCAACTGAGTGGCCGCACCCACGGCCACCGTGGTCCGCAACGGCAACGCGCTGGTGTTCACCGGCGCGTTGTCGCGTGAGGCGTGCGCGGCGGCGTGGAAGCAGGCGCAATCGATGCTCGGTGCCGACGTGGACACGTTCGACCTGCGCGCGGTGGATCGCATCGACAGCGCAGGCCTTGCGCTGCTGGCGGAGCTGGCGGGGCGATGCGATGGCGTGGACGTGCTGGGCGAACCCACCGGCCTGGCCGAACTGCGCACCGCGTACCGCCTGGACACCGCGCTGGCCTTCCACGGCTGAGACGCAGGCCCCGGTTCAACACACTGTTCCAGACCGGACGCCGCGTAGGCATGGCCGACCTCCGCCTCCGCAACCTAAACTGCCCGCATGCGCCCCCACGCAACCCTCCTCTCCACGCTGTTGCTGCCTTGCCTGCTACTGAGCACCACCGGCGTGATGGCGCAGGTGGTGGGGCGGCCGTTGTCCGCGCAGCAGCGCATCGAATTCGATCGCTGCATGGAAGAACGCGCCGGCGAGGAAGGCGTCTTTGCGAAGTGCGTTCGACTGATCGAGGACGGCCGGGCGGACGAACCCGCCGTACCGCCGTCCGAGGTCGAGGACGCGACGGACGCGGACGCGGCACCTGAAGACCCGCGCACCCAGGCCGAGCGCGACTTCGACGCGCTGTACGGAAACGGCACGCCCTATGACCCGGTCGCCGATCCGACACTGCCGGAGCCGGCGGTCATCCCGGGCAGTTACGACCCATGGGAGCGCTACAACCGGCAGATGCACCGCTTCAACAACGCGGTCGACCGCACGGTCGCGCGTCCGCTGGCGCGGGCCTATGTGGAAGTGGTGCCGCGGCCCGTCCGGCTGGGCGTGAGCAATTTCTTCAACAACCTCGGCCAGCCGGTGGCGGCGGTGAACGCGCTGCTGCAGGGCAAGCCGAAGCAGGCGGCGCAGTCGCTGGGCCGGTTCGCGCTCAACTCCACGCTGGGCATCGGCGGCATCTTCGACCCGGCCAGCGACGCCACCCTGCCCAACCGCAGCGAGGACTTCGGCCAGACGCTGGGCGTGTGGGGCTGGGAGCGTTCGCGCTACGTCGAGCTTCCGCTGTTCGGCCCGCGCACGGTGCGCGACGTATTCGGCATGGTCGGCGACGCGCCGCTCAGCCCGCTGCGCCAGATCGGCGACGAGCAGACCCGCATCCCGCTGCAGGGCCTGCAGCTGGTCGACGTGCGCACCCAGCTGCTGTCCACCGACAGCCTGCGCGAGGGCGCGGAGGACGACTACGCGCTGGTGCGCGATGCGTGGACGCAGCGGCGCAACTACCAGATCTTCGGCGATCGCCTGGACGAAGAAGCCAGCGACGACCTGCCCGACTACCTGCGCGAAGAGTTCAACCCGACCGTGCCGGTGGACGCGATCCCGGTGACGCCGATGGGTGGCGGGAACTGAGGCAATGCACGTGCGGGTCTCGTCGACCCGCGACGGCCCCGGCAATGCACCCTGTAGGAGCGGCTTCAGCCGCGATCGACCGCCCACGAATGCCGCTTGTGTAGGAGCGACGTAAGTCGCGACCTGCGCACCTGTCCGGTCTCTCGCGGTCGCGACTTACGTCGCTCCTACAACGAAACCGGATCTGCGCGTGGAAACCTCTGCATACGCGGCGGGCCGATTGCCGATCGCGGCTGAAGCCGCTCCTACAAAGGCACGTCCGCAACGCCACGCACGCCGGTGCGGTCAGACGACCTCGTCGCCCTCGGTTTCGCCATCGTCCAGTGACGTACCCAGCAGCTGCCGGCTCTCGTCGCTGGGCAGCTGTTCCACGCCGCGCAGCTTGCGTTCGATCGCGCGGGTGCGCACGCCGGTCTGCTTGATGCTGTTCTGCACCGTGTCGAGCTGACTGGCGGCCTTCTCCAGCACCGTCGCGAACTTGCCGAACTCCGTCTTGACCGCGCCCAGCACCTGCCAGACCTCGCTGGAGCGCTTCTCGATGGCCAGCGTGCGGAAGCCCATCTGCAGGCTGTTGAGCAGCGCGGTTATGGTGGTCGGGCCGGCCAGCACCACGCGGTACTCGCGCTGCAGCGCATCCATCAGGCCGGGGCGGCGGATGGTCTCGGCGTAGAGGCCCTCGGTCGGCAGGAACATCACCGCAAAGTCGGTGGTGTGCGGCGGCGACACGTATTTGTCGCAGATCGACTTGGCCTGCAGGCGGATGGCGCGTTCGAGCTGCGCGGCATGGGTACGCACCGCATCCGGGTCGCCGCGGTCCTGCGCATCCAGCAGGCGTTCGTAGTCCTCGCGCGGGAACTTGGCGTCCATCGGCAGCCATACCGGCGTCTCGTCATCGCGCCGCCCGGGCAGGCGGATCGCGAAGTCCACCGCCTCGGCGCTGTCGGGCTTCACGCGCACACCGCGCGCGTACTGCTCGGCGACCAGCGTCTGCTCCAGGATGGCTTCGAGCTGGACCTCGCCCCAGCCGCCACGGTTCTTGACGTTGGTCAGCACGCGCTTGAGGTCGCCCACGCCGGTGGCCAGCTGCTGCATTTCGCCGAGCCCGCGCTGCACCTGCTCCAGGCGCTCGGACACCAGCCGGAAGGATTCGCCCAGGCGCGCTTCCAGCGTGCTCTGCAACTTCTCGTCGACAGTCGCGCGCATCTGCTCGAGCTTGCTGGCGTTGTCGGCCTGCAGCTTCTGCAGTTGCTGCTCGAGCGTGGCGCGCATCTCGCCGATGCGCTGCTCGTTGCGTTGGGTGAGTTCGGCCAGGCGCTGGCCGAGGCCGTCGGCGAACCGCTGCTGCGCCTCGGCGCCTTCCAGCCGCGCCTTGCGCGCATCCTCGGCCACCGCGATGCGGAACTCGTCGAGCCTGCGGTCGGTGCGCTCGGTCAGGTCCGCGAGCTTGCCGCCGAAGCCGTCGATGCGCGCCGCCTGCTGGGTGCCGAGGCTGTCGAGCTGCTGGCGCAGCTCGCTGCGGCCCTCGCGCTGCTCTTCGCGCAGGGCCGCTTCCAGTCGGTCGCGGTGCGCCTGCAACGCGTCGTCGGGGCGCCGACGCAGGAGAGCCAGCAGCAGGCCGACGGCGGCCAGAGCGGCCAGCAACACCGCCACCAGCAGGAACAGGACGAGGGGGGATTCGGTCATCGCGCCAGTGTAGCGGCGGCGGTCGCAGGGGCTGCGATGCGGGGTCCGGATCACCCCGATGTTGGAGACAGACCCACCTGCAGGAGCGGCTTCAGCCGCGATCGACCCTCCACGTAAGCCCGCATGTAGGAGCGACGTGAGTCGCGACCCGCGTACTCACCCGTCTATTCGCGGTCGCGACTCACGTCGCTCCTGTAGAGGCTTCAACCGACGCCAATGGTTGGGCACCGATCGCGCCTGAAGCCGCTCCTACAACGGCGAGTCGCCGCACCGCCTCAATCCAGCACGCGGCAGAACACGGCCTTCAGATAGCGGCTTTCCTGCACCTGCGCCAGGAACGGGTGGTCCGGGCCGGCGCCGGACACCTTCAGCACCTGCACGGTGCGGTTGGAGTAGAACGCCGCGCGCCGCAGCATGTCGAGGAACTGCTCCTCGCTGACCAGCCCGGTGCAGGAAAACGTCGCGAACAGGCCGCCGGGCTTCACCACGCCCAACGCCAGCTTGTTCATGTCCA
Source organism: Novilysobacter selenitireducens (assembly GCF_020026895.1). Lineage (GTDB taxonomy): Bacteria > Pseudomonadota > Gammaproteobacteria > Xanthomonadales > Xanthomonadaceae > Lysobacter_C > Lysobacter_C selenitireducens. The sequence goes on from NZ_JAINZW010000001.1 coordinate 58,569, forward strand.
GGTACTTCTTGAGCGCGGGGATCACCTGCTCGCGGTCGCGCGTCATCTTGGCCGGGTCGAGGATGACGACGTCGAACTGTTCGCCGGCGTTGGAGGCATCGCGCAGCCACGGGAAGATGTCGGCCTGCACGAAGCGCGGGCGCACGCCGTTGAGCTTGGCGTTGCCCTTGGCGATCTCGATGACATCGGCATCGATGTCCACGCCGACCACCTCGGATGCGCCGCGCACCGCGGAGTACACCGCGAAGCCGCCGGTGTTGCAGCACAGGTCCAGCACCCGACGGCCCTCGACGTGCTGGCTCAGCCACTGGCGGTTCTCGCGCTGGTCGGCGAAGAACCCGGTCTTGTGTGCGCCGGCGGGGTCGGCGCGGAACTTCACGCCGTGCTCGGTGATGACGGCGGGCGCCGCGGGCTCGCTGCCGCGGTAGTCGAACGACTCCTGCTTCTGCACGTGCTCGTCGGCGAAGGCATGGAAGCGGCAGCCCGGGAACTGCTCGCGCAGCGCCTCGAAGATCCATTCGCGATGCCGGAACGCGCCGGCGCTGAAGAACTCCACGACCAGCAGGTCGGCGTAGCGGTCCACCACCAGCCCGCTGATGCCGTCGCCCTCGCTGTGGACCACGCGCCACGCATCGCTGACGGCATCGAGATCGAGCACCTCACGGCGCAGCTCGACGGCCGCGGCGATCTTGCGCGAGAACCAGCCGGCATCGACGGGTACGCGGTGGTCGGTCTCCAGCACGCGCACGGCGATGCGCGAATGGCCGTTGTAGAAGCCGCGGCCGATCCACTCGCCGTCCACGCCGACCACGTCCACGATCGAGCCGGGCTTGGGGCGCTGCGCGGGCTTCTCGACCAGGCGCTGGAAGATCCACGGATGGCTGGATTTCCAGGCGTTCTTGAGGCGGACGGTGGGGATGGCATCGGAGGACTGATTCATCGCGCCATTCTACGCGGCGCACTGCTTCAGTCCCGGCGCGTCCTGCTCCCTCTCCTGCGTGGAGGGGAGGGTTGGGGAGGGGTGCCGTTTGGGCCCGCGCACCGCCCACGCCGCGCCAAGAGCACCCCCTCCCAACCGTCCAGCCCGTCGGCACAGCCGCCGTGCGTTCTTCGGGCCGCGAGCCCGTGGCTCGCAAGCAGCCCTCATCACCCCCCTGCCGCGCAGGGGGAGGAGCCAATGCCGCCGAACCTTGCAATCCCCGCCTGCGCCGCCACACAGGGGCCATGCACCTGCCCGCCGAAGCCGACCCCGTCGATCCCAGGACCCAGCGCGCGCACGACCGCCGTCGCTGGCTGCGTGCCCTCAACCTGAGCCTGGCGGCCGTCCTGGTCGTGTTCGCCGTGTTCGCGGCGCAGGCCGGCATCGACCTGGACACGTGGGCGGTGCGGCCGCGATCGGTCGATGGGCTGCTGGGCGTGCTGACCGCGCCGCTGCTGCATGGCTCGATCGAACACGTCGCCACCAACGCCATCGCCCTGCTGCTGCTGGGCACGCTGGCCGGCGGCCTGTACCCGCGCGCGACGTACTGGGCGCTGCCGCTGATGTGGCTGGGTTCGGGCCTGGGCGCGTGGTGGCTCGGCGAGGCCGGCAGCCGCCACCTCGGCGCCAGTGGCGTGACCCACGGGCTGATGTTCATGGTGGCCACCCTGGGCCTGCTGCGCCGCGACCGCCCCGCGGTGGCCGCGGCGATGATCGCCTTCCTGCTGTACGGCGGCATGCTGATGTCGGTGCTGCCGCGCGAGGCCGGCATCTCCTGGCAATCGCACCTGGGCGGGGCCGTGGGTGGCGTCGTGGCCGCATGGCTGCTGCGCCGGCGCGACCCGCAGGCGCCGCGCGTGCGCTATAGCTGGGAGGACGAGGAGGACGGCGTCGACATGCAGGCGCAGGCGGGCCGTGACGCGCTCGAGCCGCCGTCGCCGGATGACGTTCCGGTGATCTGGCAGCGGGCGGAAGAACCGCGCGGGACGGTACTGAAGTTCCGGCCGCGGGACGGGCGAGGCCGCGACCCGCACGATTGAGTGGTGCCGGGCCCGGCGCTGATGCGTGCGGTCGGCGCTTAGCCGCACCCCGCATTCGCATCGTCGGTCGTTGGTGCATGCAATCCGGTGCTAGCGTGCCGTGCTCCCCTCGCCACCCTCTCCGCATGCGGACATTGATCCCAAGCACGGCGGCTGCCCTGGCCGCGATCCTGCTCGCCGCGTGCACGGCGGAACGCGTTGACGCCCCGGCCTCCGCGTCGGCCGCCCGCATCCGGGCCGATGTGCAGGTACTGGCCGACGACCGCATGCAGGGCCGCATGACAGGTACCCCCGGCTTCGACCACGCCGCGCGCTACGTGGCGGTGCGCATGCAGCGGATCGGCCTGGAGCCGGCCGGCGATTCGGGCTGGCTGCAGCGGGTCCCGTTGCAGCAGTCCGTCGCAATCGTCGAGCGTGCCGTGGTGGCCGTTCGCAACGACGGGCGCTCGACCCGCCTGCAGCCGGGCCGCGATGTCCTGCCCGCCCCCGGCTTCGAGGACGCCGTCGCCCTCACGGACCTGCCGATGGTGTTCGCCGGCCACGGCGTGCATGCGCCGGAACTCGGCGTTGATGATTTCACCGGCCTCGACCTGCGCGGAAAGGCCGTGCTGCTGCTGGGCGGCACGCCGGCACGCCTGGAACCGGACCTTCGTGCGTACTACGGCGCGACCGGTACCAAGCTCGAGGCGCTCGCGGCACGTGGCGCGGTGGCCGCGGTGTTCCTGCGCACGCCGGCCGACGAAGCGGCGCTGCCGTGGTCACGCCTGGCCGAAGTGCTGGCACGGCCGGCCATGCGCCTCGCGGAGGCGCCGCAAACAACCGTGCGTGCCGTGCTGCATGTGCATGCCGATGCGGTCGACACGCTGCTGGCTGGCAGCGGTCGCACGCTCGCGCAACTGGCGGCGCAGGCCGACGCAGGGGCCTTGCCGACGTTCGCGTTGCCCAACCGGCTCGATCTGGCCACCGCGTCGCGCCTGCAGCCGGTCGAGTCGGCCAACGTCGTCGGCCGGCTCCCCGGCAGTGATGCCCGCCGCGCGGGTCAGGTCGCGATCACCGCCCACCTGGACCACCTCGGCGTGGGGGTCGGCGGCGATGACCGCATCTTCAACGGCGCCGTCGACAACGCACTCGGCGTCGCGGTCATGCTGGAAGCCGCGCGCCGGATGGCGGCCGCACCGGCGCCGGCGCGCGACACGCTGTTCGTGGCGCTGACCGGCGAGGAGCAGGGCCTGCTGGGCGCGCAGGCCTTCGCGCAGGCCGCCACCGACGGTGCGCTCGTTGCCAACCTCAACCTCGACATGCCGTTGCTGCTGGCACCGACGCGCGACGCGGGCGTGGCTGGGGTCGAGCGGTCGGAGCTGGGCGGGCACGTGCGCGAAGCGGCCGACGCAATGGACGTTGCGCTGACGCCCGACCCGATGGCCGCGCAGGGCACGTTCGTACGCAGCGACCAGTTCGCGTTCGTGCGGCGCGGCGTGCCCGCGCTGTACCTGATGGGTGGCACGGACCCGGTGCGTCGCAACGACGACCCAGCGGCGGCGGCCGCGGCATTCATGCGCGAGCGCTACCACCGGCCGGAAGACGACGCCGACAGCCCGATCGCCTGGAACGATGCCGCACGCCTGGCCGGGCTGGTGGCCCGCACCGCGGCTTCGGTCGCCGATGCGCCGCGCCCGCCGGCCTGGCGCGCGGGCGATTTCTTCGGCGGCCGCTTCGCGCCGTCACGGCCGTTGGAGTCGCCACCGCTGCCGTGACCTCCCGGCCATGGCGGCGGCGGTGGGCGCGTGCTATCCCTGCGCTCCCCAACCGACACAGGACCGTCGCCATGCACCAGTGGTATTTCCATTCCGGCAGCGATGCCAGCCGCATCGGCCCGCTGGACGAGGACGCCGCGCGCGAGCACGCGCGCCGCCATCCCGATGCACGCTGCTGGCGCGAGGGTTTCGCCGACTGGATGCCGGTGCGCTCGGTGCCGGAGCTCGCCGTCACGCCTTCGGGCCCACCGCCGCACCTGCCGGCCGTGCCCAGCGGCGGCACCAGCCGCAGCGACGAAGTCGACTACCGCATCATCGGCAACGACATGCCGTTCGTTGAAGTCGAGCTGGACCCGGGCGAAAGCGCCATCGCCGAGGCCGGCGCGCTGATGTACAAGGACGCGTCCGTGCAGATGGACACGGTGTTCGGCGACGGCCGCCACAGCGGCCAAGGCGGCGGCCTGATGGACAAGCTGCTGTCGGCCGGCAAGCGCGTGATCACCGGCGAAAGCCTGTTCACCACGATGTACACGCACACCGGCAGCGGCAAGGCGCGCGTCGCGTTCGCCGCCCCCTACCCGGGCACGGTGGTGGCGATGAAGCTGTCCGAGCACGGCGGCCGCCTGATCTGCCAGAAGGACAGCTTCCTGGCCGGCGCGCGCGGCGTGGCCATCGGCATCCACTTCCAGCGCAAGATCCTCACCGGCCTGTTCGGTGGCGAGGGCTTCATCATGCAGAAGCTCGAGGGCGACGGCTGGGTGTTCGTGCATGCCGGCGGCACGCTGGTGGAGTACGACCTCAAGCCCGGCGAGCGCCTGGACGTGGACACCGGCTGCGTCATGGCCTTCCACGACAGCGTGCAGATGGACGTGCGCGCGGTCGGCGGCATCAAGAGCATGCTGTTCGGCGGCGAAGGCGTTTTCCTGGCCTCGCTCACCGGGCCGGGCAAGGTGTGGCTGCAGTCGCTGCCGTTCTCGCGCATGGCCGGCCGCATGCTGGCCGCGGCGCCGCAGGCCGGTGGGCAGGACCGCGGCGAAGGCTCGGTGCTGGGCGGACTGGGGCGGTTGCTGGATGGGGATAACCGGTTCTAGACGCGGGAATCGAGGGGCTGTCATCCCGGGCAAAGCGAGGGACCTGCCTGACAGAGGTCCCTCGAAGCACGCCCGGTCAGGAGGCACTCCCAACGCCGTCATTCCTGCGAACGCAGGAACCCAGTGACGTTGCTTCCGCTGGCTGCGTAGGCCTGAAGGTCAATGTGGGTCCCAGCGTTCGCTGGGACGACGGGGGACGGCGTGGATGCATGCCGTCCGCCTTGCCTGAAAGTCCATGCATGGCAGTCGGACGCCGTTCGGTCGCGAGCGGCTATCCTCCGCGCGCTTTGTTTCCGGATTCGCCCATGCCCGCTCCAACCCGTCTGCGCCTGTCGTTGCTGTGCGCCACCGCCGTCGTGCTGGCCGCGTGTGGCGGGGGCGACACCGTGCGCCCCACGCCGCCGGCACCGGCGCAACCCGTTGCGGCCGCCAAGCCCAAGCCGGTGCGCATTGGCTTGGCGCTGGGCGGCGGCGCGGCCAAGGGCTTCGCGCACATCGGCGTGATCAAGATGCTTGAGGCCAACGGCATCACGCCGCACGTGGTCAGCGGCACCAGCGCCGGCAGCGTGGTCGGGGCGCTGTACGCCAGCGGCATGGACCCGTTCGCGCTGCAGGAAAAGGCCGTGGCGCTGGACGAGTCCAGCATCCGCGACGTGCGCCTGTTCTCCGGCGGGCTGGTGCAGGGCCAGGCGCTGCAGGACTACGTCAACGCGCAGGTCGGCAACCGGCCGATCCAGTCGCTGTCCAAGCCGTTCGCGGCCGTGACCACGTGGCTGGAAACCGGCGAACGCTCGGTGTTCGTGCGCGGCAACACCGGCCAGGCGGTGCGCGCCTCCAGCGCGGTGCCGGGCGTGTTCGAGCCGGTGCGCATCGGCGAACGCAGCTTTGTCGACGGGGGCGTGGTCAGCCCGGTGCCGGTGGACGCGGCGCGCCAGCTGGGCGCCGAGTACGTGATCGCCGTGGACATCTCCAGCAAGGCCAGCGGCACCACGCCGACGCACCTGCTGGGCGTGGTCAACCAGTCCATCGCGATCATGGGCCAGACGCTGGGCAAGCAGGAGCTGGCGCGCGCCGACGTGGTCATCCGCCCCGCGGTCAACGACATCGGCCCGGCGGATTTCGAACAGCGCAACGCCGCGATCCTGGCCGGTGAGCGCGCGGCACTCGCCGCGTTGCCGCAGATCAGGAAGGAACTCGCCGCCGAGCGCGCACGACGCGTGGCGGCGCTGGCGCCGAAGCCGGTGCCGAAGGCGCCGGAGCCTGAGTGCGAGACGAGCTGGGTGGGTGCGATCAACCCGTTCGGGAAGGATTGCGCGGACGATTGACGTCGTATGTCGCCTCCGCGCACGGCGGACGCCCCCTCCGTCATTCCCGCAAAAGCGAGGTCGGTTTTTCCCTTGGCGCATGCGCCTACGTCCCATGCTTTCGTTTCGCCCGGCTCCCTGGAACGGCAACGTCCATGGATTCCCGCCTATGACGGCTTGAGAAGAGGGCCGAATTCTCGGCCTCTCAACCCGCCTCCCGCGACCCCACCGGCACGCCGCCGAACGCCTTCACCGTGCGCAGCACGAAGCTGGAATTGACGTCGGCCACGCCGCTGGCGTTGAGCAGCCGGTCCAGCAGGAAGCGCGAGAAGTGGTCGAGGTCGCGCACGACCACGTGCAGCAGGTAGTCCATGTCACCGGTCAGCGCGTGGCAGGCGACCACCTCGTCCCATCGCGCGATGGCCTCGACGAAGCGGCCGACGTGCTCGACGTCGTGCTTCTCCAGCTGCACGCGGACGAACGCCTGAAGCCCCAGGCCAACCCGCTCGGGGTCGACCTCGGCGCGGTAGCCGGCGATCACGCCGTCGCGTTCCAGCCGCTGCACCCGTCGCAGGCAGGCCGAGGGCGAGAGGTGCACCCGCTCGGCCAGCTCGGCGTTGGTCAGCCGGCCCTGTCGCTGCAGCTCGGCGAGCAGGTGCAGGTCGATGCGGTCCAGCTCGGCTTCGCGCATTTTTGTTCACCTGAATGGCAAATTTCCGCAATTATGGTGCGCCATCGTCAGACGTAGGCGCAACAACGCAACCCCGTTGCGCCGCAACGGCGCTACGCTGGTCGACCACCCGAGGTACGGAGACCTGCCATGAGCGCCACCGCCCCCCGCCGCGTCGAGAACATCCAGACCGACAAGGGCAAGGTCCCGGTCTACGCCACCGGCATCATCGAGCAGCCCTGGGACGACTACGGCGACGAGGACCACGCTACCTGGGCCACCTTGTACGCACGCCAGCGCGAGGTGCTGAAGGGCCGCGCCTGCGACGAGTTCATCGCCGCGCAGGACGCGATGGGCATGACGCCCGACCGCATCCCCAAGTTCGCCGAGCTCAACGAAGTGCTGTCCAAGGCCACCGGCTGGACGTTGATCGGCGTGGAAGGCCTGCTGCCGGAGCTCGACTTCTTCGACCATCTCGCCAACCGCCGCTTCCCGGTGACGTGGTGGATCCGGCGCCCGGACCAGATCGACTACATCGAAGAGCCCGACCTCTTCCACGACCTGTTCGGCCACGTGCCGCTGCTGATGATCCCGGTGTTCGCCGACTACATGGAGGCGTACGGCCGCGGCGGCGTGAAGGCGCACGCAATCGGCGCCGACGCGCTGCAGAACCTGACGCGGCTGTACTGGTACACGGTCGAGTTCGGCCTGATTCGCCAGAAGGACGGCGTGCGCATCTACGGCAGCGGCATCGTGTCGTCCAAGGGCGAGTCGATCCACTGTCTGGAGAGCGATGCCCCCAATCGCATTGGCTTCGACCTGGAGCGGATCATGCGCACCCGCTACCGCATCGACACGTATCAAAAGACGTACTTCGTGATCGACAGCTTCGAGCAGCTGATGGATGCCACGCGCCCGGACTTCACTCCGATCTACGAAAAGCTGGCGCAGCTCGATTCGATCCCGGCCGGCACGGTGCTCGAGACCGACCACGTGTTCAACCGCGGCACCGGCGAAGGCTGGCTCAACGACGGGGACGTCTGAGGCGCTGCAGCAGCTGCGCGGCGTGGGCGCGCTCAGGCACACCTGAGGGCCTAACGGGCCGAGAGCGCGTGCCCGGCTGGCGCACCACGCGACGTGCGAGCAGGCCAGCCCCGGTGAATCCGGCCCCGAACACCGCCAGGAAGGCCGGCAGCGCCCAGACCTCGGGGACGCTGTCGATCCGTGCGGACATCGTCCCGTCGGCCAGACGCTGGTAGCGCACCGGCACCTGGGAGCCGACCGTCGGCACGCGCGCCTCGGGCAGGGCCACGGTGCCGACGAACCGCCGCATGCGGCCGCGGTCGTCACGGTAGGCGACCACGGGCACCATGGTCTGGCTGTTGCGACCCCGGCCCAGCCGCTGCGTGCCGCCGCCGCGACCTTCGCGGTCAATCACCGTGCCCGTCGCAGGCGTACTGCCGGATATGAACAGTGCCGCCGCGACCAGCATCAGCAGGCTCAGGGCGTGGATCAGGCCGCCCAGCACCGACCAGCCCCACGCCTTGAGCATCAGGCTCCGCTGCGGCCGACTCACTTCATCCGCACCGTGATGCGCCGCCCGCTCGCCGGCAGGTCGAAGGAGATGCGCTCGAAGCCCGGCCGCTTGAGGACGAACGGGTTGTTGGAGAAGCCGTAGTCGTCCTGCGGAATGCCCAGCGGGCCGACGTCGAACTTGCGGTTGCCGTCCTTGTCGTGCAGCACCATCACGCCGTACCGGCCCGCGCGCAGGCCGTCGAAGCGGACGTTGAGGCGCGTGCTGCCATCCGGGTACACGCGCTTCATGGCCAGCGCATCGCGCGTGCCGTTCCAGGCCTCTTCCGAATCGAACAGGAAGACGGTGAGGCGGCCGCTTTGCGCGCCGACGTCCTCGATGTCGACGGCAAGCTCGGTGGCCAGCGCAGGCAGGGCCAGCAAGGCGGACGCGAGTGCACCCAGCCGCAGGGCACGGGTACGACGATGGACGGACAGTGAAGGCATCGAAGGCTCCGGAGTGGCAACGGGGTGCGGGCGGTGGATCACGCGCGCACCGGGCGCGGGGGCACGGCCCGTGGGCCGCTGAAGCGGTAGCGGCGATCCAGCCAGGCCTTGGCGGCAATAGACAGCAGCACCGGCGCGAACCACGCGGTGTAGAACAGCGCGCCGGAGGCGACGTCCGGCAACAGGCGCGGCAACCCGATGGCCAAGAACGCGATATGGGTGGCGGCGCCGTTGCCGACCATCGCCGCGTAGTGCTCCTGCATCCACCAGCGCGGCTGGGCCGGGATCACCCGGCGGCGGCGCCACATGTCGCTGCCGATGAGGATGCCGATCAGCGAGAACCCCATCAGCAGGGGCTGGCCGGCCTGCACGCCCGCGGCGAGCACGGCGAGCCCTGCGACCGGGTTGGCCACCATCAGCGCGCTATACACGCTGCCGAGGTAGCGGGCCGGGTCGGCCTTGTCGCGGATCGCCCGCCACGCCAGCCACACGGTGGTCGTCACCAGCACCACCAGGTAGCCTAGGAACACCGCGGCCACCCCCCGCCCGTCGACGACGCGCTGGACCACCATCGGCAGGGCGCTCAGCAGCACGCCGCACATCGACAGCAGGTAGGCGCGGCCGACCCACACGTGCAGCGGACTGCCCTTGCGCAGCGCGGCCGACAGCCAGAAGGTGGCGAGCGCGACGGTTCCGGACGCGACGTGGGCGGTGACGATCAGGTCGTAGGCATTCATTGCGGTGGCTCCTCCAGGACGATGCCAGCGTCGCGCCGCGCGCTCGACGGCGGCAGGGCCACGGGTCACCGGCTTGAGGTGCCGGAAGTCACTTTCGCGCACCGGGGCATTGCCCAGCGCGGCCGCCCGCCCGACCATGGCGCCATGCATCCCACCCTGCGCACGCTGCTGCAGCTGCCCAACCTTGCCGGCCTGTGCACGTTGCTGGCGGTCGCGTTGTCGCTACGCTGGATGCCGCCGGCCGACGCCGGCCTGGCATGGACACTGCTGGGGCTGTACACCGCGGCGTTCCTGATGCACGAGCCCGCCGGCAAACGCCACCCTTGGCTAGGCGCGGCGCTGCTGGTGGCGATGGCCTTCCTCGCGCTGGCACTGGTCTGGATGGCGCCGCGCCTGGGCACGCCGCAGGTGCTGCTGGTGGTGTGGACGGCGGTGATCGCGATGGCGTGGCCGCCGCGCTTCGCGGTGCCGGCGGTGCTGGTGGCCAGCCTGGCCAGCTGGGCAGTGCTGGAGGTGCGGGGCCATCCCGGCCCGGTGATGATGACGCTGCTGTACGGCGGCTTCCAGCTGTTCGCGGCGCTCACGGCCTATTACGCGATCACCGCCGAACGCACGCGCGATGCGCTGGCACGCGTCAACGCCGACCTGCTGGCCACGCGCGCGCTGCTGGCCGACAGCGCGCGCGACGGCGAGCGCCTGCGACTGGCGCGCGAGCTGCACGACGTGGCCGGCCACAAGCTCACCGCGCTCACCCTCAACCTGCGCGCGCTGTCGGCCGACCCCGCGTTGACCGGTCGCGAGGAACTGGCCGTCGCGCAGCGCATGGCCGGCGAGCTGATGGGCGACATCCGCGGCGTGGTGCAGGCCATCCGCGACAACCGCGGGCTCGACCTGGGCACCGCGCTGCACGCACTGGCCGCGCCGCTGCCGCGCCCGCGCCTGCAGTTGTCGCTGGACGACACGCTGCGGCTGGACGACCCCGAGCGCGCCGAACTGCTGCTGCGCGTCGTCCAGGAGGCGCTGACCAACGCCGCGCGCCACGGCGACGCCGGCGTGCTGCGGGTCGAACTGCAGCGCGATGCGGCCCGCGGCGGCATGCACCTGCAGGCCACCGACGACGGCCGCGCGCGTGGCCCGCTGCGCGAAGGGAACGGCCTGGCCGGCATGCGCGAGCGCATCGAAGGCGCCGGCGGTGAACTGCAGGTGGTGCCCGAGCGCGGCGGCGGCGTGCGCATCGACGTGTGGCTGCCGGCATGAGCGGGCCGCTCGCCACCGTGGCGCTGGCCGACGACCAGGCACTGGTGCGCGCCGGCCTGCGCGCCTTGCTGGAGCGGCAGGGCATCGTGATCGCATTCGAGGCCGGCGACGGCGAGGCGTTGCTGGCGCAGCTGCGGGACACGCCGGTGGACGTGGTGCTCAGCGACATCCGCATGCCCGGTGTCGACGGGCTGGAGGTGGCGCGGCGGTTGCGCGACGCCAGCGATGCCACACCCGTGCTGCTGCTGACCACGTTCGACGAGCCCGACCTGCTGCTGCAGGCCACCGAGGCCGGCGCACGCGGATTCCTGCTCAAGGACGCCGCACCCGATGACCTGCGCGATGCGATCGTGCGCCTCGCCGCGGGCGAGACCTTGCTGCAACCCGTCAGCACCGACCCGGTGCGCGCGCGCTACCGCTACCACGCCGACGACGCGCCGCGCGACCTGTTCACCGAACGCGAGGTGGCGATCCTCAGGCTGCTGGCCGGCGGCTACTCCAACAAGGAGATCGCGCGCGCCATGTTCCTGGCCGAGGGCACGGTCAAGAACTACGTGTCGACGATCCTGGACAAGCTCGACACCCGCGACCGAACGCGTGCGGTGCTCAAGGCGATCACGTTGCGGGTGATCTGACCGCGGCGCACCCGCGCCCGATCAGCGCGCGAGTTCCTGCGGCAGCAGCACGAACGCGATGACCACCAGCGCCAGGCACAGCCAGCGCCACCACCCCATGCCGCGCCAGGCCACTTTCCACGCATCGCGGGGGGCGGTCATGGATGCACCGCCTCGTTCTCGGTCGGTAGCGCGACCGTACCTTTGCCAGCCCGCTTCGCTGCCTTGCGCGCGGCGGCGCGCATCGCGTCGGCGACGCGCAAACCGTAGAGATACGCACCGGTCACGCTGAGCGCGGTGAGCAGCAGGCCGAACACGAACCAGATGAGCTGCGTCGCCAGGCCGCCGAACGTGCCGAAGTGCAGCGGGTCGGCCATTTCGGAGATGCGGTGGTGGACATCGAGGTCGGTGCCGGCGCGGCGGCCGGTGACGATCCCGCCCGTCGTGTCGAAGCCCAGTGCATTGGCACGGTCGCGTACCAGCCACGCCTCGGCCTGGCCCTCGATCACGATGCCGCGATCGGAGAGCGCGAGCCGGCGTACCTCCAGGCCGGGCCATTGGCTGCGCGCCTGGGCGATCGCACGGTCGACCGCGGCGGGCGTAATTGCGGATGTGATTGCGGATGTGATTGCGGATGTGGGCGCGATGGCCGCATTGTCTGCGCGCTCGGCAAGCACGTCCGCCTGCCCACCCGCGCCACCGCCCAGCGACTCGACCAGGTACCAGACGCCGGTGGCGGCGATCAGCGCGATGAACCACAGGCTCCACACGCCCGCCAGCCGGTGCACGTCGCCCCAGAACCGGCGCTGGCGCTCCGGCCGCGGCATCGAGAAGAAGCCGCGCCACCAGTGCCTGTAGATCACCAGGCTGGTGACCAGTGTCACCAGCAACGCGATGGCGAGCGCCGAGACGATCGGCACGCCGAACTTCACCGGCATCATCAGGTGGCGGTGGGTGTTGCGCAGGAAGCGCTGGGCGTTGAACCAGTGGGTGTCGCCGGTCACCGCGGCGCGGTACGGATCGACCCAGACGAAGCGCAGCCGGCCCTCGTCGGTCTCCATGCTCGCCATCGCCGCCGAGCGCGGGCCCTTGGGCGCCGAGAGGCCGTTGATGGTCCAGGCCGGATACGCCTGCTGCACCGCGCCGACCATCGCGCCCCAGCTGGCACGTTCGGGCGCCGGCGACACGCGCATCTCGTCGTGCAACGCCCAGTCGATCTCGTGCGAGAACACCGCCAGGGTGCCGGTGAAGCAGACGAACGCCATCAGCACGCACAGCTTCAAGCCCACCCAGCTGTGCAGGTCGAACCACACGCGCCGCCCGCCCTTCTCGGGCGTGGCGGCGGCGGGGGCTGGCGATGGCGGGCCCGGAGGCATGGCGGTGTCGGTCAGGGCATCGGTCAGAAGCGGTAGCGCGCCTGCAGGTACAGCCGGCGCGGCTCCCCGGGGAAATGGCCGGTGCGCTCGATGAAGCCACTGGCCGCGTACACCTTGTCGAACAGGTTCTTGACGTTGGCCTGGAAGGTCCAGTCGCGCCACTGCGTCTGCCAGCTGGCGTCGAAGATCGTGTACGCCTTCACCGCCTGGCCTTCCAGCGAGACCCGGTCGCCGACGTGGTCGGCGCCGAAGGCAATCGAGGACGCGATCGCAGGCAGGTCGTAGCGCGTCCACAGGCCGACCTTGTGGCGCGGCGCGTTGGCGAAGCGGTCGCTGTCGCCGGTGGTGTTGCCGGCCGCCGCCGGGTCGCCTTCCAGCACGCGCGCGTCGTTGTAGCCGTAGGCCAGGTTGAGCACCCAGCGCTCGGTCAGGTCGGCCAGCAGGTCGAGTTCGAACCCGTCGCTGCGCACCAGGCCCAGCGCGGCCAGGTCGTCGACGCCGTCGTTGCCGGCGTCCAGCCCGGTGCCCTGCACGACGTTGCTGCGCTCGATCCGGTAGACCGCGCCGTTGAGGGTGATGCGGCCACCGGCGAGGCTGGACTTGGCGCCGAGTTCCCACTGGCGGCTGCGCTCGGGGTCGAACGGACCGCCGGCCAGCGGGTTCTGGCTGCCGGCCGACTGCGGTACGAAGCCGGTCGCGGTGCTGGCATACAGGTTGACCGCGTCGGTCGCCTCGAACGTCGTGCCCAGGCGCCAGGTCAGGTCGTCGCCGTCCACCGCGGTACCGTCGACGCGGTTCTCGTCCTCGAAGCGGTCCCAGCGCAGGCCGGCCAGCACGTGCCAGCGGCCCAGGTCCATCTGGTCCTGCAGGTAGAGGCCGTCCTGGCGGCTGCGGGTGCGCGTGGCCGGGCGGAACGGCAGCGTGTCCAGGCCGTAGTCGGCCGCGCCGCTCAGTCCGTAGACCGGGTCGAACAGGTCCAGCCCCGGCACCGGGCCGCCGCGCTCCACGCCCACCGCGGTGCGTCCGATGAAGTACGCGTCCAGCTGCGACATCTCGCCGCCGAACAGCCAGGTGTGGTCGATGCCGCCGGTGCTGAAGTCGAATGCCGCGTGGCCGGCCGCGGCGAGGCCTTCGACGTCGCGCGCCTGGTCGCGGAACTCGCGCCACACGGTGCGTCCGTCTTCGGCGATGCCGCGCGACTCGTGGTACTGCTGGCGCTCCGCGTTTTCGAACCAGCGTACCGCCAGGCTCACGTCGAGCGCATCGCTCGGCGCCGCGGTGTAGCGCGCCAGGCCGATGCGCGCGTCCAGGTCGAGGTAGTCGGTCGGCTCGTTGGTGTTCCACTCGCGGTCGGTCAGGAACACGCCGTCGTCGTTGGCCGGCACGCCGCGCAGGCGGTTGGCGTCCAGCTCCTGCTGCAGGTCGGTGTACTGCAGCAGCAGCTCGCCGGTGTCGCCCACGTCGAAGGCGAACCCGACATCGCCGATCAGGCTGTCCTGCGAGGTGTTGTTGCGAAAGCCTTGCTCGTGGTCGATGTGCGCGCCGACGCGGTAGCGCACGCGGCCGGCGGTATCGAGCGGACCGGACGCCTCGACCGATGCGGCGCCGTAGTCGAAGTTGCCCGCTTCCAGGCGCAACTGGCGCTCGGTGTAGGGGGTCGGCTTCTTGGTGGCGTAGTTGATGACGCCGCCCGGGTCGCCGGAACCGTAGGCCGCGCCCGCCGGGCCCTTCAGCACCTCGACGCGCTCGATGTTGAACAGCTGCGGCACCGAGAAGCCGGCATAGGGGTCACCGCGCAGGCCGTCGTACAGCACGTTCTCCTGGCGGAAGCCCCGCAGCACGACACCGGCGTAACTGAAGAAGCTGATGCCGCTGATGTTGCGGTACAGATCGGTGACCTGGCGCGCGGCCTGGTCGTCGATGAGTTCGCGGTTGATCACCTGCACCGACTGCGGCACCAGCTCCAGCGGCGTGTCGGTGCGGGTCGCCAGGCTGCTGTCCTCGACCTTGTACAGGCGCTGCGCACGGCCGATGACCTGCACGGTATCGAGGTCGGTGGCGTAGGTATCGGCCTCGGCCGTGGCCTCCGGTCCGGGCGCGGTGCCGGCCTCCTGCGCATGCAGCACGGCGGGGCCGGCGGCCAGGGCGGAGACGATGGCGAGGTGCAGCAGGCAGCGGGACATGGCAGGGGCCGGGTTCGGAAAGCGCGCCATGATAATGAGAATAATTCTTGTTAGCAAAACTTCGTCACGAACCCGTCGCGTGGTTTACACCGCCCGGTCACGGTGCGATCCCCAAGATGCGCGGCCTTCTCAGCCCCTGCGACGCCCCCGATGCACCTTCGCCGCATGAACTTCACCGCCGACGAACTCCGCCAGGAACTGGCCCACGCCGAAGCCACCTTCGACGAGGCCGCGCGCTGCGCCGGCCAGGGACTGGAGCCGCTTCTGGAGCGCCGGCTGGATGCCCACCTGCGCTCGCTGCGGGCGATGCTCGGTGGTGACGGGGCGACCGCGGCGTTCGATGCGGTGGACGCGGCCAAGCGCGCGGTCGATTCGGCCGAACCCGAGGCCCCGCTGCGGATGCTGGCAATGGCGCGCGAGACGCTGGCCGCCGTTGCCCGCCGTCGGATGCACCGATTGGTGCCGGACCTCGCGGCGTAGGTGCTCGCGACTATCGGCTGATCGACTATCTGCTGATTTCACGTCCGCCCACTGGATCGGCCGGCCCACCCGCTCCCGAGTTACCCCCCGCTCCGGCCATCGGCGACAATGGCGCCCCCTCGCCGCCGAGCCGATCCACGCCATGCCCAGCTTGCCGCAGCGTCCCGCGCCGTCCGTCTCCCTCACCCAGTTCCTGATCGAGGCCCAGCGCGCGGGCCACGTCAGCCCCGACCTGCGGCTGTTGATCGAGGTGGTCGCACGCGCCTGCAAGCGCATCTCCATTGCCGTTGGCAAGGGTGCGCTGGGCGGCGTCCTGGGCGAGGCCGGGTCGGCCGGCGAGGCCAGCATCAACATCCAGGGCGAGGCGCAGAAGAAGCTCGACGTCATCGCCAACGACGTGCTGATGGAAGCCAACGCGTGGGGTGGCCACCTCGCCGGCCTGGCGTCGGAGGAGATGGACCACAGCCAGCCGATCCCGGACGTGTACCCGCGCGGCAACTACCTGCTGCTGTTCGACCCCCTCGATGGCAGCTCCAACATCGACGTGAACATCTCCGTTGGCACGATCTTCTCGGTGCTGCGCTGCCCGGACGGCGTGACCACGCCCGGCGACGAGCACTTCCTGCAGCCGGGCACCGAGCAGGTCTGCGCCGGCTACACCACCTACGGCCCCAGCACGATGCTGGTGCTGACCGTCGGCCACGGCACCCACGCCTTTACCTTGGACCGCGAGATCGGCGGCTTCGTTCTGACCACGCGTGACATGCGGATCCCGGACGAGACCAAGGAATTCGCCGTCAACATGTCCAACCAGCGCTTCTGGGAGCCGCCGATGCAGGCGTACGTCGGCGACCTGCTGGCCGGCACCGAAGGCCCGCGCGGCAAGGACTTCAACATGCGCTGGGTGGCCTCGATGGTGGCCGACGTGCACCGCATCCTGACCCGCGGCGGCATCTTCAGCTACCCGCTGGACAGCAAGTGTGCGGCGAAGGGCGGCAAGTTGCGGCTGATGTACGAAGCCAACCCGATGAGCTTCCTGGTCGAACAGGCCGGTGGCGCATCCAGTACCGGTCGCCAGCGCATGCTGGAGGTCCGGCCCACCGGGCTGCACCAGCGCGTGCCGGTGTTCATGGGCAGCCGCCGGGAAGTGGAAACCGCCGTCGACTACCACCTGCGCCACGACCGGGCCGCCGACGCCGCCTGACCCACCAGCTCCGCCCCGGTCATCTACCTGACCGGGGCGACTGTCACGCCGGTGACCGCAAATCGCCACGCCCCGCGTTGATAACCCTTGCCCCGAGGCATGGCGCATGTCGCGTCGACGGGTGATGGAGGGGAGATGGCGAACGACACGAACACCACATCCGGCGACCCTGGTCCGCACGGAAGCACGGCGCATGGACGCGAGCTGATCTACGCCACCGCCGGCACGGCCGGCCGGGTGCTGGCGCTGGGCGGCCTGCAGACCATGGGCTGGAACCTGCGCCGCGCACCCGATGCGCGCAGCGTGCAACGCATCCTGCAGCGCGATCCGCGCCAGCCGTTCGCCGCGTTGCTGGACCTGCGCGAGGGCTTCAGCCACCAGGACCTGGCCGAGTACGGCCCGGCGCTGTCGGCGTCCAACGCCGGTTGGGTGGCCGGCGTGGACGCCGCGCAGCTGGACGACCCGCCAGTGCGCCGCCTGATCCGTGACTACTGCTACGACTACGTCACCCTGCCGTGCCCGGAGGCCGTACTCAACACGGTGATCGGCCACGCCCACGGCATGGCCGCTCTGGCCTGCGAGCGCGGAGTCGCGGTGTCGCAGGTCGGCTTCGACGACATGATCGGCGACAGCCCGGCGATGCTGGCACTGTGCCGCACGTTGCGGAAGGCGGCGCTGACCGAGGCGCCGGTGTTCATCGCCGGCGAGACCGGCACCGGCAAGGAGCTGGCGGCGATGGCCGTGCATCGCCATTCGCGCCGGCATGCCAACCCGTTCGTGGCGATCAACTGCGGCGCGATCCCGCAGAACCTGGTGCAGTCGGAACTGTTCGGCTACGAGCGCGGCGCCTTCACGGGTGCGCAGACACGCAAGTTGGGCCGGTTCGAGGTGGCCAACGGCGGCACCCTGTTCCTGGACGAGATCGGCGACCTCCCGCTGGAAAGCCAGGCCTCGCTGCTGCGGTTCCTGCAGGAAGGGTGCTTCGAGCGTCTGGGCGGACACGAGCAGATCCGCGTCGACGTGCGCATCATCTCGGCCACCCACCACGACCTCGAGGACTCGGTGGCCAAGGGCAGCTTCCGCGCCGACCTGTTCCACCGCCTGTGCGTGCTGCGCCTGCACCAGCCCCCGCTGCGCGACCGCGGCGCCGACATCGACAAGCTGGCCGACTACGCGCTCAAGCGTTATTCGCAGGAAGGACAGCGCACGCTCAAGGGGTTCGCCCCGTGCGCGCGCCACGCGCTGCATTCGCACCGCTGGCCCGGCAACGTGCGCGAGCTGATCAACCGCGTGCGCCAGGCCGTGGTCATGGCCGAAGGACGGCTGATCACCGCCGCCGACCTGCATATCGACGGCGCCGAGACAGGCCCGCCGCCGACGCTGGACGAGGTGCGCGACGCCGCCACCCGCGAGGCGATCGAGCGCGCCCTGCAGCGCAACCGCGGCCGCCTGGTGGACACCGCCCGCGAACTGGGCGTGTCGCGCGTGACGCTGTACCGGCTGATGGGCCGGCACGGGCTGCGCGAGAGCGATCCGGATTCGGGCGGGACCGTAAGCGTCGCCTGAGGCCACCGGGTGGCGCTGCGGGCCATGGGATCTTCCCGCGGCCTCGCGCCCGCGCACATGGAGCACGCGGGATCCAGACGCAGGGCCGTACAGCACTGCGGCATCGCCCGTGGCCCTGTAGCCCCTTCGTTTCCTGCCACGCCCGCGAAGCCGGCGCAAAAGCCTCATGGCTTCATCCGGACTCGTAGTTCTTATAACGGGTGGATCGCAGGAACGCCCATTGCCCGCGACGTGATCGCCCCGGATGTCGCTTCACGGAGCCCCGTGAAATCGTGCGCAAGCGGGGGTCGGGAAGGAAGCTTCTGCGCGGGCCAGGCGATGACCATGATGGGCATCGCTGCGGTCCACCCATCCTGCGGACGCAACGACGGATGCGGGCCCGTCTACCCGGCACGGTATCGCCGCCTCAGAACGACTTCGATGCCCGCAGTCCGAACACGAAGTTCGGCGAGTCGTCGGTCAGGCCCGCGGCCATCTGGCCGTTGACGGTCCACCCCGAGGGCATCGCGTAGGTGGCGCCGATGTTGAGGGTGGTGGAGTTGGTCGAGCTGCCCGGGATCCGGAACTTCTCGCTGCCCGGCGCCTGCGTATACGTGGCCGCGGCCATGGCGGACGCGACACTGAAGCTGACCGCCGCGCGGTCGTTGAGTGCGATCGCCAAACCGCCGCTCAACTGGATGACATTGCCCAACGACACGCTTGCGGGGGAGACCTGGTCGAGCACCGGCGAAATGTCGTCGAAGTCCTCCTCGATGTTCCAGGTGTATCCCAGGTTGCCGAACAGGATCACCGGGTCGTAAGTGCGCAGCGCCGACACGTTGCCGGTCACGCTCCAGATGCCGGTGCCGGTAGGCAGGTCTTCCGGCACGTTGAGGTTGTTGTTGTCCTCGTCGGCCTGGATCAGCTTCAGGCCGAACGGATGCCGGCCCGACGGGCCGCGCACGCGCAGGCTGGTAACGATGTCGGGCCAGCGCTGCGACTCCTTCACCACCTGGAAGTAGGCGGCGATGCTGGCGTCGCCGATGCCGCTCGAGCTGAGCTGCACCTCGCTGACCTCGGTCGAGGCGCCGCCGGCGCCGCCGCTGACGAAGCGCGTGTCGCGGTAGACGTACGGCACCGTGGCCTCGACGCTGAGTCGATCGGTGAGGCCGTAGCGACCGGTGAAGTCCATCGTCAGGACAGTCGACTTGGTCTGGTCCAGGTTGAGCGTGCCCAGGAAGATCGCATCCAGTGCGAGGAAGCCCTGGAGGACCAGCAGCCGGCGGTCGTAGTAGCTGTAGCTCAGGCCGGAATCGAACGTGAACCTGCGCTCGAACAGCGGCGCATGCTCGGTGACCACGAGCGCACGTTCCTGCTCGCGGCGTTCTTCATCCTCATCGCGGCGCGCTTCGCCGATCTGCATCGGCTCGGCGGACTGGGTGGTGGTCTCAGGCGGTGCGGACGGGTCGACGGGGCTGGCCGGGTCAGCGGGCGGTGCCTGCTGCGCGTCCTGCGTGGTCGCCACCTGCGCGGCGCCAAACGCCTGGTTGGCCGCGCCCTGCGCCGCCGGTTCCGCCGCCGCGGGCGCGCCGGTCAGGCCTCGGCCGCGCTGGGACATCTCAAGCTCGTGTACCTGGCCGCGCAGGCGCTTGATCTCCGCCTCCTGCTGCTCCAGCCGCTGGCTCAGCTGCTCCAGCAGGGCGTGCACCTCGGCGTCGTCGCTGCCCGGCTCGGCGGCGTGGGCAGTGCCCAGCGCGAGGGCCATGGCAAGGATCAACGGCCGGACGACCGGCGAAGTGCGGTTTGCGAGCATGATGCGGCGTCCCCTGGAGTACGTGGCCCCGCGAATCCGCGGTGTCTAGATGAACGCTAGAGCCCGATGATCCCGGCCATGGCCTGCTGGATGCCCTGCTGGTTGATCATCTGCGTGGACATCTGCTCACTCAGGAGCGTCAGTTGCAGGCGGTTGCTGGCCGCGATGTCGCTGCCGAAGATCTGGCCGATCTGCATGATCCGCCCCTCCGACCCGGCGCCCGCCTGGCTCAGGTACTGGCCGATGTTCGCGCCGGGGGAGGACAGGTCGAGGTTGACGCCGTTGTCGAGGAAGGTGATGCGCGCGGTCATCTCGCCGGCCGTCGTCTCGCTGCCCATCTGGCCGTTGAAGCCCGCCGTGCCCGGCAGCTCCGTGGTGAAGTTAATCGCCGTCAGGTTGGACAGCGCGTTGCGGTCGCCGGCGATCTGCGCCACCTGGCCGATGCCGTTGACCTGCAGCTCGCGACCACCGCTGACCACACCGGTAGGAGTCGGTCCGCCACCAGCCCCGGCTTCGGCGCCGCTGCGGGTGTCGACGGCCACGTCGAAACCACCCGTGGCATTGCGCCGCACCTGCAGCGTGCCCGAGGCGTGGGCGCTGCCGCTGTGGGCGTTGTGCAGCGTGGAGGTCACGTCGATACGCAGGCCGACCAGCATGTTGGCGCCCATGTACTTGCCGGTGAGGCCGGCCAGCGTGGCGTCGTCGACGACGTAGGCCTTGACCGGGGGCAGGGTGTCGGAAGAAGGGGGCAGGGCGGCTGCGGACTGTGCCGCAGCCGCGCCTGCCACGAGGACCGAGAACAGGGCACGGGGGAGTGTATGTCGGTTCATCGGGACCTCGATTCTTTAATGCGGTACGTGGTTGGAACGAAGCACATGGTCAGAACAGGTCCATATAGACCAGGCCCAGCTCGACGACCTGGGGCGTCGTGGTGGCGCGGTCGAGCGCGTCCACCCGGTGTCCCAGGGCATTGGAGCTGTTGCTGCTGACCAGGTACGAGTCGGCGTGCATCGGCGTATCGCCGACCACCGCCAGAACGATGCCGTTCCAACCGGCAACGAAATCCGCCTCGCTCATCACACGATGGCCGAGCGCGGGATCGGCGACGAAGACGCGTCCGGCGGACGCCCCCTTCACCACCACGAAATGCTTGTAGCCCTTGAGATCGAGCAACGCGATCACCGGCATCTGCAGCCTGTACAGCGCGTCGGGTTCGATCTTGAAACCGTGTCCACGCATGCCGATGCTGTCGACGTAACGCTTCATGTCGAGCATCGAGAAGCCGTTCTTGACCACCTGCTCGGGGTCGTTGCCTTCCATCATCGCGGTGATCAGCTTGGCTTCGTTGGTCTCGATGCCGTAGCCGTAGTGCAACAGCGTGCCCAGCGCCGCCGAGCCGCAACTGAAGTCGAACCGCTGCGGCATCAGGTCGCGGAAGCGCATGTCGCGGAACGTGCGCATCTGCTTCCGCACTGGGACCGCGGCAGGTCCCGCCAGACGCCCGATCTCAACCACCGACTGCGCCGGCGCCGGCGGCGCCCATGCGAGCAGCCCGGCCAGGGCCAGCAGTGGTGCGATCACGATGTGGAGCTTGATGTTCATGGTGTCCTGACTCCCCCGAGTCCATCCGCCGGACCGGCACGACGCCGGTCCGGCATTGCCATTACGCGTGACTTCAATGACCGCAGCGCGCATCACCACCACCACACGGCGGCGGCGGCGGCGGGGGCGGCGGCGGCGGAGGCGGTGCGCAGGCACCGCACGACGCCACGGCGATCGCCAGGCCGTTGTGCTGCGCATTGCCGGCACCCGCGGCGATGTTCACGCCGATGTTGCCGACGGCGCCGCCCAGGGCGTTGCCGCTCAGCGATGCGGTGTTGTCCAGGTCCCATACCGCCAACAGCATGTTGGCGAAGGTTTCCTGCTCGCTGTCGGCGCTGGCCTTGGCGATCGTGCCGGAGCTGTTGACCGATGCGGCCAGGCCGTTGGTCTGCGCATTGCCCACGCCGGCGGCGACGTTCAGGCCGATGTTGCCCGAGGCGCTGGCCAGCACGTTGTCCGACACCGAAGCGTCGTAGAACAGGCCGGCGTCCGGGCCGCTGGGCAGGTCGGTGCCGAAGTTGGAATCGGTGTACTGGCTGTTGAACACCATCGCCGAGGCGAACACGTTGTCGCCGTCGACGGCCGACAGCGCGCCGTCATTGGCCTGGGCGTTGCCCACGCCGGCGGCGATGTTCACGCCGATGTTGCCCGAGGCGCGGCGCATGGCGTCATCCGATGCCGAGGCGCTGTTGTCGCCATCGCCGAACGAGCCGTTGGCGTAGGTGAACTGGTCCTGGTCGACGACCGCAGCAGACTCGCTGTCGACGCGGATGAAGCCCCATGCATACACGTCACCGATGACGTAGATGCTGTTGAGCATGTCCCAGTCGCTGTAGATGTCGGCGTCGTCGCCGGCGGCCAGTGCGGGGGCCGAAACCGCGAGCAGTGTCGCGGCGAGCAGTGTGTGGTGCAGTTTCATGTCGTTGTCTCCCGGGTAGGGAGGCGCGGGGCCGGGTGGCCCCGCGTCTCAACTGCTGGTGTCAGTCGCAGGTGCCGCACGAGGCGACGGCGATCGACAGACCGTTGTGCTGCGCGTTACCTGCACCGGCGGCGATGTTGACGCCGATGTTGCCGACGGCCTGGGACAGCGCGTTGCCGCTGAGCGACGCGGTGTTGTCCAGGTCGCACCAGGCGAGCAGCTCGTTGAACTCGGTCCACTGCTCGCTGTCGGCACTGGCCTTGGCGAGGTTGCCCGAGCTGTTGACCGAAGCGGCCAGCGCGTTGGACTGCGCGTTGCCGACGCCGGCGGCCACGTTCAGGCCGATGTTGCCGGAGGCGGCGGCCAGGACGTTGTCGCCCACGGACGCGTTGTAGAACAGCTGGTTGTCCGGCCGGCCGTTGTCGGTGCCGCCGTTGCCGTAGGTCCACTGGCTGTTGAACACCATGGCGGACGCGAACACCGCGTTACCGTCGACCGACGACAGTGCGACGTCGTTGGCCTGGGCGTTGCCCACGCCGGCGGCGATGTTGGCGCCGATGTTGCCCGACGCGCCGCGCAGGGCATTGTCGGAAGCAAAGGCGTCGTTGTCGCCGTCACCGGCCGAACCGTTGGCGAAGGTGGTCTGGTCCTGGTCGACCAGCGCGCCGGACTCGCTGGCCACGCGGATATCGCCATACGCGAACACGTCGCCGTACACCCAGATGCTGTTGTACATGTCCCAGCCGGTGTAGATCGTCGCATCGTCGCCTTCGGCCATGGCCGGGGCGGAGATGGCGAGCAGTGCGATGGCAAGGGCCTTCAGGTGCGTTTTCATCTTGGTCTCTCCTCGTTGTGGATGTGCGGGGGCGCTGATCCGCCCCCGCGGGTTTCACAGGGGTGGGATCAGTCGCAGGTGCCGCACGAGGCGACCGCGATCGACAGGCCGTTGTGCTGCGCGTTGCCGACGCCAGCGGCGATGTTCACGCCGATGTTGCCGACGGCCGAGGACAGGGCCGCGCCGCTGAGCGAAGCGGTGTTGTCCAGGTCGCAGTTGGCCAGCAGCTCGTTGAAGATCGTGAACTGCTCGCTGTCGGCGCTGGCCTTGGCGATCGTGCCGGAGCTGTTGACCGAGGCGGCCATGCCGTTGGACTGGGCGTTGCCCACGCCGGCGGCGACGTTCAGGCCGATGTTGCCCGAGGCACCCGACAGCACGTTGTCGGAAACCGAGGCGTCGTTGAACAGCTGGTTGTCCGGGCCGCTCGGGTAGTCGGTGGCACCGTTGATCGCCGTGGTCTGGCTGTTGAACACCATGGCCGAAGCGAACACGCGGTCGCCGTCAACCGACGACAGTGCGACGTCGTTGGCCTGGGCGTTGCCCACGCCTGCGGCGATGTTGGCGCCGATGTTGCCCGAGGCAGCGCTCAGTGCGTCACCCGAAGCGGAGGCGCTGTTGTCGCCGTCGCCGTAGGACACGTTGCCTTCGGTCAGCTGGTCCTGGTCGACCAGTGCGCCGGACTCGCTCGCGACGCGAATCTCGCCGTAGGCGTAGATGTCGCCGATGACATAGATGCTGTTGAGCATGTCCCAGTCGCTGTAGATCGTCGCATCGTCGCCTTCGGCGAACGCGGCGGTCGAGAACAGGCTGCCAAGGGCAATGGCGAGAAGGGTGGTGCGGACTTTCATGATCTCTCTCCTGGTGGTGTCGTCGTTGTGGTGCCGTGGTGTTGCAGGTGGTGCTGCCTGATGTGGTGTTACGGAGTGCCCCCGGGCAGCTGGAGCACGATGGCGTTGGTCGAGCTGTTGCCCACTCCCGCCGTCTGATTGACCTGGACCACGCCCTGGCTGCCGCGGAACGCGTCGTCCGCGATCACGGCCTCTCTCCGCCAGGACGGGACCACGGCCCCCTCAGTGGTGTTGGCATCGCCGGCGACATCGGCCAGCGCCGCGTCGTCGATGCCGGAAATGCCGTGCACGCCGGCCGCGACAACGCCCTGCGGGCCCTGTCCGACCATGAAAAGGTTGGCTTGCGCGTTGCCGCTGCCCGCGATCTGGTTGACCGAGAGCACGCCCTGGCTGCCCGAGAACGCGCCGTGCTGGATGTGGGCGGCGGCATCGCGCTCGCGCAGGGCGGGCGAGGTCGCGCCCGGCTTCTGCGCGGCGTGCACGCCCACGAGGCCCAGGCCGCCGTCGCTGGTTGCGAGGGCCCCGAGGTTGGCCTGCGCATTGCCGGTGCCGGCGGCCTGGTTCACGGCGATGCGACCCTGCGCGCCGCTCACGGCGGCGCCTTCGATCACCGCCTGGTCGAGCGGCGTGTCGTCCGATGCCCACGCCGGGCCGGACACCAGCAGCAGGATCGACAGGGCGGTGGCGGCGAGGTTCACGGCCCACCGCCCTGGGTGGTGCCGACGGCCTGCATCACGGTGTTGGTGACCAGGCTGCCGATATTGGAGGTCGCGTTGCCGACGGCCGTGCCGACGCCACCGACCGCTCCGCCGGCGCTGGCACCCGGTCCAAGGGAGGGGGCGGAGCCCGCACCGGCGCCCGCGCCGAGAAGGGTGCCGCCGGTCAGGCCCGACAGGCCGCGGCCGACGGCCGACTCCACTGCGGCACCGGCCATGACGCCGGCCGAGCCGTGCTGTCCGAGTTCGCCCTCGACCAGCTCGCCCAGCACCGAGTCCATGGTCCCGTGGAACACGAGACCCGGAAACGTGGTGGCTTCGCTGTGGATCGGGTTTTCTTCGAGCGGTACGCCGCGGTACGCGACGCGCGGTTGAACGGTGCGCGCGATGACCACGGTCGGGTCCTTTGCCGTCCCGGCGCTGGCAGCGCCGTCGCTCCCACCGGGCGTGCCTTCCACGGCCGGTCCGGTGTCCTGCGCACGCACCGGTGCCGCGGCGAGCAGCACCAGTGCCACGACCGAGCCGAGCAATGCCGGCAGGGCACGCGGGACGCGATGGCGGGTGACGGCGGTGGATGGCATCGGAGACTCCCCTGTCGGCGTGGCCGGCATGCACAGGCATGTCGGCGGCAGGGACAACAGCGCCAGTTCCGTGCCAACCCGGCAACGCCCTGAAACACAAGGGGATTTCTTCGGCGTTCGAGCCGTGCGCGTTCGCGCAGGGCGGGAAAGGTTTCATTCCTGAAACGGGGTTCCGGCGCGCGCGACGGCAGCCTGACCGACGCGGGGCCCCGGTCAGGCACGCCCGAAGGCTTTCACGTCGGTTTCACGGCGAACAAACGGTTGCCGACAGCCGTGTTACGCATTTGAAACCCGCAAAGCGCGTGCGAGGATGGCCGCTTTCCGGAAAAACTCCGTTGCCGCGATGACCGACCCACGCGCGAACGATCAGGACGATTTCATCGGGGGCGACTTCATCGAGGTCTACCCCGATGCCCTGGATCCGGCCTGGTGCCGGGCGCTGGTGGAGCGCTTCGCCGCCAGCCCCGACGGGCGCCCGGGCCAGGTGGGCAGCGGCGTGATGCCCGACCTCAAGGACAGCCTCGACATCACCATCAGCGGCCGGCCCGACTGGCGTGATGCCGAAGGCGCCCTGAACCAGGCGGTGTTCCGTGGACTGATGCGGTACCTGCGGCGGTACCCGTATGCGCTGATCGCGCCGCTGATGCTGGAGACCCCGGACGCGGACGGTACGCGGCGGCGGCTTACCGCCGAACGCGTGCAGACGATGGACGACGCGGCGCTGGCCGATGTCATGCAGACCGTGTTCCGGCCCGGCGCGATCAACCTGCAACGCTACACCGGCGGCCGTGGCGGTTACCCGTACTGGCATTGCGAGCTGTATCCGCGCGACCCGCGCGCCGAGACCCTGCACCGGCACCTGCTGTGGACGGTCTACCTCAATGACGGCTTCGAAGCGGGCGGAACCGAGTTCCTCCACCAGCACCGCGTCATCGCACCGCGGACGGGCTCACTGCTGATCGCGCCCGCGGCCTTCACCCACACCCACCGCGGCAATCGGCCGCAGGGGGGCGACAAGGTCATCGCCACCAGCTGGGTGCAGTTCCAGCGGGCGGAGGCGTTGTTCGGGGGGTGATGCCACCCGCGCGGCTGGGTGCCGGATCGGGGTGCCGGAGTCGCCGCGTCAGGTGCGCGGGTGGTTCAACACTAGCCAGTACAGGCCGACCTGCTTCACCGCCCAGACGAACTGCTCGAAATCCACCGGCTTCTGGATGTAGCTGTTGACGCCCAGCGCGTAGCTGGCTTCGACATCGAAGGGCTCGGTGCTGGTGGTCAGCACCACGACCGGCAGCGTGCGGGTCGTGTCATTGGCGCGGATCGCCTGCAACACCTCGCGTCCGTCGACCTTGGGCAGGTTGAGGTCGAGCAGGACGATCGACGGCAGGTCGTGGGCATCGCGACCGGCATAGGCGCCGCGCGCGAACAGGTAGTCCAGCGCCTCGGCACCGTCGCCCACCACCACCAGGTTGTTGGCGATCTTGGCTTCGTCGAAGGCGATCCGGGTCAGTTCGACATCGTCCGGATTGTCTTCAACCAGCAGGATGTCCTTGTGCATCGGCAGATTCCTCGGTCGCGCACGCGGTGGGAAGATCAATGTGGAACGTGGCGCCCTCGCCGGGAACGGACTCGCCGCTGAGGGTGCCACCATGGCGCGCCGCGATGCGATGTGCCGCCGCCAGCCCCAGGCCATGGCCGCCTCCGGCATCGGGGCCGTGCAGGCGCTGGAAGGGCTCGAACAGCTTGCGAGCATAGCGCATGTCAAAACCGCTACCGGCGTCCCGGACCTGCACATGCAGCCGTCCTTCGCGCGCTTCGCCTACCACCTGGATGCGCACCACGTCACGGTCGCGGGAGAACTTCCACGCGTTGCCGAGCAGGTGGGTCAGCATGAGTTTCAGGAGTCGCTCATCGCCCTGCACCCGCAGGTCGGGTGTGATTTCGAGATCGGCCGCGCGGTCCGGCTCGGCATCCTGGAGCTCCGCCAGCACCCAGTCGGCCAGCATCGACAGGTCGACCGTGGCCGGCTTGAGTTCGCTGCGGGTCGCGGTGGAAAGGTCGCCCAGCCCGGTGAGCAGGCTCCCCATTCGCGCAGCGGCGGCACGGATGCGTTGCAGGTGGTCGCGGCCGCCGTCGTCGAGCTCCGGGCCGCAGCGCTTCTCCAAGAGCCCGGCGAAACTTTCGATCGAACGCAATGGCGCGCGCAGGTCGTGCGCGACCGAGTCGGCAAACATCTGCAACTGCTGCTGGGCCGCTTCGGCCATCTGCACATCGTCTCCGGCGTGGTGGCGGAGCGTGGCCTGGCCGCTGCGTTCGGCACCCAGGTCGCGCAGCGTCAGCAGCACGTCGGATGGGGCGGACGATGTCTCGCGGCCGGGATCCTCGATGGCCGACAACGTCGCCTGCACCCACACTTCGCCGCCGTTGGCACGCAGGCAGCGTCGGGCCGATTCGACCGAAGGCAGCTGGCCGGAGGCGACCGCCTGCATCGCTTCTTCAAATGCGAGGCGGTCGTCTGGGTGGAACAGGTCGGCGGCGGATGCGCCTTGCGGGGCGTCGGGCGATTGGCCCAGCAACTGCTCGAACGCGGGGTTGGCGTAACGCCACGCGCCGTGGCCGTCGAGAATCGCCACGGGCAGCGGCGAGCCCGCCAGCGCCAGCCGGAACATCGCATCCGGGACGGGGCGGTCTCCGGTCTGCGGCGGCTTGGCTTCGAACAGGGACATCGCGACTCTCTATTTTGGACGCAAGTGTAACGATCGCCGTCGTGATGGGCCGGTGCACGCATCGCCCCGGGCCTCCCGCACAATGCGCGCCATGGACCTCCCCCAGATCCTCTTCCTGCTGATCCTGGCGGGCGCACTGTACCTGTTCGTCAGCGAACGGTTGCGCGTGGACGTGACTGCGATGCTGACCCTGCTTGCACTGGTGCTGACCGGGGTGCTGGATTCGCAACAGGCACTGTCGGGCTTCGCCAGCGAGCCGGCGATCATCATCGCGGCGGTGTTCGTGATTTCCGGTGGTCTGGCGGCGACCGGCATCACCGAGCGCATCGGCCAGTGGATCGGGCAGGTAGGGGGGCGCAGCGAAACGCGCGCGATCGCGGTGGTGATGCCGGTGGTCGCGGCGCTGTCGTCGTTCACCCACCACGTGATGGTGACGGCGATGATGCTGCCGATCCTCACGCGCTTCGCCAAGTTGCGGGGGCTGTCCGCATCGCGGCTGCTGATGCCGATGTCGTTCGCCGCGTCGCTGGGCACGACACTCACGCTGGTCAGTGCGCCGGCGTTCCTGCTGGCCGACAACCTGATCGAACGCACCGGCAGCGACGGCCTGGGCATCTTCTCGATCACCCCGATCGGCATCGCACTGGTGCTGGTCGGCATGGCCTACATGCTGCTGGCGCGCTGGGTGCTGCCCAAGCGCGGTGGCGACGCCGGCGACGACGAGTACATGCGGCTGGACCGCTACCGCACCGAGCTGCTGATCGTGGAGGGCTCGCGCTGGAGCACGCGCCCCCTGGCCGAGCTGAACAAGGCGCTGGGCGACAGGTTCCGCCTGCTGGGCTGGCTGCGCGATGGCAAGCGTCGGCGCGACCTCGGCGACAGCAGCCCGCTGCTCACCGGCGACGTGCTGTTGGTGGAGGCGTCGGCCGATGCGCTGGCGTCGCTGCACGACGACGAAGGCCTTGACCTCAACGCCATCGCCCGCTTCGGCGATACGGTTACCGGCGACGGTGAGCCGCAGCTGGTGCAGGCCGTGGTGGCGCCCGGCTCGGAGTTCATCGGCCACTCGGTCCGCGAGCTGGATTTCTCGAGAAGGTTCTCCGCGGTGATCGCCGGGCTGTGGCGACGCGACGGGGCGATCGCGTCGCGCCTGGCCGACGCGCGCCTGCGCGAGGGCGACCTGCTGGTGCTGTGGGGCAAGCCGGCACGGTTCGCGGAACTGGCCGCGCACCACGGGTTCCTGATGCTGGTGCCGTTCGCGGGCGAGGCCAAGCGCCGGGTGCGTGCGCCGCTGGCGCTGACGATCCTAGGCCTGACGATCCTCGCCGCCGCGACCGAATGGCTGCCCGCGCCGCTGGCGTTCCTGCTGGGTGCAGTGGCGATGGTGGCGCTGCGCTGCGTGGACATCGACCAGGCCTACCGCGAGATCGACGTGCGCATCTTCGTGATGATCGCCGGCGTGATCCCGCTGGGCATCGCCATGGAACAGACCGGTACGGCGCAGCTGCTGGCGGGCGGCCTGCTGCACCTGGTGTCGGACTGGCCGACGCTGGCGGTGCTGCTGGTGATGTTCACCGTGGCGGGCCTGCTGACCCAGATCCTGTCGGACGCGGCGACCACGGTGCTGCTCGGTCCGGTCGCCGTGGCGGTCGCGCAGGCGTTGGGCCATCCGCCCACGCCGTTCGTGGTGTGCACGGCGCTGGGCGCGGTGGTGTCGTTCCTGACCCCGATCGGGCACCACGGCAACCTGCTGATCCTGGGCCCGGGGCAGTACCGCTTCGCCGACTTCCTGCGCATCGGGTTGCCGCTGACGGCGCTGATGGCGTTCGTCAGTGCGTGGATGGCGCGCTGGCTGTGGCTGGGTGGGCCGTTGTTCTAGCGCGGAGTCGGAGGACACGCGACGCAGCCGGGTCTGGCGGCTGCTCCCTGCTCTCCGTGCCCGCCCTCAGAACAACTGCCCTTGGGGCGAAGGCTTGCGCGGCGCGACGAAGTGGCTGCAGTCCAGCGGCGGCAGGCGGCCATACCCCAGCCGGCGATGCGCCCTGGCGAAGCGCTGGGCGATCAGGTCCGCGAACGGGCCCTGCCCGCGCATGCGCGTGCCGAAGTTGGCGTCGTAATCCTTGCCGCCGCGCATCTGTCGGACCAGGCTCATGACGTGTGCGGCGCGCTCGGGGTAGTGCAGTTCGAGCCACTCGCGCCACACCTGCTTCAGCTCATGCGGCAGCCGCAGCAGCACGTACCCCGCCGCGCGGGCGCCGGCATCGTGCGCTGATTCCAGGATCTGTTCGAGTTCGCTGTCGGTGATCATCGGCACCACCGGCGCGACCATCACGCCGACCGGCACCCCGGCCTCGTGCAGGGCGCGCATCGCCTTGAGCTTGCGATGTGGCGCGGTGGCGCGCGGCTCCATGCGCGAGGCCAGCCGGTTGTCGAGCGTGGTCACGGAGAAGTACACGGTCACCAGCCGGTCGCGCGCCAGGTCCGACAGCACGTCAAGGTCGCGTTCGATCAGCGCACTCTTGGTGACGAAGCTCACCGGGTGGCGGCACTCGGCCAGCACCTCCAGCACCTGCCGTGTCACCCGGTAGCGGCGCTCGATGGGCTGGTATGCCTCGGTGTTGATGCCCAGCGCGATCGGCGCGGGCCGGTAGCCGGGCTTGGCCAGTTCATGGCGAAGGCGCTCGGCGGCATTGGTCTTGGCGAACAGGCGCGTCTCGAAATCCAGCCCCGGCGAGAGGTCGAGGTAGCTGTGCGATGGCCGCGCGAAGCAATACACGCAGCCGTGCTCGCACCCCCGGTACGGGTTGACCGACTGGCTGAAGCCGATATCGGGCGAGTCGTTGCGGCTGATGACGGTGCGCGCCTGTTCCTCGCGCACGCGGGTGGCGGGGTTGGGCGTGTCGGCGATGTCCTCGTAGACCGAACCCCAGCCATCGTCGCTGCCGACCGCCTCGGTGACGGCGAAACGTCCGGCCACGCGCGAGGCGGCCCCGCGTCCTTTGACCGGCGCGGTCGGCTTGCGGGCGTCGTCGATGGGAACGTCAGGCACGGGTCGTCGGGTACACGGCGTGGGGCACGGTCTTCAACCGGCATAGGCTACGCTCGCCCGGTCGCAGCGCCTGCGACGGCACTGAACGGTTCACGGGGACTCCATGTTCGACTGGTTGCACGGCCTCTGGGAGGCGTTCGTCTCGATTCCCCACCTGGGCCTGTACCTGACGCTGGGCTGGGTGGCCTACTTCATCGGGCTGGGTGGTTGGATCGTGCTGCAGAAGCGCGAGCCGGTGGCCACGATCAGCTGGCTGATCAGCCTGGCGGCGCTGCCGTACCTCGGCTTTCTCATCTACTACGTGTTCGGCCCGCAGCGCATCCGCCGGCAGAAGTTGCGTCGCGGACGCGCGCGCGCGGCGTTGCCGCCCCCGCCCGACGGCCTCAACCCGAGCGCCGAGGCGGTTGAACTGGCGCGGGTGGTGCAGGCCACCACGCGGCTGCCGCCGACCACCGCCACCCGCGTCGACCTGCTGGTCGACGGCAGCGGCAAGTACCCCGCCCTGCTTGAGGCCGTGGCACAGGCCCGCCACCGCGTGCACCTGGAGTACTACATCTACGAACCCGACGCGACCGGCACGGCGCTGCGCGACGCCTTGATCGAGCGCGCGAAGGCCGGTGTCGAGGTGCGGCTGCTGCTCGACGCCATCGGTGCCGGCAAGGTCAACCGGCGCTTCCTGCAACCGCTCGTCGATGCCGGCGGCGAGGTGGCGTGGTTCCACCCGATGCGCCTGCGCTGGTTCTGGAAGCGCCCCTGGCTCAACCTGCGCAGCCACCGCAAGATCGTCGTGATCGACGATGTAGTCGGTTTCACCGGCGGCATGAACGTCACCGACGAGCAGGACGAGCGGCTGCGCAGCGACGCGTACCGCGACCTGCACCTGCGACTGGAAGGCGACGTGGTCCGGGCGTTGCAGCTGGTCTTCATCGAGGACTGGACCTACGCCACCGGTCAACCGCCGTTGGCGATGCCGGAAGGCCCGTCCACCCCGGGTTCGATCGCGACGCAGGTGGTCGTGTCGGGACCGGATTCGTCATGGGAGGCGATCCATCGCGCGCACGTCAGCGCGATCCATGCCGCCCGGCGGCGGGCGTGGCTGGTGACGCCCTACTTCGTGCCCGGTGAGGCCGCGCGCATGGCCCTGACTTCCGCGGCACTGGGCGGGCTGGACGTGCGCTTGCTGGTGCCCAAGCTCAGCGACAGCCGGCTGGTGACGTTCGCGGCGCGTTCGTACTTCGACGAGCTGCTCGCCGCCGGCGTGAAGATCTACGAGTACGGCCCACGGCTGCTGCACACCAAGGCGCTGCTGTGCGACGAGGATTTCGCGATCATCGGCAGTGCGAACTTCGACCACCGCAGCTTCCGCCTCAACTTCGAGGTCTCGGTGATGTTCGCCGACAAGGCGCTCGCGTCGCGCCTGGAGACGCTGATCGAACACGAGTGCAATGACTGCGTGCCGGTGAAGGACGACCGCGACCGCCCGCTGTGGCGCGCGCGGCTGCCCGAAGCGCTGGCCCGCCTTGTGTCGCCGCTTCTGTAGCGCGCGTCGCCGGAGGGCTTGAGGCACTCAAGCGGCCCGCTACACTGGCGCGGTCCTTCCCCGCGGAGTCCGGCCATGTGGCCCTGGTTGTTTCTGTTGCTGTGCGTGGCCGCACTGGTCGCCGCCTTCAAGACCACCTCGGTGGGCGTGCTGGTGCTGTGCCTGGTCGCCGCACTGGTGCTGCTGTCGGCGTGGATCGTGGGCTGGCTTTCACAGCGCGTGGGCAGCCGGACCCGCGACGAGTCGCAGCTGGTCGATCCCGTCGAGCTGCACCGGCTCCGCGAGCAGGCACAGGCGCGTCGCGAACAGGCGGCGCGGCCTGACGGCCAGCCGTGAGATGCAGTCCTGCCCGGCCCTGCCGGTGACGTCGCGATGACCCGGCTGAGCGTCAACGTCAACAAGGTCGCCGTGCTGCGCAATTCACGCGGCGGACGGGACCCGGACGTGGTCGAGGCGGCCATCGCCTGCCTGGATGCCGGCGCGCACGGCATCACCGTGCATCCGCGCCCCGACGCCCGCCATATCCGCACCGACGACGTGATGGCGTTGGCCGCGCTGACGCTGGAGCGCGGCGTGGAATTCAACCTTGAAGGCAATCCGTTTGCGCCGCCCCGACCCGGCTACCCCGGTTTCCTCGCGTTGTGCGAGGCCACGCGACCGGCGCAGGCCACGCTGGTGCCGGATGGCGATGCGCAGTTGACGTCCGACCACGGCTTCGACTTCCAGAGGGATGCCGACCGGCTGCGGCCTCTTGTTGCATCGCTGCAGGCACTGGGGTGCCGGGTCAGCCTGTTCGCTGATGCGCCGGAGGATCCTGCATTGGCCACAGCGCAGGCCACCGCCGCCGCATCGACGGGCGCACAGCGCATCGAGCTCTACACCGGCCCCTATGCCGAAGCCGCATCGCAGGGGGGAGCCGGGTTGATTCGAGGGCTCGAACGGTTCTCGGGAATGGCCGCGGCCGCGGCCGCGGCCGGCCTTGGCGTCAACGCCGGGCACGACCTCAACCAGGACAACCTCGGTCCGTTCCTGGCCGCCGTGCCGGGCGTGCTCGAGGTCTCCATCGGCCACGCCCTGATCGGTGAAGCGCTGCATGCCGGCCTGCCTGCCACGGTGCGTGCCTACCTCGCCGTGATCGACCACGCGTCGCGGGGCGGCTCGATACCCCTGGCCTGAAGAAGGGTCCGGCGCGAAGCGGCGTATTGCCCGTCGGGACCAAAAAAAACGCCGCCCGAGGGCGGCGTTGAAAATTGAAGCGGTAAGCGTCGTTTCGATCAGTTCTGTACGAAACCGATCTTTTCCATCTGTGCGTTCTTGGCGTGCGCCAGCACCTTTGCCAGCGTGCCGTAGTCCGCGTCGGCGTTGGTGTCGATCTCCAGCGTAGGCTGGTTGGTCGGATCGGCCTGGACGGCCTCGCGCATCAACGTGGGCAGTACGGACAGCGGCTGCGGGCTGTCGTTCCAGAACACCTGGCCACCGGCGTCGATCCGCAGCCGGATCGGCGGCGGCGGTTCGGCCCGGACGGGCGGCGGGTTGAGCGTCGGCTGCGGCAGCGTGACGTCGATCGGGTAGGTCTGGATCGGCGCGGTCACCATGAAGATGATCAGCAGCACCAGCATCACGTCCACGAGGGGCGTGACGTTGATGTCGGCCATGGCGCCGCCGCTGGAGTCTGAAGTGAAAGCCATCTCTGTATCTCCGGGCGGTTACGGTCGCTGCGGGGTGGCGACGAAGCCGACCTTGCGCATGCCCTGGGACTGGGCGGTCTGCACCACTTCCTGGACGATGCGGTACTTGGTCGTCTGGTCACCACGCACGTTGATCTGCGGCTGAGGCGTCTTCTGGGCTTCCACCGAGAGGCGGCTTTCCAGAAGGGCCTTGGAGATCGGTTCGTCGTTCCAGAACAACGAACCGTCCTGCAGCACCGCCAGCGTGATCGGCGGCGTCTCGACCTTGCTTTCCCGATTGTCCAGGTCGGCCTCCGGCAGCTCCACCTTGATCTTGTGGGTCATCAGCGGCGCCGTGATCATGAAGATGATCAGCAGCACCAGCATCACGTCCACCAGGGGCGTGACGTTGATCGAGGCCATGGGCCCGCCGCTGTCATTTCCGGAACTGAAAGCCATGTCTGAACTCCAACGAGGCGTGGTTGACTACGCGGCCGATCAGCGCTTGACCGGGACTTCGCCGACGCGTGCGCCGGTGGCGAAGAAGTCGTGCAGGTCGTGCGCGAAGGTGTCGAACTTGTTGTACGTGTTGCGGTTGATGCGCACGAAGAAGTTGTACGCCAGCACCGCCGGGATCGCGACGAACAGACCGATCGCGGTCATGATCAGCGCCTCGCCGACCGGGCCCGCCACCGCCTGCATCGAAGCATCGCCGGACATGCCGATGCGGATCAGGGCGTGGTAGATGCCCCACACCGTACCGAGCAGACCGACGAACGGCGCGGTCGCACCGACCGAGGCCAGCAGGGTCATGCCGCTTTCGAGGCGTGCGCTCTCGCGGGTCACGGCCTGGCGCAGGGCGCGGTCCACGAACTCCGAACGGTTCAGCGACTCGACCAGGCGCGAGCCTTCATGACGCTGGTGGTGCGACGCGGCCTGGGCGGCATCGAGCGCGATCTTGGAGAACGGCTCGCTGCGCGGCTGCTCTTCCATGTAGCGGATGGCGTCCTGCGCGTTCGGGGTTTCCCAGAACGTGCTGATCACGCGGTCCGAAGTGCGACGCAGACGCATGTTGCGCACCACGTTGAAGATCATCCAGTACACCGACATGGCCGACATGACCACGAGGGTGATGAACACGATCCAGGCCACCAGATCGAAGTTCTGGATCATGTGGCCGAAGCTCATCTGCTGGAGGGCTTCGGCGTTGTTGGCCCCTGCGGCGGCGGCGTTGGTGGTTTCCTGAAGCATGACGCTTACCTTTAATTAGATATGTCGTGGATAGGAGGAGCTGTTGCGGGTTGCGTGAACTGTTCCGTGCGCCCGATCAGCGCGGCGGAACGAAATCGACCGGGACGCGCACGCGGCTGGCCACGGCAACGCCGTCGCGAACCTCGGGGTTGAAGCGCCACTTGCGGGCCGCGTCCATGGCAGCACGATCCAGGTTGCGGTTGCGGCTGGACTTTTCGACCGACACGTCCAGCACGTTGCCCTGGGCGTCGATGCTGATCACCAGCACCACGGTACCGCCAACGCCCTGGCGGGCTTCGGTGGGCGGGTAGCGCGGCGGGTTCAGTGCACGCGAGGACGCGTCGACGCTGGAGCCGATCGACTGCGCCGGAGCCGGAGGCGACGGCGGGGCCGGAGGCGGCGCCGGCGGATCGATCGGTGACGGATCCTCGAACACCACCGGCGGCTGTTCCGGCGGCGGCGGCGTCGGCGCCGGCTGCGGCGGCGTCAGCTTCGGCGGCGGCTTGAGCTCCTTCGGAGGCTCCGGCGGCGGCGGCGGCGGCGGCGGCGGCGGCGGGGGTGGCTTGATCAGGTTGACGACGGTGACTTCTTCTTCCTCGGCGTTCTCTGCCGGGGGAGCCATCGGCGCCAGCAGCAACAGGAGGGCCATGGCGTGCACGGTGATCGCCATGGTGATACCGGCAATACGTGCCCAGTTCAGCCCTTCGTCGCCGTCGTCGTGGGATGCGTGAATTTCGAGGTCTTGCGTCATGCGCCGTAAGCTCGGGAGGGGTTTCCGGACGCACAGCGCGCCGCGGGACATCGAGTGGATCCCCGTAACCGTTTCCGGCGACGGGAACTACCTAGCATATACCAAACCGTACCCGGGGTTCCAAGTACGGTCCGGGCCTGCGGGTTTGCCGGATCAGTTGCCTTGCAGGGCGATGATCTGGTCGGCTTCCTTCGGGCTGTCCAGTCCCTTGGTCTTGGCCTGGCGCGCGGCCTCCTTGGCCTCGGCGATCCGGTCTTCCTGCCACAGCACCTTGGCCAGGTTGAGGTACGTCTCTCCGTTATCGTCCAGCGGCGCCGCTTTTTTATAGGCCTCGATCGCAGGGGCGATCTGGTCCGAGAAGTAGTACGCCTGGGCTTGGGCGACGTAGACCTGATGGTCTGGCTTCAGAACGCCCTTCTCCAGACCCTCGGTGATCACTTCAGCGGCCTTGGCCTCCTGACCGTCGAGATTGAGATACGTGCCGTAGAGCTGCCTGTATTCACGGTCCTCGGTCAGCTGACCGGCCAACCGGAGTCGCTCAAGAACGGCGGCCGCCTTATCCAGCTGGTCACCCTGCATGTACACCGCGGCCAGATTCATCTGCGCACGCTTGTCATTGGGGTTCTCAGCACCAATCCTCTCGGCCAGCGCGGACGCCTCGGCTTCCTGTCCCGTTTCGATATACGTGGCCACCAACAACTGGAGCCAGTCGGCACGAGGCTCATCCGAAGAGTCAACGGCTTCCTTCAGGACCTCGGAGGCCTCTTGGAACCGGTCCATGCGATAGAGCGCATTGCCTTTGAGTACCAGGTGCTCGGGCTTGCGGCTGCCCGACTCCTGGAAGAATCGATCAAACGTTGCGATCGATTCGGCGTACTGCTCCTCCTGCAACTGGAGCTGGCCCAGCATCAGCATCGCGCCGAAGTGTCCGTCATTGTCCAGTCCATTGAACTCGATCGCCCGCTTGAGGTAGCTCATGGCGGCGACCATGTCATCCGCGTCGTACGCCGCTTGGGCGGCGATCTGCGCAGCGAAGGCACGGTCATACTCGTTCGCGCGTTCGTTCGCGATGATTTCTTCAGCCGCAGCACGTGCTTCCGTGCCTTTGTCCTCGTCGTAGAGATCGACCATCTTTTGCAGGCGTGGTGACATGCGCGCGGACGCCTTGGCCGAAGGCGCCTTGCGCGTGGCGTTGGCATAAGCAGATTCGGTGGTACTGGACGAAGCGGACTGGCCGCGCTCGGCTTGGCGTTCGCGGCGCTCTGCCGCAGACTGGGCAAACGCAGAGCCCACGGTGGCGACCATCAATGCCGATCCCACCGCAGCGGCCAGGACGGTACGAGTCAAGGAAGGCTTCATCGATATACCTCGGAACAGGGATGCGTATTGGGCCGTGTGGAACACGGCAGGCCCGTGGAACAACTGTCGCGGGCGGGCCGGTCACGCTACCAGAAAGCCTGCGTCGGGCGATACCTCAACCCTAACGGTCGTTCATCCACACCGCGGCGTACGGCCGGAGGCGCGGGCCTGCTGGTAGGTCGGCGCCAGGCTGCCAGCACGTTGGCGCAGTTCGTCGATGCGCGACTGCGGATCGGGGTGGGTGGAGAGCCATTCCGGCGGCCGGCTGCTGCTGGCCGCGATCATGTTCTGCCACAGGTTGACGGCCTGTGCCGGGTCAAAGCCCGCCTGGGCCATCAGGCGCTGTCCGACGACATCGGCCTCCAGCTCCTGGGTGCGGTTGTTGGGCAGCAAAAGGCCCGCCTGCACCGCCGCGCCGCCTAGCTGGCCGGCCGCATTGGCGGCGCCCTGCCCGTATTGCGACCCGACGATCGCGCCGAGGATGCCCAAGCCCGCCTGCGCACCCATCTGGCGGGTGATCCGCTCATCGTGGTGGCGGGAAACGACGTGTCCGACCTCGTGCGCGATCACCGCCGCCAGCTGGTCCTGGTTGCGGGCGACCGTGAAGATGCCGGTGTTGATGCCGACCTTGCCGCCCGGCAACGCGAACGCGTTGGGGGACTCGTCGACGAAGAGTGCGGTTTCCCAGTTGGCCTGCCAGTTGGCGGGCAACTCGCGGGCGACCGAATTGACCACGCAGCGCACGTAATTGGTCTGCGTCGAGTTGGTGCTCTGGCGGTTCTGCGCCTTGGCCTGAGCGAAGGCTTCCTCCCCCATCTGGTTGAGCTGTTCCTGCGAAACCGCGCCCACTTGCTGGCTGCGGCCCGTAGGCGAGGTAGCGGTGGCGCAGGCGGTAACGGCGGTGGCGATGGCCAGGCTGAGGAGCAGAGGCTTCATGGATGGCGCGTCCTGAATCGGAGAGGCCTTCCGTTGTAGACGCGCCCGGATCAAAGACCCGTCAATACTGCGGAACCTGGATCCGTTCGTTCAGCCCGGCCCGAACAGCAGCAGGCCTGCGGCGACCAGGTTGTTGGTCGCGTGGGCAATGATCGGCGCCCACAACGTGCCGGTTCGCCAGTATACCCACGCGAACGCAGCGCCCATGCCGCCGTAGACCACCAGGAGCATGGCGAGTGCGGGCCACTCGTTGGCGCTCAGGCCGGGCATCTCATGGACCAGCGCGAACACCAAGCTGCTCAAGACCAGCCCGAGCCAAGGCCGGCCCGCACGCCACAGGCGGCCGAACAGCACGCGACGGAACAGCAGCTCTTCGTACGCCGGGGCCAGCACGACCACCAGCAGCAGGACCAGAGCGGGTCGATCGGCGATGGCGTCCATCAGCGCTAGGTTCGTCGGCTCGGGCTCGACACCCAGCGACCGGCCCACCCAGGCCAGCGTCGCGCTGAACAGGAAAACCCCGATGCCGGCCATCACCGCCAAGTTCCATGTCGTGGGTGCGCGGATCGCCTGTATGGAACGCACCCGCTCCGCGACGGTCGCGCGACCGCGCCACAGGTAGGTAAGCAGCGCCGCGATGCCCGTGGCACCGATCCCGATCAGGGCCAGCGCCACCGGCCCGGGCATGAAGGCGTCTGCCGGTACGTCGGCCATGTCGCGGCCCGACAGCGCCATGGACACACCTTCCGCCGCGCCCCACGCGACAAAGCCCAGTACCGCAATGGCGAGCATCAGCGCGGCGGCCATCCCCACGTCCAGCACGAACGCGCCCACCGGGCGTAGCCACCCGCCGGGCGGCGCTCGCGTGTCTTGTTCGTTCGACGTCACGGCAGCTTCCATGCCTTCATCCGGTCCCGGTCAGATATCGAGGTTGGCGACCTTCAGCGCGTTGTCCTCGATGAATTCGCGTCGTGGTTCGACCACGTCGCCCATGAGGGTGCTGAAGATCTGGTCGGCCGCAACGGCATCCTCGATCCTCACCTGCAGCAGGCGGCGGGTCTCGGGATTGACCGTGGTGTCCCAGAGCTGCTCGGGATTCATCTCGCCCAGGCCCTTGAAGCGCTGGATCTGGCGGCCCTTCTTGGCTTCGTCCATCAGCCACGCCTGGGCCTCGGCAAAGCTGGACACCGCCTGTGCCCGGTTGCCACGGACGATCTGCGCGCCCTCGCGGATCAGCCCGTGCAGTTGGGAGGCGGCCTCGCGCAGGGCGCGAAGTTCGCCCTGTTCGAACACCGACACCGGCAGCACCTGGGTGATCTCCTCGCCCATGTGGCGACGGGTGACGCGCAACGCGGCCGGATGCTGCTCGTTGGCCGGCACCAGCGCCAGCGCATAGTGCGGCCGGCCCAGGCCGCGCTTGTTGAGCCGCGCTTCCAGCGCTTCGATTTCGTGCTGCTCGTCGATGTTGCCGGCCAGGTGCGCGCTGTCCAGCGGCGTGAAGTCGATCAGCGCTTCCAGCACCGCCGGATCGTAGCGGTGGGCGTTGCGGGCGATGGTCTCGCGCGCGCCGGCATACACCAGCAGCAACTTCTCCAGGGCGGGCCCTTCGATCGGCAGCTCGCCGGTGGCCGGGACGAGCGATGCACCCTCCACGGCATTGCCGGCCAGGTAGGCGTCCAGGGCCGCGTCGTCCTTGAGGTAGAGCTCGTTCTTGCCCTGCTTGATCTTGTACAGCGGCGGCAGGCCGATGTAGATGTGGCCGCGCTCGATCAGTTCGGGCATCTGACGGTAGAAGAACGTCAGCAGCAACGTGCGGATGTGGCTGCCGTCCACGTCGGCGTCGGTCATCAGGATGATGCGGTGGTAGCGCAGCTTGTCCGGGTTGTACTCGTCCTTGCCGATGCCGGTGCCGAGCGCGGTGATCAGGGTGCCCACCTCGGCCGAGCCCAGCATGCGGTCGAAGCGCGCGCGCTCGACGTTGAGGATCTTGCCCTTGAGCGGGAGGATCGCCTGGGTCTTGCGGTTACGGCCCTGCTTGGCCGAGCCGCCGGCGGAATCACCCTCGACGATGAACAGCTCGCTGAGGGCCGGATCTTTCTCCTGGCAGTCGGCCAGCTTGCCCGGCAGGCCGGCGATGTCCAACGCGCCCTTGCGGCGCGTCAGGTCACGGGCCTTGCGCGCGGCCTCACGGGCACGGGCGGCATCCACGATCTTGCCGGCGATCGCGCGGGCCTCGTTCGGGTTCTCCTGAAGGAACTCCTCCAAACGTGCGCCGAACGTGCTCTCAACAACCGGCCTCACGTCGGAACTGACCAGCTTTTCCTTGGTCTGGCTGGAAAAGCTCGGGTCCGGCACCTTCACCGACAACACCGCGATCATGCCTTCGCGCATGTCATCGCCCGACAGTGCCACCTTGGCCTGCTTGGCGATGCCATTCTGCTCGATGTAGTTGGTCAGGGTGCGCGTCAGGGCCGCGCGGAAGCCGATGAGGTGGGTGCCACCGTCCTTCTGCGGGATGTTGTTGGTGAAGCAGAACATCGTTTCCTGGTAGGCATCGGTCCACTGCAGGGCGACGTCCACCGTGATGCCGTTCTGCTCACCCGTCACCGAGATCACGTTGGGATGCAGCGGGGTCTTGAGCTGGGCGAGGTGCTCGACGAACGAGCGGATGCCGCCGGCGTACTGGAACACATCGCGCTTGCCGTCGCCGCGCTCGTCGACGAGCGTGATCTTGACGCCCGAATTGAGGAAGGACAGTTCGCGCAGGCGCTTGGCCAGGATGTCGTAATGGAACTCGACGTCCGAGAACGTCTCCACCGAGGGCCAGAAGCGCAGGGTGGTGCCACGGCGATCGGATGCGTCCAGGCGCTTGAGCGGATAGACCGGCTCGCCGTGCGCGTATTCCTGCTGGTGGTGCGCGCCGTCGCGCCAGATATCCAGCGTCAGCTTCGAGGACAGCGCGTTGACCACCGACACGCCCACGCCGTGCAGGCCGCCGGACACCTTGTAGCTGTTGTCGTCGAACTTGCCGCCGGCATGCAGCACCGTGAGGATCACCTCCGCCGCCGAGCGCCCCTCTTCCTTGTGGATGTCCACCGGAATGCCGCGGCCATTGTCCGAGACCGAGGCCGAACCGTCCTCGTGCAGGGTCACCACGACTTCGTCGGCGTGGCCAGCCAGCGCCTCGTCGATCGAGTTGTCGACCACCTCGAACACCATGTGGTGCAGGCCCGTGCCGTCGTGCACGTCACCGATGTACATGCCCGGACGCTTGCGCACGGCTTCCAGACCCTTCAGCACCGTGATCCGGCTGGAGTCGTAGGTCTGGCTGGGCTGGGGCGAATCGATGGCGGGGTCTTGCGAGGGGTCGTGCTCGATCTGGGTCATTGCGCAGCGGGCTCCGACGACGCGGCCGCAGGTGCGCGGCGGCGTCGAGACACATTAGCTATACGTCGCGACAGTATACCAGCCGCGGCCGCGGCGCCCGAGCTTGCGGTTGTCTAGCGCCGCTCGGGCAGCCCATGTTCCACGTGGAACACGGTTGGAGTCAGCCCCAGATCGAGCATTCCGGGCGGGGCTTCGGTGCCTGTCAGGAAGGCCTGGGCACCCCACCCGACCAGTCGCTCTAGCACCCGGGC
This sequence comes from Novilysobacter selenitireducens, assembly GCF_020026895.1. Taxonomy (GTDB): domain Bacteria; phylum Pseudomonadota; class Gammaproteobacteria; order Xanthomonadales; family Xanthomonadaceae; genus Lysobacter_C; species Lysobacter_C selenitireducens. Next base: position 101,050 of record NZ_JAINZW010000001.1, read on the forward strand.
CTGATGCGCACGGTCCAGTTCAGACGCCAAATCGTCCAGCGCCACCACCGGCCACTCACCGCGTCGCGCCGCGTGATGCTCCCCCTGCCCAAGAATTGCGGCCAGCGCCGTGATCTTGGCCTGCCCCCGCGACAGCGCCTCGCGGCCGGGCAGGCCGGAGAAGTCCACGCGCCAATCCGCGCGGTGGGGCCCGACTGAGGTGTAACCCGCGAGCAGGTCGCGGTCCCGGGACAGCAGCAAGGCATCGGCGAGCGACACCGCGTCGCGTCGCCAACCGGGCTGATACTCCAGCGAGATCCCACCCAACGCCGGGGCCCAGGCTTCCAGAAGGGTCGCTACGTGGGACTGGAGAGCGCCAAGATAGGCCTCACGCTGGCGGGTCACCACCTCGCCGCCTGCGGCCATTTCGTGCTCCCACGCCTCCAGCTCGCCGGAGCCACCGCGCCGCTTGAGTAGGGCGTTGCGCTGTTTGAGTGCGCGCGCATAGCGTCGCCACGCAGCCAGGAAGTCATGTTCCACGTGGAACAAACCCCAATCGAGATAGCGACGCCGGTGCTCGGCCGCGCCGGTGATCAACGCGTGGCTGCCCGGTTCGAACGTCACCACGGCCAGCGCGGCGCACAGGTCGCCCAGTTGCTCCACGTCACGCCCGTCGAGGCGTCCCGTCCAGTCGCTGCCGGTATGCCGCAGCCCGGCGCGACGACGGCCCAGGCTTGCCCCGCGAGCGCCCGCCTGGTCCCCTGCAGGTCCCTCTTCCCACTCAACGAAGATCTCGAGCGCCGACTGGCCTTGGCGGATCAACCCGTCCCGCACCCGGCCACGAAAACTCCGTCCGTACGCCATCAGGTGGAGTGCTTCGAGCAAGCTGGTCTTGCCCGCACCGTTGCCACCGGTGATCAGGTTGAGCCCGGCTGACGGTTCGATCGAAACATCCTCGAATCGCCGGAGCTGTCGCGCTTGGAGCCGGATCACCCTCATGGCATGGCCACCGAAACGCGCGAGGTTTCCAAAGGCATGACACGAACACGCCCGGACAAGCCGGGCGTGTGGAGTACTTCATGTTCCACGTGGAACCTTTCAGGCATCAATCAGAGCCGCAGCGGCATCACGACGTGTCGGCACCGGTCATTGGACGCCTCGCGGACCAGTGCGGACGAATTGGCATCGCGCAGCGCCAGGACCACGTGCTCGTCGCGAAGCGCAGTCAACGCGTCCAGCAGGTAGTTCACATTGAAGCCCACCGACAGGTCGTCGACCCGCGTGTCGGCCTCGACCTCTTCCTGCGCTTCTTCCTGCTCCGGATTGTGGGCACTGATCTTGAGCTGTCCCGGGGAGACTTCGATGCGAACCCCGCGGTACTTCTCGTTGGACAGAATCGCGGCGCGCTGGAGCGATGCCCGCAGCACTTCACGGTCGATGCGGACCTCCTTGTCGGCGCCGATCGGAATCACTGCCTCGTAGTCAGGGAAGCGACCGTCAATCAGCTTGCTGGTAAACGTGACGTCGTCACGCTTGACCCGGATGTGCCCTCGGCCCATCTCAAGTTCCAGTTCGCGGTCGCCGCCTTCGAGCAGGCGCTGCAGCTCGGTCACGCCCTTGCGCGGCACGATGATCTGGCGCTTGGCCTGGGCACCACCCTCGTATTGCGCCTCGCACAGGGCCAGGCGATGGCCATCGGTGGCCACGCAGCGCAGCGAGTTCTCGCGAAGATCGAACAACAGGCCGTTGAGGTAATAGCGCACGTCCTGCTGGGCCATCGCGAACGCCGTGCGCTCGATCAGCTCCTTCAGGGCGGCCTCGGGCACGCGGACGCGCTCGGTGGCCTCGACCTCGTCGATCGAGGGGAAGTCGTTGGCCGGCAGCGTCGCCAGCGTGAACCGGGAGCGCCCCGCCGAGACGGTGACCTTCTCGGCCGTCTGCGACACCGTCACCTTGCTGCCATCGGGCAGGGCTCGGACGATCTCGAACAGCTTGCGGGCCGGGATCGTGGTCTCACCGTCCTGCGCCTCGTCCACCGCGATCCGGGAGATCATCTCGACCTCCAGGTCGGTCCCGGTCAGCGACAGCTGGCCGTCCTGCACCTGGACCAGCAGGTTGGCCAGGACCGGCAGGGTCTGGCGACGTTCGACCACATTGACGACCTGCGCCAACGGCTTGAGGAAAACCTCGCGTTGCAGACTGAAACGCATGCGGACCGTGCTCCCCTATGCCCAAGACAAGATGTTGGATAAATCTAAAGCGTTGTGGTGATGGAGTCGGCCAAAAGCCGGGAAAACCCGACCAACCCCTTGAATCTATTCGATAAAAACACTTGCTGAACGTCTGTAAAACTCCCCGACGGACGGCGGACAAGCTGTGGACAACTTTCGGGCCGGATCGCGGGTCGCGACTTATCCCCATGTTGTCCCGGCATCGTCCACCGGGTTCACGCCGGCCTACTCGCTCAGCTTGCGGATGAGCTTTTCCCAGTCCTCCCGCATCTTGCCGTCGGTCTCCATCAGGGTGCGGATCTGCCGGCAGGCATGCAGCACCGTGGTGTGGTCGCGACCGGCGAACGCGTCACCGATTTCCGGCAGGCTGTGCTCGGTCAGCTCCTTGGTCAGCGCCATGGCCATCTGGCGCGGCCGGGCGAGCGAGCGTGTCCGCCGTTTCGACAACAAGTCCTTGATCTGCAGGCCGTAGTAGTCTGCCACGGTCTTCTGGATGTTGGGGATGCCGATGGCCTGCTGCTGCGCGCGCAGCAGGTCGCGCAGGGTTTCCTGGGCGAACTCCACGGTGATCGCGCGGCCGGTGAAGTTGGCCCGGGCCGCCAGCGTGTTGAGCGCGCCCTCCAGGTCGCGCACGTTGCTGCGCATCTTCTTGGCCAGCAGGAACGCCACGTCCTCGGGAATGTTGGCACCGCGCTCCTTGGCCTTGGACAGCACGATCTGCGCGCGAGTCTCGAAGTCGGGCGGCTCGATCGCCACGCTCAGGCCCCAGGCCAGGCGCGACTTCAGCCGTGGCTCCAGGCCTTCGACCTCGCGCGGGTAGCGGTCGCAGGTCAGGATGATCTGCTGCTTGCCGTCGAACAACGCGTTGAAGGTGTGGAAGAACTCCTCCTGCGTGCGGTCCTTGCCGGCGAAGAACTGGATGTCGTCGATCAGCAATGCGTCGACCTGCTGGAACTGGCGCTTGAAGCCGTCCATTGCCTTTTCCTGCAGCGCTTTCATCATCGCGCTGAAGAACTGTTCGCTGCGCAGGTACATCACGCGGGTGGCGGGGTTCTGCCGGCGCATCTCGTTGCCGGCGGCAAACATCAGGTGCGTCTTGCCCAGGCCCGTACCGCCGTACAGCAGCAACGGGTTGTGGGCGCGCTCGCCGGGCTTGAGCGCGGCCTGCCAGGCGGCGGCGCGGCCGAGCTGGTTGCTGCGGCCCTCGACGAAATTCTCGAAGGTGTAATGGCTGTCCAGGTGGCCGTTGAACGGCTCGCCGGTGGTCGTGACCGGACGCGTGCCCGGCGCGACCGTGGCCGGTCCCAGCGACGGGGTGACGGCCACTGCAGGGGCCACGCGTGGCAGCGAACCGACCTCCAGGCTCACCGCGTCGCTGCCGGCGAAATGCGCCAGCAGCTCGCGGATGCGCGCCAGGTACCGTTCGCGCACGTGTTCCACCACGAACGCGTTGGGTGCGTACAGCACCGTCACGTCATTGCGGCGGGTCGCCTGCAGCGGGCGGATCCAGGTGTGGACGTCCTCGGCCGGCAGTTCGGCTTCAAGGCGTTCGAGGCAGCGGGGCCAGGCGTCCGGGGTCGGGGATTGCACGGTGTCGAACTCGGGAATGGGCGAAGCGGACCCCTGCACGGCACCGGGGCGCCGCGCCGCAGGGCGGTAGGGGGTCGGTCAGACTACCACCGGCGCGCGTCGCCGACTGTGCCGTCGTGGTTCGGTGCAAGGCACCCCGGACGGCGCAGGCCCTGGTACTCCGGGTCCCGCCATGACTTGACCGGGACCCCGCGGGCTGGCTATAGTCGCCGGTCTTTTCCGCCGTATACCGCAGAGCCGACCATGGCCACCAAGCGCACCTACCAGCCCAGCAACCTCAAGCGCAAGCGCGACCACGGTTTCCGTGCCCGCATGGCGACCGCCGACGGCCGCAAGATCCTCGCCCGCCGTCGCGCCAAGGGCCGCAAGCGTCTCTGCGCCTAAGCGCGCTGCTGACTGCCGCGGCCGCCCTGCGCGCCGCCGCCACCCGATGATTCCGCCCCGACTCCCGCGCACCGCGCGGGTTCGCGCGCGCCCGGAATTCGACCGCATTTTCAAGCACGGGCGCCGGGTGGCGCTGCCCGTGCTGGCCCTTCATGTCTGTCCGCCCGCGCAGCCCGACGGCCCGGCGCGGCTGGGGCTGGCGGTGTCACGCAAGGTCGACCCGAGGGCCGTGGGCCGCAACCGCATCAAGCGGGTGCTGCGCGCCGCCTTCCGCGAATGCCGTGCGCACCTGCCCCCGGCCGATTACGTCATCGTGGCCCGTCCCGGCGCCTCGTCCTGCGACGGCGATGCCCTGCGCAGCGCGTTTGCGCGGCTGCTGCAACGGGCCGGTGCGTTGCCCGACCCTGCCGGCGCCGGCACAATGCCCGCCGCTGCACCGACCGGACCCGACGCGGCGCCGACCGCCGTCCGTCCCCCAGATCCAGATCCCACCTCGCCGGACCGCTCCGGCTGAGTCCTGACGCGCGCGACGTGCGTGCCGTCCCACCGCCTTCGAAAAGTACCCCGACACCATGAACCAGACCCGCGTCTTCCTGATCTTCGCCTGGCTGGCGGTGGCGACCCTGCTGTGGATGGAGTGGGGCAAGGAGCGCGACGCCTCGCGGGCCCCGACCATGCCGGCGGCCGCGGCGACGACGACCGCATCCGGTGCGGTGCCGGCCGCGGGCGGGCAGGCACCGGCCGTGCCGAGCGCGACCCCGGGCATGGCGGCGGCCGAGCCGGCCCCGGCGGCGGCCAGCGCGCCCGTCGTCACCATCACGACCGACGTGCTGCAGCTCGAGATGACCGGCGGCGAGATCCGCCAGGCCGACCTGCTGGGCTACCCCAGCGAAGCCGCAGACGACAGCGCGCCGGTGCGCCTGTTCGACCAGGCTGCCGGCCGCTATTTCGTGGCCCGGACCGGCTGGGCCGGCAACGACGTCGCGCCCTCCCACGACGGCGGCTTCAGGCCGGTCGGCAGCACCTCGCGGTATGCCTTGGCCGAGGGTGCGAACACGCTCGAGGTGCCGTTCGAGTGGACCGGCCCCAACGGCGTCACCATCCGCCGCACCTACACCTTCGGCCGCGGCCAGTACGCGGTCAGCGTGCGCGACGAGGTGGCCAATGCCGGCAGCCAGCCCTGGCAGGCCTACGTCTATCGCGAGCTGAGCCGTGAGCCGCGCGCCCTGAGCCGCGGCGGCCCGATGAATGCCGAGCAGTACAGCTTCCAGGGCGCGGCCTGGTACAGCGATGCGGAAAAATACGAGAAGCGCGATTTCGAGGACATCGCCGACGACGGCCCGCTCAACCGCCAGGTGACCGGTGGCTGGATCGCGATGCTGCAACACCATTTCTTCGCCGGCTGGATCCCGCAGGCGGACCAGGCTTCGCTGTTCGTGCTCGAGCACGGCAACGGCCGCTACGAAATCGAGTCGCGCGGCCCGGCCTTTACCGTGGCGCCGGGCGGCACCGCCTCCACCGAAGCGCGCCTGTGGGTCGGCCCCAAGCTGGTCGGCCAGATCCAGGCGCAGGACGTGCCCGGCCTGGACCGCGCCGTGGACTTCAGCCGCTTCAGCATCTTCGCCACGCTCGGCAACTGGATCTTCTGGCTGCTCGATGCCATCCACTCGCTGGTCGGCAACTGGGGCTGGTCGATCATCGGCCTGGTGGTGGTGATCAAGGTGCTGCTGCTGCCGCTGTCGACCGCGCAGTACAAGTCGATGGCACGCATGCGCAAGTTCCAGCCGCGCATCGCCCAGCTCAAGGAGCGCTACGGCGACGACCGCCAGAAGTTCCAGATGGCGATGATGGAGCTGTACAAGAAGGAGAAGATCAACCCGGTCGGTGGCTGCCTGCCCCTGCTGGTACAGATGCCGGTGTTCCTGGCGTTGTACTGGGTGCTGCTGGAGTCGGTCGAGCTGCGCCACGCGCCGTGGATCCTGTGGATCAACGACCTGACCGCGCGCGACCCGTACTTCGTGCTGCCGGCCATCAACATGGCGGTGATGTGGGCGACGCAGAAGCTCGCGCCCACCTCCGGCATGGACCCGATGCAGGCCAAGATGATGCAGTTCATGCCGCTGGTGTTCGGCGTGATGTTCGCCTTCTTCCCGGCCGGCCTGGTGCTGTACTGGATCACCAACGCCGGCATCGGCCTGGCCCAGCAGTGGTACATGACCCGCAAGTACGCCGAGGCACCGGCCAAGGCCTGAGCCCGACGACGCAGGAGCCCGCCACCCGGCGGGCTTTTGCATTGCGGCGTCCGGCACACTGCGCCACCGACCTGACCCACCGACACCGATGATCGACCGCGACACCATCGCCGCCATCGCAACGCCTGCCGGGGCCGGTGGCGTGGGCATCGTCCGGCTGTCGGGACCGGGGGCGCGCGCGATCGGCGAAGGCATCGCCGGCCGGGCGCTCATGGCCCGCCGCGCCGCCTATGCGCGCTTCCGAGATGCCCACGGCGCCACCATCGACGATGGCATCGCGCTGTATTTCGCAGCGCCAGCCAGCTACACCGGTGAGGACGTGGTCGAGCTGCAGGCCCACGGCAGTCCGGCCGTCCTGCACCAGCTGGTCGACCGCTGCTGCGCGCTGGGGGCCCGCCGCGCTAGGCCCGGCGAGTTCAGCGAGCGCGCCTTCCTGGAAGGCAAGCTCGACCTGGCCCAGGCCGAGGCGGTCGCCGACCTGATCGCCGCCAGCGACGTGCGGGCGGCGCGCGCCGCCAGGCGAGCGCTCGAGGGCGAGTTCTCGCGCCGGGTCGAAGCGATCGCCGACGCGATGCTGCGCGCCCGGATCCACGTGGAGGCGGCGATCGATTTCGCCGACGAGCCCATCGAGACCCTCGGCGGCCCGCAACTTCAGGCGGACTTGTCCGCCACCGCCGCCGCGCTGGAGGCGCTGTTGCGCGATGCCGAGCATGGGCGTCGCCTGCGCGACGGCCTGCACGCGGTGATCGTCGGCCCGCCCAACGCCGGCAAGAGCTCGCTGCTCAACGCGCTGGCCGGCCGCGACCGCGCCATCGTCACCGATGTCGCCGGCACCACCCGCGACCTGCTGCATGAGGCGGTGCGCATCGACGGCGTCGAGCTCACCCTGGTCGACACTGCCGGTCTGCGCGAAGGCGGCGACGCGATCGAACGCGAAGGCATGCGCCGCGCCCACGCGGAGCTGGAGCGCGCGGACCTGGCGATCGTGGTGCTCGATGCGCGCGACCCGGCGGCCGGCCGCGACGCGGTGGTCTCGGCTGCCCACGGCGCTCCGGCGCAGCTGTGGCTGCTCAACAAGTCCGACCTGCTGCCGGAAGATGGCGCGCAACCGTCGGGTGACGTGCCGGGTGATGCCTTGGCCGTGTCGGCGCTGACCGGCGAGGGCCTGGACGCACTGCATGACCGGCTGCGCGCGCTGGCGGCGGGCGATGCCGGTGCGTCCGAGGGCGCGTTCACCGCGCGTGCGCGGCACGTCGACGCGTTGCGCCGCGCCGCTGAAGGGCTCGTCCAGGCGCGCGGCGAGCTGGCGCGCGAGTCGCTCGACCTCGCGGCCGAAGCCCTGCGCCAGTCCCACGACGCGCTGGGCGAGATCACCGGGCGGGTGCGCGCCGACGACCTGCTGGGGCACATCTTCTCCAGCTTCTGCATCGGCAAGTAGCGCCGCCCGGGGCCGCCACGCCGGAGCGGACATTCATCGCATTCAGCGCTCCATGCTTGACAAATTCCCCGCGCTGTCGCGTCCTACGCGTCTGTGCGCCGTGCCTGGCGCACTTCAGGGGAGTTTTGCCAATGACCGTAGTTGACCAGTCGGGCCGGCCGTCGCGTCGCCCGTACACCATTTTGAACCTGTCGCTGATGCTGGCCCTGGGGTTGGGCCTGGCCGCGTGCGGCAAGGATGACGCCACGCCCGATGCGGCCGATCCGGCGGCCCGCGGCCCGGCCGCCACCGAGCAGGCCACGCCGGAAACCGCCGTGTCCAGCCGCGTCTCCGCGATGAGCGAGGACGAGCTGCGCGAGGCCGCGCGCAGCGCCTACGCCGAGAACCGCCTGTACGCACCGGCCGAGGACAACGCGGTCGAGTACTACCTCGCGCTGCGCGAGAAGTCGCCCGGCGATGCCGGCGTGTCCAGTGCGCTGACCGACCTGCTGCCGATGACGGTGATCGCGATCGAGCAGAGCGTCGGCCGCGAGGACTTCAATGAAGCCCGCCGCCTGGCCGCCCTGCTGGAGCGCGCCGACGACAAGCACCCGGCACTGGCCCGCCTGAAGACCAGCATCGGCGAGCGCGAGCAGGCCGCCGAGGCGCAGGCCGAGCGCGACGCCGTCACCGCCGAGGAGCAGGCTGAGCGCCAGGCCGAATTGGAGCGCGAGCGCGCGGCCCAGCAGCAGGCGCAGCAGGAACAGGCCGCACGCGACCTGGCCGCGCGCCAGGCCGCCGAGCGTGAGGCCGCCGCCGAACAGGCCGCCGCCGACGAGCGTGCCGCCGAACAGGCCGCCGCCGAGCAGCGTGCCGCCGAGCAGCGCGCCGCGCAGCAGCGCGCCGCGCAACAGGCCGCGGCGAGCACGGCCACGGCCGCCGACCTGCGTCCGATCTCGACACCGGCCCCGCGCTTCCCGCCCGAGGCGCTGCGCGCAGGCCAGTCCGGCGAGGTGCAGGTGGAGTTCACCGTCGGCACCGACGGCTCGGTGACCAATGCGCGCGTGGTGCGCTCCAACCCGGCCCGGGTGTTCGACCGCGAGGCGGTCAGCGCCGTGCGCAGCTGGCGCTTCCAGCCGCTGCCCAACGCGGTCACCACCCGCCGCACGATCGGTTTCAACCCGGGCGGTTGATCCGGCAACGGTGACGCGTTGCGAGGACGATTTGTCTTCGCGCCAAAAGAAAAAGCCCGGCGAAGGCCGGGCTTTTTCCGTTTGTCAGGCCGATTCGTCAGGCCGCCCGATCAGCCGGCGATCGCCAGCTTTTCCTGGTGGTAGCGGCGCACCGCCAGGAACCACAGCAGGCCGGCCAGGCCGAAGCTCGCCGACAGGTACACCAGCCACGACAGCGCGTCGATCGGCTCGGCACGGATCACCTTCAGCAGCAGCTGGTTCTGCGCCAGGAACGGCACCGCGAACTGCCACAGCTGCGTCTTGATCGGGTTCACCAGCAGCACGAAGGTCGGCACCATCGGCAGCAGCATCAGCCAGGTCATGTGGCTCTGCGCCTCCTTCATGCTCTTGGCCGATGCGGCCAGGAACGTCAGCAGCGCCGTGCCGATGAACGCCATCGGCAGCAGGATCAACAGCATCTTGCCGATCGCCGGGAAGCTCACGTCCAGCATCTTCGCCATGCCGCCGGACAGCTGGGCCGAGAGCTTGAACGCGAGCAGCGTCAGCAGCAGCGACAGCAGGCCCAGCGCGCAGGCGGCAGCGATCTTGCCGCTGACGATGGACCCGCGCGTGGCCGGCGTGGCCAGCAGCGGTTCCAGCGACTGGCGCTCGCGTTCGCCCGCGGTGGCATCAAGAATCAGGTAAGCGCCGCCGATGAACGAAGTGAGGATCAACAGGTATGGCAGCAGCGTCGACAGCAGCACGCCGCGCTTGGCGGCCTCTGTCGCCATGTCACGCGAGCCCACGCTTACCGGACGCGTCACCGTCGGGTCGATGCCGCGTGCCATCAGCCGCAGCATGCCGACCTGGCTGGCATAGCCGTCCAACGCGCTGCGCAGGCGCGCCACCGGGATTTCGGCGTTTCGGCGCGTGCTGTCGTGCACCAGTGAGACCGTTGCCGGCCGGCCGGCGCGCCAGTTCTCGGCGAAATCGGCATCGATCTCCAGCGCCACGTCGATGCGTTGCTCGGCGATGGCGGCATCCAGGTCGGCCGGCGGGTCGGTGGCCGTGATGCCATGGCCGGCCAGGAAGGTCACCAGGTTGGGTGCGTGCTCGGCACCCACCACCGGCACCTCCAGCACCTTGTCGAGCTGGGTCTTTTGCCGGTTCTCGGCGAGCGCGCCCATCCCCAGCATCAGCGTCGGGTACAGCACGGGTCCGAGGAGCAGCGCCAATGCGAGGGTGCGACGGTCGCGCGAGATGTCCAGCAGTTCCTTGCGCATCACCGCCCACAACGAGGCGAACATATTTGTCGGCTTCATGCGTGCAGGCCCTCCTCCGAGCCGATCGCCCTGACGAAGGCGTCTTCCAGGTTGGCCTCGCCAAAGCGCGCGCGCAGCTCGTCGGCGGTGCCGGCCGCCACCACCTGGCCTTTGGCGATGATGACGATGCGGTCACACAGCGCCGCCACCTCCTGCATGATGTGACTGGAAAAGATCACGCAGCGGCCCTCGGCCCTGAGCTGTTGCAGGAAGCCGCGCATCGCGCGCGTGGTCATCACGTCCAGGCCGTTGGTGGGCTCATCCAGGATCACGTTGCGCGGGTCGTGCACCAGCGCGCGGGCGATCGCGGTCTTGGTGCGCTGGCCCTGGCTGAAGCCTTCGGTCTGGCGGTCGAGGATGTCGTCCATGTCCAGCGCCGCCGACAACGCACGCGTGCGCTCGGCGATCGCCGCCTTCGACATGCCGTGCAGCTCGCCGAAGTAGGCGATGTTCTCGCGCGCGGTCAGCCGCTTGTAGACGCCGCGTGCGTCGGGCAACACGCCCAGTGCGCGGCGCACCGCGGCCGGCTGCGCGGCTGCGTCGACACCGTCGACCTCCACGCGGCCGCTGTCGGGCGCCATCAGCGTGTACAGCATGCGCAGCGTGGTGGTCTTGCCGGCGCCGTTGGGCCCGAGCAGGCCGGTGATCTGGCCGTCCGGGGCCTGGAAGTCGACGCCGTCGACCGCCTTCACCACGCCGGTCTTGGTCTTGAACGCCTTGTGCAGGTCGTGTGCGGTGATCATGGTTCCCATCCATTGAAACTGGTGAACGGCGGCACGCCCGCCAGGCGATCCAGGCACGCGGTGTCCAGCGCGGCGGCATCGGTGGATTCGATGAACTGCCCGACCAGCTTGGGCATGCAGCCCAGCACCAGCGTGCCGTGGCCCTGGCCGTCGACCACCAGGTGGCGGCCGTTCGACAGGCCCTTGACCACCGCCTCGCCGTAGCGCGGTGGCGTCACCGGGTCGAGCGCACCCGACAACAGCAGCGCCGGCACGTCCGAGCGCAGCGGCGCCGTGAAGTCCTCGCCGCGCGCGCCGCGCGGCCACACCGAACATGCCGCGAAGAACAGCTCGGCGACGTCCGGCCCGAGGATCGTGTCGTCGATGGCTGCATCGGCCGTGTACCGGTCGGCATCCTCGGCGCACAGCACCGACCACTGCATGCCTCGCGTCATCTGCTCGCCCATCGACCGCGCCATCAGCTCCGACAGCGACATCAACGGCGCATAGCGGCCCTGCGCGGCCTCATCCAGCACCAGGGGCAGCAGCGCGGACGTCTGCGGCGCATACGAGAACGAAAAGGCCAGTCCGACCACGTGGTCGGGCGTGACAGTCGCCGTGCGCGTCTCGCCCGTGGACGGATGGCGGTAGTCGACCTCGACCGGCGCCGCCTCCAGCGCGTCCATCACCTGCGACAGCCGGGTGCGGGTGTCGACCGGGAAGCGCGCCTTGCACGCCGGCAGCGTGCGGCAGTAGTCGGACTGCAGCCGGATGGCGTCCTCGAAGGTGTGCGCGAACTCGCCGCCGACCACCAGGTCGTTGGGCGCCACGCCATCGAGTACGAGTGCGCGGGTGTGCTGCGGATGCGCGGCGGCGTACTGCTGCGCCACGCGCGTGCCGTAGGAGCCGCCCACCAGGTTGACCTGGTCGACACCGAGCGCCTGGCGCACGTTGTCCAGGTCGGCGACCGCCTGCGTCGTGGTGTAGAGCGTCGGGTCCGTGCGTCCCTCGAGACCCGCCAGGCACGTGCGCGCGAACGCACGCAGCTGCTCGACGCTGGCGCTTTCCTCGTTGTCGATGCGCAGCGGCTCGCCCTCGGCGTCGACGCAGTCCAGCGGGTTGGAGCCGCCGGTGCCGCGCTGGTCGACCATCAGGATGTCGCGCTGCTTGCGCACCTCGCGCAGCGCCATGTTAACCGTCGCCGCGTGTTCGGTCGCGGCCTGCCCGGGCCCGCCGGCGATGAAGAACACCGGATCGTCGGTGCCGCCGCCGCTGCCGGTGGCCGGCAACCACGCCAGGTTGAGGTCAATCCGGCGTCCGTCGGGCTTGGCGGGGTCCTCGGGGACCGTATGCGTCGCGCAGAACGCCTCGGTCGCCTGTCCACCGCCGACACCGGTCAGCGAGCAGGGTTCGAACGCAATGGCGCCGAAGTGGCGCGTGGCGCCGTCGGTCCCGTTGGCATCGGGTGGTGCGTCGGCGGGCTGGCAGCCTGCCAGCAGCACGGCCGACACCGCGGCCGCCGCAAGCGCGGCCGTCTTCATTCCATGGAAAGGCATGCATCGTCCTGTGGTTCGCGCTGGAACGCGCAGGATGACAGACGGCGTCGCGGCCGGAAACGTGACACAAGTCAGGCGAGGCGCATCCGCTCGTTAGCCACCCAGGCGCGCCTCCAGCCGGTCGAGCTGGTCGCCAGCGCCCCGTGCGCCATCCGCGTCCCAGCTGCGGTGCAGGGCATCGCGTGCGGCAAGGATCGCCCGCGCCACGCGTAATGCGCGTGGCCGGGGATCCGCCGCATTCGGTTACTTGCTGCTGACGTACTTCTCGCGGCGGATCTGCTTCACCTCGAGCCCGCATTCCTTCAGCGACTCGAAGCACGCATCGACCATGTTCGGGTTGCCGCACAGGTAGGCGATGTCGCCGGCGGCATCGGGCGCGAATTCCCCCAGGAACTGCTGCACGTAGCCGTGGCGTACGTCGCCATGGTCATGCGCCGAACCCGGCGCCGGCAGCTCGCGCGAGAAGCACGGCACGAAGCGGAAATGGTCGGGATGCTGCGCGGCGAACGCGCGGAACTCGTCGCCGTACAGCAGCTCCTCGGGCGTGCGTGCGCCGAACAGCAGCACGACCTGGATGCCGCGCTCGGCGATCGCCTGCGCCAGTTGCGGCAGCATCGACCGGTAGGGCGTCACGCCGGTGCCGGTGCCGATCAGCAGGTAGCGGCGGTTGGCATCGGCGGGCATCAGGCAGAAGCGCCCGAACGGGCCGCTGGCATCCACCGTGCCGCCGACCTCCAGGCCCTCGAACAGGGCCGTGGCCGCGCCGCCGGGCACGTAGCTGACGGCGATGTCCACCGCCTCCCCGGGGCCGATGGCGTGGTCGTGGATGGTCGCCAGCGAATACGACCGCTTGGTCGCGGTGCCGTCGGCGTACTGGAAGTGGACCTGGATGAACTGGCCGGGGATGAAGTCCAGCGGCTGGCCATCGTCGCGGACGAACGCGTAGTGCCCGACCGACGGGGCCAGCATGCGGCGCGAGACGAGCTTGAGGGGGAAGTGCTGGATGGCCACGGACCGGTGCCTGGAACACAGCGTGGCGCGGGGCATGGCCACAGGGCCGCCTATAATACCGGCATTCGCCGCGCGGCCCGGACGCGTGGCTTCCGCAGTACAGGTGAGCGCCCCATGTCCCAGACCCCGTCGGCCACCCCGGCCGTCGCCGCGCCGGCCGTTGACGCGGCAATCCCCGCGCTGTCCGTGCGCGGCCTGCGCAAGACCTACGACAACCGCGTGCAGGCACTCAAGGGCGTCTCCCTGGACGTCGCCCAGGGCGACTTCTTCGCGCTGCTCGGTCCCAACGGCGCCGGCAAGTCGACGCTGATCGGCATTGTCAGTTCGCTGGTCAACCTCAGCGAGGGCAGCGTGTCGATCTTTGGCACCGACCTGGTGCGCGAGCGCGACGCGGCGATGCGCCTGATCGGGCTGGTCCCGCAGGAGCTCAACTTCAACATGTTCGAGAAGCCGCTCGACATCCTGGTCAACTACGCCGGCTTCTACGGCGTGCCGCGCGCGCAGGCGATCGAGCGCGCCGAGGTCGAGCTGCGTCGCGCGCAGTTGTGGGACAAGGCGCAGATGATGAGCCGCACGCTATCGGGCGGCATGAAGCGTCGGCTGATGATCGCCCGCGCGATGATGACCCGCCCGCGCCTGCTGATCCTCGACGAGCCCACTGCCGGCGTCGATATCGAGATCCGCCGCGGCATGTGGCAGACGCTACGCGAGATCAACGCCGCCGGCACCACCATCATCCTCACCACGCATTACCTGGAAGAAGCCGAGCACCTGTGCCGCAACCTGGCCATCATCGACCGCGGCGCGATCGTCGCCTCGGGTCCGATGAAGGCGCTGCTGGCGCGGCTGGACGTGGAGGGCTTCCTGCTCGACATCGACGGCCCGTTGCCCGCGACCCTGCCGGTGATCGAAGGCGCGACGCTGGTGGCCAGCGATGACCACACGCTGGACGTGGAGATGCCGCGCGCGATGGACCTCAACCGGGTATTCGCCGCGCTGGGCGAGGCCGGCATCCGCGTGCGCTCGATGCGTACCAAGTCCAACCGCCTGGAAGAGCTGTTCGTGCGCATGACCGGTGAGAACGCACAGGATTCCACCGTGCAGCCCTCGCCCGAACCCGTCGCGTAACTGCTCCCTCCCCTGCGCGCAGGGGAGGGTTGGGGAGGGGTGCCTTTCAGGCGCCGCTTTCCCTGAGAGTCCCAGCACCCCCCTCCCAACCTCCCCCCGCAGCCAGCGGGAGGAAAAAAGCGGAACCCCATGCCGACCGACACCACCACCGAAACCACGCCGATGCAGCGCAACCTCGTCGCGCTGGGCACCATCGTCCGCCGCGAGATCACGCGCATCCTGCGCATCTGGGGACAGACGCTGGTGCCGCCGGCCATCACCATGACGCTGTACTTCCTGATCTTCGGCGGCCTGATCGGCTCGCGCATCGGGACCATGGACGGCATCGATTACATGGACTTCATCGTGCCGGGGCTGGTGATGATGAGCATCATCCAGAACAGCTACGGCAACATCAGCTCCAGCTTCTTCGGCGCCAAGTTCGGCCGCCATGTCGAGGAGCTGCTGGTCAGTCCGATGCCCAGCTGGGTGATCCTCACCGGCTACGTCGCCGGCGCCGTGGCGCGCGGGCTGGCGGTCGGTGCGATCGTGTTGATGATCGCGATGCTGTTCACCCGCGTCAGCATCCCGCACCCGCTGGTCACGCTCAGCACCGTGATCCTGGGCGCGACGATCTTCGCGCTGGCCGGCTTCGTCAACGCGGTGTACGCCAAGAAGTTCGATGACATCGCGATCGTGCCGACCTTCATCCTGACCCCGCTCACCTATTTGGGCGGCGTGTTCTATTCCGTCAGCCTGCTGCCCGATTGGGCCGAGGCCGCCACCCACGCCAACCCGATCTTCTACATGGTCAACGCGTTCCGCTACGGCCTGCTGGGCGTGAGCGACGTGCCGCTGTGGATCGCCTACGCGCTGATGCTGGGCTTCGTGGTGGTGCTGGCCGCCGTCGGCCTGAGCCTGCTCAAGCGCGGCGTCGGGCTGCGCAGTTGACGCCAGTGCCCTTGTAGGAGCGGCTTCAGCCGCGAGCGGATACCGGGACGCGGCGGATCGCGACTTACGTCGCTCCTGCAGAAGCCTTCCGTTGTAGGAGCGACGTAAGTCGCGACCTTCGTAGGTCCCGGACGAAAAGCTCGCGGCTGAAGCCGCTCCTACAGGGGCGGCAATCGGAAGAATGACGCGGCGGTGGCGGATGTCGCCGCCACGGTCGCCTCGACCGTCTCACCGCGGTCGCGCGCCAGCTCCTCGACGATGTGCGGCAGGAACATCGGCTCGTTGCGGCGGTCCTTGGGGGCGGGCTTGAGCGAACGCGGCAGCAGGTAGGGCGCGTCGGTTTCGACCATCAACCGGTTGGCGGGGATGTTGCCGACGATTTCGCGCAGGTGCTGGCCGCGGCGCTCGTCGCACAGCCAGCCGGTGATGCCGATGTGCCAGTCGTGGTCCAGGCAGTCGAACAGTTCCTCGCGGGTGCCGGTGAAGCAGTGCACCACGGCCGGGCCGATGCGGCCCTCGAAGTTGCGCATGATCGCCACGAAGTCGGCATGCGCGTCGCGCTGGTGCAGGAACAGCGGCTTGACCACGCCCTTGGCGGCGAGGTCGACGGCGATCTGCAGCTGCCGTTCGAACGCGCGGCGTTGCGCGGGGCGCGGCGAGAAGTCGCGGAAGTAGTCCAGGCCGCACTCGCCCACGGCGACCACCTCGTCGTGCGCCAGCAACGCGCGCATCTCCGCGTCGCACTCGTCGGTGTACTCGGTGGCGTGGTGCGGGTGCACGCCGGCGGTGGCGTACAGCACGCCGGGATGCGCGTGCGCCAGTTCCAGTGCCTTCGGCGAATGCTCGCGACTGGCGCCGGTGACGACCATGCGCGCCACGCCGGCGGCGCGCGCGCGGGCGATCACCGCGTCGCGGTCGTGGTCGAAGGATTCGTGGGTGAGGTTGGCGCCGATGTCGATGAGTTGCATCGAGAAATTCTAGCGTGGCCGACACCGGCCGCCGCGCTTGCACACCGTTAGCGACGGATCCGCTGCGAACCGGAGCCAACGCGTGACGCCACCCGTATCCTTCGCGCGTGAACCGCGCCGCCTTTCCCATCGACGACCTGCTGCCGCGAATCCGCGACAGCCTCGGCACGCACACGCGCCTGGTGCTGGAGGCGCCGCCGGGGGCCGGCAAGACCACGCAGGTCCCGCCTGCGCTGTTGGACGCGCCGTGGCTGGACGGCCGCCGGATCCTGCTGCTGGAGCCACGCCGGGTCGCGGCACGCGCGGCCGCGCACTTCATGGCCGCGCAACGTGGTGAAGACGTGGGCGCGACCATCGGCTACCGCATCCGCTTCGAGAACCGGGTGTCGGCGGCCACCCGCATCGAGGTGGTCACCGAGGGCATCCTCACCCGGATGATCCAGGACGACCCGATGCTCGAGGGCGTCGGCGCGATCCTGCTGGACGAATTCCACGAACGGCACTTGGCCGCCGACCTCGGGCTGGCGCTGGCGCTGGACGTGCAGGCGGCGTTGCGCGACGACCTGCGCATCGTGGTGATGTCGGCCACCCTCGATGGCGACCGCCTGGCGACGTTCCTCGACGCACCGCGCATCGCCAGCGAAGGGCGCGCGTTCCCGGTCGAGATCGCGCATTTCGCCGTGCGCCGCGAGGAACGACTGGAGCACCAGGTTCGGCGCGCCGTCGAGCACGCACTGGCCTCGCACCCAGGCGACGTGCTGGTGTTCCTGCCGGGCAGGCGCGAGATCGCGCGGGTGGAGGCGTTGCTGCAGCCGGTCGCCCGCGATGCGGGTGGCGAGGCCGTCGAGGTGCTCACCCTCCACGGCGACCTGCCTGTCGAACAGCAATCGCGCGTGCTGCAGCCCGCACCCGACGGCACCCGCCGCGTAGTGCTGGCCACCAACGTCGCCGAGTCCAGCGTGACGCTGCCGGGCGTGCGCGTGGTCATCGACAGCGGGCTCGCGCGCGAACCGCGCTACGACCCCAACTCCGGGTTCCCGCGCCTGGACGTGGTGGCCATTGCGCAGGCGTCGGCCGAGCAGCGCGCCGGCCGTGCCGGCCGCGTGGCCGCGGGTTGGGCGTACCGCCTGTGGCCGGCCTCGCAGCGGCTGGAACCGCAACGCCGCGCCGAAATCGGACAGGTCGAACTCGCCGGCCTGGCGCTGGAGCTCGCCGCCTGGGGCGATGCCGACCTGCGCTTCGTCGACACGCCCCCGCCCGGGCCGATGGCCGCCGCACGCGACCTGTTGCAGCGGCTGGGCGCCATCGACGGAACGGCCGTCACCGCGCGCGGCCGCCGCATGCTCGCGCTCGGCACGCATCCGAGGCTGGCGGCAATGCTGCTGGCGTCCGACGACCATACCGAGCGCGCGCTGGCGTGCGACCTGGCCGCGCTGGTCGAAGCCCGCGACCCGTTGCGCGACGGCGGCGATGCGCTCGCGGCACGCTGGCGCGCGCTGGCCGCATTCCGCAGCGGACGTGCGCCTGCCTCGGCATCGCGTTCGGCACTGGCAGCCATCGACCAGGCCACGCGCCAGTGGCGCCGCCGCGCGCGCGCGGGCCATCCGCCCGACGACGTCGATGCGCACCGCCTCGGCGACCTGCTCGCGCATGCGTACCCGGACCGAATCGCCCGACAGCATCCGGACGACCCCTGGCGCTACCAGCTCGCCAACGGCCGCATCGCGCGCCTGTACGACGACAGCGCGCTGATCGGCGAGCCGTGGCTGGTGGTGTCGGACCTGCGCCACGACCGCCGGGAAGCGCGCATCCAGCGGGCGGTGCCCGTGGACGAGCGCGCACTGCGACGCGACTTCGCCGACCGCTTCACCACCGAGGACCGAGTCGTCTGGGACGCCGATGCACGCGGCATCGCAGCGGTGCGGGAATCGCGCTTCGACCGGATCGTGCTGGAACGCCGGCCGCTCGCCCGGCCGGACCCGTCGCGCTACGCCGAAGCGCTGGTCGACGCGGTGCGCCAGCTCGGTCTCGCCGCCCTGCCATGGACGGACGCGACGTCACAATGGCGCGCCCGTGCGCAGTGCGCGCGCCACTGGCACCCGGAGGCGGGACTTCCGGACATGTCGGATGCGGCGCTGATGGCCTCGCTCGACGCCTGGCTGGCACCGGCGCTGGCGGGGAAAACGCGCCTCGACGCACTGAGCGAAGCCGCACTCGCCGACGCGCTGAAGTCGCGGCTGGACTGGTCCCAGCGCAGCCGCGTCGACACCCTGGCGCCGGTGCGCATCCAGGTGCCGTCCGGCCAGGAGCGCCGCATCGAATACGCGCTCGACGAAGCGGGAGTGCCGCAACCTCCGGTGCTGGCGGTGAAACTGCAGGAGCTGTTCGGCCTGGCCGATACTCCGCGCATCGCCGACGGCCGCGTCCCGCTGACCCTGCACCTGCTGTCGCCCGCGGGCCGCCCGCTGCAGGTCACCCAGGACCTGCGCGGCTTCTGGGAGCGCACCTACCCCGAAGTGCGCAAGGAGATGAAAGGGCGGTATCCGCGGCATCCCTGGCCGGAAGACCCGTGGAGCGCCACCGCCTCCCACCGCGCCAAGCCGCGCGGGACGTGAGCGGGACGCCTCTTCCGTGCCGGGCGTGGCCGCTAGACTGTCGGGCATGTCCGCAGTGCCCGACACGATGTCTCCATTCGACGATCCCGAACTCCTGCCGTTCAAGCTCGATCTGATCGGGCAGCGGGTGTTGTGGGTGCGGTTGACCGCGGCGCAGCGCGCGGCGGCATCGTTCCTCGACGAGCGTGCGCTGCCGCCAGCGGCGCAGGGTGCGTGGTGGCCACTTGCATCGCTTGCCACCCGGGACACTCTGAAGACGCCGGTGGAGGCCATCTTCCACATCGGCCATTGCGGCTCGACGCTCCTGGCTCGCCTGCTCGAGGCCTGGAACCCCGTGCAGGTGCTGCGCGAGCCGCTGCCACTGCGCACGTTGGCAGACGCATGGGCGCTGCGCGAGCGGCCGGAGGCCCGGGTGTCCGAAGCACAGGCCGGTGAGCTGCTGCATGCGTTGCAGGTCGCCTGGAGCCGTCCCCTGGACGGGTCCAGTGCGACCGTGCTCAAGGCCACCAGCAGTTGCAACGGACTGGTGGCGCCCCTGCTCGGCTCGGGCCCGATGCGCGTCGTCCTGCTGGGGCTTCCGCTGCCCACCTACCTGGCCGCGCTGATGAAGTCGCCGGACTCCGTCCACGACGCGGCGGCCGCGGCTGGCGAGCGATTGACCAGCCTGCAGTCCACGGGCTGGGCGGAGGGGATTGCGCTGCACCAGCTTTCACTGCCGGAACAGTGCGCGATGGGCTGGCTGGCCGAACGGGTGAGGTTCGATGCCCTGGCGCGGGGTGCCGACGGTGCTCGCGTACTGCGGCTGGATTTCGACCGGTTGCTGGACGAACCGCGCATCGCGCTGACGGCGGTAGCGGCGCACTTGTGCCTGCCGCCCGAAGGTATCGAAGCCGCGATGGCGTCACCGGCCTGGACGCGATACTCCAAGGCGCAGTCACACGCCTACGCCGCCGCGGACCGCGCCCACGATCTCAGGCTGTCCCGCCAGCGCTTTAGTCGGGAAATCGAGCAGGGGCTCAGGTGGGTGGATGCCCAGCTGCAACGGCGAACCGATTGGGCCATCGATCGCGACAGCTGGACCTGATCGGGCCCGGGCGAGGCCCGGGATGACGGATCAGGTGTCGGACCACATCCGGAACAGGTTGGTCCGCAGCGATTCCAGCAGCACTTGGAGGCGGGCGTCAGGCTGGCCCGCGCGTGCAGCCAAGGCGCGCGCCTCCTCCAGTTGCACCAGCAGCTCGCGCTGCGAGGTGTCGGACACCCAGCTCTGGAACCAGGTGATGGCGGCAATACGCACGCCGCGGGTCACGGGCGTCACGCGATGGATGGTCGTGGACGGGTAGAGGATCGCGCTGCCCGGATCGAGTTTGTAGGACAACTCCTGCGCACCCAGCTGGATCGTCAGCTCGCCGCCGTCGTAGTCGGCCGGCGGACTCAGGAAGATGGTGCACGACAGGTCGCTGCGCATCGGTGGCGTGGAGGCGAACAGGGCCTCGTCGACGTGCCAGCCGTAATCCATGCCCGGCTCGTAGCGCACCACCGTGGTCCGGGCCATCTGCTTGGGCAGTGCAAACGTGCGCACGTCCGGCACCTGCACCAGTGCATCGCGCACGAGTTGCGCGATCGCGGCGTTCGCAGGGTCTTCCTGTGGCGCCTGCAGGTTGTGCTTGACGGTGGAGTCGCGATTGGTGATGCGGCCGTCGTCGAAGCGCACCTTCGACAGCAGTTCGCGAACCGTTGCCAGTTGCTGGGGAGAAAGCACGTTGGGCAGCACGCGGATCATTGGGCGGAGCTCCTGCGGGTCCGCGGCATCATCGGCATTCAGCCACCAGCCGGCAAGCCACGCAGCCGATCACGTCCCATCAACGGTGGCGTGCCGACACTGCAAGCCGTTTCCCCTCCATCCATGGGTTCAACGATGAGCACGTTCAATTCCATCTCCGACCGCGCGCTGGACCTGGCGAACTCGGTCGGCGACAACCTCAAGCACGCCGTCCCGCACGCCGGGAAGTGGCTGGAAGCCGGAGCCAAGCTCGGCGCACTCAAGGGCGGCGCACGCGTGGCCGGCATGTTCGTGCGGCGCAACCCGGCCATCGCCATCGCCACCGCGGCCGGGGCCGGCCTGCTGTGGTACGCCGCCCGCCGCAAGGCGCGCCAGGCCGAGAACGGCAACGGGTCGATCGAAGGCTCGTCCAAGCGTGTCGAGGCCAAGCGCACGACCGCGCGCAAGCGGCCGGCCCGCAAGCGCACCACGCGTCGCGCAAGCACGACCACGTCGGCGAGCTGAGGACGCCAACTTGCAGCAACGGCGCAGGCCGTTGTTGCATCGGGCAAACAAAAAAACGCCAGGCTTTGGGCCTGGCGTTTCTCATTTGCTCGATGCGGACGGCCGAGCCTCGGCTCGGCGTCAGCCCTTCGAAGCAGCAGCACCCGCGACCGGCAGTTCGATCACGAAACGCGAACCGCCGTTCTTGCGGTCCTCGTACCAGAGCTGGCCGCCGGCGTCGGCGATGATCTGGCGCGCCAGTGACAGCCCCAGTCCGCTGGAAATCCCGTCGTCGCCCTCGTGCAGCCGCGTGAACGGCTTGAACAGCTCGCGTTGGCGCGATGCCGGGATACCGGGCCCCCGGTCGGCGACCACCAGCTGCCAGAAGCCCGGCGCGCCGGCGCGGCCCAGCAGCAGCAGTTTGCTGTTGGGGGCGTACTTGATGGCGTTGGTGACCAGGTTCTCGCTGACCTGGCGAAGCACGCGCTCGTCGATGGCGACGGCGGCGTTCTCCGGCGGCATCGCCACCTCGACCTCGATGCCGCGCGCATCGAGCTGGATCTCGTAGCGGTTGCACAGCCACTGCAGCGTCTCGCCCAGGGACGCGCGCATCTCGCTCGACGGGCGGCGCGCACCGGACTGCGTTTCCAGATAGTGGCGGATGTAACCGAGCGCGTCGTCGGCGCTCTCGTGGATCATTTCCAGGTAGCGTGGCACGCGCTCGGGCTTGCAGCCGTCGCTGCGCAGCAGGTCGGCGGCGAACAACACGCTGGTCAGCGGGTTCTTGAGGTCGTGCGCGACCAGGTTGACCAGCTCCTCGCGCTCGCGTGCGACGCGCTCCAGGCGGTCGCGGGTCATCTTCAGGCCGATATGGGCGTTGACCCGGGCCAGCAGTTCCTCCGGCAGGAACGGCTTGGTGACGTAGTCGACCACGCCGGCATCGAACGCGCGCAGCAGCAGGTCGCGATCCTGCGCCGCGGTCACGAACACGACAGGCACGCGCAGCGGCGGAGCCTGCGCGCGCAACGCGGCCAGCACGTCGAAGCCGTCCATGCCGGGCATCATCATGTCCAGTAAAACGAGGTCCGGCGGGTTGGCCTCGAACTGCGCAAGCGCGTCCTCGCCGCTGCTCGACGTCGCGACTTCATAGCCTTGGCGGCTGAGCAGGTTGCTGACCACCCGCAGGTTGGCGGCCTGGTCGTCGACGACCAGGATGCGGCCGGAGCTTGCGGCGGTGGCGGTCATTCTTGAGGTGGATCCCCGTAGGCCGACCACGCCGTGAAGGGCATGGTCTTGGCAATGCTGAACAGGCAAAAGTTAGCAGAAATGCCCTGCGTCCGAGCAGCCCAACGTGAACTGTTCAGCAACTGGAACGCGATCGGGGTGGGTGCGCGGCCTAGTACTGCGTCTCCTTCAATCGGCAGTGCCACCGCCGACCGCTCGACAACGCTCACGCCAGTGCCCGCCACTCGCCGGGGTCCAGGCCCTCGAGCCGGTGCCCGCCGACCGCGACGCGCACCAGCCGCAGCGTCGGCAGTCCGACGGCGGCCGTCATCCGGCGCACCTGCCGGTTGCGGCCTTCGGTAATCGTCAACGACAGCCAGGCGTCCGGCACGGTCTTGCGGAACCGAACCGGCGGGTCGCGCGGCCACAGCGTCGGCGGCTCCAGCTGCGACACCTGCGCCGGCCGCGTCGGGCCGTCCTTCAACGCGACACCCTCGCGCAGCTGCGCCAGCTGGTCGGGTGACGGTTCGCCCTCCACCTGCACCCAGTAGGTCTTGGGCTGCTTGTGGCGCGGGTCGGTGAGCCGATGCGCCAGCGCGCCGTCGTCGGTCAGCAGCAGCAGGCCTTCGCTGTCGTGGTCCAACCGGCCCGCGGCGTAGACGCCGGGTGGCAGCCCGAAGCCCGCCAGCGTCGGGCGCGGCGGCAGGGAGCGGTCGGTGAACTGGCACAGCACGCCGAAGGGTTTGTTGAAGGCGATCAGCACGTCGGACGGCAGGAGGACGGGCCGGCCACTGTAGCGGCTGCCGACCCGCGCGCAGGCCCCCACTACAATGCGCGCGATGAGCACGCCCCCCGACACCGATTTCGACCGCGTCCGCGATTACCTCACCGGCCTGCAGGACCGCATCTGCGGCGCCATCGAAGCCGCGGATGGCCACGCGCGCTTCATCGAAGATGCGTGGACGCGGGCACCGGCGGCTGCCGGCGGAAGCGGGCTGGCCGGTGGCGGCGGGCGCACCCGCATCCTTCGCGACGGCGCCGTTTTCGAGCAGGCCGGCATCGGCTTCTCCGACGTGTCCGGACATGCACTGCCGCCGGCGGCGACCGCGGCAAGGCCCGAACTGGTCGGGGCCTCGTGGCGCGCGGTCGGGGTCTCGCTCGTGTTCCATCCGCGCAACCCGTACCTGCCGACGACGCACGCCAACGTCCGCCATTTCCGCGCCGTGCGTGACGGCGAGACCGTCGCCTGGTGGTTCGGCGGCGGCTTCGACCTGACGCCGTTCTACCCGTTCGACGAGGACGTGCACCACTGGCACGCCACCGCGCGCGCGCTGTGCGAACCGTTCGGTGGCCAGGCGCGCTACGACGCGCACAAGCGCTGGTGCGACGAGTACTTCTTCCTCAAGCACCGCGACGAAACCCGCGGTGTCGGCGGCCTGTTCTTCGACGACCTGCACGACGACTTCGAGCGCGACTTCGCCTACCAGCGTGCGGTCGGCGACGGCTTCCTCGATGCGTACCTGCCGATCGTCGAACGTCGCCGCGACACGCCATACGGCGATCGCGAGCGGCAGTTCCAGCTCTACCGCCGCGGCCGCTATGTCGAGTTCAACCTGGTACTCGACCGGGGCACGCTGTTCGGGCTGCAGTCGGGCGGGCGCACCGAGTCGATCCTGATGAGCCTGCCGCCGCTGGTGCGGTGGGAGTACGGGTTCCAGCCCGAGCCCGGCAGCGACGAGGCGCGGCTGGCGGACTACCTGCGCCCGCGCGATTGGCTGCGTTGAATCAGGGAGCCTAGGCCGGGAATAACCCTGGGTCAGTGGGCGAGCAGTTGCCTTATGCGACGAAGCATACGAGAAAGCGCGCAATACAAAAAACTCCTTATATACCAGGAGCTCGAAGTGAATGTCGCTCGATCTTCCGGCGTTTCAAAAGTCGCACCTTTAAACCGCAGGTACTAATAATGAAAGTTATTTCGAGTTACTTGGGCGGCCTATACGCCAAAGGGCAAAAGACAGGCTTGTGCGTACTATGCAAGGTCGGCAGAGTAGAGGCTATAGGGGAGCAGGTTGTTGAAAATACCAATGGACCCGATCAGCGACTAAATCTTCGAATCCAAATCTTTCTCGAGGATTGGATTGGAACTGACGAACAGTCGGCGACGATACGATGGTGCCAATGTTCGTCTTGTGGGTTTGCATACTATCTTCCGAGGCCGACCCCTGAGATGGTGTCAAGGAAGTATCAGCGTCTCAGCAGCAGCCCATTGAAGCAGCCGCCATTTCCGGGCCGCATCAAATATTCGTCCGAACCCTGGCATAAATTGAAGCACTACGATGTGTACACGGAGAGAGCTAAGGAACTTTTCCAGCTCCTTTCACCCTGGGTGTCTACGCGAACAAGAATAATGGACTTCGGGGGTGCGCAAGGAGCGATACTTGAGTATTTCGTCAGAGCGGGATTTGACTGCCATGTTGTAGATTATGGTTGTCGTAAGCCCCTTCCTGGAATCTATTATCGTGGACCCGATTTGCAGGGCGTCGCAGAAGAATACGACCTAGCCATCTGCAATCATGTTCTGGAGCACGTAGCTGACCCCATAGGCGAATTGCTTAGTGTTCGCAAGGCGCTTAGCGAGAACGGCATCATTTTCGTTGAGGTGCCTCTTGAATTGTGGAACAAGCAGCACCCAAGGCCTCCGGAACCAGTAACACACATCAACTGGTTCTCGGTTCCTTCGTTGCGCTACTGTCTGAAAGCCGCTGGCTTCGATGTCTTGGACGTTCATTACTCGAGCTTCAGGACATATTCTGCCAAAAGGGGCTTGGCAGTCAGGGCGATCGCTCGGAAGTCGAAAGCACCCGGACGCAACGAGGCTGACCTGAGTCCAGATATTTCAGAACTCTTGCTGCTCAAGGAAATCCAAAGGGGAAAAGTGGGCGCTTTGATGGAAAATTTTGTTTCGCTTCCCCCGGACTGGGCAACTCGGGCACAGAGCGGGGAGAAGGGCGACGAATAGTCGAAAGAACATGCAGGCGTCAAAGTGGCAATGTCATGATTTGATCGTCCATACCCGCTTGCCGCACGACGCTCCAAAGCCGCCGGTCGCGGCCCACCCCGGATTTGGAGGACGTTGAGCTGCCAAGGATTCGTTCCCGCGCAAGCGATCACCCTTCCATTGGACCTACTGGCTTGCCTGCACCCACCCAGCGGCTTTCGTCTGGCAGCGTGCGACCAGCCTCCCTTTCCAGGACGTCTGTGCTACGCGCCCATGCTCCCAGACCTCCTCGCGTCAGGGCATGAAATCGGGTGAGTCGAAGTGAGCGCGATAGGCAATAAAAAGCCCCGCAGGCAGGGGGGGCCGGCGGGGCTGGTGGAGCGGGACCTGGGGAGGGGTCTTCGCTCCTGGGGATCACTCCAGGGGAGGGAGAGATCTGCGACAGGCGTTGCACCTGTCGCGAGCTATATGACCACTTCGGACATGGATGGTTCGTGAAGATCCGGGTTAAATTTTCGAAGAATTCAGGACGGATTCATTCAGCCAACTTCGGCAAACGTGCCGTTAACAATTCGGTGAAAGCGGTTTCAGTGGGCTTCCTCCCAATTGGCCCCGATCCCGCTGTCGACGACGAGCGGTACGTGAAGGTCGGCGGCCGCCGACATGCGGTCGGTGACCTCGGGCAACAGGGTGTCGACGAACCCGGCGTCGACTTCGAACACCAGTTCGTCGTGTACCTGCAGGATCATCAGGGCGCGGTCCCGGTAGCCGGCCAGCCAGCCATCAATGTCGATCATGGCGCGCTTGATGATGTCGGCCGCGGTGCCCTGCATCGGTGCGTTGATCGCGGCGCGTTCGGCGCCCGCGCGCAGGCCCTGGTTGCGGGCGTGGATGTTGTCCAGGTACAGGCGGCGACCAAACACGGTTTCGACGTAGCCGCGTTCGCGCGCCTTCTCGCGGGTGTGGTCCATGAACTCGCGCACGCCCGGGTAGCGGTTGAAGTACAGCGCGATGTAGTCCTGTGCCTCGCCACGGCCGACGCCCAGCTGCTTGGCCAGGCCGAACGCGCTCATGCCATACATCAGGCCGAAGTTGATCGCCTTGGCGGCGCGGCGCTCGCCGGGCTCCACGGTGTCGAGCGTCTTGCCGAACACTTCCGCGGCCGTCGCCTTGTGGATGTCGGCCCCGGAGGCGAATGCCTGCACCAGCCCGGGGTCGCCCGAAAGGTGCGCCATGATCCGTAGTTCGATCTGCGAGTAGTCGCAGGCCACGATCCGCCGGCCCTCGGGCGCGACGAACGCGGTACGGATGCGGCGGCCATCTTCGGTGCGGATCGGGATGTTCTGCAGGTTCGGGTCGCTGGACGCCAGCCGACCGGTCGCCGCGCCCGCCTGGTGGTAGCTGGTGTGCACGCGGCCGGTGTGCGGGTTGACCATTTCCGGCAGCTTGTCGGTGTAGGTGCTGCGCAGCTTGGTGAGCCCGCGGTACTCGAGGATCACGCGCGGCAGCTCGTGCTGGTCGGCGATGGCCTCCAGCGCTTCTTCGTTGGTCGACGGCTGGCCCTTGGGCGTCTTCACCAATGCCGGCAGGCCCAGTTCTTCGAACAGCAGCGCGCACAGCTGCTTGGGTGAGTCCAGGTTGAAGTCGCGTCCGGCCAGCGCGGTCGCGCGCTGCTTGGCATCGAGCATGCGCTTGCCCAGGTCGGCTGACTGGCGGCGCAGCTCGGCCGAATCCAGCATCACGCCGTTGGCTTCGACCCGCGCGAGCACCGGCACCAGTGGCATTTCGATCTCGCGGTACACGCGCTCCAGTGCCGGTTCGGCCGCCAGCTTCGGCGACAGCGCGCGGTGCAGCCGCAGCGTCACGTCCGCGTCCTCGGCCGCATAGCGGGTGGCATCGTCGAGCGCCACCTGGTCGAAGGTGATCGCCTTGGCACCCTTGCCGGCGACGTCGCTGTACTTGACGGTGGTGTAGCCGAGGTAGCGCAGCGCCAGCGAGTCCATGTCGTGGCGCGTCGCGGTGGCGTTGAGCACGAAGCTCTCCAGCATCGTGTCGTGCGCGTAGCCGTCGACCTCGACGCCGTGCCGGCGCAGCACGTGCAGGTCGTACTTGCCGTGCTGGCCGACCTTGGCGATCGACGCATCCTCCATCACCGGGCGCAGCTGCGCGAGCACCGCATCGCGATCCAGCTGCGCGGGGGCGCCGGGGTAGTGGTGGGCCAGCGGGATATAGCAGGCACGGCCGGGTTCGACCGCGAAGCTCAGGCCAACGAGGTTGGCGCGCATCGGGTCGAGCGAATCGGTTTCGCAGTCGAACGCGAACAGCGCGGCCCCGCGCAGGCGCTGCAGCCACGCGTCGAGCTGCGACTGGGTCAGCACGGTCTCGTATTCGCCCGGCGCCGACAGCGCGGGGTCGACATCGTCCGCAGCCGGCGGGGCGGCGCGCAGGTAGCCGGCGGCGGTGTTGCGCACGCCGGCGCGGTCCTGCGCGGCGTCTGCCGCCGCCGCACCGCCACCGCCTTCCAGGTCACGTAGCGCCTGCTTGAAGCCGTACCGCGCATACAAATCGCGCAGCGCGTCGGCATCGCGCTCGCGCAGCGCCAGCTGGTCGGGCGCGCACGGCAGGTCGAGATCCACGCGGATGGTGGTCAGGTCGCGGTTGAGCGGCAGGCGGTGCAGCACCGCGCGCAGGTTCTCGCCGATCTTGCCCTTGATGCCATCGGCAGCGGCCATCACGCCGTCCAGCGTGCCGTGTTCGGCCAGCCACTTGGCCGCGGTCTTGGGGCCGCACTTGTCGACGCCGGGAATGTTGTCGACCTTGTCGCCCATCAGCGCGAGGAAGTCGACGATCTGGTCGGCGCGCACGCCGAACTTGTCCATCACCGCCGCGTCGCTGTCGATACGGCTGCCGCTCATGGTATTGACCAGCGCGATGCCGGCGCGGCCCGCACCTGACGGGTCCGTCGCATCGCGCACCAGCTGCGCCATGTCCTTGTCGCCGGTCGACACGGTGACGTCGATGCCGCTATCGGCCGCGCGCACCGCCAGCGTGCCGATCACGTCGTCGGCTTCCACCCCGTCGATGCGCAGGATGTCGATGCCCAGCGCCTGCACGATCTCGCACATCGGCTGCACCTGCGCGCGCAGCTCGTCCGGCATCGGCGGGCGGTTGGCCTTGTACTGCGGGTCCAGGTCGTCGCGGAACGTCTTGCCCGGCGCATCCACCACGAACGCCACGTAGTCGGGCTTCTCGTTGAGCGTGGCGCGCAGCATGTTGACCACGCCGAACAGCGCACCGGTGGGTTCGCCGGAGTCGTTGGTCAGCGGCGGCAGGGCATGGAAGGCGCGGTAGAGGTAGCTGGAACCGTCGATCAGCACGAGTCGTTTCATCCGGCGATTCTACGCCGCGGCGCCCCGGCCACCGCCCCGCAGCGGCGGCGTATCCTGTCAGCCACGCCACCGTGGAGACCCGCCATGCGCCTCGCCTTCGCCCCGTTGCTCCTGCTGCTGTCGGCCTGCGCCACGATGGGCGCCAGCGACCCCACCGCCGGCCTGGAGGATGCCGACATCACCCGGCGCACGCTCGATGGCGGCGACGTGGTCGAGGAGTACCGCATCGCCGGCCAGCTGCGCGTGGTCAAGGTCGTTCCGCTGCGCGGCCCGACCTACTACCTGGTCGACAGCAACGGCGACGGCACGCTCGACAGCAGCGAGGGCGAGGGGCCGATCTCGCCGGTGCAGTACAAGCTGTTCGAGTGGTGACGCCCGTGGCCGATGCATCGATCCGGCCGGCCGACGACGAGGCGACGTTGCGCGCGGCGTGGCCGGTGGTCGCACAGCTGCGCCCGCACCTGGACGAGGATGGCTTCGTCGCCCAGGCACTGCGGCAGATGCAGGGCGGCTTCCGCGCGACGGTGCGCGTGGATGGCGATGGCATCGTGCGTGCGTTCGCCGGCTGGCGCGTACTGGAGATGCTGGCCACCGGTCGCCAGCTGTACGTCGACGACCTGGTCACCGACGCCCGCGCGCGCAGCGCCGGCCACGGCAAGGCGCTGCTGGACTGGCTGAAGGACGAAGCGCGCCGCCAGGGCTGCGTGCGCCTGCAGCTGGACTCGGGCACCCACCGTCAGGACGCGCATGCCTTCTACCTGCGCGAGCGGCTGCGCATCGAGGCGTTCCATTTCGGGGTCGCGCTGGACTGACACACGCCGGAGTGAGTCTCCGGCATGCGGTGATCGCGGCTGAAGCCGCTCCTACAGGCGAGCGACGCTTGCGCTAAGCCGGCTGCAGGTTCGCGTAGGCCAGCACCAGCCACTTGCTGCCGGCGTCGTCGAAGTTGACCTGCACGCGTGCGTGCGCGCCGCTGCCTTCCACGTCGGTGACCGTGCCGGTGCCGAACGTGGCGTGGCGCACCTGCGCGCCCAGCTGCACCGCCGGCGTTTCGATCGCGGCGTGGCCGTAGTCGCGGCGCGGGCGCGCGGGGAATGCGGGGCGCGACACCTGCACCTTGGGCCGCACCTCGTGCAGCAGCGCAGGCGGGATCTCGCGCAGGAAGCGCGAGGGGATGCCGTACATGTCCTGGCCGTGGATGCGGCGTGCCTCGGCGTAGCTCAGCACCAGCTTCTCGCGGGCGCGGGTGATGCCGACGTACGCCAGCCGGCGCTCCTCCTCCAGCCGGCCCGATTCCTCCACCGACTTCTGGTTGGGGAACAGGCCCTCTTCCAGTCCGGCCAGGAACACCAGCGGGAATTCCAGGCCCTTGGCGCTGTGCAGCGTCATCAGCTGCACGCCGTCCTCGCCGGCCTGGGCCTGGCCCTCGCCGGCCTCCAGCGCCGCGTAGCTGAGGAACGCCACCAGCTCCGGCATGGTGTCGGCGTCCTCGTCCTCCTCGCTGCGCGAGAAGCGCGAGGCGACCGACACGAGCTCGTCCAGGTTGTCGGTGCGCGATTCGGAATCCAGCCCGCCGCGGCTCTCCTTCGACCAGTGCTCGCGCAGGCCCGAGCGCGCCAGCACGTGGTCGACCTTCTCCGGCAGCGTCATCGGCGCGAACTCGGACTCGAGGTCGTCGATCAGCGCCGCGAACCCGGCCAGTGCATTGCGCGCGCGCGCCGCCAGCGTCGCTTCGCCGGCCACGCGCCGCGCCGCCTCGGCCAGGGCGACGCCGTCGACACGCGCGCGCCGGCGCACCTCGTCCAGGGTGCGCTCGCCGATGCCGCGCGTGGGCGTGTTCACCGCGCGCTCGAACGCCGCGTCGTCATTGCGGTTGGCCACCAGCCGCAGGTAGGCCAGCGTGTCCTTGATCTCGGCACGCTCGAAGAAGCGCTGGCCGCCGTACACGCGGTAGGGCACCTGCTCGCCCAGCAACGCCTCTTCGAAAGCGCGCGACTGCGCATTGCTGCGGTAGAGGATGGCGACCTCGCCGAAGCTGCCGCCGTCGCGCACCCACTGGCGCAGCCGCTCCACCACGAAGCGCGCTTCGTCGATCTCGTTGTAGGCCGCGTACAGGTCGATCGGGTCGCCGCTGCCGCTGTCGGTCCACAGCTTCTTGCCGAGGCGGTCGGGGTTGTGGGCGATCACCGCGTTGGCGGCGTCGAGGATGTTGGCGGAGGAGCGGTAGTTCTGTTCCAGCTTGATGGTGCTGGCGCCGTCGAAGTCCTTCAGGAAGCGCTGCACGTTCTCGACCTTGGCGCCGCGCCAGCCGTAGATCGACTGGTCGTCGTCGCCGACCACGAACACCTGCCCCGTGTCGCCGGCCAATACGCGCACGAACGCGTACTGGATGGCGTTGGTGTCCTGGAATTCGTCGACCAGCAGCTGGCCGAAGCGGTGGCGGTAGTGCGCCAGCAGCGCGGGGTTGTCGCGCAGCAACTCGTGCGCGCGCAGCAGCAGCTCGGCGAAATCGACCAGCCCGGCGCGCTCGCAGCGCTCCTGGTAGGCGGCGTAGCAGCGACGCATGACGTCAGTCCACTGGTCGCCGGGCTCGGGCTGCAGGTGCTCGGGGCGACGGCCCTCGTCCTTCTGCGCGTTGATCCACCACGCGATCTGCCGCGGCGGGAAGCGGCTGTCGTCGAGCTCCAGCGCCTGCACCACGCGCTTGACCAGCCGCAGCTGGTCGTCGGAATCCAGCACCTGGAAGCCCTCGGGCAGCTTCGCCTCCTGCCAATGCAGGCGCAGCAGCCGGTGGGCGAGGCCGTGGAACGTGCCGATCCACATGCCGCGCGTGCCGCCGCGCAGCTGCGCGTCCACGCGCTGGCGCATCTCGGCCGCGGCCTTGTTGGTGAATGTGACGGCGAGGATGCCGTGCGCCGGCACGCCGACCACTTCATGCAGCCAGGCGATGCGGTGGGTGAGCACGCGGGTCTTGCCGGACCCGGCGCCGGCGAGCACCAGGTAGTGGCCGGGAGGCGCGCTGACGGCCTCGCGCTGGGCCGGGTTCAGGCCGTCGAGCAGGTGGGAAACATCCATCGCGCCATTCTACCGGTGGGCGTCGCAGTGGCCGGGACCGGCGGTGCGGTCTGTAGGTGCGGCTTCAGCCGCGATCATCGATTGCCGACGTTTTTTTTGTAGGAGCGACGTGAGTCGCGACCGCGCAACTACGGCCACCTTCGCAGGTCGCGACTTACGTCGCTCCTACAACGAGGCGGAATCGCAGAATTCGCGGCTGAAGCCGCTCCTACAACCGCCTGGGTCAATGCGCCGCGGCGGCGACCTTGGTCTTGCCGGCGTGGGCCATGATCTTGTCGGTCCAGGCAATACCAATGGCCGACAGGATGAAGGCGCCGTGGATGATCGTCTGCCAGATCACGCCGGTCTCGGTGGTGGTCACGCAGACCTTGACGGCGTCGATGCCCAGGGCGGCCGCCTCGCGCGCGGCGACAACCGCCTCGACCGTGCCGCACAGCGGCAGGTCGCTGCCCATGCTGCCGGCCTCGATGAAGGTCTTGAGCAGGTGGATCGAGCTGATGCCGATGATCGCCATCGCCAGCTTCACCTTCAGCACGCTGGCGTTGACGTGGCTCAGCCACTCGGGCTGGTCGGGGTGGCCTTCCAGCCGCAGGCGCGAGACGAATGTCTCGTAGCCACCGACGATCACCATCACCAGAAGGTTCGAGATCATCACCACGTCGATCAGTCCCAGCACCAGCAGCATGATCATCTGCTCGGTCATGCTCGAGGCGTCGCTGACCAGGTGCACCAGTTCCTTGACGAACAGGAACACGTACACGCACTGCGCCACGATCAGGCCCAGGTACAGCGGCAGCTGCAGCCAGCGCGAACTGAAGATCAGCGCGGGCAGCGGATTGAGGCGGGCGGTGCGGACGTCGGCCATGGGCTCGAGGGGGTGGCGGCGGGCGCGCTAGCGTAGCGGCCCGCGCCGTCCGGGACCATGCCTCCGGGGACCGGCGCTACGAGGCGCTGGTCTGGGCGTGCTCCGCGCGGGCCTCGATCAACTGCTTCAGGTCGGCCTCCAGCGTGGCGATGCGCTCGTCCAGGCGCGAGGTCTGCGCCTCGTCCAGGTGCACCAGGCCGTCGACCAGGCTCGACAGCTGCTGCAGCCGCGTCTTGCGGTCGCGCTGCGACTCGTGCCGCCGCAGCCGCTCCATGTTGCCGCGGTCCTCGGCCGGGGCCAGCAGGCGCCGGCGCTGCTCGCGCAGCACGCGGTGCAGGCGCTCGGCGCCGCGGCGGTCGCCGTCGGTCCAGTCGCTGCTGCAGCCGTGCACGGTCTGCTTCCATTCGGCGAAGCTCTTGCGCGGCGCGATCCGGGTGCCGTCGTCGGTGGCGACCAGGGCCTTGGCCGGTTCACCCGCCCAGCGCACGTCCTCGACCTGCTCGCGGCGGAACACGAACAGCCAGTCCTCCGGCGTGCCCAGGTTGATCGCCAGCAGGCCCGCCAAGCCCTCGGCCTGCAGCGCGTCGGTGCGCCAGTCCGTGGCCTTGTCGGTCATTGCCAGCACCGGGCGGCCGAGGCGCTCCACCCATTCCATCAGCACCGTGATGTCGAGCGACGCCGGCACGCGGCCGTCGTGGCTCCACTCCCCGCCCAGCCAGAGCGCCGCGCCATCGCTGTCGAGCGTTTCGCGCAGCAGCGCCAGCTCATCGGTCAGCGCCGCCCGGAAGTCGCGTGCCTGCGACAGCCGTGAGCCGACCGCGTCGCGCACCTGCTGCGCGCGCTCGTAGCGGTGCATGGTCTCTTCCTGCTCGCGCGCGGCCACCCGCATCGACACGAACATGCCGAACAGGTCCGCCGCCGCGCGCACGCCCGGCGGAACCGGCCGCGGCTCGCGGTGGTGGCAGGCGATCAGGCCCCATAGGCGGCCGCCGCTGATGATCGAGATCGACATCGAGGCAGCCACGCCCATGTTGCGCAGGTACTCCACGTGCACCGGCGAGACGCTGCGCAGGGCGTGCTGGCTCAGGTCCAGCGGCGCGCCCTGGGCGTTGACGCCCGGCAGCACCGGCACCGGCACGTAGCCGGCGTCGGGGATCACCCGCAGGCGGTTGCGCAGGTACAGCGCGCGCGCCTGAGGCGGGATGTCGGACGCGGGGTAGCGCAGGCCGAGGTAGGGCTCCAGGTCGTCGGCACGGGCCTCGGCGATGACCTCGCCGGCGTCGTCGTGGCGGAAGCGGTAGACCATGACGCGGTCGTAGCCGGTGAGCAGGCGGACCTGCTCGGCGGCGCGCTGGTGGAAGTCGCCGGCGTCCTCGGCCGCGGCCACGCGGGCGATCATGGCCTGGGCCACGCCGGTGGGCGCATTGCCGCGCTGGTGGAACGGCT
The DNA here is from genome assembly GCF_020026895.1 of Novilysobacter selenitireducens. Lineage (GTDB taxonomy): Bacteria > Pseudomonadota > Gammaproteobacteria > Xanthomonadales > Xanthomonadaceae > Lysobacter_C > Lysobacter_C selenitireducens. Next base: position 135,590 of record NZ_JAINZW010000001.1, read on the forward strand.
GCTGCTCGATCTCGATGTGCACCAGCCCGTCAGCCACGTGCACGCCCAGGTCGCACAGCACGCCGAACGGGCCGATGTTGCCCACGCCCGCGCGCTGCGGCGGTGCGTCGGGTTCGGCGAAGCTCACCGTGTCGGCGACCACCTCCAGCACGTCCTGGTTGATGTAGTCGGCGAGGGACTCGCCCAGCAACTCGGCGGCCGGCACTTCCAGCAACTCATCGATGTTGGCCGAGGCCTGCCGCACGGTCCAATCCGGCAGCACCACGCTGATCAGGAAGCCGTGCGGCTGGATCGCACCGGACAAGTGGATCGGTTCGCGCGCACAGTCCTCGATGCCGGGGACGGCGCGTGGCTGCGGGCGCGGGTCGAGCGCGTCGGCCGGGCCACTCACGGTGGGATTGGGATTGCCGATGGGGTCACGGGTCATGCCAGGGCCTCCTTCGCGCAGCGCAGGGCCGACTCGGCGTGGCCAAAGGCCTCCGTGGCGGCCGCGCACAGGCGCGGGTGATCGGTATCGCTCAGTGCGGCGTCTTCGAGTTCGCGCAGGAACGCCGGCCACGCGTCGCCGCCTGCGTGCCCGGAAAGGAAGTCGGCACCCGCGCCGGGCGCGTAGCCCAGCGAGCGCGCCTCGCGCAGCAGGAAGCGCGCGCCCAGCGACGAGCCGGCGACGACGTAGCCCCAGCCCAGTTGCCCGGGGCGGTCGACCACCGCGGCCGGCCGGGTCGCGGCGGGCAGTGGCACGATGCGCAGGGCGCCGAGGTCGCGCTCCAGCCGCTCGCGCTGGTCGGCCAGGCCGTTCGGTACCTGTGCCAGCGCGGCCTGCCCGTCGCTGACGAAGCGGTGCATGCCGCGCAGGTAGGCGCGGTAGTCATCGGCCGAGTGCAGCCCGCCGCCCAGGACGCCATCCACGCGGTCGTGGGCGGCGCCGGTGGCGGCACGCAGGGCGTCATGCGCAGCGGGGGCGGCGGGGGTTGGAATCGGGGGGCTCCATTGGCAGCAGGCGAGGCGCCGCATGCCTTTCACGGGGGCATCACTTAACCATAATCCCCTGTTCAGTTTTCGGTCATCGCTTCAGGAACTTGAATAAAGACACGCCCTGCAAACCCCGGATCGGCGTGGAGGCCCTCCCACGTACACTCACGGCCCTGTCCAGCTGAATGAACGACTTATGACCCGTGCCTGGATCGCCGCCCTTTTCGCCTGTTCGAGCCTGCTGATGAGTCCCGCCAGCGCACAGACCGCCCCTGACGCCGACCGCCAACTCACGCTTGAGGCGCTGGCCGGTGATGCACCGCTGTCGGGTCCGAGCCTGGTCAAGCCGAAGGTCTCGCCCGACGGCCGACGGGTCGGCTTCCTGCGCGGACGCGAGGACGACCGCAACCGGCTGGACCTGTGGGCCTACGACATCGCCGCCGGCGCCAGCGCGCGCCTGGTCGACGCCGATGACGTGCTGCCCGGCGAGGAGGTGCTGTCGGACGAGGAGAAGGCGCGGCGCGAGCGCCAGCGCATTGCCGCGCTCAGCGGCATCGTTGATTACCAGTGGGCGCCGGACGGGCAGTCGGTGCTGTTCCCGCTTGGCGGCGAACTGTATCTGGTCGACCTGCGCCAGACCGGCCGCGAGGCCGTGCGCAAGCTGACCGACGGCGGCGGCTTCGCCACCGACCCGAAACTGTCGCCGAAGGGCGGCTTCGTCAGCTTCATCCGCGACCGCAACCTGTGGGTGATCGATCTGGCCAGCGGGCAGGCCATCGAGCTGACGGACGACGGCAGCGGCACCATCGGCAACGGCGTGGCCGAGTTCGTCGCCGACGAGGAGATGGACCGCCACACCGGTTACTGGTGGGCGCCGGACGACTCGGCGATCGCGTTCGCGCGCATCGATGAATCGCCGGTGCCGGTGCAGAAGCGGTACGAGGTCTACCCGGACCGCACCGAGGTCATCGAGCAGCGCTACCCGTCGGCCGGCGACCCCAACGTGCGCGTGCAACTGGGCGTGATCGCCCCGCGCGCCGGTGCGGAACCCCGCTGGGTCGACCTGGGCGACAACTCCGACATCTACCTGGCGCGCGTGGACTGGCGCGACCCGCAGCGGCTGACGTTCCAGCGGCAGTCGCGCGACCAGCAGCGCCTGGACCTGGTCGAAACCGAGCTGGCCAGCGGCGCGCAGCGCACGTTGATCACCGAGACCAGCACGACGTGGGTGCCGCTGCACCACGACCTGCGCTTCCTCGCCGACGGCCGCCTGCTGTGGAGCAGCGAGCGCAGCGGCTACCAGCACCTGTACGTGATCGACGAGGGTGGTGGCGCCACCGCGCTGACCTTCGGTAACTGGCCGGTGGACCGCGTGCTGGCGCTGGACGAGGCCGCGGGCCAGGTCTACTTCGCTGCGGGCAAGGACTCGCCGCTCGATACCCAGGTGTACCGCGTGCCGCTCGCGGGTGGTGAAGTGACACGACTGTCGACCGAGGACGGCGTGCACGCGCCGAGCTTTGCCGACAACGCCAGCGTCTACGTCGACAACTGGTCCAATCCGGCGACGCCGCCGCAGCTGACCCTGCACCGCAACGACGGCACCCGCATCGCCACGCTGGTCGACAACGACCTGGCCGACCCCGAGCACCCGTACGCGCCCTACCGCGCCGCGCACCGGCCGATCGAGTTCGGCACGCTGAAGGCCGCCGACGGCAGCACCGACCTGCACTACAGCGTCATCAAGCCGACCGGCTTCGACCCGACGCGCCAGTACCCCGTCGTCGTCTTCGTGTACGGCGGCCCCGCCGCGCAAACCGTGCGCCGCAGCTGGGCACCGGACTTCAACCAGTACCTCGCCCAGCACGGCTACGTGGTGTTCTCGCTGGACAACCGCGGCACCCCCCGCCGTGGCGCGGCGTTCGGCGGCGCGCTGTACGGCAAGCAGGGCACGGTGGAGGTCGAGGACCAGCGCGCGGGTGTGAACTGGCTGCGCGCGCAGCCGTGGGTCGATGGCGAGAACATTGGTGTATACGGCTGGTCCAACGGCGGCTACATGACGCTGATGCTGCTGGGCCAGGCCCCCGACGCCTACGCCTGCGGCGTGGCCGGCGCGCCGGTGACCGACTGGGCGCTGTACGACACCCACTACACCGAGCGCTACATGAATCTGCCCGACGCCAATGTCGACGGCTACCGGTTCGCGCGCGTGCTCGAGCACGTCGACGGGCTGGTTGGCCCCGATGCGCCGGAGCTGCTGCTGATCCACGGCATGGCCGACGACAACGTCCTCTTCAGCAACTCGACCGTGCTGATGAGCGCGCTGCAGCAGCGCGGCCAGCCGTTCGAGCTGATGACCTACCCCGGCGCCAAGCACGGCCTGCGCGGTGCCGACCTGCTGCACCGCCTGCGCCTGACCGAGGACTTCTTCGGCCGCTGCCTGGCGCGTTGATGCCTTGCGGTTGTAGGAGCGGCTTCAGCCGCGATTTCGCGAGTGCGGGACGCGGCGCAGGCCCACTGGATCGCGATCGCGCCTGAAGGCGCTCCTACAGGTACCGCTCCCTTCCCTGCGTGCAGGGGAGGGTTGGGGAGGGATGCCGTTCGCGTACTCCAGCCTCGCGGAACCGGCATCCAGTGAACCGGTTCCCGGTCGCGACTCACGTCGCTCCTACAAAACGTCCGCTCATTCGACGCGGCCCGCGCCTCAACTGCTCCGCTCGATCATCCGACGATGCCCGATCAGCCGCGCCCAGCGCGTGCCGATGTCGGTCAGGCACACGTAGGCCGCCTCGCCGGCGATGCGCAGCAGCATCTGCGGGCCCAGCCGCAGGCGCGGTTCGGCGGCGCACACTTCCGCGTCGAATCCCAGGTTGCGCGCGAACAGCGCGCAGCGCGCCAGGTGGTAGCGGCTGCTGAGCAGCGTCACCCGCCGCGAAAAACCCTTGCCCAGAACGATGCGCGCGTTGCGCAGGTTCTGCAGCGTGTCGCGCGATTGCGACTCCAGCGTCATCGGCAGGTCGATCGTCACGCCGCGTGCCAGCAGGCCCGCCTGCGCGAGTTCGGCTTCGGTCGGCTCGCCGGGCGCGCCGCCGCCCAGCAGCACGACGTTGCCCGGCGGCCGTTGCCGCCACAGCGACACCGCGCGGTCCAGCCGCGCCTCGAAGTCGATGTCCAGCCGTCCGCCAGGCGCATGCTTGCCGAACAGCAACAGGCACTCGCCGCGGTCGGGCAGGCACGGGGCCTTGCGCGCCACCCGCAGCACGTGGACGAAGTAGCCCACGTAGACCAGGCCCAGGCTCAGCACGCACGCGGCCGTGGTGACGGCGGCGGCGTGCAGCACGTCGCGGTCGGCGCTGAGCGCCAGGCGGTGGGCCAGTCGGGTGGACACGGGTCGGCTCGGGCGTGCGGGGGAGTTGCAACGAAGGCGGAACGCCCGGCGATTCTATGCCCGGGGCGTCCACAGGGGGCTGGCTATACTCGGCGCTTCGTCCGGTTTTCTTGTTCAGGAACGTCGTGCCCGCCGACTCCGCGTCTCCCGCATCGCCGCCGACCGCACCCGCGCCGATGCCGCCGCTGGCGGTGCGCGCCTACACCGCCACCACCGCGCTCGGCCGCGGCCGCCAGGCCCAGGCCGATGCGCTGCACGCGCGCCGCGGGGGCCTGCGCCGCAACGACTTCGGCCCCCTGCCCGACGGCGAAACCCCATTGGACTGCTGGATCGGCCGCGTCGACGGGGTCGAGGACGCGCCGCTGCCCGCGCATCTAGCCCGGTGGGAGTGCCGCAATAACCGCCTGGCGTGGATGGCGCTGCAGCCTGACGGTCTGATGGAGGCCATCAAGGACCAGGTCGCCCGCCACGGCGCTGACCGTGTCGCCGTGGTGGTCGGGACCTCGACGTCCAGCATCGGCGCCAGCGAGGAGGCCTACCGCCGGCTCGAGGGTGCCGGGAGCGAGGCGCGCTTCCCCGACGACCTCGCGCGCCCCATCGTGCATACCCCGCATTCGCTCGGCGACTTCGTGCAGCAGGCCACCGGCCTGCGCGGCCCGTGCGTGACCGTCGCCACCGCGTGTTCGTCCAGCGCCAAGGTGTTCGCGCAGGCCGCACGCCTGATCAACGCCGGTCTGGCCGATGCCGCGCTGGTCGGCGGCGTCGATACGCTGTGCGGCAGCGTGATCTACGGGTTCAACTCGCTGCAGCTGGTGGCGGTCGATCCCTGTCGCCCGTTCGACACCGCGCGCACCGGGCTGTCGCTGGGCGAGGCCGGCGGTTTCGCCGTCGTCGAGCGTGCGACGGCGGGCGACACCGGCCTGCAGCTGCGCGGCTATGGCGAGTCCAGCGACGCGCACCACATGTCCGCGCCGCATCCGGACGGGCTCGGCGCGCAGCTGGCGATGCGCCAGGCGATCGCCCGCGCCGGCATCGATGCCAGCGAGGTCGGCTACCTCAACCTGCACGGCACCGCCACGCCGGCCAACGATTCGATCGAGGCCGCCGCCGTCGCCGCGCTGTTCCCCGACACCCTGCACGCCAGTTCCACCAAGGGCTGGACCGGCCACACGCTGGGCGCGGCAGGCATCGTCGAATCGGTGATCGCGCTGCTCGCGCTCGATACCGGGCTGCTGCCCGGCATCCTGCACAGCGACACGCCCGACCCGGCGTGCGGCCCGCAGATCCGCTTCGACAACGTGCAACGCGAGATCCGCTACGCGATGAACAACTCTTTCGGCTTCGGCGGCAACAACTGCTCACTGGTGTTCGGCCGCGCATGACGACGCTGACCGCCCGCATCGAAGGCATCGCCTTCTGGACCCGTGGCCTGCCGTCGTGGGACGCCGCGGTCGCCTACGCGCGTACCGGCGTGCGGCCCGACGACGCCCCCGCCCGACCCTCGCCGCAACTGCTGGCCCCGAACGAGCGCCGCCGCGCGCCGGAGACGGTCGCCGTCGCGCTGGATGTCGCGCTCGCCGCGTGCCATGCCGCGGGCCGCGACCCGGCCACGCTGCCGTCGGTGTTCGCGTCGACCCACGGCGAGCTGGGCATCACCGATTACATGTGCGAAACGCTGGCGTCGGCGCCGCGCACCATCTCGCCAATCCGCTTCCACAACTCCGTGCACAACGCCGCCGCCGGCTACTGGACCATCGGCGCCGGTGCGATGGCCGCGGCCACCGCGATCAGCGCCCTGCACGCCAGCTTTGCCCAGGGCCTGCTGGAAGCGCTGGCGCAACTGGCCGATGGCGCGCCGGCGGTGCTGCTGGTCGGCTACGACGGCGCATCGGCCGGCCCGCTGGCGGGCGTGACCCGCAGCGAAGGCCTGCTCGGTGGCGCGCTGGTGCTATCGCGCGATGTCTCCGGCGGCCGCGACCCGATGACGCTGCGCGCCACGCTGGCCGACGGCACGTCGCCGGCCAACGACGGCCCGCTTGCACGGTTCGGGGCCGGCAACGCGATGGCGACGATGCTGCCGCTGTTCGATGCGCTCGCCGCCGGGCGCACCCACGCCACGCTCGATGCCGGCCCGGGGCGCGTGCTCGAACTGTCGCTGGCGCACGCGCCGGCCCACCCCACGCCTTCCAACGAGCCCCTGCATGCCTGATCGCAGCTCCATCGCCGTCGTCATCCCCGCCCTCAACGAGGCGCTGCGCCTGCGCGGGGTGGTGGAAGGTGCGCTGGCCGAATGCCCGACCGTCATCGTCATCGACGACGGTTCGGACGACGGCACCGCCGACACCATCGCCGACCTGCCGGTCACGCTGATCCGCCACGAGCGCCGCATGGGCAAGGGCGCCAGCCTGCGCACCGGCTTCGCCGAGGCACTGCGGCGCGGCGTCACCGGCGTGGTCACCATGGACGGCGACGGCCAGCACGCGGCCAGCGACATCCCGCGCCTGCTCGATGCCGCGCGCTACCACCCGCGCCACATCGTCATCGGCGCGCGCCTGCGCAAGCGCGAGCAGCAACCGACCTACCGCCGCCTGGCCAACGAGTTCGGCGACTGGGGCATCGCCTGGGGTACCGGCTACCGCATCGCCGACACCCAGAGCGGCCAGCGCTACTACCCGGCCGAGGTGCTGGCGCTGGGCGACGTGCCCGGCGAGGACTTCGTGTACGAGGCGCAGATCCTGATTTCCGCCGCGCGCACGCTGGGCACGCGCTGCGTGTCGGTGCCGATCGAGTCGCGCTACGCCTGCGTGCACGCCAGCGACGACCCCGAGCAGCAGTTCCGCGCCAGCCACTTCAAGCCGCTGCGCGACTTCTCGCGCATCACCTCGCACATCGTCGGCCAGGTGGTGGCACACGGCGGGATGCTGGAGGTGTACCGCCGCATCCGTGCCAACCCGCCACTCATCCACGACCCCGACGGCGAGTTCGCCGCGTATCCGTCCGCACAACCGGCCAAGACCCGATGAACCCGGCCGCCGCCCCGCACGATACCGACGTGGTCATCCTGGGCGGCGGGCTGGCCGGCCTGACGCTGGCGATCCAGCTCAAGCGGCAGGACCCCGGCACCCGGGTCACCGTGCTCGAGCGCCGCGCCCACCCGGTGCGCGAGGCCGCCTTCAAGGTCGGCGAGTCCACGGTGGAGATCGGCGCGCACTACTTCGCCGACGTGCTCGGCCTGCGCGAACACCTGGATGCCGAGCAGATCCGCAAGTTCGGCTTCCGCTTCTTCTTCAGCGAGGGCCGCGAGGACTTCGACCGCACGCTGGAGCTGGGTGTCAGCGAGATCCTGCCGACCCCGTCGTGGCAGATCGACCGCGGCCGCTTCGAGAACTTCCTCGGTGACCATGCACGCGGGCTGGGCGTGGACTTCCTCGACGCCGCCACGGTGCGCGGGTTCGACATCGACGAGAGCGACGGCCCCCACACCGTGCGTTTCGAACACGGCGGCGACGCGCGCCAGCTCACCGCGCGCTGGCTGGTCGATGCGGCGGGGCGCGCGGGCCTGGTCAAGCGCAAGCGCGACCTCGCCCAGCCCAACGACCACGACGCCAACGCGGTGTGGTGGCGCGTGGACGGCTTCATCAAGCCCGACGACTGGTCCGAGGATCCGGCGTGGCGCGCGCGCTGCATGCCCCCCGAGCGCTGGCGCTCCACCAACCACCTGTGCGGGCCGGGCTACTGGTTCTGGCTGATCCCGCTGGCCTCGGGCGCGCACTCGCTGGGCATCGTCTGCGACGCGAAGATGCACCCGCTGGACACCATGAACACGCACGACAAGGCGATGGACTGGCTGCGCGTGCACCAGCCGCGCGTGGCGCGTGCGCTGGACGAGGCGCAACCGGCGCTGCAGGACTTCCTGTTCCTGCGCCACTTCTCCTACGGCTGCAAGCAGGTGTTCTCGGGCGACCGCTGGGCGCTGACCGGCGAGGCCGGGCTGTTCCTGGACCCGTTCTATTCGCCCGGCAGCGACTTCATCGCCATCAGCAACACCTACATCTGCGACCTGGTCGCCAAGGACCGCGCCGGCCTGTCGTTCGCGCCGTTCGCGCAGATCTACCAGCAGCTGTACTTCGCGTTCTACGAGAACACCCTGAGCCTCTACCAGGACCAGTACCCGCTGTTCGGCGACGCGCAGGTCATGCCGGTGAAAGTCATCTGGGACTACACCTTCTACTGGGCGCTGCTGGCCGCGGTCTACTTCGCGGGCCGCCAGTGCGACATCGCCGCGATGGGTCGCACGCGCGACGCGTTCAAGCGCGGCGAGGTGCTCAACATCCACGTGCAGGCGCTGCTGCGCGCGTGGGGCCAGCGAAACAGTCAGGCCGGCCTGCCGGTGGATATCGCCACCGACACGATGCTCGACCAGGGCCGGATCCCGTGGTTCGCCGAGATGAACCGCGCGCTCAACGACGAACTGGACGACGAGGCATTCGTCGAGCGCATCCACGCCAACGTGGCCCGGATGGAGGCGCTCGCGGCGGAAGTGCTGGCGCGCGCGCGCGGGGCACATCCGGGGATCGGGGGCGATGCACTTGAAGCCGTGCTGGGCGACACCGGCGCGGCCAGCGGGGAGTCGCTGGCACCGCGCTGGTACCAGGCGGCATAGCGCCAGACGTCCAGCCGGCAGGTCCAGACCTGCAGGAGCGGCATCAGCCGCGATCGACCCCTGCAGGAGCGACCTAAGTCGCGACCTGCGCATGTGCCCGATCTCCCGCGGTCGCGACCCACGTCGCTCCTGCAGCGCAACCGGATTTACACGTCGAGGCCGCGGCATGGCTGCGGGACGATTCACGATCGCGGCTGAAGCCGCTACTACGATGGACCGTTCGACGCGCCGTGCCTGACCGGGTTGGGCGCGCTAGGCTGGCCGCGGGCCGATGCCCGTAATCCGACAGGTGACCCCATGGAACTCGGTGCGTTTTCCGTCAGCCTCGCGGTGAAGGACCTGCAGGCATCCCGCGCGTTCTACGAGAAGCTCGGTTTCTCCGCGATGGGCGGTGACGCCGCGCAGGGCTGGCTGATCCTGAAGAACGGCTCGACCGTGATCGGCCTGTTCCAGGGCATGTTCGAAAAGAACATCCTCACCTTCAACCCGGGCTGGGACCAGGCCGCGCAACCGCTGGCGTCGTTCACCGACGTGCGCGAGATCCAGGCGTCGCTGGACGCCGAAGGCGTCGACATCACCACGCGCGCCGACCCGGACACCACCGGTCCGGCCCACATCATCCTGTCCGACCCGGACGGCAACGTCGTCATGCTCGACCAGCACGTGTAGCCACGTAGCGCGGGGACCGCTGCTCTTGTAGGAGCGACGTAAGTCGCGACCACGAAGCGGACCCGTATCTCCCGGTCGCGACTTACGTCGCTCCTACAGGTGTAAGGGGGCGCGGGCATCGCGGCTGAAGCCGCTCCTACAGAGGAGCCGGTTCAGCGCGGGTCGGCTTACGCGTTGCGCGGATACCGCGCGCGCATCGCCGCGACCGATTCGTCCACCAGCTGGCGCAGTACGTCCATGTCGACGTCGGACAGGCGCTTGAGGTACAGGCACGACTTGCCGGTGCTGAACTTGCCCAGCCGCGCCAGCAGCGGCTCGTAGGCGTCGAAGCCCGGCATGATGTAGAGCGTCAGCGCCTGCTTGCGCGGGGAGAAGCCGACGATGGGCCAGTCGCCCTCGCGGCCGCTCTCGTAGCGGTAGGTGTAGGTGTCGAAGCCGACGATCGCCGGGCCCCACAGCACCGGGTCGCAACCGGTGGATTCACGCATCAGTTCGACCAGCGTGTGGCAGTCCGCCTGCCGGGCCGGATCCTGCGCGGCCAGGAACCCTTCCACCGAGCCCGCGCCCGGTTTCGTCTTCGCCTCGGTGGCGACGCGCCGCTCCATGGTCAGCCGCCGGGGGTGGCCACCGGCGCGTTCATCGGCGGCGGGTCGGCAACGAAGATCGCCACGCCGCGGGCGTACTTCTGCGTGGGGGTGACACTGACGCCGATGCCGCCGCTGCTGAAGCTGCTGCCGCCGTAGCTGCCGCCGCCCGCGCCGACGCTGACGCCGGTGCCGCCCCAGCTGTCGGACGTGCCCTGGAACAGCACGCCGTTGGCGCCGAGCTTGGCGGCCTCGACGCGCAGCTTGTCGATCACCTGGTCGGTCTTGTTCTGTTCGCCGTAGGTGAACGCGCCGCTGCGCGTTTCCAGCAGGGCGATCTCCTCGTAGCCGGCCGGCGGCGGGTCGAAATAGACGCGCACCTGCGCCGGGTCGATCGGCGCGCGCGGCTGGCCGGTGAGGATGTGCGAGGTCGCGCACGCGGCCAGCGTCAGGGCCAGCAGCGCGGCGGTCAGTGTGCGGAGCATGGGCGCCTCCGGGGCGTGGATCGTGCCGCGGATGCTACGCCGCGGCTGTCGGCGCGGGGTGACTGCGACCCGACCGCCCGGGAGCTGCGCCTGAAGTGTTCAGCCTGGCCGTCAGCCCATGCCGCCGTTGATGCCGATCACCTGGCCATTGATGTAATCCGCCGCATCCGAGCACAGGAACGCCACCAGCGAGGCCACCTCGTCGGGCGTACCGGCGCGGCCGGCGGGCACGGTCTGCTTGATGAGTTCGGCCGGGAACGCGTCGCCGGCCATGCGGCCTTCGATCACGCCCGGCGCGACCACGTTGACGCTGATCCCGCGCGAGGCCATTTCCCGGGCCAGGGATTTGCTGGCGCCGTGCAGCGCCGCCTTGGCGGCGGCGTAGTTGGCCTGGCCGCGGTTACCCAGCACCGCCGCCACCGAGGAGATGCTGACCACCCGGCCCCAGCGCGTGCGCGCCATCGGCAGCAGCAGCGGCTGGGTGACGTGGAAGAAGCCGTGCAGCGAGATGTCGATGACGCGCTTCCATTGCGCGTCGCCCATGCCGGCCAGCGGCGCGTCGTCGTGGATGCCGGCGTTGTTGACGACGACCTGGATCGGGCCGTCGGCCAGCAGCGCCTCGATCGCCGCGCGCGTGGCGTCGCCGTCGGCGACGTCGAACGCCACCGCCTGCGCGCTGCCGCCGGCGTGGTGGATGGCGTCGACCACGGCCTGCGCGCGCTGCAGGTTGGCGTGGGCGTGGACGATGACGTGGCAGCCGTCCTCGGCCAGGCGCTGGCAGATCGCGCTGCCGATGTCGCCGCTGCCGCCGGTGACGAGGGCGCGGCGGAGGGTGGGGGCGGGGTTCGGGGTCATCGGTGCATTCCGGTGTCGGCAGGCGGGCATTGTCGTGCATGCAGGCGCGAGGTGAGTCGCGGTGCGCCCGACCCAAGCCACTGTAGGAGCGGCTTCAGCCGCGATGGGGTGGCCGATCGCCTCGCTGCTTCGGATACGCGATGGCTTCCGGGCGCCGGTCGCGACTTACGTCGCTCCTACAGGTGTGAGTGGCGCGGGCTTCGCGGCTGAAGCCGCTCCTACAGGGAGATATACGGGCTATGGCGTCGAGCGCAGCATCACCGCAGCGCGGCCCTCGGCCAGCAGCGTGCCGGCGTGGGTGATGCGGAAGCCGTACTGCTGGCTGCCCTCGCCTTCCACCAGCACGCGGGCCTCGCATTCCAGGTCGCCGGGCAGCGTATCGATGCGCTCGACGTGCAGCTCGACGCCGCGCAGCGCCACCAGCATGCCGGGCGGCGCGGCACCGCCCGAGGCCGCCGCACGCAGGCCGCCGTGCACGGCCATCGCCTGCGCGCCGTATTCGCACAGGTGAAGCGCGCGCAGGCGGTCGCCACTGCGCAGCGGATGCGCCGGATCGCGGTGGGTGTCCGTGCGCAGGCGGATCGAGTCCCCATCCCACGCCTCGACGGCATCCCACAGGCACATGTCGCCCTGGTGCGGGACCAGTTGCAGGATGCGGGCGCGGTCGATGGCGTCGGTCATTACAGGCGTTCCGGTCATGGTTGGTCCGCGCCGCCGTGCGCGTACGCGGTGACCGGCCGGCGCGTCACCAGCAGCGCCAGCACGAAGTTGCACACCACCGCCAGCGCGACGGTGCCACCGATCGCGCGCAGCACCGGGATCGAGGAGGCCGCCAGCAACGCGAACACGGCGAAGGTAATCGCGCTGCAGACGATGACCGCGTGCAGCGTGCGCAATTGCTCGTCGCGGTCGTCGCCGGCGTGGTCGAAGAACAGCGCGTAGTCCAGTCCGAGGCCCGCGCCCAGGATCAGCGCCACCAGGTGGAACAGGTTGAGTTCGACGCCGAGCGCGCGCAGCGCCGCCAGCACCAGCACCGTGGTCAGCGCCATCGGCGCGAGCACGCGCAGGGTGCGGCGCACGGAGCGCAGCGAGGCCAGCACGGTCAGCGCCAGCAGCACCGCGGCCAGCGCCAGCGCCCCCAGCACGCGGCCGCGGTATTCGGCCACCAGCGACTCGCTGGCCTGCTTGAGGTCCAGCAGCTGGCCGCCGTGCTGCTCGGCCACGCGCGCCACGGCGCCGGCATCGTGCAGGCCGGTCAGCGACACCAGCGCGGTGGTGGTGCCGTGGCGCTGGATCAGCAGGCCATCGACGCCGGTGGCCAATGGCGTGCCAGCCAGGTCCTCGACGCCGAGCGGTTCGGCCTGGCGCGCAGCCGCGACGTCGGCCACGAACGGCTCGAACGCGTCGGCGACGAACGGGCTGTCGGCCAGGGCGGCGGCCAGCGACATCTTCAGCTCGTTGTCGCCGGGCAGGCGCTGCTGGCGCGCGCGCTGGGTGGCGGCACTGGGCAGGTAGCGCGAGGCGAGGTCGAAACCGTCGAGCGCGCCGGCGACCCGCAACTGATCCAATTGCGGCTGCAATGCCTCGCCGGCCTGCAGCGCGGCTTCGGCGTCGGCGGCGTCAATCGCGATCACGTAGCGCACGTCCGGCGCGCCCAGCTCGCGGCGCAGCTGCGTGTCCAAGGCCATCGCCGGCGCGGGCACCGGGGTCAGGCGCGACAGGTCGTTCTCCCAGAAGCGGCCCGGCGCCAGCGTGGCAACGGCAATCGCGACCGCGGCCAGTGCGAGCGCGGCCGTGGCGGGCAGCCGCGGCAGGCGGTCGATCGCGCGCCACGCCGTCGCCAGGCCCGGGGTGGCGATCGGGTTCCACTGCCCCGGCACGATCAGCGCCGGCAGCGCGAAGCGCGTCGCCAGGCCCGCGGTGCCCAGGCCAACGATGGTGAACACCGCCAGCTGCTCCAGCCCCTCCACGCCCGACACCAGGAACGTCAGGTAGGCGATGCAGGTGGCGACCACGCCGGTGGCCAGCGTGCGCCACAGCCCGCGCACGCTGTCGCGTGGCGACACGCCGGGGCGGATGTGGCTGAAGAGGTGGATCGGGTAGTCCTGTGCCACGCCGATCAGGGTGAAGCCGAACGCCAGGGTGATGCCGTGGACGCCGTCGAACGCCAGCGCCACCGCGGCCAGGCCCGCCAGGCCGCCGGTCGCCAGGGGCAGCGCGCCCAGCAGCGGCGCGCGCCAGCTGCGATAGGCCAGCATCAGCAGCAGCGCGAACACGATCGAGTCGACCGTGCCGATCAGGCTGGCCTCGCGCTGCGTGCGCGCGCCGATCTCCACGGAGAACGCGCCGGGGCCGGTCATCGCCAGCGTCGCCGGGCCCGCGCCTCTTGCGGCGTCGAACGCGGCGTGCACCGCGGCCACCGCCGCCGCCTGGCCGGTCGGGTCGAAGCCGGCGGCGCGGGTTTCCAGCGCCAGCAGCGCGCGCTGCCCGGCGCGGTCGAACCAGACGCCGTGCAGCTGCTGCGGCGCGCCGGCCGGTTGCAGCGATTCGGCGACGGCGAGGGTTTCCAGGGTCGGGTCGCTGGGCAGCAGCGGTTCGATCAGCGTGGCGGCGGGCGAACCCAGGTCCTGCACGCGCTGGTCGAGCGCCTCGCGCAGCATCGCGACATCGAAGCGCTGCGTGTCGAGCGTCGGCGACAGCAGGTAGCGGTAGGGGCGCAGCGTCTCCGGGATGGCGCCGAGGCCCGCGTCACCGCCGTTGGCCACCAGCGCGAACGCCTCGTCGGCCGACAGCGAGGCCCGCATCGCGCGTGAGATCCCGGCGAGGGTTTCGGGCGAATCGCCCTCCAGCGCCACCAGCAGCAGTCGCGAACCCGGGCCCTCGCCCAGCTCGTCGATCAGCAGCGTCTGCGCCGGCGTCTGCGGCGCCGGCATGAACTTGCGCAGGTCGCCGCTCAGTTCCAGCGTGCGCGACACCGCCCACCCGGCCAGCAGCAGCGCGGCCAGCCACAGCAGCGCCAGCCCGAGCCGGGTGCGGGACGTCATTGCGCGCGGGCTTCGGTGCCGGTGCACAGCGCGGCCAGCGCCGCGGCATCGGACACCGTTTCAGCCGCGCGTGCCGCGCCGGCCAGCAGCGTGCGCTGCACGTCGCCCTGCGTGGGGCGCGTCTCGATGCAGCGCAGTTCTGCGCCGCGGCCGTGCAGGGTGATGCCGCGCAGCTTGGCCGCGACCGCGGCATCGCGCGGCGCCAGCGCCATCGTCCATGCGCTGCGGCTGCCGCGGGTGTCGATCGTGTAGTGCTTTTCCAGCAGCGCGCGATCGCCCGCCAGCAGCGCGCCGAAGCTGGCCTGCAGCGCCGCCAGTTCGGGTGCGCGCGACAGCGAGAACGTGCGCGCGCCGCGGCCGTTGCGCTCGATGCGCACGTCGCCGGCACGGATCGTGGTGGTCTCGGCGTACGGTGCGCGCACCTCGCGCACCAGCGTGTCGCCGTCGGGCCGGCGGTACTCGCCGGTCAGCCGCAGTGGCGCCTTCAACAATGCCGAGCCGCGCACCTCGACGAATCCGGTGCGCATCGGCGCCGGGCGTGCGAGGCGGGACAGGATCCACTCCGCATCGGCACGCGACGCCGGGGTGGCCGGGGTGTCAGCGGCGAAGGCCGGCGCGGGCAGCACCGGCGACAGCAGCAGGGCCAGCGCCAGCGTCCGCAGGCGGCGCCACGCCGGGCCCTTCGACACGCTCGGGCCGTTCGACGCGTGCGGGCGGCTCGCTGCGCGCGTGCGGTGCGGGGTCGTGCCTGCCAACGGATTGCGCATGGGGGTCATCGCTCTGCCAGAAGTCGTAGAAGTTGAACCAGTTGAACGGCGCACGGCGGGCGTGGTGTTCCAGCCGCTGCGCGTAGCGCGCGACCAGATCGGCCAACTGGGACCCGCGGTTATGCCGGGTGATGCTCAAGCCTTCGCTGAACACCTCGAAATCCAGGTCGTAGCGGTTGCCGCCTCGGTACAGGCCGAACGCCAGCACCACCGGCACCTTGAGCGCGCCGGCGATCAGCCACGGCGCCACCGGGAACGGCGCGCGCGCACCCAGCAGCGGGGCCGGCAGCGAGGGCTCGCCCGGGCGCGCGCGGTCCACCAGCAGCGCCACCAGCGCGCCGGCATCGGTGGCCTGCTTGATCGCCAGCACGATCGACGGCCCGTCCTGGCCGGCGTCGATCACGGTGCGTGCGAGCTCCGGGTTGAGCGCGTCCAGCAGCTGCGTCATCGCCGGGTTGTGGCCCTTGTCCAGCACGACGCGCACCTGCACGTCCGGGCGCGTGGCCGCCAGCACCCGCAACGCGTCGAAGCTGCCCAGGTGCGAGCCAAACACCAGCACGCCCTGGCCGCGGTCGAGCTGCGTGTGCAGGCCGTCCAGCCCCGAAGTGCGGATGTCGAAGCGCTGCATCTGCCCACTCAGCATGAACACGCGGTCGAGGATGGTGCAGGCGAAGGTGTGGATGTGGCGGGCGATGTCACGCAGCCGCGCCGGCCGGCCCAGCACGCGCCACAGGTAGCTGCGCGAGGCGGCCCGCTCGGGCGCACGGCGCAACAGGAAATAGGCGGTGATCGGGTACAGGCAGGCACGGCCGGCGGCGCGGCCGCCATGGCGGGCGATGGCGCGGATCAGGTGCAGCGAGAACCGGTTGCCGCCCTCGCGTTGGCGGGTCCAGTCACGTGCGGCCTCGGTGCTCATGCCGCCACCTCGCCGCTGGCCAGCAGCGTGTCCCCGCGCTTCACGCGGAAGCGCCAGCGGCGGGGGGCGGCTACGTCCAGGTCGATGTCGGCGGCCTCGCCCGGCAGCAACGGCTGCATGAACTTCACCTGCGGCAGGCGCAGCGGCCCGAGCGGCCCGTGCGCGGCTTCGATCGCCTCCACCACGCGGTCCAGCACCACCACGCCGGGCACCACGGGGCGGCCGGGGAAATGGCCCGGCAGGCAGGGGTGGTCGGGATCGATGGTGAAGCGCATGCGGCGGGTCGGTGGCAACGGCCGCACAGGATAAGCGACGCGGCCCGATGGAAGGTCCGTGCACCTATACCGGCTCGCGTCGTGTTCACCCTTGCCGGCACCCTGTAGGAGCGGCTTCAGCCGCGATCGGGACCCCGGGCACCCCGCATTCCTCGCACGTCCTCGCGACTTGCGTCGCTCCTGCAGGGGAATTCGCGGCTGAAGCCGCTCCTACAGGTACAGGGACCCGCGGGCCTACCGGAACAGCTCGCGCCAGAACCCGGGGCCCAAGGCGCCCATCTGCCGGATGAAATCGACGAAGTTGCGGTACGGGCGGTCGCGGAACAGGCGGTGCCGGATGACGTACTCGCCGAGGAAGAAGCCGCCCAGCACGCCGTAGTTGAGGATGTTGGCGAATAGCGAGCCGGCCTCCTGCGACACCGGCCACGGCGAGGCCAGCCCCAGCCGGGCGAACACGCCATCGGGCACCACGACCAGTGCCAGCACGCCATTGGCGAGCGTCAGCAGCGCCAGCAGCCACGCCCAGGCGGCCGTCAGGCGGCGGGTGTAGCGCAGCAGGTCCGGCGCCAGCTGGTCGGGCTCGCGGCGTTCCAACGCCGCCACGATCCGGGTGATCAGCGCGCCGCGCGGGGAGGCCAGGCTGCGGGCGAACAGCCACGCCAGGAAGCCGGTGAACAGCATCGGCGGCGCCAGCAGCAGCAGCGCCGGCCACGGCGTGCCGATCAGCAGCCACAGCCCGGCCGCGCTGGCGGCCAGCACTGCCCACGCCCAGGCGAGCGGCTTGAGCAGGGCATCGGCCAGCACCAGCGCCACCAGGTCGAGCAGCGCCAGGCCCGCGGCGAGGTCGCCGCCGCCCACGCTGGCCCAGTGCGCCAGCAGCGGATAGGCCACCAGCATGGCGATGCGGAGCACGGTGCTGGTCATCGACGCGGTGCCGTCGCCGGTTGCGGATCCGGCGCGGGCGATGCCGGCGCCGTCGCGGGGCACGTTCAGGCGGTCTTGTGCTGCTCGACGTGCGCCGAAAGCGCGCGCAGCGAGCCGAAGATGCGGCGGTTCTCGTCGCTGTCAGACCGCAGCTGGAAGCCGTAGCGCTTGGATACGGCCAGCGCCAGCTCCAGCGCGTCGATCGAATCCAACCCCAGGCCGTCGCCGAACAGCGGTGCCTCCGGGTCGATGCCCGCGGGCTCCACGCCCTCCAGGTTCAGGCTCTCGACCAGCAGTTCGGCCAGTTCGCGTTCGGCGGTGCTCTGTTCAGACATCGGGCGGTCCGGTGACGATTTCGGGGCGCCACGATCCGGCATCGCGCCCGCGCGCGCAAGCACCGCGGCCAATGGGGTGCGCCCGCGCGGCTATCATGCGCGGATGAATCGCTTTCGCGTGCCGGCCGCCCTTGCCGGCGTCGGTGTCGACTCCATCCGCAACATCCGTCGGCGGGCAGCGGCCCGTGCGGCCGTATTTCCCGGCCGCCCCGCTGGCAGGCGCCGCGCATGAGCGCGTTGCCGACCCACGCCTCCGCGCTGCCGCGGCTGGACGTCGACTACACCGACGCCGCATTGCCCGCGCTGCTGGCTGACGACGCGGTACTGGCCGTGTTCGGCTTCGGCCCGCGCGCGCCGGTGAGCGAGGACCCGCGTTACCTGCGCGTGGCGCTGGAGCCGACCGGCACCGCGCCGCTGGAAGTCTGGCGCGGCCATGCGCCCGTGCGCTGCGGCCGGGACGGCGCGGTGGCGTGGTCGGATGACGGCGCGCTGCTGTTTGCTTCGATGGAACTGGACGAGGACGCGCTGGCGGGCGACGCGCGCGATGACGATATCGAGCGCGCCGCGCAGGCCGCGTACACGCGGCTGTCGGCGTTCGTGGCGGCGCGCGGCTATCCGCACCTGCTGCGCATGTGGA
The DNA here is from genome assembly GCF_020026895.1 of Novilysobacter selenitireducens. Lineage (GTDB taxonomy): Bacteria > Pseudomonadota > Gammaproteobacteria > Xanthomonadales > Xanthomonadaceae > Lysobacter_C > Lysobacter_C selenitireducens. Next base: position 154,101 of record NZ_JAINZW010000001.1, read on the forward strand.
ATTACCTCGACGGCATCACCGCCGGCGAGGGCGATGCCGAGCGCTACCGCCGCTTTTGCGTCGGGCGTGCGCAGGGGCTGGGGCCGTTCGACCCGCATGCATTGCCGGCGGCGACGGCCATCGGACGCGTCGATGGCGTGCGCCGGCTGCAGGTCTACCTGCTGGCCGCGCGCGTGCCCGGCACGCCACTGGAGAACCCGCGCCAGGTCAGCGCCTACCGCTACCCGCGCCAGTACGGCCCGCAGCCGCCCAGCTTTGCCCGCGCGATGCTGCCGCCCGCCGGCAGCGCGATGCCGCTGCTGCTGTCGGGCACCGCCGCGGTGGTCGGGCACGAGTCGCGCCATGCCGACTGCGTGGCCGCGCAGCTGGACGAGACCCTCGCCAACTTCGACAGCCTGGTGGCCGCCGCGCGTGCCCGCGCCCCGCACCTGCCGGCGCGTTTCGGCGCCGGGACGCGGCTGAAGGTGTACGTGCGCGACGCGGCGGAACTGCCGCACGTGCGCGACCTGCTGGCCGCGCGCCTGGACCCGGCGGTGCAGTGCGTGGTGCTGCACGCGGCGATCTGCCGGCGCGAGCTGCGCATCGAGATCGATGGCGTGCACGGGTAACGCCGCCGCGGCTCGCAGGACGGCCGCAGGATTTCGCTCCACCTCGCCCATCCACTAGTCTTGCGCCACGAAGGCCGCACCGGCCGGGAGTGGAGGAGACACGATGGGGCTGATCAGCCTGCTGTGGGGCATCGTCGCGATGATCTGGATGGTGGTCGCACTGATCCCGTTCCTGGGGTGGGGCAACTGGTTCCTGATTCCCTTCGCCGCCATCGGCGCGGTGATTGCCGCCATTGGCATCGCCCTTACCCGTGCCGAGAACCGCGGCCGGGCCAAGGCCGGGCTGGTGCTCAACGGCATCGTGATCATCGTCGGCGTGGTCCGGCTGATGCTGGGTGGCGGCGTGATCTGAGCCGCGCCGCATCCACGTACACCTTTGAGAAGCCGGGCATTGCCCGGCTTTTTTCATGCATGTGTTGCGCGCGCGAAACATCGGGCATGCCGTTCGTCGCATGAACGGAAAAACCCGCGCCTGCGCGTTGAAGCGGCGCGCGCGGCGGGGGCAGACTGGCCTTCGGCGCGGAAGGGGATCTTGTCCGCGTATCCCGCGTCGACCCGAGCTGTCATCGCCCCTCCGGAACGCGCCCCCCGGCGCGCCCGGCGGTTGTGGTCTCCCTGTCCGAGGAACACGTCACGATGAACACCCGCACCCTGCGGCTGGCCCTGCTGTCGGCCGGCCTTTCCCTCACCGTGGCCGCACATGCGGCCGAGCCCCCCGCCACCGACGACACCGCGACCGGCTACTTCGCCGGCGTGAAGGTCGCCATCGACCCGGCCACCGGACGCCTGCGCGCGCCGACGGCCGAAGAGATCCGCCAGCTGCGCACGGCCGCCGCCACGACGCCCACCGCCGCCCCCGCCTCGCGCGGCAAGCGCGCCCCGCGAAACGAGGCCGAGGCCCGCCAGACCGTGCGCCGCCATGCCAACGGCAACGGCGTCATGGCCGAGGTCCCGGAAGACCGCATGAGCGCGCTGGTCGCAACGCAGGCCGCTGACGGCGGACTCATGCTGCAGCACCGCCCCCTCGACGCCACCGGTACGCCGGTCCAGCCGCAGCCGGAGGTGGCCAGTGAATAAGCCCCTCGCACTCGCCCTGTCGCTCGCGCTGGCCATGGGCAGCGCCCAGGCCGCCACCATCGTGCCGGTCAACATGGACCCCGCCGGCCAGGGCCTTAACGACCCGACCCCGGCCGCCCCCGTCGGCGGCAACCCGGGCACCACCATCGGCGAACAGCGCCGCATCGCCTACCAGTTCGCCGCCGACCTGTGGGGCGCGATCCTGGAGTCCGGCCCGCCGGTGAACGTGCAGGCCAGCTTCCAGCCGCTCAGCTGCAACGCCACCAGTGGTGTGCTCGGCTCGGCCGGCACCACGACCGTGCACCGTGATTTCGAAGGGGCGCTGCTCCCCGGCACCTGGTACGGCGGCGCGCTCGCCAACGCCCTGTTCGGCGACGACCTGGACCCGGCCACCAACGAGATCAACAGCCGCTTCAATGCCAACCTCGGCACGCCGGGCTGCCTGGAAGCTTCGGGCTGGTACTACGGCCTGGACGGCAACACCCCCTCGGGGCGCATCAACTTCCTCGACGTGGTGATGCACGAGATCGGCCATGGCCTCGGCTTCCAGGGCTTCACCAGCCTGGCCAGCGGCGCGCCCTTCCTAGGCTTCCCCGACGTCTACGGCACCAACGTACGCGACAACGCGTCAGGCCTGGCGTGGAACGCACTGGACAACGCCGGGCGGGCCGCCGCGGCCGTGGGCGGACAGCTGGTGTGGACCGGCGCCAACGTCACCGACCAGGTGCCGGTCGCGCTGGGGCCGCTGGTGAACCTCAACACCAGCGGCACGCTGACGGCCAACTACGAGTACGGCACGGCGCAGTTCGGCCCGCCCGCCACGCCCGCGAACTTCAGTGGCAACGTGGTGCTGGTCAATGACGGCAGCGCCACGCCGACGTTCGGCTGCCAGGCCTCGCCGGCCGGTGCATACGCCGGGCAGGTGGCGATCGTCGACCGCGGTGCGTGCGCGTTCGAGATCAAGGTGAAGTTCGCGGAGGATGCCGGCGCCACCGCGGTCATCGTCGCCAACAACGCCGCCGGTGTCATCGGCATGGCCGGCGACGCCAGCGTGGAAGCCACGATCCCGGCGTTGATGGTGTCGCTGGCCGACGGCAGCGCGATCAAGGCCGCCCTGCCGGGCGTGTCGGTTGCGCTGGGCGAGGTCCCGGGTCGGCTGGCCGGTGCCGATACGGCCGGTCGCGCGCGGCTGTATGCGCCGGCGGCGCTGGCGCAGGGGTCGAGCTTCTCGCACTACGACGTCTCGCACTCGCCCAACGCGTTGATGGAGCCGGCGATCAGTGCCGACCTCGATTCCAACCTGAGGCTGGACCTGACCCCGGCGCTGTACCAGGACGAGGGATGGTCGACCAACACCGGCAACGCCTTCATGGGCAGCTGCGACACGTTCGTGCCGGTGCTGCAGGAGGGCGGCCTGGTGGTCGGCGCCAACGTGCAGGCGCAGAACAACGTGTGCCTGAACTACAGCGACAGCAAGGGCGAGTACGTGCAGTGCATGACCGACTACCGCAACCGCCTGCAGGAGCAGGGGCTGCTGGAACAGCGGTTCAACGGCCGCATCGTCAGCTGCGCGGCGCGCACGCGCTTCTGATCGGAGCCGTCGGCCACGGACGGCCTGCATGGAAACCGGCGCCTTCGGGCGCCGGTTTTTTTCGTCTGCACGTAGAATCGCGCCCCATGAGCTACCCCTACACGCGCCCGCGGCGGATGCGCCGCGACGGGTTCTCGCGCCGGCTGATGCGCGAGACGGTCCTGACCGCCGACGACCTCATCTATCCCGTGTTCGTGCACGAGCACGCCCACCGCGAGGCGATCGCCTCGATGCCGGGCGTGGAGCGCGTGGGCCTGGACGACCTGCTGCGCGTGGCCGAGGAGGCCAGCGGCCTGGGCATCCCGGCGCTGGCGCTGTTCCCGGTCACGGAGCCTGCGGCCAAGTCCACCACCGCGGAAGCCGCATGGGCCGGGGACGGGCTGGTGCAGCGGGCGGTCATGGCGCTCAAGCAGCGCTTCCCGCAGCTGGGCGTGATCACCGACGTCGCGCTGGACCCGTACACCTCACACGGGCAGGACGGCCTGCTGGACGAGTCCGGCTACGTGCTCAACGACGCCACCGTCGAGGCGCTGGTCAGGCAGGCGCTGTCGCATGCCGCCGCCGGCGCCGACGTGGTCGCGCCCAGCGACATGATGGACGGGCGCATCGGCCAGATCCGCGGCGCGCTGGAAATGGACGGCCACGTGCACACGCGCATCCTGGCCTACAGCGCCAAGTACGCCAGCGCGTTCTACGGCCCGTTCCGCGACGCGGTCGGCAGCGCGTCGGCACTGGGCAAGGCCGACAAGACCACCTACCAGATGGACCCGGCCAACACCGACGAGGCGCTGCGCGAGGTCGAACTGGACCTGGACGAGGGCGCCGACATGGTGATGGTCAAGCCGGGCCTGCCGTACCTGGACATCGTGCGCCGGGTGAAGGACGCCTTCGGCGTGCCGACGTTCGTCTACCAGGTCAGCGGCGAGTACGCGATGCTCAAGGCCGCGTCGCAGAACGGCTGGCTCGACGAACGTGCCTGCGCACTGGAGGCGCTGGTGTCGATCAAGCGCGCCGGCGCCGACGCGGTGCTGACGTACTACGCGATGGACGCGGCGCGCTGGCTGCGCGAGGCCTGATCCGCGAATACGGCGCGTCCATGCGGCGCGCTCACTCGCAGGATTCGCCCGGTGCCGCGCGCGGCGCGCGCATCCGGTAGAGATCCAGCCCGCCGGCACGCGGGGCGCGCGCGCTGCCGGCCACCAGCAGTTCCTCGGGTGCGTTCCAGTCGGGGACGGGCCGCCGGGTCGTCCCGGCTTCGGTATTGAACGACAGCGCCAGCGCGCCCGCGTCCGTCCACCCGCCCTCGCCGCACGTCGCGCGGTGCAAGCGCGCCGTGCCGCCGACGCCCGCGCGCTCGAATACCACCACGCCGGTCGGCAGCAACGCCGCGCTGGCTTCGTCGGCCGGCGTGTTGAGGGCCGACAGTGCCGCCGGCATCGACCATGCGTCGTCCGACCGCTTCGACGCGAACAGGTCCAACCCGCCGGCGCCACCGTGGCCGTCGCTGGCGAACAGCAGCCGCGATCCGTCAGGCGAGGGCATCGGCGCGCGCTCGTGTCCGGCCGTGTTGACCGCCCCGGGCACGGCCTCGGCTGCACCCACCGCTCCGCCCTGCACGGGTGCCCGGTAGAGGTCGAAACCGCCTGGGCCACCGCTGCGGTCGGATGCGAAATGCAGCCAGGCACCGTCGGCGCTGAAGGCCGGTTCGACCTCGTTGTCCCCGGTATTGAGCGCCAGCGGCGCGGCGTCCTGCCAGCGCCCGTCGCGCAGCACCGCCTGCCACAGGTCGGAGCCGCCGCTGCCGCCGTCGCGGTCGCTGGCGAAGACGATGCGCTGGCCGTCGGGCGACACCGTGGCGCCGGTCTCATGCGCGCGTGTCGAGACCACGCCCATGCCCTCAATGCCGAATTCGGCCAACGCCTGCGCGACGGCCGGCACCAGCGCCAGCGCGAGTAGACTGAGAAGCCCGAAGGCCGGGGCGCGTCGTGTCATGCGTAGTCCTGTCCAAGGGGTCAACCGCGTGGCCGCACACGATGGCCGTCCGCAGCGCATCCGTCCAGCGAGGTGTCCGATGTCTCCTGCCCGCTACGCCGTCATCGGCCATCCGGTGGCGCACTCGCTGTCGCCGCGCATCCACGCCGCGTTCGGCCGGCAAGCCGGTATCGCCCTCGACTACACCGCGATCGATGCCGAGCCCGAGCGCTTCGACGCGGTGCTGGCCGACTTCGCCGCCCAGGGCGGGCGCGGCGCCAACATCACCCTGCCGCACAAGGCATACGCCGCCACCATCTGCCAACACCTCAGCGAGCGCGCCCGCCGCGCCGGGGCGGTCAACACGCTGATCCGCACGGCGACCGGCTGGGAGGGCGACAACACCGACGGCGCCGGGCTGGTGCGCGACCTCACCGAGCGCCACGGCCAGGACCTGCGCGGCCGGCGCACGCTGCTGATCGGCGCCGGCGGTGCCGCGCGCGGGGTGGCGCCGGCGCTGCTGGATGCCGGCGTCGCGGACCTCTACATCGTCAACCGCAACGGCGCCCATGCCGACGCACTGGCCGACGCGCTCGGCGAGCCCGACCGCGTGCACCCGCGCTACCTCAGTGACGTCGGCACGCTGGGCGTGTTTGACCTGGTGATCAACGCCACCTCGGCCGCGCGCGGCGGGACCCCGCTGGACCTGCCCGGCGGGCTGTTCGCACCACGTGGCGACGCCGTCGACCTCAGCTACGGCGAGGCGGCGATCGGCTTCCTGTCATGGGCGCGGGCCTCCGGCGCCGACAAGGCCATCGACGGACTGGGCATGCTGGTCGAGCAGGCGGCCGAGAGCTTCCAGCGCTGGCACGGCGTGCGCCCCGAGACCGACCCGGTGTACGCGATGCTGCGCGAGCACGATGACGTGCTGGTCACCGCCGATTGAATCCACGGTGAGCATGTTCGTGCCGACGAAGGCGGCCGCGTGAGCGCGTCGCCCGGCCCCGTGTCCTGCCGCGCCGGCTGCGCCGCCTGCTGCATCGCCCCGTCGATTGCCTCGCCGATCCCGGGCATGCCGCATGGCAAACCTGCCGGGATTCCCTGCGTGCAACTGGACGATGACCTGCGCTGCCGCCTGTTCGGCCGGCCCGAACGCCCGGCGTTCTGCGCCTCGCTGCGACCTTCCGAGGACATGTGCGGCATCGACCGCAGCGATGCACTCGGCCGCCTGTCGGCGCTGGAAGCGCTCACCCTGCCCGACCCACCGCCGCGGCGCCCGCCGCCGTTGTAGGAGCGGCTTCAGCCGCGATGTCCGTGGCAATTCGCGGCGTAAACGCGAAGTCGTCGTAGGGGCGACGCAAGTCGCGACCGCAACTCCGTCGGCCGGTGGATCGCGACTTACGTCGCTCCTACAACGAAGCCGGGGTTGCGCCTGCACGATCACCGAAAAAAGCATCGCGGCTGAAGCCGCTCCTACAGGCGCGGTGTTGCGACGGACTCAGTCCTCGGCGATGCCCAGGTACCGGTTCTTCAACCGCACGTAATGCTGCGCCGAGTAGTACAGGCCCTCGATATCGGCCTCCGACAGCACGCGCACCTTGCGCGCGGGGTTGCCCAGCCACAGCTCGCCGCGGCCGACGGTCTTGCCCGGCGGCACCACGGCGCCGGCGCCGACGAAGCCGTGCGACTCCACCACCGCGCCGTCCAGCACGATCGCGCCCATGCCGATCAGTGCCGCGTCGCCGATGCGGCAGGCATGCACGATGGCCTTGTGGCCGATGGTCACGTCCTCGCCGATCACCGTGGCAAACCCGCCGAGCTTGGCGTGCGGGCCGTCGTGGCTGACGTGGATGACCGTGCCGTCCTGGATGTTGGTGCGCGCGCCGACACGGATGAAATTGACGTCGCCGCGTACAACGCAGCCGGGCCAGACCGACACGTCGTCGGCCAGCTCGACATCGCCGATCACGCTGGCGGCCGGGTCCACGTACACGCGCTCGCCGAGGCGGGGAAACTGGTCGAGGTAGGGGCGCAGGGTCATGTCCGCATTCTAGTCATCGCGCCGCAGGCGGGCACCCGTTGACCGCCGCGCAACGTGGCGGTCCTACACTGCCGCCATGGACACCGCCGCCGACACCACGCCCGACCAGCTCACCGCCACCCACCGCCGGCTGCGCGCCGCCTGGCAGGCGCGCAAGCCCGACGAGGCCCAGCGTCGTGGCGACCTGGAGCGCCTGCGCCGCGCGCTGCGCGAGCAGTTGCCGGCGATGCACGTCGCGATCGAGGCCGACTTCGGCCACCGCAGCGAGCACGAGAACCTGATCTCCGAGGCCATGGTGGTGCAGGCCGAGATCGACCACGTCCTGCGCCACCTGCGGCGCTGGATGCGGCGCGAGCGCGTGGCCGCCGGCTGGCGCTTCTGGCCCGGCCGGGCGGAGCTGCGGCGCGAGCCCGTCGGCGTCGTCGGGATCCTCTCGCCGTGGAACTACCCGGTGAACCTGGCGCTGATGCCGCTCGTCTCGGCGATCGCCGCGGGCAACCACGTGTACCTGAAACCGTCCGAGCACAGCCCGCGCACCAGCGCGTGGATGCGGCAGCTGCTGGCCGACGTATTCCCGGCCGACCGGGTCGCGGTCGCGCTGGGCGGGGGGGAGGTGGCGGCAGCGTTCTCGTCGCTGCCGTTCGACCACCTGCTGTTCACCGGCTCCACGGCCGTGGGCCGCAAGGTCATGGCCGCGGCCGCGCCCCACCTGACCCCGGTGACGCTGGAACTTGGCGGCAAGTCGCCGGCGCTGGTGTGCGAAGGCTTTCCGGTCGACCTGGCCGCGGCGCGCATCGCCACCGGCAAGTGGTTCAACGCCGGGCAGACCTGCATCGGCGTGGACTACGTGCTGGTCCATCGCAGCCAGCGCGATGCGCTGGTCGCGGCGCTGGAAGGCGAGCTGCGCGCGCGCTACGGCGACCTTGCGACGTCGCCCGACTACACACGGATCATCAACGACGGCCAGCTTCAGCGGTTGCGCGGGTACCTCGACGACGCGCACGCGCGCGGCCTTCGGGTGGTCGAACCGCTGGGTGTCGACCCGGACCTCGCCACCCGCGAGCGCCTGATGCCACCCGCCCTCGTAATCGACCCGCCGGCCGATGCGCCGCTGATGCGCGAGGAAATCTTCGGGCCGATCCTGCCGGTGCTGGCCTACGACACGCTGGACGAGGCCATTGACCGCATCAACGCGCTCGACCGGCCGCTGGCGCTGTACCCGTTCGGGTTCGAGACGGATGCCATCGAGCGCATCCTCGCCTCCACGCTGGCGGGTGGTGTCACCGTCAACGACACGCTGATCCACTTCGGCGTGCACGGCCTGCCGTTCGGCGGCATCGGCGCCAGCGGCATCGGCGCGATCCATGGCCGCCACGGCTTCGACACCTTCAGCAAGCAGGTGCCGGTGTTCCACCAGCGGCGCCGGGCGGCCAGCGACCTGCTCAAGCCCCCGTACCGGGGGCTGGTCGACCGCGTGATCCGCTGGCTGGCGAAGTGACCGGCACGCGTCAGCCCCGGAACCCGGCCCACGCATCCACCACGCGCTTCAGGCCGGCGTCGTCGACATCCAGGTGCAGCACCAGCCGGAGTTTTCCTTCGCTGCCCGGCGACAGTCGCACGCCGGCACGGGCCATGTGCTCGACGAGCGACGCCGTGGATGCCGGCGCCACCTGCACGAACACCATGTTGGTGTGCTGGCCGGTGACCTCCACGCCCAGAGCCGACAGCGCCGCCGCCAGCCGCGCGGCGCGGTCGTGGTCCGCGGCCAGCCGTTCGACGTGGTGGTCCAGCGCATGCAGCGCGGCGGCAGCCAGGATGCCGGCCTGGCGCATGCCGCCGCCCGTGACCTTGCGCCAGCGCCGTGCCTGCGCAACCAGCGCGGCAGACCCGAGCAGCACCGACCCGACCGGCGCGCCCAGCCCCTTGGACAGGCACACCGACACGCTGTCGAAGTGGCGGGCGATGTCGCGCACGGGTACGCCTTGCGCCACCGCCGCGTTGAACAGGCGCGCGCCATCCAGGTGCAGCCCCAGGCCGCGCCGATCGCACAGCGCGCGCGCATCGGCCAGGTAGTCGAGCGGCATCGGCCGGCCGTGCCAGGTGTTCTCCAGGCACAGCAGCCGGGTGCGGGCGAAGTGCGCGTCGTCGGGCTTGATCGCCGCCTCCACCACGTCCAAGGGCAGCGTGCCATCGCTCGCGTGCGCCAGCGGCTGTGGCTGGATGCCGCCCAGCACCGCCGCGCCACCGCCTTCGTACGCGCTGCACCGGCAGGTAGCAGGCCTATGGACATCCCTTGAAAGGCTGTCGCTTCAAGGATTTAGGTGGGGGCGCCCATGTCCATGGAGCACGGCGTGTTTGGCGCATTTGGAGTCCTCGCCACGTCCATAGCAACTGCAATGCGCCTGCACAGGTGCAGTGAGCCTTGCCGGGCGTTCTTCTCGAGACGGCGGCACTTATGCAGACATCAAGTGTCTGTACTTGTGAATCCTGGAGTTCAGGCGTAATGTCCGTTCGAGCTCCAGACCGGACTTGTCTGTGAAAAAAATTGCTGACATCGCGACGGTTCGCTCCGGTTACCCGTTCAGAACCCGCGTAGAGCCCGACCCTGAGGGAGACACCTACGTTCTCCAACTGAAAGACGTCTCTGCGCGGGCCCCGGCAGACGTCGCAGGCGCCATGCGGACATTGGTCAAGGCTCCTGCAGCACATCATCTCGCCCTAGGCGATGTGGTGCTGAAGGGTCGTGGGACCACTCACTGCGCCCTGGTCGAGAGCATCCCCACCGACCTGCCCCTCGTGGCAGCCGCACCCATTCTCGTCCTGAGACCTAAGTCAGGGATCGTCGAGCCCGCCTTCCTGCGATGGTTTCTGAACCACCCGACAAGCCAGACCAGGCTGGCAGCCAACGCAGTCGGCACCTACATACCCACGCTGACGAAGGCGTTGATTGAAGACTTTGAAATTGAGGTGCCACCGCTCGAGACGCAGAGGCTTATCGCTGCGGTTGCGACGCTCGCTGAGCGCGAGCGCGAACTCTTAGAGACGATCACTCAGCAGAGAGCAAAAGCGACGGACCAGCTTCTGCTGCGTCTGTGCAGAACTTCCGGCAATAGGCGGGAGCAAGGCGGTAGGCGAGGTGCGGCAACACCCCGCCTACCTGATCACAAGCAGCACTAGACCACTCGTGAGGCAAAACAAGTATGGCCATCCAAATTGGCAACTACAACTTTGAAGGGCCTTTCGGCTCGCTCGACGCCCTGCGAAACGCGTCCGGCGTTTACGCGATTCTTGGCTGTAACTCACCGGAACAGTACGTGGTAGTCGATGTAGGTGAGTCAGCGACGCTGAAGAACCGTATCGCAGGACACGATCGTCAGGGACAGTGGAAGGGGTGCGGATACGGAACGCTCTTCGCCGCCGCGCACTACACGGATGCCAGCACACGTATGCGTATCGAACGTGAGCTGCGTGCCATCTACAACCCACCCTGCGGCCTCCGCTGAAGACATCCGGAGCGGGCGGTTCCCCGCCCGCTCCATAGGGAAACTCATCATGTCGAACACACTTTCGCAACAGGACGTAAACAGCACCGCTTGGGCCGCCTGCGACACCTTCCGCGGCGCCGTCGATCCCGCGCAGTACAAGGACTACATCCTGGTAATGCTGTTTCTCAAGTACATCAGCGATATGTGGGCGGACCACTACGCCGAGTACAAAAGGGAATACGGCGACAACGAGGAGCGCATCCGCCGCAAGCTCGAACGCGAGCGATTCATCCTGCCGTACGTCGAGTTCAAGGACGAGAAGTCCGGAAAGGTCACTGAGCGCTTCTTGGCCGATTTCCACTCGCTCTACGAGCGCCGCAAAGCCGCCAACCTTGGCGAGCTGGTCAACATCGTGCTCGACCACATCGAAGAAGCCAACAAGGCGAAGCTCGAAGGCGTGTTCCGCAACATCGACTTCAACAGCGAGGCCAACCTCGGTAAGACTAAGGACCGCAATCGCCGCCTTGAGAACCTGCTGGGCGACTTCGCCAAGCTCGACCTGCGCCCTTCGCGTGTCTCCGAGGACGTGATCGGTGACACCTATATCTACCTGATCGAGCGCTTCGCCTCCGACGCCGGCAAGAAGGCCGGCGAGTTCTACACGCCCAAGCAGGTCTCCAGGCTGCTGGCGCAATTGGCAGCACCAAAGCCCGGCGACCGGATCTGCGACCCCACGTGCGGTGCCGGTGGCCTACTTATCGAAGCTGCAGCGCTTGTAGAACAGCAAGGAAGCCGTGACTTCGCCCTCTTTGGTCAGGAGGTCAACGGCAGTACTTGGGCGCTGGCGCGCATGAACATGTTCCTGCACGGCAAGGACGCCGCCCGCATTGAATGGGGCGATACCCTCAACAGTCCGGCACTGGTCGAGGCCGACCGGCTGACGCGCTTCAACGTGGTCGTGGCCAACCCGCCCTTCAGTCTCGACAAATGGGGCGGCCAGGAGGTCGAGGCCGACCGCTACGGCCGCTTCTGGCGCGGCCTGCCGCCCAAGTCCAAGGGTGACTACGCCTTCATTACTCACATGATCGAAACTGCCCTCCCACAGGAAGGCCGCGTGGCCGTGGTGGTGCCGCACGGTGTGCTGTTCCGCGGCGGGGCCGAGGGCCGCATCCGCCGCGCCTTGATCGAGGAGAACCTGCTCGATGCCGTCATCGGCCTGCCGGGCAACCTGTTCCCCACCACGTCGATTCCTGTCGCCATCCTGATCTTCGACCGCGCCCGCGAAAGGGGCGGCGCCCGCGAAGACTGCCAGGACGTGCTCTTCATCGACGCGAGCCGCGATTACCAGAGCGGCAAGAACCAGAACGCACTGCTCGACGAGCATATGGCCAAGGTGCTCGCCACCTTCCGCGCCCGGCAGCCAGTAGACAAGTACGCCCATGTCGCGAGCCTGAAGGAGATCGCCGACAACGACTTCAACCTCAATATCCCGCGCTACGTCGACACTTTCGAGGAAGAGGAAGAGATCGACGTCGCCGCCGTCGAGCAGGAGATCGCGCGCTTGGAAGGTGAGCTGGTCGAGGTGCGCCAGCGCATGAAGCAGTACCTCAAGGAGTTGGGCGTATGAGTGGCGGTGAACTGATCCTCTACACCCTAGATGACGGCAGCACCGCCATCCAGCTGCGTGCCGAGGGAGGCACCGTCTGGCTGACCCAGGCCGAAATCGCCACCTTGTTCGACACCACGCCGCAGAACATCACCCAGCACACCAAGGCCATTTACGCCGAGGGGGAGCTGAGCGAGGGCGCGACTTGTAAGGAACTCTTACAAGTTCGCCAAGAGGGCGGCCGGGCGGTCAATCGTAGCCTCAAGCACTACAGCCTCGACATGATCCTGGGCGTCGGCTATCGGGTGCGCTCTCCGCGCGGCACCCAGTTCCGCCAGTGGGCCACCACCCACCTGCGCGAATACCTGGTCAAAGGCTTCGTGCTGGACGACGCCCGGCTCAAGGAGCCCGTCGGCTGGGATTACTTCGACGAACTGCTGTCGCGCATCCGTAACATCCGCGCCTCCGAGAAGCGCTTCTATCAGAAGATCCGCGACATCTACGCTACCGCCGTGGACTACGACAAGAAGTCCGAAGCCGCCCAGCTCTTCTTCAAGAAGGTGCAGAACAAGATGCTCTGGGCCGTCACCGGCCGCACCGCGCCCGAGCTGATCGCCGGCCGCGCCGACCCCGCCCTGCCCAACATGGGCCTCACCACCTGGGCCAGTAGCCGCGTGCGCAAGCAGGACGTCACCGTCGCCAAGAACTACCTGAGCTTCGAAGAGATCGAGGCGCTGGACCGCATCGTGGTTATGTACCTCGACTACGCCGAGGATCAGGCCCTGCGCCGTCGCACCCTGACCATGCGCGACTGGGAAGACAAGCTCGACGCCTTCCTGCAGTTTAACGAACGCGAGGTGCTGACCCACGCGGGCAAGCTGCGTGCCGATGTGGCGGAGAAACTGGCGCTGGAACGCTACGAGAGCTTCGACGCCGCCCGGCGCGAGGCGGCCCGGCTGGCGGCGGATGCGGAGGATATCGCGGCGTTGGAACAGACCGAGCGGCACCTGGAAGGCAAGGGGCGGGAGAAGAAGAAATGACGTCAGCACTCCAGGAACTCGCCATGTGGAGACGAGTACACGTTGCAGACGTTTGCGAAACTGTCAGCGTAGGTATCGTTATTCAGCCGTCGCAATACTACGTCGCACCCAGCCAAGGAATCCGAGCTTTTCGATCAGCGAATGTTGGCGAAAATCGCATCGTTGATCGCGACTGGGTTTACCTATCTCCAGAAGGACACCGGGCCAACTCGAAATCATCGCTAAGAGCTGGCGACGTTCTCGTTGTTCGTTCTGGTGCGCCGGGTACTGCTTGCGTCGTTACCGATGAGTACGCAGGGTCAAACTGCATCGACATCGTATTTGCGCGCCCACATCAAGACCAGGTCCTCCCCAAGTATCTCGCCGAGTTTACAAACTCGCCGGTCGGCAGGCGCCATGTGCTTGGAACGCAGGGAGGGCTGGCTCTAAAGCATTTTAATGTGGGTGCCTATAAACAGCTTGAACTGCTTCTTCCGGAGGTTGCCGAGCAGAAGAGGATCGTCGACCTCTTCGCCGCTTGGGAGACCGCCATCCAGAAAACCGAGCATCTGATCGCGGCGAAGGAGCGGCATTACAGCCACGAACTGTCGCGCCTGATCAGCCGAGGCCAGCACCCCCACGCCCATGTGGGTACCTCTGCCGAGGAAGTCTCCGCCCGCAGTCCCCGTGGCACGCCCGCCCTGCTGGGCGACTATCTCACCGAAAGTCGGGAGCCGGATACCGATCAAGACCCGGCCAAACGATTGACCGTCCGGCTGCACCTTCAGGGTGTTGAGAGCCGTCCCGTCCGCGGCACGGACCGCGACGGTGCAACGGCCTATTTCCGGCGGCACGCGGGGCAACTGATCTACGGCAAACAAAACATCTTCCGAGGCGCCATCGGCATTATTCCACCGAAACTGGATGGCTGCGCTTCGACACAAGACTTGCCGGCATTCGATATTGCGGATGGCATCGACCCGCAATGGCTGTACTTCTGGCTGTCGCGTAAGGACTTCTATACATCACTGGAGGCGCTTGCGACTGGCTCTGGCTCGAAACGCTTGCATCCGGAAGAGTTCTTCAAGGTCCGTATTTACATCCCCGATTTCGCCACCCAAACCGCCATCGCCCGCTACCTCAACGCCCTGCGCGACGAGATCGACCTGCTCGGGCAGTCCGTCGCGGCGCTGAAGACCCAGAAGCGGGGCCTCATGCAGAAGTTGCTGACCGGCCAGTGGCGGCTGCCAGTGCCGGAACAGGAGGGCGCCTGATGGACAGCTTCCGCTTCGACGAGAAATACCTCTCCCAGATCCCCGCTCTGCAGGTGCTGGTCCTTCTGGGCTACCGGTACCTGACGCCAGCCGAGGCGCTGGCCGCACGCGGCGGCAAGGCCGGCAACGTGCTGCTGGAGGAGATCCTGCGCGAGCAGTTGAAGAAGCTCAATCGCATCCAGCACAAGGGCGGCAGCTATCTCTTCAGCGAAGAGAACCTGCAGAGCGCTATCCAGCGACTGAAGAACCTCAAGTACGACGGCCTGCTCAAGACCAACGAGGCGGCTTACGACCTGCTGACCCTGGGCGTGGCGCTAGAGCAGTCCATCGAGGGCGACCAGAAGAGCTTCACCCTCAACTATGTCGACTGGCGCAACCCGGCCAACAATGTCTATCACGTGGCCGCCGAGTTGGCGGTGGAGCGCACCCGCAGCGTTGAGACCTGCCGGCCGGACATCGTGCTGTTCGTCAACGGTATCCCCTTCGCGGTGATCGAGTGCAAGTCGCCCAAGGTCGAGGTGGCTCAAGCCATCTCACAGACCATTCGCAATCAGCGCGATGAATACATCCCGCGCCTGTTCACCTATGCGCAGGTGCTTCTTGCGGTGACGAAGAACGATGCCCGCTACGCCGCTACCGGCACGCCGGCCAGATTCTGGTCGAAGTGGAAGGAGGACGTGGCGGACGCAGACCTAGAGTCCCTGCTGGAGCGGCCGCTGCCCCAATCTGTAAAGGCCTCTCTGTCCGAACTGGCTTTCGCCGAGTTGGGTGTGCGTGAGGAGATTGCGCCCTACCTGGTGGGCCGGCAGGTGACCGAACAGGACCGGGCGCTCTTCGCACTGTGCCGGCCGGAGCGCCTGCTGGAGATGGCTTGGGCGTTCACAGTATTCGACGGAGGCGTGCGCAAGATCGCGCGCTATCAGCAGGTGTTCGCCATTCGCGAAGTGCTTGCCCGTGTCAAGCAGACCGACGACAGCGGCAAACGTCGGGGCGGCATCATTTGGCACACACAAGGCTCGGGAAAATCGCTAACCATGGTGATGCTGGCGCGTGCGTTGGCGCTGGATCCGGAGATCCGAAATCCGCGAATCGTGCTCGTCACCGACCGGGTGGATCTGGACAAGCAGCTCGGCAACACCTTCGCCGCCTGCGGTCTTTCGCCCGACCGGGCCGAGAGCGGCCGCCATCTTATCGAGTTGGTGTCCGACGGCAAGGCGCACATCGTCACCACGTTGGTGCACAAGTTTGAGAAGGCGCTCGCCTACAGGAAGTTCAGCGATGCTTCGTCCGACATCTTCGTGTTGGTGGATGAAACGCAGCGCACCCAGCTGGGCGGCTACTCGGCGCGCATGCGGCAGATGTTCCCAAATGCTTGCTACATCGGCTTCACCGGTACGCCCCTGCTGACCCGCGAGAAGAGTGACGTGGCCAGATTCGGCGGTGTGATCCACACCTATGCCATCGACCAGGCAGTGGCAGACGGTGCGATCGTGCCGCTGCTTTACGAAGGGCGCATGGTGGAATTGGAGCAGAACCAGACCGCGATCGACATCTGGTTCGAACGCCATACCCAAGGGCTCACAGACCAACAGAAGGCTGACCTGAAGAACAAGTACGCCCGCGCCGAGATGCTGAACAAGTCCGAGCAGGTCATCTACATGCGCGCCTTCGACATCAGCGAGCACTACCGGCAGAACTGGCAGGGAACCGGTTTCAAGGCGCAGCTGGTGGCCCCTAACAAGGCCGCAGCGCTCCGCTACAAGGCGTTCTTGGACGAGTTGGGTGCAGTCACAAGTGAGGTGATCATCTCACCGCCCGACGAGCGCGAGGGCTTCGATGAATTCGACGCTGAGGAGTCTAGCGACGCAGTGGTGGCCTTCTGGCAACGCATGATGAAGCGCTTCGGCTCTGAGGACGACTACAACAAACAGATCGTCAACGCTTTCAAGTTCGGCGAGGAACCCGAGATCCTGATCGTGGTGGACAAGCTGCTGACCGGCTTCGATGCGCCGCGCAACGCGGTGCTCTATTTGACCCGGCGGCTCAAGGATCACTCGCTGTTGCAGGCCATCGCGCGGGTGAATCGCCTTTACGAAGACGAAGCTGGCAGCCGAATCAAGGACTTCGGCTACATCATCGACTATGTGGGCGTGCTCGGGGAGCTGGACCAGGCGCTCACCACCTATAGCGCCTTCGAAGGGTTCGAGGAAGCTGACCTGAGGGGCGCATTGGCTTCGATCCATGAGGAAACCCGCGTGTTGCCGCAGCGGCACGCCGAACTGTGGGACCTGTTCAAGACGGTGAAGAACCGCCAAGACGAAGAAGCCTTCGAGCAGCTGCTCGCTGACGAGAAGCTACGCGCCAACTTCTACGAGCGCCTGTTGGCCTACGCAAAAATCTTGGCCATCGCCCTGTCCAGCGAGCGTTTCATCGCCGATACCCCGGAGCGTAAGCTGCGCGCTTATAAGGACGATCTCAAGCGCTTCGTCAATCTCAAAGCGTCGGTGAAGCTGCGCTATGCGGAAGCAATCGACTACAAGAAGGACTTCGAGCCAAGGATCCAGAAGCTGCTGGACACGCATATTTCTGCCTCCGAAGTGGTACAGCTGAGCCCACCGGTCAACATTTTCGACGAGGCAGCGTTCCAGAAGGTGGTCGACGAGCAGGGCGCTGGCAGCGAGAAGAACCTTGGCGCCAAGGCCGACATGATCGCCCATGCCACCAAGCGCGCCATTCAGGAACGACTGGTGCAAGACCCGGCCTTCTACGAGAGGTTTTCCCGGCTGATCCAACAGGCAATCGACGACTATCGCGCCAAGCGTCTTTCCGATTTGGCGTACCTGCAGCGGGTCTCCGAGATCAAGGACGCCGTTGTCTCGCGCAAGGGCGATGACCTACCAGTAGCGCTGAGTGGTAACGCCGACGCGGCGGCCGTTTACGGCCTGCTGTGCCCCTTCATGGCACGCCATCTGGGCGACGATAAACAAGCTCAGCTTGCCGCCGCCGAGGCCGCCATAGCGGTGTGGGATATTGTCCGCCGCAATCGCAAGGTGGGTTACTGGGATGACCTCGACGCCCAGCGCCGAACGATGAACGAGATCGATGATTACCTTTACGACGACATCAAGGGCGCACGCGGAATCGCGCTGTCCACGGAAGAGATGGACGAAATAATTGAGAAGACGATGCAGCTTGCCCGCCACCGACTGGCCGGGTGAAGACGATGAAGAGAACACTGACTTACGGTGCCGACACCTTCGGCTACGAGGTACGTTTTCTGGCGTCGAGGCAGACCCTTTCTATCGAAGTCCACCCCAACTGCCGCGTGCTGGTACGCGCACCCGTCGGATGTTCCGAGGCACTGATTGCCGATCGGGTGCGAAAGAGGGCTGCATGGATCACACGGCAACTGGCCGGTTTCGAGCGTTACACACCGCGAACCCCGCCCCGCCAGCATATCAATGGGGAGTCTCATCTCTATCTCGGTCGACAGTATCGGCTCAAGGTGATCTCTGGATCGGTCGTTAACGCAAAGCTGACGCGCGACCAACTCTTGGTGACACTTCCAGAGCCCACGGAGCCCAGTCGAGTGAAGGCGGTGTTGCATCGTTGGTACATTGATAGAGCACGAGAAACCTTCGGCGAGATTCTGGATGCCAAGCTGTCGCTATTCGATGGTGTTGAGAAGCCACGCCTAATTGTTCGGACGATGCAGTCCCGTTGGGGAAGCCTTTCGAACGCGGGTACGATGACGTTGAACGTGAACCTGATACGAGCGCCGCGCGCTTGCATCGAGTACGTCGTGGTTCATGAGCTCTGTCATACCCAGCATCGCAACCATGACAAGCGCTTCGGGCGCCTTCTACAACAGCGCATGCCTGACTGGGAGCGGCGAAAACATCGGCTGGAGTCAGCTCTGTTGTGAGGGGGGGTCTTGGTGACCAGCCGCGCTGGCTTACGGACAAGACGAGGTCAGGCCATTGCAGGCCCCCTCAACCGATGACTGGAACGGCAGACGGTAAAGGTAAGCAGCCGGATCCAGCGGCGATCTGTCCAAGGACCAGGATGGGTCCGGACCACCGCCTGACTGATTAGCAAGTCATGACCGGGCCGGCTGGATGCGCGGCCACGGTACTGATCGCGGTCGGCTACCGCCCTTTCCGGATCTGACAATGTCCCGCTAGGGCCCTGCCCAGGGCAGCGCGGGTGGGCGGCCGTAGTGGCGCCGCGCTCGGGATGGACAGCATGTATGCAAGTGAGGACCCACGTCTGTAGGAAAACCCCGCGACGGGCTGTCAGGCAGCCAGCCCGTGCTTGTAGAAGCTGACCTGCCACCAGCACCGACATGAGCCACGGCTCCACGCGCCGTGGCTCGATGGCCTAGCAATCACCGCGGCGATGCGAAACCCGCCTTCGTCAACGTCACCCCAGTGGAACAAGGGCACGTCCGCGGGTATGGAATCCAGGACCTTCCCAAAGGTACGGCGCTACGTCGGAGAGGGCATTCCGCCGGTGAACAGAAGTAGCCCACCCAACCGCGCGGGCCATCGCTTTGCAGCCAGCACGAACGTGGTCATGTTCTCGATACACAAGACCCACGCCGAGGGTCCCTCGTAGCGCACGATCTGCGTGGGACTGACTGTCAGATACTCGTAGGCCAACTCAGGAACGTCCGACGCCTCCAGCTCGACAGCGCCAACCCCAGCCATCAGGAACGGCAATGGCGCCTTACGCAAACCGATCGACGACAGCACACCCTCCCAAAGTTGATCAAGCGCCACCATGCCCGCTTCGTCATTGAGCACGACCTCAAGGATTTCGACGCGCCGCCGAGATTCCCAGAGTATTTGAAACAACGTCTTCGCCTTTCCGAGGAGGATGTCGACGATGCGCTGCCCCTGTACGGCGCATCGCCTATGCGGTCCATCCCAGGGGAGCTCATAGCGGACTGTTGCGCGGCCCGCTTTGCTGGCAGGCTACCTGGCGCTCTGGCGGTCCCTTTGGTCGCCGCCAGTTGAACCGATACCCTCTAACCCAAGGAGCAAGCTATGACGGAACAGCAGTTTGACGAGATTACGATCCACGACTTCGAAGGCCGGTACGTGGGACTGGTGGAGTTCGGCCACGGGATCACCCCCATCGTTCTAGCCAGTATCGGCAAGTCCAGTTCCATCGCGGGAACCAGTCTCTACGTGACGGACGACGGTGGCCGACAGTACGTTTATCGCCAAGGGCCCATGGACGACAGCGAAGCCTCTAGGCTCGTTCGGTATTGGACTGCGCTTGCGTATGAGGCTGACCTGCGGACGCAAGAGAACATCCTGACGATCGGGGAGGGGCTCCCCCGTTCGTCGCCCAAGGACGAAAGCTTCCTGTTCAATGTGTACAAATACGCGGTGGGTACGTCCGCAGCGCACGCGTATACGATCGTGGCAAACAGCACACGAGGTGGACAGTACCGGTTCCAGCTGCGCGCAGAACGCGATGCGTTCGACGAACCTGCCGCCGACGCCCTGGCTACGGGCAAGGCTGTGGACGCTGCTGCCTTTTTGCTTGGAACCGCAAATGGCAATGGAAAGCGGGACGTGGTCCTCCCCATCGTCAAGGACGGCTGGTGCGTGTACTGATATCGGCCAAGGGGGCATCGCATGGAGTACGAAAAGCGAATCGTAGTCTTCATGGACATCCTGGGATTCCGGGATCACATCAAGCATTCGGTAACCGACTCGGCGCACATCAAGCGGATTGCCCGGGCCATCGAGACGATCCATGAGCACACCCGGATCGACGAAGAATGGGCCCATCACCAGGTGACGCAGTTCTCCGACTGTGTGGTTGTCTCATACTTGACCAAGCAGTCGTCGGCGGTCTTCGACATCCTGCTTACCGTGTCGCTCCTTCAGAAAGAGCTGGCATCGCAGGGATTCCTGGTTCGGGGTGGGATCACCGCGGGAGACTTGATTCACGACGGCCACATGGCGTTCGGCCCTGCGCTAGTCGAGGCCCACCGCATGGAGAGCGAGTTGGCCAGCGTCCCGCGCATTTTGGTCGACCCGAAGCTGACTCATATTGCCGGCCGCCACCCCGCCCCGCACCACGACTATGCGACCGAGGCCAAGTATGTGCGCGACTTCGTCAAGACCGATGGCGATGGCCTGGACTACCTGGACTACCTGAGCTGGGATGCAGTGGCCGACGGAGCCGGCGTTGGCGCCGAGGGTTACATCCCCTACCTCGGAGTCATTGCGAGAATCCTGAGCCAGTCGATGGTCGCCACGAGCGACCCGAGAACCCTGAGGAAGATGCTCTGGCTCCACCGCGAGTACACGCAGGCGATCCAGCACTTTTACGATCCGCCGCGGCCGGCAGAGGTGCTAGAGCGCCATGCCTTGTTCTATGAGGGACTGGAGTCGCTCCCGACGCTAACCGAGCAAGCCGATGACGCCCGAAAGTGCGTAGTTGCGTGGGAGGCAGAGCAGAAGTCCTTTGAGGCAGCCATGAAACTGGACAAGGCGAACGCGTTGGCCCAGCCCTAACCCAAGGCGTTGGTGCGATGCGCAGCTCGCAAGCAGCGGCTTGAATGCCGCTCGTACATGTATACGCTAACGACGTCGGTGCTCGAGTAGACCGACGGTCACTCAACTGAACCATGCATGGAGGTGTTGGATGTCAGGATCGGGTGGTGGTTTCGGAGGCAGCTCGTATGGTGACCCAGGTGTCACGTGCGAGCGTCTTATCATTGATACGTCGATCTCTTCGCCAAAGGCGCCCATCATTGGTCGGCTGAATGTCGGAGACGTCCTGCAGGTGACCCTCGAGGCCCAGGGCGGCGCCGTGGTGATCGTGCTCACTCACCAGGGCGATAAGGCCGGCGGCATCGCCTCGGCCAGCACAAACCGCCTGCGCGAGTGCATTGAGCTGGGGACGGTCTACGAGGCGACGGTGACGTCCATTTCCGGCGGGCAGGTCCAAGTCCGCATCAAGGCGGTCAGACACTAAATCTTCCACGGAAGGGGAGCAGCAAGATGCTGGCAGTAGTCGGCGGTGCATACCGCGAGTGGTGCATGCGTCCCCTTTGGGACGAGGTGTTTGGTTCGGCCGGTCGTGCTGCCAGTGCGATTGCGCACCTAGGTGGCCAGGCGAGTCTCCACTGCTATTCGAGCCCGGAGACCAAAGACGCCCTGGAGGCACACGGCCGATTTGATGAGTTCGACATTGTCGGTACGCCCGCGCCCCAGGGTGTGGGCTTTTACTACACCCATGGGCTCAGCCGGCCGAGTATTCGGCGCCCGCGCGAAGACCTTCCGCCGCTGTCGGTGAAAGCCGAGAAAGTGCTGCGTTTTGGCATGCTCGAAAGCACGGCCGTGGTCACGGCCGACTACGCCGTTTTCGATCCGCAAAATGCCAAAGGGATTGAGTCTTTCCGCCACAACGGTTCGACCGCCAACCATCTGGCCTTGGTCTTGAACCGGTACGAAGCCCGATCCTTGCTCGGCCAGGGCAGCGAGGACCTCGCTCCCGAGGACCTTGCCAGCCAGCTCGCCGCACGTGAGCTGGCGGAGGTCGTCATCATCAAGATGGGGCCCGAGGGCGCCATGGTGTGGCACGCCGGCACCACGCAAAGGGTGCCCGCCTACCAGACGCCGCGCGTGTGGAAGATCGGTTCGGGCGATCAGTTTGCAGCGAATTTCGCCTACGCCTGGATGGAGGAAGGCCGTGCACCGGTCGAGGCGGCTGACCGCGCGTCACGGGCGACTGCCTACTACTGCGAACACCGCGGGTTTCCCAGCCCGGCCGAGCTCGACGCCTATCGCCCGGAACCGGTGATCGTGTCCGAGCGATTTGCCTCCGGTTACCGGCCGAACGTCTATCTGGCAGGCCCGTTCTTCACGCTTGGCCAGCTCTGGGTCGTCGACCAAGCGCGGCAGTGCTTGCGCGACATGGGGCTGGACGTGTTCTCGCCGTACCACGAGGTGGGCCCAGGGCCGGCCGAGGAAGTCGTGCCCGAGGACATCGACGGCATCCGCGCTTGCGACCTGATGCTGGCGATCGTGGATGGCGCGGACCCGGGCACCGTCTTTGAGGTCGGTTATGCCCGGATGGCGGGTAAGCCGGTGGTGGTCTACGTGGAGAACGAGTCGGCGGAGAACCTGAAAATGATGGTCGGCTCCGATTGCTTCATGTGCGACGACTTCGTCAGCGCAATCTACCGGACGGTGTGGGTGGCCGCGGAGCTATGAAGACGGCGCTGCTGTTGTCCGGCGGGATGGATTCCATTGCCTTGGCGTGGCTCAAACGCCCGGACCTGGCCTTCACCGTCGACTATGGCCAACTTGCAGCGCCTGCTGAGATCGCGGCGTCCGCGGCGATCTGCCAGGCACTCGAGATTCCGCATACCGTCCTGCGCTTTGACGCTCGATCTCTGGGGTCGGGCGACATGGCCGGGGCGGCGCCCGACGCTCATGCACCCGCCAGTGATTGGTGGCCTTACCGCAACCAGCTGCTGGTGACCCTGGTTGCGATGAAGGCCGTGGCGTTGGGCGTGAAACGGATTTGGCTCGGCACGGTGGCGTCCGATGGAAGTCACAAGGACGGCACGTCGGAGTTCATCGAGCACACGAGCCGGCTCCTCGCCTACCAGGAGGGCGGGCTGGTTGTAGAAGCACCCGCCATCGCCATGCGAACGGCGGACCTCGTGCGTGCTTCCGGTATCCCGCGCTCGATGCTGGCCTGGGCCCATAGCTGCCACAAGGCCGACGTGCCCTGCTGCAACTGCCGCGGATGCAACAAGTACTACGAAGTGCTTCAGGAGCTCGATTCCAATGTGGAAGTCGCTGGGTAGTCCAGTTCCGCGCGCCGTACCAGAACCCTACACGCCGCTGTCCTGGCCGATCAGCCAGTCCATAGCGTTGCCGTCGGCAGACGCTGTCGAGCTGCAACCGATGACGGCTGCCTTGCAGAACCGCCGCAGCGAGCGGGCGTTCGCTCGACTCCCGCCGGCTCAGCTGAGTGCATTGCTGTGGCACGTCGGGCGACGCCTGGAATTGGCACCATCGCCGCTGGGCTTTGCGATCGAGCGCCGTCCAACGCCATCGGCTGGTGCCATCCATCCGATCCACATGGTGCTACAGCTGCCGGATGCACACGGGTGGGCGCGTTACAACCCGCATGACCATTGCCTGGATATGCTGACGGCGGTCGACACGCACCTGGACCCTTTGGCGCTGCACTGCGAAGAGCTGGTGCCCAGAGGCCAAGGGCAGCTGATGCTGTTTGTCGCAGAGCCCGGGAAGACCGCAGCCAAGTACGAGGACGCCGAGAGCTTGGTGTGGCGCGATGCCGGCGTCCTGCAGGGCACACTGGCCTTGGTGGCCGCCTCGCTCGACCTGCACTTCTGCCTGCTCGGCGTTTCCGGCGATCCCTGGGTCGCTGCTCTAGCCGATCAGGGCCAGCTGCGGGGAGTCGGTGCGGCGATTCTTGGTGCGCGTCCGTGATGGTGCATGCCGCTCTTTGAACCTCCCCTCGGGCAGCGCTTCAAGCACTCGGGCCACGGAGTTCGGAGAGGCCATCATTTCCCACCAGATCACCGCATCGAGCTCCGATGGACGGACCCCGAGCGCGTGGCTGAAGGACAGGAATTGCTGCTCGAGCGCAAGGTAGTCGCGTTCGACGGTCAGCTCTGCGTCCAGGAATTTCGCAAACACGCCGGCGCGAAGGATATGGATATCGAGGATAGCGACGTCGTCTGCATCGAGCCAGTTGCGGGCGACCCAGGACGCGGTCTTGTAGCCAACGCCAGGGATTCGGGTCAGCCAATCTCGCAGCGCTCGCCCCGAATCCGAGGGCGAGGGTTGCGAGGCCAGCCGCTCCAGCGCGGCGGCAAGGTAACGCGCTTTCTGCCCCGCGAAGCGATAACGGATGCTGCGGCCATCCACCTGCATGGGCTCAGATAACCACTCCCGCAGGATCTCCTCACCCGGGCTGCTGCCATCGAATGCACCTTTCGACTTCAGATGCTCAAAGGCCAACAGCCCGACCTTGGCCGGAATGCCGTGGCCGCCCAGCAAACAGGCTCCCACTTCTTCACGCAGTGTTTGGCCAAGCCGGTACTTGATCTGGCGCGCTTCGATGCGTCGCGCCATGACTTGGTAGGCCCAATAGGCGGGAGTCGGAAATGCTTCGACATGCCCCCACCGGACGCCAGGCAGCACCTCCGCCTCGGGGGGCGGAAGATCAACGCTGACGGCCATGGATTCGAGCGTCACGTAAGCGCGCTGCACAGACTCCTCCTGGAGCGAACTGCGGGAACCACCATCAGACCCAACGGCCCCAGAGCCCGATCCTTGAGCCGCTCTCTTACACCAACAACGGCAAGGCATTGGTGAGGGCCATCTAAAGATCGGTCGATCGCCTGTGGTCAGGATCGCATTATGCCGTAAAGTATGCCGATATGCCAAATAAGCCGGCCACCGCCCATCCCCTGCTCCAACGCCTGCCCAAGGCGCTGGCAGCTAGCATGGCGGCCAACGGGCATGGACAGAATGACGTAAGCGCGGCGACTGGGGTTCCGCAGCCGCAGGTCAGCCGCGCACTCAGGGGGCAGCGAAAGCGACTGACAGACGCAATGCTTCGGTTATGCCGATATGCCGATATCGATGTTAGTCCGACCGAAGGTCGCAACCACCAGCTCGACGAGCTCTCTGAGTTGCTTCAGCACGTCGTTGCCGGCGACCCCTTAGCCGCGCAGTGCATCAAGGGTGTCTTGTTGTGCCTTGCGCCGCTGACGAACGCCGGCCAGCGCAAGACCACTCCTTAGGAGCCTTGAACGCCCAGCCATCCAAGCCAGGGGCGACCCTGCATTTGCATCTGGGCGAAATGGTCCCACCCAGTCTCGATCTGCGCGACAGGGGCGGGGCACCTTGTGTTCGACACGGCTGACCATAGGCTGGCGATTAAGGAGCGCCCAACGGGAAAGGCTTGAACAAGGAACTGTTGCTTAAAGTCATTGCCGAGAGCGGCTACAACGTCGGCTACTCGGCAAAGAAGCACCTTGCCACCTTTGCCATTGTCGAGAAGGCGCCCGGCTGGATCAGCATCTTCAGCTTCGCGGTCGGCGTGTTCGCACTGGTGATCAAGCAGCCTCGACAACAAGGTGCTTGCGGCCTTCATGCTCGTCGTCGCTTATGCCCTCTTCTACTTCCCCTCGTATCATGACGCTCGCTCGAAGTACGCGGACGTTGGCAGCCGCCTGACGACCCTCTTTACTTCACAGCGCTCGCTCTACTAGGAAGTTCGCAGCCGCAGCGAGGGCGAATCGCTTGAGGACCTGCAGGCTCGCTACCAGGCGATCCTGGCCGAATCTCTATTGGACATAACAGCTGGCTAGGAAGGCGGCGGAGACGGGTCCGTATGGTCGGACGCGCGGCCGCGCACCGTGCGACTGCGCAGCCAGATCCAGTAGGTGTTAGGAGGCAGCCAGCCCCGAGGTCCCGTTTACGAAGCCGATACGGGCGTGACTGCTTGTAAATGGAGCCGCGACGCCTGTAGCGGGGTGCGGGGTGGTCCGACCAATCGGCCCCTCGGCCGCGAGTCAGACCGATCCGGGGGGTACCCCGTGACGGGAACCCTGGAGCAGATCACCTTCTGCGGCTAGTACGCGCGGCGGCCTCAGCTTCGCTGAGTAGAGACGAGGGGCGGACGTCCAATCCCTCGCAAAGCCTGACAAGCGTCATCAAGGTCAGATTTCGCCGGCCCCGCTCGACGGACCCATAGTAGGCTCGGTGCATCCCTATCGAATCCGCAAAGCCCTCTTGGCTTATTCCCCGGCCTTCACGATGGCGCCGAATGGCGGCACCTACCGCCACGAGGAGCTTTCCGTCATCCATGGGGAGAACTTAGGACTTGCGCTACATTTAGCGCTACCATCATAAAAGTAGGCTACTTTTATGTGCGGTACCTTTTTATGGACTTGTTCTTGGTTGAACACCAGTCAGGGCTGACTCTCGAGCTAGTGATCGAGGAGCCCACGCGTTCTGCTCTTGTTCGGCAGTTCGAGCGCTTGGGGTCGCCAAAGGATCAAGAGGCCTTCGCAAAACGCGTCGCTCGACGTCTTAGCGAGGTCCTTCCAGAGTCGCTTGATTGGGATCTCAAGGAACCAACCCGAGCGCAACTCGCATTTGCCAAGTCTTTGGCCAATCGACTCAAGTGCTCCATTCCTGACGAAGCGCTTAGCTCCCGCGCCGCGATGCATGCTTTTCTGGAGTCACATGCGCGCTTGGTCAATTAGCTCGCAGGCGCGTTAAACCCGCACAATGCCGAAATACGAGGACACCGTGCCCCCTCACGTCCGCACCTTGGTTGACGAACTCCGGGACAAGTTCTTCGCGCAGATGGAGTCACGGGACCACGAGGCCATGAACGTGGCCATTGCTTGGGCCAGCCAAGGCACAACCCGCCTCAATGGCCGCTTGCGGGTGGGGGACGAGTTGCAAGAGCGTCCCCGGCGGGACGTTCTGCCGCTGGCAGTGCGCCTGCGCGAGGACGGGGAGGCCTGGTATTCACCGGCGCTCGTCGGGGTGTTCCTGCGGCTGCGGCCCGAGCCGCTGGCGCAGCGGGCCGGGGTCGCCGTACGCGAATTGGATGCGTGGCCGCCCGGACCGGAGCTTCAGGCGTATCTGGCGGCCGTGGTAGAGGTTCTGGTCAAGGCAGTCGACGCCCATGGCGGTGACGAGCGCCGGGCGGCCGCGTGGTACCTGGAGTGCGCCGTGCCCGAGTTCGACGGCCGTACCGCCGATGCAATGGTGCAAGACGGCCGGCAGGGTGCGGTGGTCGACTACCTGGACGAACGCCGGGGCGCGTGACCGGATGGCTGGAACACCCTCAAGCCCAACGGTGAAGGTCGTCCCCGATCAGCATCTCGTGGACGCGGTGGCGGATCTCTTCGTGCACCACGCCTTTGCGCGCGTGTGTATTTCGCGCTACGTGGCATGCCCGGACGATGAGCGGGCACAGGCCGTGTACGCGGCGGTCGAGCAGCGAGCGCGCGCCACCGGCGTCGTAACCGAACTGGTCGACCTGAGACCCGCGCCGGCGGAACGTCTCAATTCGGTGACCGAGCGCATCTGCGAACGCCGTTGGGTCCGTGATGGAAAGCCGCCGACGTACGAACGCGTCTTCGTGCTGGACGGTTTCGACCTGTTCAACGAAGACGACAAGGCGACGTACCCCTTCAGGACTGAGATGCAGTGGGACGAGCACCACGGCTGGCTTTTCATGGGCCGGAACCTGCCGGCACTCCGGAACCTCTTCAACGACTATCGGTTGCCGCTGTACGGGGCCGCAACCAACATCACTCCTTCAGAATGGTGCCCAGAAGCACGTTGAGCTCGTGGGCACAGGCCTGGTGCGTGTGCCGACCCCGTTGCATCACCTCGTACGCCCTCCGGCTCCGCGAGTAGCTAGCTGACCCAGCCCAGCGTCTCACTCAATGGCTTGCAGCTATAGACGGCGCCACGCCTAACGCCCGCTCAGTCAACTTTTTGTATTGGACGCTTTTCTTTCCCTTGGAATCCGAACCAAGTTGTCCACCTCACCAACGCGCGACTTGTATTCCTGTAGCCGTCGATGAAGCTCAAGGAGGGACTCCTCGGCAATAACAAGGCGGGCCATGGCCCGGTCACGCTGTTGGGTCAGCTCTTCGATCCGAGACTTCAGCTCGCGGTTCTTGGCGCGAGCGCCCCTAATGAGGGAGGCACTCGAGGTGCGCTTGCGGGGCGCGTTCCCATTGTCTTCAATCCACTTTTGGATTGAGCGTATCAGGCGGGGATAGCGACTCTTGCGCAGGGCGCTTGGATCTCGGCCTGCCTCCTTGGCGACGTTGTTCTGACTGACTGGCGTACCAGATGGCAGCACGGATGGCTTGCCGAGCTTGAGGCGCTCAAAGGCGTCGCGGAAGGCCATCTCAGCTTCGCCAACAAAATCAGGCTGTGACATCCATAAACCTCTCAACTGCCTTGGATCTGGCCTCAAGCGCTGACCGAAGCGGCGTTCCCGCCGGAATATCGATCAGCCGAGCGGCAATTGTCCGCCCCTCCTGGTGCATGTGGCCTCGCTTCCGCTTGTCCATGAGTCCATCCACACAGTTCGGGCAGTGGACGTAGTTGTCGTGACCGCCGTACTCGCAATATGACTTCGTACAAATACCTAACACAGTCTGCTTGACGGTGAGCAACCCCTTCTTTTGCGCTTTTGCAATCTCGTCACGGCTAGAGACATCGAAGAAGCGTAGCAGCTCACTCTTTCGCGCTTCACCGTGCGGTGAGACATACTCCGGGCCATGTAGCAGGCCCGCCTCCACTGAAACAAGCTCGTATCGCGTGGAGATAAGTTCATCTCCGAAATTGCGGTTGAGGCGCAGGTTCTCGAAGCCTTTGGCGTAATAAGCACTTTGGCTGCTAGCAAGGTGTTTGAGTTGTTGCTGCCGGGACTCAAGGCTCACCCCAGATGCTGCCATCATTACCTGAATAGTCCGGCGGTACTGGTGTGAAGTGAAGTGCCAGATGCAGCCCCGTCCGTATCTTGTCACGTCTGCATTTGCGCTGAAGCGGCGCACATATGCCTCGTCCTCAGCGGTGATGCGAAGTGCCTGAACTTCAAACAGACCAGGCACTTTCGTTCGCCAGTTCGCGATGTTGTATCCGTTGGGTCGCTTCGACGGTGCCGCCACCTTGAGCGAAGAACTAGCCCAAGGTTCATACATGCGCTGAACGAGGAAAGGATTTACGTGATCCACCTCCTTAAGTGGAATGTCGCCCAGCTCCGTTGCGATGTCGGTGCGCCACCGTGCGACCGCAGTCATTGCTTCCACAGCGACCGCGGCGGTGGAAGCGACCATCCAGCGAGCGTCAGGTTCTTGGATTGTCTTGGTTGTCTCGCCATTCAGAATATGGATATCACCAAGGACGGCATCGCTCTCGATGGCTAGACAGGTGCTGCGAAGCAACATCGCCTCGCCGGTACGTATTCCGCTGAAGCATTGCAGATAGGATGTTCCGACTAGACCTACCGCATTGAAGTAATGCGCAAGTAGTTTTACGGACACCTGAATGCTTGGCAGGCTCGCCAATGACCTGCCAGGACTGAACATCCACCGAGCGAGGACTTCCGCCACCCCGTGACGCTGGGCCATGTCATAAAACGATCCGAGATAGACACACCCGCTTATTGATTCGGCCTGCCGGCCAGGGTTACGGCCGGGTCTCTTCGTCTTGGCCGCGTTAGCCAAGGAGATAAAGTTTTCTCGGTAAGCGCCCGTGATCTCCTGAAATAAAGCCTCAAACTCCAATTTATGGGCGATGAAGTCCTCTAGAAAGGCCTGCATTCGCGCCGCTTGATAGGCCCATATCCGTGGAGGAATGAAGTGGTGCTGTTGCCCTTCATGCACGGGTACAAGTTCGCGCAGGCGAGCAATCTGCGGCGGTTCCAGGAGGGTAAAACCTAGCCACTCGCTGGCCTGCCATAATTCATGCAGACGAGCGATCGTGCCTTCGCGGTTTGAGGGGCGAATCGCCGCGGCCAACTCCGCCTCGATAGTGTTGAAAAACCGCCCCATGTGATGGGCGGCTATGGGCACAGCCAACTGACTACATGCGGAGAAAATGTACTTCAACTGCGTGAAGTAGGCGCTTAGGGTATTGCAGGAAATAGCGCGCCGATTCCCCCAAATGAACCAAGCCATGCACTGCTTTAGTAAGTCGCCATTGGTTGGGGTCAGTCCAAGACTCGTGGACGAGGCCGGCCCATAGCCAAAGTTGAGCGTGACGTGTCCTATCTGCCATCGAGAGTCACCCCAGTAAGTGGTCTTGCCGTCTTCGTCCACAAACACGGGGTGGTCAGCCGGGGGCGGAAGGCTGGGTAGCTCATGGCAGGGGCAAGTACTGTCAATGTGATCCACCCCTTTTCCCGTAACGAGCCACGTCATGTGAGCGGTCATTTGCTTCCTTCCAACGCCGCAAACTTGTGCGTGTAATGGGGGTGGTAGCGGCCTTCCTGCAACCGCGTGCGCGCCTCCGCTACCCACTCTGCACACTCGTCATCGAGCGCCGCCATGGCGTCTAACTTGGCAGCGGCTCGCTCGACCGTGAGCAGCACGGGGTGATCGTGCTTGAGGCTCATGCCGGTGCGATCACCATTGAACTGGAGCAAAGTGAGGTACTGAAAGGATGCCAGGTTCCAAGCGTGGTCAAAGCTGCGCAGGTCGCGATTACTGGCACAAAACAAGCAGCCTGCGCCGCCCTCACAGTCAGGCTTGGGGGCAGCATGCGGGGTATCCGGCAGCCGCTCTGGTTCAGCTGCTCGGCAAGCACCAGGGCCGACCGCTTCGCCCACCATGCTCTCCATGGTGTCCCAAAAGCTAACCAACTCAGCGACCATGCGCTGATGATTGGGCTCCTCGTAATGGGCCTTAAAGGTCTTCTCGCTGTTGCTGAGGAGCTCGGCCGCAAATTGGCGGGACTTTCTCCGGCTGGTGAAATTACCGATGGTCTTTCGATGCTGCCTCGCGTTGACGAATGGCTTGCTCAGCGCTTTGCACAGCCTGCGGACATGCTCGAAGCCCCACACCGTCCGACGCATGGCAACGGCGCCGTCGTTGTACACAAAGGGGAACGTCAGACCGTCGGGGTCTCCCGGAAAGACAGCCTCACGCCACTTGAGAAAGGCATCAAAATGCGGTCGGTAACTTTTATGTATGCGTAAGGTGACTGCATGTTTGGCGCGATTTTTCCACGCGTGGACCGAGACATAGTCACCATCGCTCTGATAGCGAAACTTGCCTCCGGTGAGCTGCAGGGCTTGCGTAAGGTTGCAGCTGGTTTGGTTGATGAAGATGAGCATCTCAGCTTCAAGCCGCAGGTTTATTAGCTGCGCGCGCTTATTATTAGAGATATCTTTCGAAGCACGCTCGCGACGAGCTTCGGCCCTCTTCAAAGCTGTAGAGTTTCGAATTACGAGTTTATCGATTGGCTTCCACGGGTGGAACGTGCAGTGAAGCGGATACTCAGCCCCGCCATAACGCAGCACCACCGGCAGCGGGCCGCGAATAACATCAATTGAGAGCTGCTCGATTGTCTCCAGCATCAACTGAATGAAGGCACCGGTTTCTTCAAGGTTCTCTTTAGCGCCGCTGGTGCCAAGACGTTTGCCTCTTCGAATCTTGGTTGCCCATTGAAGCCGCTTCGGCTCAATGCCTAGCGCAGGGGCGATCAAGCGCGCTGCTACCACCGACCTCATGTACGTAGATGCCGGGTTTAAGTCGCTCCGTGCCAAAATATGCGCAGCCCAATCGAGGTAAAGGCGCCTCGCATTCTCCACGGTAAACGGCTTATTCAGTTTCTCCCCGAAGTCCACTAGTGCCTTCAGCGCACTCCACTGAGCCTCGATCGATTGGTCGGACAGGCTCTTATCTGCCACGCCTGCCTGCCACCGCCGATGAATAGTCTCCAGCAGAGGCAAGCGCTCCGTCAGCGGACGACCCAATTCGCCGGATTCGAGCTTCCGCTGGGCCAAGTGCCTCTGCAGCGAGGCCGCACCCTTGTAGAGAAGAATCTTCAGATCGATGCCGGAGGCCTTCGGGCTGAGTATCATGCCCTCGACTTTCAGGTCGGGGATCACTACATCAAGCATCCTGCTCTTCCACGGCCGTATAGAATCGACCAAACATTGTTTGGGTAAATTCGTCCATCACAGCAGCGCGTACCTCCTCCCTTTCCGCCCATCGGATGTAACGCCATGTCGTTCGGTCGTGCTTGTGTGCAAGCATCCGTTTCAGGGTCGGCAAGAATTCATGTAGGTGACCCTGATTACGGGCCACCTTGGCCCACATCGTCGCGAACGTTGCCCTCGACCAATGAAAGGTAAAGGTGTCGATATTCAACCCTTCCCCGCGTGCGAGCCGCTTTAGACGCGACATTTCGCCGTTTACGGTCGGACTGCGGTCTGAGCCCTGGGGGCCATAGGGATTCCCGTGCTTGGTCAAGAACAACAGATGCTTGTGCTGCGGCTTGGCAAGCGCGACCCGCTTGCCGCGGTCGAGGCCGACGGCGTAGTCCATCAGGTCGTCAAGAAGGCGCGTCGGGATAACGATGCCCGTACTGTTCTGGGCCAACTTCATCTGCACGGGTGGGTTAGCCTGCGGCCCGATACTCAGGTGTTTCAGAGCGGCGCAATTCTGAATCGCGAGCGCGTTCTCCAGAGTCTGAATCTTTAGGTCACATATGCTGCCGAGCCGCAGCCCACTCCAGAAGCCAAGTGAGAGCATGAAGAACAACTCAATGCTGCAGCGACGATGTGCTAAATCCAAGATTGCATCGCGAACTTCCAGTGACACTGGTTGCAATCCCTCCTCCAGCCCGTCTTCGCTTTGTCTCTTGCGTACTTTGATGTCGAGTGAGGTCTGAACTGCCTCGACGTGACGACGAAAGCCGAACGCATCCTCATAAGGAATGCGTACCTTCTGTTCGCTCCACAAAGGGAACCCCGGGCTGAGGATCTCTTCGGCGATCAGCCACTGATAAAAGGCCTTTACGGTGG
Source organism: Novilysobacter selenitireducens (assembly GCF_020026895.1). Lineage (GTDB taxonomy): Bacteria > Pseudomonadota > Gammaproteobacteria > Xanthomonadales > Xanthomonadaceae > Lysobacter_C > Lysobacter_C selenitireducens. Next base: position 187,361 of record NZ_JAINZW010000001.1, read on the forward strand.
CCATGCGTCGAGATGCAAGCAGAGGAGACAGTTTGCCAGGGCGTGGAGTCTTGCCGGTCTGCCCATTAGGGTCCGGAACCTCAGCGCCTGAGCTGGACACCAGGAAGCCTCGATAAAGGTTTAACGGACGCTCATCATCTTGTAACGGGCATTGCCACCATTCTTTGCCTGCATCTTCAAGCCAATTGGCATACGCCAACAAATCCTTCCCATTGGCACCGATGGTCTCCTCCTTGAGCTGACCGCCGAGCAGCAAACGGGCTCGACGCAGCAGCCAAATATTGGCCTCGCCCCAAATCTCCCCTCTTTGCCATACAAGCTGGGGCACACGTTCGGCCGTCACAGGGATCCGCAGGCGGGTCCGGGGATCGACTACCTCTTGGCGCACAAAGTGCACTACGTCTTCCTCGACGAGGGCGCGCTCCAGTGGCAGGCGAATGTACTCAAGGCGAGCCATACGGGTCCTGGGCGTGGTCGCCGCGAACAGTCCCCTCTTGGCACGTGCCGGGAAACGCTGGCAACCCTGGGGTAGAGCCGTAGGGCTCCACCGGCAAGACAGACAAATTTGAGACGAGCACAGCGATCCCCTGGATCTATGTCCATAAGGAATAACATCTACAGGTTGATGTCAATGCCGTGCTACCTGCCGGTATTGTAGGTGTGCGCGTCCATGCCGACCAGGTACTCGTCGCCGCGCGCGCAATGCGCCAGCAGCGCCACCAGGTTGGACTGCGTGCCGCTGGGCACGAACAGCGCGGCCTCGAAACCCAGCTCGCCGGCCAGCCGGTCCTGCAGCGCATTGACCGTCGGGTCCTCGCCGTAGACGTCGTCGCCGACCTCGGCCGCCGCCATCGCCGCGCGCATCGCATCGGTGGGCCGGGTGACGGTGTCGCTGCGCAGGTCGATCCACTCAACGGGCATGGCGGGGCCTCTAGCGGGAACAGCTGCCGATGATGCCAGCCCGCGCCGCGGCGCCGCCGCGGACGTGGACTAGACTTTGCCGATGACCACGCCGACCAAGATCGCCAGCTGGAACGTCAATTCGCTCAACGTGCGCCTGCCGCACCTGCAGCAGTGGCTCGACGCCGCCGCGCCCGACATCGTCGGCCTGCAGGAGACCAAGCTGGAGGATGCGCGCTTCCCGGACGCGGCACTGGCCGAGGCCGGCTACCGCAGCGTGTTCGCCGGGCAGAAGACCTACAACGGCGTCGCCATCCTCTCGCGCACGCCGGCCGAAGCCGTGCAGGTCGGCATCCCCGGGTTCGAGGACGAGCAGAAGCGGGTAATCGCCGCGACCGTCGGCGACGTGCGCGTGGTCAACCTCTACGTGGTCAACGGCCAGGACGTGGGCACCGACAAGTACGCCTACAAGCTGCGCTGGCTGGAGGCGGTGCAGGGCTGGCTGATGAGGGAGCTGCTCGCGCACCCGAAGCTGGTCGTGCTGGGCGACTTCAACATCGCCCCCGACGCACGTGACGTCCACGACCCGGCGGTCTGGAACGACGACCACATCCTGACCTCGACCGCCGAGCGCGATGCGCTGCGCCGGTTGTACGACCTCGGCCTGCACGACGCCTACCGCCTGCACCACGAGGACGGCGGCGTGTTCAGCTGGTGGGATTACCGGCAGGCGGCGTTCCGCCGTGACATGGGCCTGCGCATCGACCTGACGCTGGTGTCGGAGGCGCTGCGCGGCGACTGCAGCGGCGCCGGCATCGACCGCGAGCCGCGCACCTGGGAGCGGCCGAGCGACCACGCGCCGGCGTGGGTGGAGCTTGCTCGATAGCGGGCGCAGGCCGGGTTGGCGCGGGGCGGTCCTGTGTTGCCTGCCCCAGAACGACGAAGGCCCGGCAATGCCGGGCCTTCGCGTATCCGAATTTCGGCAGGTGCTTAGCGCACGCGGCCGCGACGGAACAGGTTGACGATCGCCAGCAGCACGATCGCGCCCACCAGCGAAAGCAGCAGGCCCGACAGGCTGAAGTCGCCGTCGTTGATATCGGCACCGCCGATACCCAGCATGCCGCCGATCCAGCCGCCCAGGAACGCGCCGACGATGCCGACGATCACGTTCAGGATGATGCCCTGCTGGCCATCGGTCTTCATGATCATGCTGGCAATCCAGCCGATGATGCCGCCAACGATCAGCCAAATAATGATACCCATCGCGTGTGTCTCCTTAGTCCGGTCAGTAGGGATTCGTGCTCCCCTGCGTAGGGGCGGAGACAGTCTTGCGAGCCCCGTGTGACGGGGATGTGGGCGATTTCGGGGTTCGCGTGGCCGTCACGTGCAGGCCGTGCGAAAGGCACTACCTCAGCCCAGTTGCGATGCCAGCAGGGCCGTCAGCGCATGGCGCGGCAACTTGCCGGTCTCGTTGCGCGGCAATGCTGCAACGCAACGTAGCGGCCGTGGCAGGAACACCGGGTCGATCGCGCCGCGCAGCGCGCGCAGGATGTCCGCCTCGTCCTGTCCGGGCGCTACCACCAGCGCGGCCACGCGGCGAACGCCGGCGTCGTCGGGCTGCTCGGCCTGGAACACCACGCCGTCGACCACGCCCGGCACCGCCAGCAGCTTGCGCGTCAGATCGCCGAGCGAGGCGCGCTTGCCGGCGATCTCCAGCAGGTCGGCGCTGCGGCCGCGCAGGACGAAACGGCCGTCGTCCAGCACTTCGACCAGGTCGGCCAGCGCGATCGGATGCGGCAGGTGCGGCGCGTGCACGGCGGTGCCGTCGGGCTGCGGCGACAGGCGCACGCCCGGCAACAGGGTCCAGGCCTCGTCGACCGCGGTACGCCGGCGCGCGAACACACAGGTCTCGGTCGAGCCGAACAGCTCGCGCACCTCGCAGCCGAATCGCGACTCGGCCTCACGCGCCAGCGGCGCCGACAGCGGCGCGGTGGCCGACACGATGCCCGCCACCGGCGGAAGCGCGATGCCCGATTCCAGCAGCGCGCGCAGGTGCACCGGCGTGGTCACCAGCAGCGCCGGCGTGGCCGAGTCGGCCAGCACGCGCGCCACATCGCCCGGGAAGAACGGGCGCGCGCCGTGGATCGCCACCGGCCCCAGCAACGGCAGCAGCACCGACATCTCCATGCCGTACATGTGCTGCGGCGGCACCGTCGCTACGACATGGGTGCTGCCGTGCGGTACCAGCAGGTCCGCGAGCGCGGAGAGGTTCTGCGCGGTGCTGGTGCGGAATGCCGCCCAGGTCTTGGGGTTGGGCCGCGGCTGCCCGGTGCTGCCGGAGGTGAACCCGATCGCGACCAGCGCGTCATCGTCCAGCACCGGCGGCGGGCCGTCGGACTGCGGCAGCGGGTCGGGCAGAAGCAGGTAGCGCGGCGGCTCGGGAACGAGCGGTCCGTCGCCCAGGCAGTAGGCGTCAGGGTGCTGGCCCAGCACCTCGTCGACCACGCGCGGTGCGCGCGACGGCGGCAGCAGCGTGGTCTGGCCGCGCAGGGCGGCCGCGCAGAACGCGACCAGGAACCGGTAGCGGTCCTCGCACAGGTTGATGGCGTGGCGGCCGTCGGGCAGCAGCGCGGCAAGCGCGCGAACCTCGGCATGGAAGCGCGCCAGCGACCGCTCTCCCGTGGCGTCGAACACGATCGCGCGGGCGTCGTCGCCCAGGGCCATGGGCGACGTCGCGGGGCGATGCCCGGGCTGTCCGGCGTGGCCGGTGTCGATTACCGCTGACATCGATGCATGGCCCGTGCTGTGCTCCGTACCGTGGCGTGGGCCGTATCGACCGTTGCCACCCCCTGTCGCGGCCGAAGCCGGATCCGGCCGGTAGCTTACGCTGGCCGTCCCGCGCCCGCCCACCCGGTCCCTTGATGTCGCCCCCCACCCATTCCGGCGTTGTCCCTGCCTGGTCCTGGCAGCCGCGCCAGCCGGACGTGGCGCCCCAGGCGCAGGCGCAGGCGTGGCTGCAGGCACAGCTGGCCGACGAGGGCGGCCCGGTCACCCTGCAGCGCGATGCGCGCGGCCGGCCGCAGCTGTGCACGCCGCGTGCCTGCCACGACTGCAACTGGAGCCACAGCGGCGAGGGGCTGCTGGTCGCGCTGGGCGAGCACGTGGCGGTCGGGGTCGACATGGAGTGGCTGCGGCCGCGGCCGCGCGCATTGGCGGTGGCAGCGCGCTACTTCACCCCCGGCGAGCACGAATGGCTGGCCGCGCAGGCTACGGCTGACGCCCGCGACCATGCCTTCCTCCGGCTGTGGTGCGCCAAGGAAGCGGTACTGAAGGCGCACGGGCACGGCCTGTCGTTCGGATTGCATCGCCTGCGCTTCGAGGACACCGCCACCGGGTTGGCGCTGCGCGAATGCGACCCCGCGCTGGGGCGCCCGCAGGACTGGCGCTTGCGCGAACTGGTGCCGGCACCCGGGTATGTCGGTGCACTCGCGTGGCGACCGAGGGAGGCGAGATGACGCGCGCGACGGATTGAGCGCCGCAGCGGCGATACTGTCGCGTCATGAACACGCCCCACGCCCTCCCCGCCGACCTGCCGCCCCTGCTGCGCGCCGGCCTGGTCGACCTGCAACTCGACCCGGCGCTCGAAACGCCGCTGCTCGACTACCTGTCGCTGCTGCTGCGCTGGAACCGCACCTACAACCTGACGGCCGTGCGTGACCCGCGCGAGATGGTCACCAAGCACCTGCTCGACTCGCTGGCGATGCACCCGTACGTGGACGGCCTCGCCGGCGCCGGCGGCGCGCTGGCCGACCTGGGCACCGGCGCCGGCCTGCCCGGCATCCCGCTGGCGATCGCCAAGCCCGGGCTGCGGGTGATGCTGGTGGAGAGCGCCGGCAAGAAGGCGCGCTTCATGCGCGAAGCGGTGCGCCAATTGAAGCTGGCCGACGTGCAGGTCGCCGAGTCGCGCATCGAAGCGCTCGACATGCCGGGTGCGTTCGACGCGATCACCGCGCGCGCGCTGGCGACGCTGCCGCTGCTGGTGGAATGGGGCGGGCCGCTGCTCAAGCCCGACGGCCGCCTTCTGGCGATGAAGGGCGTGGAGCCGGCCGAGGAAATCGCGGCCCTGCCCGAGGGCTGGGCGGTCGAAGCGGTGCACCCGCTACGCGTACCGGGCCTGCCGGCGCAGCGCCATCTCGTGGTGGTGCGCCGGGCCTGAGGGCCTTGGGGCTTTGATGGAACGGCTGAACCGGCGCTGCGCGATGGCCGGTTCGCCGGCGTTCGGCAAGGGCCGGCGCGCGCGGGCATAATCCCCGGTCCGGCCCGCGCCCCGCGCGGGCCGTCCGCTTCGCACGCCGCCCACGACAGGGCCGGCCATTACAGGGGACGAGCCGCATGGCCCGCATCATCGCCGTCGCCAACCAGAAGGGCGGGGTCGGCAAGACCACTACCGCGGTCAACCTGGCCGCCGCGCTGGCGCGCACGCCCAAGCGCGTGCTGCTGGTCGACCTGGACCCGCAGGGCAACGCGACCATGGGCGCGGGCGTCAACAAGCGCGAGCTCGAGGACTCCGTCTGCGAGGTGCTGCTGGGCGAAAGCGAGGCCGCCGCCGCCCGCGTGCGCACGCCGGAGGACTTCGACCTGCTGCCGGGCAACATCGACCTCACCGCGGCCGAGATCCGGCTGATGAACGAGGACGACCGCGAGCAGCGCCTCAAGCGCGCGCTGGCGCCGATCGCCGACGACTACGACTTCATCCTGATCGACTGCCCGCCGGCGCTGTCGCTGCTGACCATCAACGCGCTCACCGCGGCGGATTCGATCATCGTGCCGATGCAGTGCGAGTACTACGCGCTGGAGGGCGTCAGCGCGCTGCTGGACACCATCGAGGGCATGAAGGCGCGGCTCAACCCGCGGCTGGAGATCGAAGGCGTGCTGCGCACCATGTTCGACGTGCGCAACAACCTCGCCAACGCCGTGTCCGCCGAGCTGACCAACCACTTCGGCGACCGCGTGTTCCGCACCATCGTGCCGCGCAACGTGCGCCTGGCCGAAGCGCCCAGCCACGGCCAGAGCATCGTCGGCTACGACAAGGCCAGCCGCGGCGGCATCGCCTACCTCGGCCTGGCAGGCGAGGTGCTGCGCCGCCAGCGCGAGCGCGACCAGGCCAGCAAGCCGCCCGCTACGAAACCCACCGCACAGGAGACCCCGGCATGAGCGCCGCCAAGACCGCATCGGCCGCCAAGAAGCGTGGCCTGGGCCGTGGACTGGAGGCGCTGCTGGGGCCGAAATCCGAAGCGCCGGCGCTGGAAGCCGCGCCCGGCGACACCCTGCATTCGCTCCCCGTCGATGCGCTGACCGCCGGCAAGTACCAGCCACGCAAGCACTGGGACGAGGACAAGCTGGCCGAGCTGGCCGAGTCGATCAAGGCCCAGGGCGTGATCCAGCCGATCGTCGTGCGCGAGATCGCCGACCACGGCGGGCGCACCTACGAGATCATCGCCGGCGAGCGCCGCTGGCGCGCCAGCAAGCAGGCCGGCCTGGCCGAAGTGCCGGTGGTGGTGCGCGAGGTCGACGACCGCACCGTGGTCGCCATGGCGCTGATCGAGAACATCCAGCGCGAGGACCTCAACCCGCTGGAAGAGGCGAACGCTCTGCAGCGGCTGATCGACGAGTTCGACCTGACCCACGCACAGGCCGCCGAGGCGGTGGGCCGCTCGCGCGCGGCCGTGTCCAACCTGCTGCGCCTGCTGGAGCTGCCGCCGGCCATCCGCGCGCTGGTGGAGTCGCGCCGGCTGGAGATGGGCCACGCCCGCGCGCTGCTCACCCTGGCCCCGGAACTGGCCGCCAAGCTGGCCGCCGATGCCGCCGAGCACGGCTGGTCGGTGCGCGAGGTCGAGCACCGCGCCCAGCAGTTCGCCTTGGGCAAGGTACCCGAGGGCAAGCGCAGCAAGCCGGCCAAGGCCAAGCCGCAGGCCGATATCGTCAGCCTGGAGCGCGAGCTGGCCGAGTCGCTCAACACCAAGGTCAACGTGCTGCACGGCCGCGGCGGCAAGGGCCGCCTGGTGATCCATTACAGCGACCTGGACGCCCTGGACGGCGTGCTGGAGAAGCTGCGCGGCCCGGCCGCCTGAGCCACCCGCGCGGCGACCCGCGCGATCCAGGCCCCGCGCCGGGGCCAAGTGCTTGCCGGCAAAGGAAAAGCGCCGCATAATGCGCGGCTCGCTGCGTCCGGCTGCCCGTCAGGGCCGCCACCGGCGCGACCCGGAAACGCGATTCCGGGGCCGCCCGACGCATCCGCCTGATGCCTTCACCCGGCTTGCCGGACCCGCACCAGGGTTGTCTCCCGCATCGCGTGCCGCCCCGTGCGGCGGGGCCGCCGCCTCCCTGGCCAAGGGAAGCCCCAACATCCTTTCGAGGTGCACATGTCCCGAGTATGCCAAGTCACCGGCAAGCGAACGACGACCGGCAACAACGTCTCGCACGCCATGAACAAGACCCGCCGCCGCTTCCTCCCGAACCTGCATGAGCGCCGGTTCTGGGTCGCCAGCGAGAACCGCTGGATCAAGCTGCGTGTTTCCACCAAGGCCCTGCGCACCATCGACAAGAACGGCATCGACGCCGTGCTCGCCGATCTCCGCGCCCGCGGCGAAAAGATCTGAGGAGGACTGACCGATGGCTTCCAAGCGCGACAAGATCCGCCTGATTTCGACGGCCAACACCGGCCACTTCTACACCACCGACAAGAACAAGAAGAACACGCCGGGCAAGATGGAGATCAAGAAGTACGATCCCGTCGTCCGCAAGCACGTGATCTACAAGGAAGGCAAGATCAAGTGACGTTCTGACCCGTGCGCTGCGCGCACGGCATTGTCAGAACGTCATGCCGGCGAAAGCCGGGATCCAGAGCCCGCCTCAAGGCGGGCTTTGCTTTTCCAGAGTTCGCAACGCGAACGCCTGTGTCACTGCGTCATCCCGGCGAAAGCCGGGGTCCAGAGCCCGCCGCAAGGCGGGCTTTGCTTTTGTGGACTCCCCGTCGCGAACGGCCGTGATTACGGCATTGCGCTACCGACTTGATAGCGAACGCCTGCGCGTCAGTGCGAACCTGGATTACCTGCGTGGTGCGCGGTCTGTGGCCGGGACTTCGACGCCCCAGCTCCCATGGTCGCAACCACATGGTCACCGATCGTGTGCCGCCGACAGGCAATCCTCCGATGTGTTATCCGGCTTGTGGACCGGTATATGGAGCCAACACGCCAACCTGTCTGGCCGCTGAGCATTCAGCCGGCGCACACGAAACAACCGCTCCGCCTCGACATCGCCATGACTGGGTCGCCCGCATCCTGAGCGCCCCGTCAACGCCAATGCCAGTCCGATGCGCAGCACGCCCTCCTCCGCCCACCCACGCCACTGGCTCACCTGCTGTGCAGGCGAATGCCTTTGGACCTGCGTGGCCGCGCTGGCGTCAATCGGATTGCTGGCCGTGTTCGTGCTGGTCTTCGAAGCCCGGCTCGACATCGATGCCCTGCGCCAATCCTTCTTTGCCCCGGTCAACGTGGTGCGGCTCGTGGTCCTTACTGCGTGCCTGGCGTTGTGGGGGTACATTGCCCGCATCATCCGCACCACGCCAGGCGAGCGTGACCGGAGCAGGCAGCGCGTCCGGAGTCTGCATACGGGATCGACGCACGCACACTGACGCAACGCTCCGAATTTTCAGCGGCGCTCCCGGCCGCGGCGAGAGCCGTCTGCCGAACACCGCCCGCTGTCAGTGCCACGCCTACTAGCGAGCTAGCGAGACTCAGGCATTACGCCGCTCGCTGACCAGCGACCCCACCACGGACGGATCTGCCAGCGTGGACGTATCGCCCAGTTGCTCCGGGGCGTTCTCGGCGATCTTTCGCAGGATGCGCCGCATGATCTTGCCGCTGCGGGTCTTGGGCAGGCCGGGCGCCCATTGCAGGTGGTCGGGCGTGGCGATCGGGCCGATCTCCTGGCGCACGTGGGCCACGAGTTCCTTGCGCAGGTCGTCGCTGGCCGTCTCGCCGGCCACCAGCGTCACGTAGGCATAGATGCCCTGGCCCTTGATGTCGTGCGGGAAGCCGACCACCGCGGCCTCGGCGACCTTCGGGTGCGAGACCAGCGCGCTTTCGACCTCGGCCGTGCCGATGCGGTGGCCGCTGACGTTGATCACGTCGTCGACGCGGCCGGTGATCCACCAGTCGCCGTCGGCGTCGCGCCGAGCGCCGTCGCCGGTGAAGTAGCGGCCCGGGTACGTGCGGAAGTAGGTGTCGATAAAGCGGCCGTGGTCGCCGTACACGGTGCGCATCTGGCCCGGCCAGGAGTCGGTCAGCACCAGGTTGCCCTCGGCCTCGCCCTGAAGCGTGTGGCCGTTGGCGTCGACCAGCGCCGGTTGCACACCGAAGAACGGCGTCGTCGCCGAGCCGGGCTTGAGGTGGGTCGCGCCTGGCAGCGGGCTGATGAGGATGCCTCCGGTCTCGGTCTGCCACCACGTATCGACGATCGGGCACCGCGATTCGCCGACGACTTCGAAGTACCACCGCCACGCCTCGGGGTTGATCGGCTCACCCACCGTGCCGAGCAGGCGCAACGAGGCGCGCGACGTCGCCTGCACCGGCTCCTCGCCCTCGCGCATCAGTGCGCGGATGGCAGTGGGCGCGGTGTAGAACACGGTGACCTTGTGGCGGTCGACGACCTGCCAGAAGCGCGAGGCATCGGGGAAGTTGGGGACGCCCTCGAATACCAGCGCGGTCGCGCCGTTGGCCAGCGGCCCGTAGACGATGTAGCTGTGGCCGGTGACCCAGCCGACGTCGGCGGTGCACCAGTAGACGTCGTCCTCGCGCAGGTCGAACACGCACTCGTGGGTGTAGCTGGCATAGACCAGGTAGCCGCCGGTGGTGTGCAGCACGCCCTTGGGTTTGCCGGTGCTGCCGGAGGTGTAGAGGATGAACAGCGGGTCCTCGGCGTTCATGCGCTCGGGCTCGCAGGCATCGGCTTGGCTGTCGACCACCGCGTCGAACCAGCGGTCGCGCGGCATCTGCATGTCCACCGCGGCACCGGTATGGCGCACCACCAGCACCGTCTCCACCGAGTTGGTGCCGGGCAGCTTCAATGCGGCATCGACGTTGGCCTTGAGCGCGATGCGCTTGCCGCCACGCAGGCCTTCGTCGGCGGTGATGATCAGCTTGCTGCCGCAGTCGGCGACACGGTCGGCGATCGACTGCGGCGCGAAGCCGCCGAACACCACCGAGTGGACCGCGCCGATGCGCGCGCACGCCAGCATCGCCACCACCGCGTCCGGGATCATCGGCAGGTAGATCGTCACCCGGTCGCCCTTGCGCACGCCCAGCGCGCGCAGTGCGTTGCCCAGCCGGCAGACGCGCACGTGCAGCTCGCGGTAGCTGATGGACTCGGCTGGCAGGGTCGGGTCGTCGTGCTCGAACAGCAGGGCGGTCTTGTCGCCGCGTGTGGCCAGGTGCCGGTCCAGACAGTTGACGCTCGCGTTGAGCTCGCCGTCGGCGTACCAGCGGATGTGGAAGTCGGCCAGCTCGAAGCTGGTGTCCTTGATGACGGTCGGCGGCGTCATCCAGTCCAGACGCTGGCCGATGCGTGCCCAGAAGCGCTCCGGGTCACGCACCGATTCCTCGTAATCGCGCCGGTAGTCCTCGCGCGTGATGCGCGCGCGGGCGGCGAAGGCCGGGTCGACGGGATGGACGGCGGGCTGGGTCATGGCGCACTCCGTGAAGCGGTGGGGCTAGTCGGAGACCCAGTGTGCCGCACGGCGCCGACGACGGCATCGCCGGTTCGCACGGTGCGTCACGACGGTTGCGCGGGTGTGATGCCCGGGCCGGGACTCGAGGCCGGCCGTGCCGCCAAGCCATGCGGCTTAACCGTTCAGCTACTTCGTACAGGTTGCGACCGTCATCGACGTGCATGCAGGATGGCCGCGGGGGATCTGATGGCCTATCGAGTTTCGCTGGACACATTGCGCGGCATCATCGACGTGCGCTACTGGGACTGCGTCCCTGTCGAGCAGCGCCAGGCTGCATTCGAACAGACCAGCACCCTGCTGGCCGAGGGCGCGCCGCGGCGCATCCTGATCGATTTCAGCGGTGCGCGGCAGACGGCCGAACCGCTGTCGAGGGTCAGCGATTTCGCCTCGCGCCTGGCGGCGGACGAGGCGCTGCGGCAGTGCCGGATCGCCTTCATCGGCCCGGCATCCAGCCGCTTCAACATTGCGCTGGAAACACTGTCCAGCGCGCGCGGCTATGCCTTCCGGCGCTTCTTCGATCGCGAAGAGGGGTTGGCCTGGCTGCACGAGCGTGACCGTGCGCGGGTGCCACGGCAGGCCGGCTGACTACTGCGGGGGCGCGGCCAGCTCGCGCGCATCCAGCACGCCGTTACCGTCGAGGTCCTGCCGCTTGAACGCCGCGGCCAGCGTCGCCAGGTGCGCCTGCCGCGTCACCGCACGTCCTCGGCCGCCGGGCAGTTCACCGGGCGACAGGGTGCCGTCGCCATTGCGGTCCATGCGTTCGAACGCGTAGCCCATCCACTGCTGGTATTCGGCCAGCGACACGGTGGCGTTGGCGTCGGTGTCCATGCGCGCCAGGTAGTCGCCGGTGTCGCGCACCTGGGCCTGCACGAGGCCGGCGACCGCCAGCCACAGTGATGCGCCCAGCACACAACACCAGGCCCGTCGCGGACGGGCATGCGTCTGTCCCGGACACAAAAAACCCGCGCGGTGAGGCGCGGGTCGTTTGCGGTGCGATGCCGTCACGGCAGGTGCCGGTCAGGCGCGCGCCGGTGCCAGCGCGTAGCCCTTCAGGCGTTGCGAGAACTGCTCCAGCGACTTGATGCCGCTGGCCTCGGCTTCCGCGCACCACGCATGCAGGCGCTGCAGCGTGGCCTGGGCGTCGTGCGAACGGTCGTCCAGCACCTGCGCCAGGCGCTCGCGGAACTGCGCCAGCGTCGCCATCTTCGGACGCTCGGCGATCCACGCCTGCAGGCGGGCCCGCTTGTCGTCGTCCAGCCAGCGGCCGCCGTCGGCCAGTGCCTTGCGCAGCGGGCGCGGCAGCCTGTCGTTGGTGGAGCGCAACGTCGGCAGGGTGACGCCGCGGTAGTAGTCGGTCATGGCCTGGAAGCGGATCGCCAGCAGCGCCTTGAGCGTTTCGCCGTCCGGCATGGCGATGTTCGGGCGCACGTCCAGCGACGGCGCCACGCGCAGCACCTTGGCCAGGCCGACCTTCTCGAACAGCTTGATGGTGCTCCAGCCGATGTCGAACTCGAACTTGCGCAGCGCGAACTTCGCCGAGCTGGGGAAGGCGTGGTGGTTGTTGTGCAGCTCTTCGCCGCCGATCCAGAAGCCCCACGGGGTGAGGTTGGTCGAGGTGTCGGCGCTCTCGAAGTTGCGGTAGCCCCACCAGTGGCCCAGGCCGTTGACCACGCCGGCGGCCCAGAACGGGATCCACGCCATCTGCAGCGCCCAGATCGCCACGCCCGCCGCGCCGAACAGCGCGAAGCTGATGAACAGCAGCAGGGTCGGGCCCAATGTCGCGTGCGGGGTGTAGAGCTTGCGCTCGATCCAGTCGTCCGGGCAGCCCTTGCCGTATTTCTCGATGGCGTCGCGGTCGCTGCGCGCCTCGCGGTAGAGTTCCACGCCGCGCCAGAACACGGTCTTGATGCCCTTGACCTGCGGGCTGTGCGGATCCTCTTCGGTCTCGCACTTGGCGTGGTGCTTGCGGTGGATCGCCGCCCACTCGCGGGTGATCATCGACGTGGTCAGCCACGTCCAGAACCGGAACACATGCGCGATGGCCGGGTGGAAGTCGACCGAGCGGTGCGCCATCGAACGGTGCAGGTACAGCGTCACCGAGAAAATGGTGAGCTGGGTGGCGACCAGGAAATAGATGACGAGCGTGCCGAGGCTGGCTTGCACCAGGCCGCCGGCGAGGAAGTCGATCAGGGAAGCGGGCATTGCGTACTCCGGAGCGGATGGCGACCGGCTTCACGCCAGGTCCACGCACGATGATGCCACCGCTGGCCCACCGTTCGCGCGGGTATGGAGGTGGGGTCGTTCAGCTGCGACCGCAAGCGCGGCGGGCATCACGGGCGCCTCTGCGTGTTCACCAAGGAGGCCACGACGCGCGGAAGCCGGCGTTACCGCCGTCGATGCCGCCGCTAAGCTGGCGCGATGCCCGAACTGCCCGAAGTCGAAACCACCCGCGCCGGCCTGGCGCTGCACCTGGTCGGCCGCACCGTCGTGTCCACCACGTTGCGCCGGCCGGACCTGCGCTGGCCGATCGCGCGCGAGGTCGTCGACCGCCTGCCCGGCCACCGCATCGAGGGCGTGCGCCGCCGCGCCAAGTACCTGCTGGTCGACAGCGCCGCCGGCAGCGCGCTGCTGCACCTGGGCATGTCCGGCAGCCTGCGCGTGCTGCCCGGCGACACGGCCGTGCGCGCGCACGACCACGTCGATTTCGCGCTCGACGACGGCCGGGTGCTGCGCTTCAACGACCCGCGCCGTTTCGGCTGCCTGCTGTGGCAGCCGCCCGGTGAAGTGCACCCACTGCTGGCGGGGCTGGGGCCGGAGCCGCTGTCGGCAGCCTTCGACGGCGACTACCTGTTCGCGTTGTCGCGCGGGCGCAGCGCGCCGGTCAAGGCGTTCCTGATGGATCAGCGGGTGGTGGTCGGGGTGGGCAACATCTATGTCGCCGAGGCGCTGTTCGCCGCGGGCATCTCGCCGCTGCGGCCGGCCGGGCGCATCTCGCGCGAACGCTACGCACGCCTGGCCGAGGCAGTGAAGGCGATCCTCGCCTACGCCATCACCCGCGGCGGCACCACCCTGCGCGACTTCATCAGCCCGGACGGGGCGCCCGGCTACTTCGAGCAGGAGCTGTCGGCCTACGGCCGCGGCGGCGAGCCGTGCCCGCGCTGCGGCCGCGCGCTGCGGCAGGCGACCGTCGGCCAGCGCGCCACGGTGTGGTGCGGCCACTGCCAGCGCTAGCGGCTGCGCGACCCGGCGCCGGCACGTTCCGTGCCAACCGAGGGGTGTGGCCGGATGGCGTTTCACCGTCGCAACGACGCGCTATAGTCCGCGCAATCGCCACGGGGGACACGATGGCTGACACCGCCGAGATCACGGTACTGCTGGATGCAGCGCGCGACGGCGACCGCGGCGCGCTCGATCGCGTGCTCGCGACGCTCTACCAGGAACTGCACACCATGGCCCGCCGGCAACTGGCCGGGCAGCACGGGCACACGCTCGATGCCACCGCGCTGGTGCACGAGGCCTACCTCAAGCTGATCGGCCGCCGCGAGGCACAGTTCGACGACCGCGCCCACTTCTTCGCCTATGCGGCCTCGGCCATGCGCAGCGTGGTGGTGGACTACGCCCGCCAGCGCCTGGCGCAGAAGCGCGGCGGCGACCTGCACCGCGTCACCGACCTGCCAGAGGACCTGGAAGGCGGCGTGCGCCTGGACGAGGAAACCCTCGGCCTGGACACCGCCCTGACCCGGCTGGCCGCGGTCGACCAGAAGCTGGCGCAGGTGGTGGAGCTGCGCTATTTCGCCGGCCTCTCGGAGCTGGAGATCGCCGCGCTGCTCAAGCGCTCCGAACGCAGCATCCGCCGCGACTGGCAGAAGGCCCGGCTGTTCCTGCTGGCCTCGCTCAAGGACGCCTGACCGGCGAGCGCTGGATGGACGCCGAGCGCTGGCAACGGCTGTCCCCGCTGCTCGATGCGCTGTTCGAGCTGGACCCGCCGGCGCGTGAGCGGCGGCTGGCCGAATTGCGCGACGAGGACGCCGGACTGGCGGCCGAGCTCGAGGCGCTGGTCGCGTTGGAGGAGGGCAGCGAGGACTTCCTGTCCAAGCCCGCGGTCTCGCCGCTGGCCGGCCTGCACCCGGGCCAGGAAATCGGGCCGTACCGGTTGGACCGGCAGATCGGCGAGGGCGGCATGGGCCAGGTGTGGCGCGCCTCGCGCGCCGACGGCCTGTACGAGCGCCGGGTCGCGCTCAAACTCCTGCGTCCGGGCCTGGCCGACACCAACCTGCGGCTGCACTTCACCCGCGAGCGGCAGATCCTGGCGCGCCTGGCGCATCCCAACATCGCGCGCCTTCTGGATGCCGGCGTCACCGGCGACGGCCAGCCGTACCTCGCGCTGGAGTACGTCGACGGCCGGCCGATCACCGACTACTGCCGAGAGCACGACGTGCCGCTGGATGCGCGGCTGCGCATGTTCGCGCAGGTGTGCGACGCGGTCAGCCACGCCCACGCCAACCTGATCGTCCATCGCGACCTCAAACCGTCCAACATCCTGGTGACGCCGGCGGGCGACGTCCGCCTGCTGGACTTTGGCATCGCCAAGCTGCTCGACGGCGAGCCGGCCGCACCGGAGCACACCGGCACCGGCGTGCGCGCGTTCACCCTGCACTACGCCGCGCCCGAGCAGATCCGCGGCGAACCGGTGAGCACGATGACCGACGTGTATTCGCTGGGCGTGGTGCTGTACGAGCTGCTGACCGGCTGCAAGCCGTACCGGCCCGAGCGCACCAGCGACGCCGCGTGGGAGGAAGCGATCCTCACCGGCGACGTGCCGCGGCCGTCGCAGGCGGCATTGCAGGGCACCGACAGCGGGGTCGGCTCGACGCCGTCACGCAAGCGCGCCCGGGCGCTTTCCGGCGACCTGGACAACATCGTGCTCAAGGCGATGGCGCGTCGCCCCGAGCAGCGCTACCCCTCGGTGGAGGCGATGTCGCTGGACCTGCGCCGGCATGCCGCCGGCCGGCCGGTGCTGGCGCGGCCGCAGAGCGTGGGCTACCGCGTGCGCAAGTTCGTGCACCGCCACCGCTGGGCCGTCGCCAGCGGATCGCTCGTGGGCGCGGTCGTCGCGGTCGCACTGGCCAGCGTCGCCTGGCAGGCACGCGAGGCGGTAGCCGAGGCCAGCCGTGCACAGGCAATGCAGGACTTCATGGTCGGCCTGTTCGAGAGCGCACGCGGACACGGCGAGGCGGGGCCGCTCGACCTGCGCGACCTGCTCGACACCGCGGTGGAGCGTGGCAACCGTCAGCTGGCGCGGCAGCCGCGCGCGCGCGCCGAACTGCTCGGCGTGGTCGCGCGCGTGCGCACCGGCCTGGGCGACTACGACCAGGCCGCGCAGTTGCTCGAGCGCCAGGCACTGATCGTGGACACGCTGGACGACATTCCCGACGGCCTGCGGCTGGAGTCGCTGACCCAGCGCGGCCGCGTGCACCGGCTGCGTGGCCAGCCGCAGGCCTGCATCGAGCTGATGGCGCCGGCACTGCGCTTCGCCCGCGGCGAACAGTCGCAGCTGCCTGCGCAGGCGGCCGAGTTCAAGTCGCAGCTGGGCCGCTGCTACCGCGCCACCGGCGCCCGGCAACAGGCGCGGCAGCTGTTCGAGCGGTCGCTCGTGCTGCGCAATGGCGCCGACGGCGATGCGCTGGGCGAGGTGGAGAACCGCATGGACCTGGCCGGGCTGGAAGCCGACGCCGGACGCCTGCAGGTGGCCTTGAAGGGGTTCGAAGACGCCCGCGCGCAGCTGACCCGTGAAGTCGGCGATCGCCACGGGCTGATGGTCGAGATCCGCCACAACCTCGGCCGGCTGCATCGCGCGCTGGGGCAGATGGATGCGGCCGAACGCGAAGTGCGCGGCGCGCTGGCGGTGGCGCTGGCGGTCGACGGGCCGGCGCATCCGTCGACCCTGGCGGTGCGACGCGAGCTGGCGTCGATCCTGATGCAGCGCGGGCAGCTGGCGGCCGCCCGCATCGAACTGGAGGAAACCCACCGGCGCCTGCTGGCCCGGTTGGGGCCCCACCACGTCGACCTGGCCGGCAGCCACGCGCAACTGGCGCAGCTGGCGCACGAGCAGGGCAACACCGCGGCCGCGTTGGCGGCGTCCCGACAGGCACTGGCGATCGCCCGCACCAGTGGCGACCCGCTGCGTATCGCCGAGGCCGAAACCAGCCTGGCCGCGCTGTTCGCGGACGACCGGCCTGCGCAGGCGCGCGAGCTGCTGTTGCAGGCGCGTGCGCGTCGCGTGCGCGCGCTCGGCGACGGGGATGCGAAGGTCGCGTCAGTGGACATGCGCCTGGGCGCGGTCGAGTTCGACCTCGGGCTCCGGGACGCCGGCCTGGCGCGGATGCGCAGCGCCCTGCCGGCATTGTCCGACGCCCACGGCACTGCGCATGCCAAGACCTGGCGCGCCACGCTGGCGCTGGCATGGCGCGCGGCGCTGGCGGGCGACGCGAAGGCCGCGACCACGGTGGCGGCGATGGCGCAAAGCCCTGCCACCGTGGCCGACGACGACCTGCGTCGCGTCACCTGGCGCGCGCGCGCCTACGACGGCGATCTCGCCTGCCGCAATGGCCGGCCCGATGCCGGCGCGCGCGTGCTCGCCGTGCTTGCGAGCGAACTGGAACAGGCCCAGCCCGAAGGCGGCGTGCTGCGTCGTGATGTCACCGAATTGCAGCGCGCGTGCGATGCGCAGGCATCGCGGGTGGCCGCAGGTCAGGGCTGACGCTGCGGCAGGGTGAGGCTGCCGCGGCCTACAACGGCAGCGGGGGCTGCAGCGGGTCGATCCGCCCCTCGCCCCGCATCACCGCCTTGAACTCCGCGCGCGATACCGACACGTAGCGCTCGTTGCCGCCGATCTCCACCTGCGGCCCGGCCTGCACGGCGCGGCCGGCTTCGTCGACGCGCACCGTCATCGTTGCCTTCTTGCCGGTGTGGCAGATCGTCTTGATCTCGGTGAGCTCATCGGCCCACGCCAGCAGGTAGCGGCTGCCCTCGAACAGCTCGCCGCGGAAGTCCGTGCGCAGCCCGTAGCAGAGCACCGGGATGCGCAACGCATCGACCACCTCCGACAGTTGCCACACCTGGCTGCGCGACAGGAACTGCGCCTCGTCCACCAGCACGCAGTGCAACGGCCCGTGTGCGGCAATGTCCGCGCGCACCCGCGCCTCCAGGTCGTCATCGGGCCCGAAGCCGACGGCCTCGGCGCTCAGCCCGATACGCGAAGCCACGGTACCGCTGCCGGCGCGGTGGTCCAGCGCCGGCGTCAGGATCGCCACCCGCATCCCGCGCTCGCGGTAGTTGTGCGCCGACTGCAGCAGTGTGGTGGTCTTCCCGGCATTCATCGCCGAGTAGTAGAAGTAGAGCTTGGCCATGGGGCAATTCTAGGCGGGCGGGTGGTGGGGACTACAATGCGCGGCCGCCACGCCCCGACGCCCCATGCACGGCCTCAATCCCCCCCAACGCGAAGCGGTCCTGCACACCGACGGCCCGCTGCTGGTGCTCGCCGGCGCGGGCAGCGGCAAGACCCGGGTGATCGTGGAGAAGATCGCGCACCTGATCGCGTCCAACCGGATGCCGGCCAAGCGCATCGCGGCGATCACCTTCACCAACAAGGCGGCCAAGGAGATGCGCGAGCGCGTCGCCAAGCGGATCAAGGGCGATGCCGCCGACGGGCTGACGATCTGCACCTTCCACGCGTTGGGGCTGAAATTCCTGCAGATCGAACACGCCAAGCTCGGGCTGCGGCGCGGGTTTTCGATCTTCGATGCCGACGACACCGCTGCGCAGATCAAGGACCTGCTGGGCGCGGGCGCGAAACCCGATGCGCTCGACAGCGTGCGCAACCTGATTTCGCGCGCCAAGAACGCCGGCCTGTCGCCCGAGCAGGCGATGGCCGAGGCGCGCAGCCCGCGCGAGGTCGACGCCGCCACCATCTACGCGCTGTACCAGGCGCGCCTGTCGACCTTCAATGCGGTCGATTTCGACGACCTGATCCGCCTGCCGGTGCAGCTGCTGGAAAGCGACGAGGACTGCGCGCTGGGCTGGCGCGAGCGCATCGGCTACCTGCTGGTGGACGAGTCGCAGGACACCAACGACGCGCAGTACCGGCTGCTCAAGGCCATCGCCGGGCCGCGCGGGCTGTTCACCTGCGTGGGCGACGACGACCAGTCCATCTACGCCTGGCGCGGCGCCAACCCCGACAACCTGCTGGCGCTGGGGCAGGACTATCCGGCGCTGCGCATCGTCAAGCTCGAGCAGAACTACCGGTGCTCCAACCGCGTGCTGCGCGCGGCCAACGCACTGATCGCGCACAACCCGCACGAGCACCCCAAGACGCTGTGGTCCGACCAGCCCGACGGCGAGCGCATCCGCGTGTGGGAGTGCCGCGACTCCGCGCACGAGGCAGAGAAGGTCGCCGCCGAAATCCAGTTCCTGGGCACCGCCAAGCAGGTGCCGTGGGGCGAGATCTGCATCCTGTTCCGCGGCAACCACCAGAGCCGCGCGCTCGAGAAGGCGCTGCAGCTGCTGCGCGTGCCCTACCACCTGACCGGCGGCACCGCGTTCCTGGACCGCGGCGAGGTCAAGGACGTGCTGGCCTGGCTGCGGCTGGTCGCCAACCCGGATGACGACGCGGCGTTCCTGCGCGCGGTGCAGTCGCCCAAGCGCGAGGTCGGCGCGACCACGCTGGCGAAGCTCGCCGAACTGGCGCAGCAGGCGGGCATGCCGATGTCGCGCGCAGCCGAGTCGGTGGGCGCGCTCAAGCAGCTCGCGCCGCGTGCGGCCAATGCGCTGGACGGGTTCGTGTCGATCGTGCGCGGCCTGCGCGAGGAAGCCCGGCGCATCCCGGTGTCGGAACTCGTCGGCGTGCTCGCGCAGCGCAGCGGCCTGTTGCAGTCGATCCGCGCGCAGTGCAAGGACGAGGCGTCCTACCAGCGCCGCAAGGCGAATCTCGACGAGCTGGCCGACTGGTTCGATGGCGCCCGCGGCGGCGGTCCGGGCGAACTGGCCGCGCAACTGGCGCTGCTGTCGCACGCCGACAAGGGCGAGGCCGGCAACCAGGTGCGGCTGATGAGCCTGCACGCGGCGAAAGGCCTTGAGTTCCGCTGCGTGTTCATCGTCGGCGTCGACGATGCGACGCTGCCGCACGAGGCCAGCATCGAGGAAGGCCGGATCGACGAGGAGCGCCGCCTGCTGTACGTGGGAATCACCCGCGCCAAGCAGCAGCTGTGGCTTTCGCACTCGAAGGAAACCCAGCGCTGGGGCGACCGCATCCGGCTCAAGCCCAGCCGCTTCATCGACGAGCTGCCGGCCGACGAGATGCAACGCGACGGCGCCGACCCGGTGGCCGATGCGGCCCGCAAGCAGGAGCGCGCCAGCGCCGGGCTGGCGGCGATCCGGGCCATGCTCGACGCCTGAGTCACCTGCAACGGGGCGGTCGCGGGGCTCGGCTACACTCGCGGGCCGTTTACCGACCGGCACGATCGACCGATGCGAACCCTGTTGCTGCCCCTGCTCGTCCTGACCCTGCCGCTGGCCGCGTGCAAGCGCACCGACACCGTGCCGGTGCCGGAACCGGCGGTCGCCGCCGCGTCCACGGCCTCGCCGGCCTCGGCCGAAACCGCGAGCGGCGCCGACGACAACCTCAACGCCGTGCTGTGGGTGCAGACCTCCACCGAGTACGAGGCGCTGACCACGCAGACCTACCGCGCCGCGGCCGACCACCTGGAGAAGGCGCTGGCCGAAGCCAACTGGGACGCGCTGGTGCCCGACGAGCGCGCCAACGCCGCCGACGGCCTGCCGCCGGCAGTGATCCTGGACATCGACGAGACGGTGCTGGACAACTCGCCGTACCAGGCCCGCCTGGTGCACAACGGGCAGGAGTACGACGAGGTCACGTGGGCCGAGTGGGTGGCCGAGAAGCGCGCCGAACCGGTGCCGGGCGTGGTCGATTTCGCCAAGGCCGCCGAGGCCCGCGGCGTCACCCTGCTGTACATCTCCAACCGCGCCCAGCACCTCAACGAGGCCACCTTGGCCAACCTTCGCGCCGTCGGCCTGCCGGTGAAGGACGACAGCGTGTTCCTTGGCCTGGGCCGGGTGGTGGAGGGCTGCGAGCAGGACGGCAGCGAGAAGAACTGCCGCCGCCAGTGGGCCGGCCGCCACTACCGCGTGCTGATGCAGTTCGGCGACCAGCTGGGCGATTTCGTGCAGGTCGCCGTGAATACGCCCGAGGGCCGCGCGGGGCTGATGGAGGACTACGGGGACTGGTTCGGCGAGCGCTGGTGGATGCTGCCCAACCCGACCTACGGCTCGTGGGAGCCGGCCGCGTTCAACAACGACTGGACCCAGCCGCGCGCGCAGCGACGCGAGGCCAAGCGCGCCGCTTTGGAACTTGCGCGCTGATCATCGCTAATAAAATCAGCGGGTTGGGGCGATCAACTTAAGGTGTTGCATCAACTTCCGGGGGCGGTTAGGCTGCCCCCGTCCGGCCAGTCCGGAACCGAGCCACAACTGATGTCCTCCGGCCCCGCGCCGGCTTGCAGGAGGCCCACGCGGCCTCCTTTTTTCTTGCCCGGCGGGCCTCGATCCGCGACCGGGTTGGCTTGCTCCCATGGGAAGGGGCCTCCAAGATGCGGCTCCGGACCGGCGCTGCCCGTGTCCCGCCGCCGTGCCGTCCATCGCCGCGCGGCCCGTTCGAAGGGGAGGTGCACTTGAAGGGGATCATCCGCCACGCCGCGTGGGCGGCCGTGCTGCTGGGCGTCGTGCTCGCCGGTTGCCGGCCCGCGCCCGAAGGCCCGCCGCCCGAGCCGGTCGCGACACAGCCGGTGCAGGCGGTCACGATGCTGGCCGAGGCGCTGCGCCGGGACGACCTGGTCGCCTACGCCCGCCACGCGCTGCCGCCCGAACTGCACACGCGTATCGAAGGGCGTTGGCGAAAGGGCGCCACGATCTGGCCGCTCAGCGAGCTGCCCCTGCACGCGCAGGTGCCGGCCATGCTGGCGGCGCTGGCCGCACCGGATTCGGAACAGGTGCTGATGGAGAAGTACCGCGCGCAGTTCGCCGGCGCGCACGGTGAGCTGCGCTCCACCGCCGCCGCCCTGGGCCTGTTCGCCGCCCAGTACGTGCAGGGCGAGCCGCGCTACAGCGACAGCGAGCGCGACCACTACGTGCAGACCATCGCCGCGCTCGGTCGTTGGGGCCAGCAGGCCCCGCTGGGCGACCCGGAGCGCGCCCAGGCCCTGCTGTCGACGCTGGCGCCGGCCGCGCGTGCCACGGCGCTTCATGAACCGGGCGCGTTCGCCCGCGCCGGCATGGTCGACAGCCTGACCCGGCTGGCTCCCTTCGCCGCCGCCTTCAAGCAGGTGCTGGCCGGGCAGTACGGCCTGGACCTGGACGCGGCGCTGGATAGCGTTCGAGTTGAAGAGACCGCCCGCACTGGCGACCAGGCACGCGTGCGGCTGCGCTACACGCTGGCCGGTACCGACGTCGACACCGAACTGCGCGTGGAGCGTCGGGGCGACCGCTGGTACCTCACCGACCTGCTGCGCCATGCGCAGGACCAGGCGGGGGCGGCCGGCCCCGCGAAGCCCGCCACCACCGAGCCGGCTGGCGTGGCGCCCGCGGGCTGACGGCCCGGGCGCTGCTGGCGAGGCGGCATAATGGTGCGGATGCCCAACCAGACGCCCCTGCCGTTCCCCGAAGGCCCGACCGGCCCGGGGCCTGACGACCCGCAGCGTCCGGCCGCGCCCGACGCGGGCGTGGAGGCGCCATCGGGCACCGCGGCGCCGGCCTCCATCGAAGCGGGCGACGGTGAAGCGACCGGCCCGGCGGGGAACTTGGCCTCCGGCGAGGCCGTCGCCGCAGACGCCATCGCTGCCGCTGCCGATGCCGACCCCGATCCCGGGGCGCACCATCCCGAGGAGGGCGCCCCGCCGCACGACCCCGACCAGCCCGAGCTGGCGATGCCGGCGCCCCCGCGCGAGCCGCTGGCCCGTCCGCGCGTCGGCGCCGCGCGACGCCCGTGGTGGGCGCGCCTGCTCGGCCAGCTGATGAAGCCGTGGGTCAGCCTGACCATCGAGCCCGAACAACCCGGCCAGCACGACGACGGCCGCCCGGTCTGTTACGTGCTGGAGGACTACGGCATGTCCAACGCGCTGATCCTGGAGCGCGCGTGCTTCGAGGCTGGGCTGCCGTCGCCGTTGCAGCCATTGCCGGGCGACCCGCTGGGGCGCAAGCGCGCCTACGTGGCGCTGTCGCGGCGCAACACCGGTGGCGCGCTCGCGCCGCTGTCGCCGCTCAATCCGGGCCCGCCGTCGGCCAAGACGCATTCGGGATCCCTGGCGCGCCTGCTCGACGCCCACCGCGACGACCCGGCGCTCGACGTGCAACTGGTCCCGGTCTCGATCTTCGTAGGCCGCGCACCGGACAAGACCAGCGGCTGGTTCTCCGTGCTGTTCTCGGAAAACTGGGCGCTGGTGGGGCGCTTCCGCCGGCTGCTGGCGATCCTGCTCAACGGCCGCAACACCGTGGTGCGCTTCGCCCCGCCGGTGTCGCTACGCGGCGTGATCGACGAAGGCCTGCCGCCCGAGCGCACCGTGCGCAAGCTCTCGCGCGTGCTGCGTACGCACTTCCGGTTGATTCGCGCGACCGTCATCGGCCCGGACCTGTCGACCCGCCGCCTGCTGGTGGACCAGGTGCTGGGCGCGGCGTCGGTGAAGGAGGCGATCGCCGAGGCCGCGCGCCGCGACGGCACCGACCTCACCGAGGCCTGGCGCAAGGCCCACCGTTTCGCCTACGAGATCGCCGCCGACTACTCGCACCCGGTGGTCCGCTCGCTCAGTCTGATCCTCACGCCGATCTGGAACCGCATCTACCGCGGCGTGCTGGTGCACCACCTGGAGCGCCTCAAGGAGGACGCGCCGGGCCACGAGGTCGTCTACGTGCCCTGCCACCGCAGCCACATGGACTACCTGCTGCTGAGCTACCTGCTGTACTCGCGCGGGCTGGTGCCGCCGCACATCGTGGCCGGCATCAACCTCAACCTGCCGGTGGTCGGTACGGTGCTGCGCAAGGGCGGCGCGTTCTTCATCCGCCGCAGCATCCGCGGCAGCGCGCTGTATTCGGCGGTGCTCAGCGAGTACGTCGCCCAGCTGATGGCCGGCGGCTATTCGATCGAATACTTCGTCGAGGGCGGGCGCTCGCGCACCGGCCGGCTGCTGCCGCCCAAGGGCGGCATGGTGTCGATGACCGTGCGCGGCTACCTGCGCCAGCCCACCCGCCCGGTGCTGTTCCAGCCGGTCTACGTCGGCTACGAGAAGCTGATGGAAGGCAACAGCTACCTGGACGAGCTGTCGGGCAAGCCCAAGGCGAAGGAGTCGATCTGGCAGCTGCTGACCGGCATCCCCAAGGTGCTGCGCTCGAACTACGGCCAGGTCGTGGTGAACTTCGGCGAGCCGATCCGCCTGAGCGAGGTGCTGGCCGAACGCGCACCCGAATGGGACGGCCGTCCGGTGCCCGACGAGGAGAAGCCGGCGTGGCTGTCGGATACCGTCGACGCGCTGGCGCAGCAGATCCAGGTCAACGTCAACCGCGCCGCCGACGTCAATCCGATCAACCTGCTCTCGCTCGCGCTGCTGTCCACGCCCAAGCACGCCATGGGCGAGGGCGACCTGCTGGCGCAGATCGCGCTGAGCAAGACGCTGCTGGCCGAGCTGCCGTACTCCGACCGCGTCACCGTCACCCCGCATACGCCGCAGGAGATCGTCGCGCACGGCGAGGAGATCGGCGTGCTCTCGCGCATCCGCCACCCGCTGGGCGACGTGCTGGAGGTGGCCGACGACGACAAGGCGGTGCTGCTGACGTACTTCCGCAACAACGTCGTGCACCTGTTCACCTCGGCGTCGTGGATCGCCTGCTGCTTCCAGCACAACCGCCGCATGAGCCGCGGCGGCGTGCTGCGGCTGGGCCGCAGCGTGTACCCGTTCCTGCAGTCCGAGCTGTTCCTGCCGTGGGACGAGGACACGTTCGTCGAGCGCGTCTCGCGCACCATCGAGGTGTTCATCCGCGAGGGCCTGCTGGAGCAGGTCAGCGACGAGGACGGCGGCATCCTTTCGCGCAATGCCGGTCAGAGTGATGAGGTGTTCCGCCTGCGTGCGATCGGCCACTCGCTGCAGCAGGCGTTCGAGCGCTATTACATCGCCATCTCCGTGCTGGCCAAGAACGGCGCCGGCACCCTGACGGCGTCGGAACTGGAAGGCCTGTGCCAGCTGGCGGCGCAGCGCCTGAGCCTGCTGTACGCTCCGGCCGCGCCGGAGTTCTTCGACAGGACGCTGTTCCGCGGCTTCATCCAGAAGCTGCGCGAACTGAAGCTCGTATGGCCCGACGCCAACGGCAAGCTGGCCTTCGACCAGCGGCTGGAGGCGTGGGCGCGCGACGCCAAGTTCATCCTCGGCCGCGAGTTGCGCCACAGCATCGAGAAAGTCAGCCCGGAAGCAGTGAAGCCGGCCGCCCCGGCCGCGGCTGAGGCCGATACGGGCGACCGACCGGCGGCCTGATCCACCCGCGCGGGCCGTTCTACATTTCGAGCTGAAGGAGGTGGGTGCCTCCTTGCCGTGCGCGAGGCGCGCCAAGCCCTCTGCCGTCATCAAGCGCTACGCCGTCATCCCGGCGAAAGCCGGGATCCATCTTGACCTTCGCGTCGTAGCGGTCCGATTCAAACGACGCAAGGCTTCGCCTTGCGAATGAGGCCCGGGACGCGCACCCCGTTCGAGCTACGCAACGTTTGGAACCACATCGCAGCTGACGGCTTGCAGTCGGGTACCGACCGAAGCGCCGGCGCACACGGGAGCCCACGATGTCCCGGTCGATGCCGCACCTCGCGCCCTCCGCGCGTCCGTCCCGCTCCAGCCGTGCGCTGGTCGAGTCGCTGCTGGCACGCGCCGACATCCGCATCGACGGCGCGCGCCCGTGGGACATGCAGGTGCATGACGCGGCGGTCTTCGACCGCATGCTGGCGCAGGGCAGCCTCGGGCTCGGCGAGTCCTACATGGCGGGGGCATGGGACTGCGAGCGGCTGGACGGCTTTTTCGAGCGCCTGCTGCGCGCGCGCCTGCACCGGCAAGTGCAGCCGGCGCGGATGGCCTGGCATGCGCTGCGGGTCCGGCTGTTCAATCGCCAGCGTGGTGAGCGGGCCTGGACCGTGGGCCAGGCGCACTACGACCTGGGCAACGACTTCTACGCGGCGATGCTCGATCCGTGGATGGCCTACTCGTGCGGCTACTGGGCCGAAGCCGACACGCTGGAGGCCGCGCAGGAGGCCAAGCTCGACCTGGTCTGCCGCAAGCTCGGCTTGCTGCCCGGGATGCGCCTGATGGACATCGGCTGCGGCTGGGGCAGCCTGATGGCATTCGCGGCACGGCGCCATGGCGTGTCATGCATCGGCGTCACCGTCTCGCGTGAGCAGGCCGCGTTCGCGCGCGAGCGCCACGCCGACCTGCCGATCGAAGTGCGGCTGCAGGACTACCACGACCTCGACCCGGCCACGCTCGGCGGCCGCGTGGACCGCATCGCCAGCATCGGCATGTTCGAACACGCAGGCCGCCGCAACCACCGCGCCTTCATGCAGGTGCTTGAGCGGTGCCTCGCCCCGGACGGCCTCGCGCTGCTGCACACCATCGGCCGCAACCGCCGCGATGCCGTGCCCGACCCGTGGATCGACAAGCACATCTTCCCCAACGGTGACCTGCCGTCGCTCGGCCAGATCGGCGATGCGATCGACGGCCTGCTGGTGGCCGAGGACGTGCACAACTTCGGCGCCGACTACGACCGCACGCTGATGGCGTGGCACGCGAACTTCGAGGCGGCGTGGCCTCGCTTCGCCGCGCAGCTTGGCGAGACGTTCCACCGCAAGTGGCGCTACTACCTGCTGTCCTGCGCCGGTGCGTTCCGCGCCCGTGAATTGCAGCTGTGGCAGTGGGTGCTGTCGCCGCGCGGCGTGCGCGGTGGCTGGCGGCGGCCTCGCGGCTCGTGACCTGTAGGAGCGGCTTCAGCCGCGAATGGCTCCCCGCTGCGTCTGGAGTCCCTGTAGGAGCGGCGTAAGTCGCGACCACGTGGGGTCCCGGGGATTCGAATCGCGACTTACGTCGCTCTACAACGAAAGACATTGCCCGATCGGATCGCGGCTGAAGCCGCTCCTACGAGGACGCGACTCAGGCGGGGGTGTCGGGGATCAGTGCCGACTCGAGGCGAGCGATGCAGTCCTTCAGCCACAGCTTGCGCTTCTTCATGCGCTTGAGCGTCAGCTCGTCGTTGGGGTCGGCGTCCAGCAGCGCGAGGCGGGCGATCGCGGCGTCGAGGTCGCGGTGCTCCTGCCGCAGTTCGGTCAGGCGTCGGGTCACTGCCGCGGGATCGTCGCTCTCGTGCATGGCGGCGAGCTTAGCGCGCGGCCGTGGCCGCCGTCAGCGCACCGGGCAGGCCGTCGCGCCGCAGCTGAACACGCCGTCCGCACCGCGACGGGTGTCCACGTCCGGCGCCACCGGGCCGGTAGAATGGCCGGTCCATGAGCGCCGTCCTGCCCCTGCACCCCGACTCCACGCCGCGCGACGCGACGTCCGCACTCCCGCTGGCCGAACCCGAGCCGCGCGCCGGCTCGGTGGAGAAACTCGCCACCCGCCTGCGCCACCAGGTCGGCCAGGCCATCGCCGACTTCGGGATGATCGAGGACGGCGACAAGGTGATGGTCTGCCTGTCCGGCGGCAAGGACAGCTACACCATGCTGGACGTGCTGCTGCAGCTGCAGAAGAAGGCGCCGGTGAAGTTCGAGCTGGTCGCGGTCAACCTCGACCAGAAGCAGCCGGACTTCCCGGAGGACGTGCTGCCGCGGTACCTGGAATCGGTCGGCGTGCCGTACACGATCCTCGAGCAGGACACCTACTCGGTGGTGACGCGGGTGGTGCCGGAAGGCAAGACGATGTGCTCGCTGTGCTCGCGCCTGCGCCGCGGCGCACTGTACACGCACGCGGCCGAGCACGGCTTCACCAAGATCGCGCTGGGCCACCACCGCGACGACCTCGTCGCCACCTTCTTCCTCAACCTGTTCTTCCACGCCAAGCTCTCGGGCATGCCGCCCAAGCTGCTGTCGGACGACGGCCGCCACGTGGTGATCCGCCCGCTGGCCTACGTGCGCGAGGACGACATCGCGCGCTACGCCCGGCTCAAGCAGTTCCCGATCATCCCCTGCAACCTCTGCGGCAGCCAGGAAAACCTGCAGCGCAAGCAGGTGCAGCGGATGATGGCCGACTGGGAGCGCGAATCGCCGGGCCGTCTGGAGACCATCGCGCGCGCGCTGGGCGACATCCGGCCGTCGCAGCTCAGCGATCCGAAGCTGTTCGATTTCCTGGGGTTGCGGGGCGCTGGCACCGTGGACAGCGATCCCAGCAGCGACGAGGCGTCCGTTGCTTCGGCACGGACAGCGTAACGACCATGACGTCGACGTAACCCCAGCCGTCACTCCCGCGAAGGCGGGAAGCCATGGACTTTGTGTCGTTGCTCCCTGATACAGAGTCAAACGGCAACGTCCCTGGATTACCGCCTTCGCGGGAATGACGGCAGAACAAGTAGACGCACTCGACAACGTAGTGCGGCACCACCCCATTCGCACCCACCGGACTTTCGATGTTCTTTCGCAACCTGACGCTGTTCCGCTTCCCCACCGCCCATTCCTTCGACGCACTCGACACCGGCCTGGCCGAATGCCAGCTCAAGCCGGTCGGCCCGATGGAGCTGTCCAGCCGCGGCTTCGTGCCGCCGCTGGGCCGTGACACCGAGGCGATGTCGCACACCCGTGGCGACGCCACCTGGCTCAGCGTCGGCAGCGAGGAGCGCCTGCTGCCCGGTTCGGTCGTCAACGACCTGCTGGCCAAGAAGCTGGCGGAGATCGAGCAGAAGGAAGGCCGCAAGCCGGGCGGCCGCACGCGCAAGCGCATCAAGGACGAGCTGATCGTCGACCTGCTGCCGCGCGCCTTCATCAAGCCCGGCCGCACCGATGCGCTGATCGACCGTGAGCACGGCCTGCTGGTCGTCGACAGCTCCAGCCGCAAGTCGGCCGAGAACGTCGCCAGCGAGATCCGCCGCGCGCTGGGCAGCTTCCCGGCGCTGCCTCTCAACGCCGAGGTCGCGCCGCGTTCGGTGCTGACCGGCTGGGTCGCCGGCGAGCCGCTGCCCGATGGCCTGACGCTCGGCGACGAGTGCGAGCTGCGCGATCCGGTCGACCAGGGCGCGGTGGTGAAGTGCCAGCGCATGGAGCTGGCCGACAACGACGAGATCGCCAAGCACCTGGAGACCGGCAAGCAGGTCACGCGGCTGGCGCTGAACCTCGACGACCACGTGCAATTCGTGCTCGGCGAGGACCTGGTCATCCGCAAGTTCAAGCTGCTCGACGGCGCCGTCGACCAGCTCGACAGCGGCGATGCCGGCGACATGCTGGCCGAACTCGACGCGCGCTTCGCGTTGATGAGCGCGGAGGTCAAGCGCCTGTTCGTGGTGCTGGAACGCGCGTTGAAGTTGAGCCGCGCCGAAGCCTGACGCACGCGCCGTCGCGGCATTGCCGCGCGTCGCCACGCGCAATCGCGCGTTATCATCCGGGGCGTTCCACGGACGGACGCCCGACCCGTCAGCTGCCTTGCTTTCGCCAGAGTCCGTGCCGTCCATGCCGTCCCCCAAACGCCTGCTCGCGCCCTTGTTGCGCGCGCCCGAGCGTGCGTCCTTCGATGTCGAACTGGCCGATGGCCGTGTCGTACCCGTGCGGTGCGTGCGAGATGCACGCTCGCGCCGGGTGAAGCTGTCGGTCGACGAGCGCGGCGCGCGGCTGTCACTGCCGTTGCGCGCCAGTGCCGCGGCCGGCGAGCGGTTCGTGCGTGAGCACCGCGACTGGCTGGGCCAGCAGATCGACCGCCATGCGCTGGATGCGTTGCCCGAGCTGGTGCGTGGCGTGACCGCGACGCTGCCGCTGCGCGGCGCGAGCTGCGCGCTGGAGTGGCGCGAGGGCCGCTTCACCTGCCTCGAGCTGGACGCCGCAGGCGACGATGGCGCACCGCGCGCGGTGTTTACCGTGGCCGCGCGCGCCGGTGATGCCGCCATCCACCGCGCACTGCGTGATTTCTACGAGGCGCAGGCGCGCGGCGATGTCGGCCGCTGGCTGCCGCGCCACGTGCACGGCGTGCCGCGCCCGCTGCGACGCGTCGTGTTCAAGGTGATGTCCTCGCAGTGGGGTTCGCTGGCACCCGACGGCACGATGGCGCTGGACCTGTCGTTGGTGCTGGCGCGGCCGTCGGCCTTCGAATACGTGCTGGTGCACGAACTCTGCCACCTGATCCGCGCCGACCACTCGCGCGCGTTCTGGGACGAGGTCGAGGCGCGGTTCCCAGACTGGCGCGACGAGCGCGACTACTTCCGCAGCGAAGGCCGCCGGCTGAAGGCGACGCTGCGCGGGCTGCTGGGCGGCTGACTGACTGACCGGCTGGGTGGCCGGCACGTGGCGTGCGCTGCGTTGAACCGGTCGCGGCGCTGTTGCCGCGTCGACGCCTTGCCGCCATGTCCCGTCCTTTCTCTGCACGTGCCGCCCTGTGCGTGGTCCTGCCTGCCGTCCTTGCACTGTCCGGCTGCAGCAAGTCGTCCGATGAACTGGCAGCCGAGGCTGCGATCCGCGCGGCGACCGGGCACGACGTCAAGGTCGACCGCGACGGCGACCAGGTCACGGTCAAGACCGACGAGGGCGAGATGCGCATCGCCGGTGGCGACGACCTCGCCCTGCCCGACGGCTTTCCCGACGACATCTACCTGCCGCCGCAGTACCGCGTCACCAGTGTCATGGACATGGGCGGCACGCACGTCGTCAGCCTGAGCGCGCACGGCCGCGCCGGCGCGATGTTCGAGGAGGCGCGCGATTCGATGCAGAAGGCCGGCTGGCAGCAGACCATGGCCATGCAGCACGACGCCGACAACGCGATGCTGGCCTTCGAGAAGGGCGACCGCGCCTCGGTGCTGTCCTTCAGCGGCGCCGGAAACGACGAGGTGCAGGTCGGCGTGCAGCTGCGCGAAACGCAGCAGCAGTAGTCAGCGCGCGAAGAAGTCGCCGATCGCCGCGGCCACCCCGGCCGGGTCTTCCATGTGCAGGTGGTGGCTGCCGTCCATCACCACGACCTCGCCGCGCTGCAGGCAGCCCGCGCGCGCGTGGCGCAGCACGTCGGGGAAGTAGGGCGGCGCCGGGTTGGCGTAGATGACGCGCACCGGGCATTGGATGCCGGCCACCAGGTCGCGCACCTGCGACTCGCTGATGCGGACGGCGGTGGGCTGCGTCAGGCGCGGGTCGCTGCGCCAGGCGTAGCCGCGGCTGCCGGCCGCGTCCTGCGTGGGGACGATGCCGCGCTCCACCAGCAACCGCGCCACCGGTTCGCTCAGGCCGTTGGCCTGCATCCGTGCGCGCACCGCGGTGGCGATGTCGGGGAAGACCCGCAGCGGCCGCCGCGGCGCGGCGAACGCCTTGAACGCGTCGCGCAGGCGCTCGGCGGTGCGGTCCTCGCGCTCGGCCAGCGCGCCCAGCGACTCCACCAGCGCCAGCCGGCCGATGCGGTCCGGGCGCGCCGCAGCCATCACGCTGGCGACCGCGCCGCCCAATGAATGCGCGAGCACGTCGAAGCGCTCCCAGCCCAGCGCATCGGCCATCGCGAACCCGGCCCGTGCAAACCCGGCCATCGTGTAGTCCGCCGCAGGTGGCAGGTGCGCGCTGGCGCCGTGGCCCGGCATGTCCATCGCCGCCAGGTCCAGCGCCGGCAGCAACGGGGCCAGCGGCGCGAAGCTGTCGGCGTTGTCGAGCCAGCCATGAAGCGCGAGCACACGCGGGCCGTCACCGTCGCGCCGCCACCCGGTGAGGCGGCCGAAGGGCGTGTCGAGGGTGATCTCGCGGCGGCCGGTTGCCCCCATGTCCGCCACGCTCAACGCCACGCCTCCAGCTCGCGCTGCGCAATGGCGGCCAGCGCGCGCGCGTGGTCGGGGAGGTCATTGAGGCAGGGGATGTAGCGCAGGCTGCCGCCGGCCGAATGCTCGGTGAACTCCTCGGCCAGCATCATCGCCACTTCCTCCAGCGTTTCCAGGCAATCGACGGCGAACCCGGGCGCGGCGACATCCACGGTGCGGATGCCGCGACCGGCCAGCGCCGCCAACGTGTCGCTGGTGGAAGGCTCCAGCCAGCGTTCGCGGCCGAACCGCGACTGGTAGCTCAGCGTCCATTGCGACGGCTCCAATCCGAGCGCACCGGCAATCGCCGCCGCGCTCGCCTCGCACTGCGCCGCGTACGGGTCGCCCTGGTCGACCAGCCGCTGCGGCAGGCCGTGGAAGGAGAACAGCAGGTGGCCACCGTCTCCGTGGCGCGCGCGGTAGTCGCGGATCGACATCGCCACCGCCTCGATCCAGCCGGCATCGAGGTGGTAGTCGCCGACCATCCGCGTCGCCAGGCCGTCGGCGCGTTCCAGCACGTCGGCCACCGAGGCGGTGGTGGACGTGGAGTACTGCGGGTACAGCGGCAGTGCCAGCACGCGGCGGACGCCCTCGCCGCGCAGGCGCTGCAGCAGCGCGCGGAAGTTCGGATTGCCGTAGCGCATGGCATCAACCACGCGCACGCCCGGCAGTTCGCGCTGTACGGCCTGCGCGAGCCGCCGGGTGTACACCGCCAGCGGCGAGCCGCCCGGCCTGTCGGCGTCGTCGGCCAGCCAGATCGAGGCGTACTTGTGGGCCACCTTCGGTCCGCGGATGGGCAGGATCAAGAAGTGCAGCAGCGGGCACCACAGCCAGCGCGTCAGGCTGACGACCCGGTGGTCGTGCAGGAACTCGGCCAGGTAGCGGCGCACCGCTTTCGCGGTGGGGGCATCGGGCGTGCCGAGGTTGACCAGCACGACGGCCGTGTCGGCGGGCGCGTCGTCGCGCGGGATGGAGACACCTGAGGGTGCGGAAGTCGCATTCATCGGCATAGGATGACAGCTGCCGCGATGCCCGGCAGCCGCCCCGCGTTGCAATGGCGTGTTGCGCAGTTGGGCACCGATTCATTGCCGCGTCACTAGCCTGAGCCGGCTGCCGCGGCGCGATGCGCCCGGCCGTGCGCCGAACGCGGCGCGAACGGCGCGGTCCAAGCGCCACCCCGAACACACCGATGGAGCCCGCCATGCGCCGCCTTGCCGTCCTGCTGTTGTCCCTCACGCTCGCGTCCACGGCCGTTGCCGGCCCCACCGAGGACGCCCGCGCTCAGAACGCGCTGCGGGTGTTGAACGACATCCAGCGCATCCCCGAGTCGGCCATCCCCGACAAGCTGCTGGACGAAGCGCGCGCGATTGTCATCGTGCCCGACACGCTGAAGATCGGCCTGGTGCTGGGCGGCCGCCGCGGCCACGGCGTGGTGGCGGTGAAGAACCCCGACGGCACGTGGTCGAACCCGGCGTTCGTGTC
The DNA here is from genome assembly GCF_020026895.1 of Novilysobacter selenitireducens. GTDB lineage: Bacteria > Pseudomonadota > Gammaproteobacteria > Xanthomonadales > Xanthomonadaceae > Lysobacter_C > Lysobacter_C selenitireducens. Next base: position 220,575 of record NZ_JAINZW010000001.1, read on the forward strand.
CCTGACCGGTGGCAGCATCGGCTTCCAGGCCGGCGTGCAGTCCTCCGACGTGGTGCTGGTGTTCACCAGCGAGCGCGGGCTGGAGTCGATCGTCAACGGCAAGATCACCCTGGGCGCCGACGCCGGCATCGCCGCCGGCCCGGTCGGGCGCAACACCGCGCTGGCCACGGACGGCAACCTGAAGGCCGAAATCTGGTCGTGGTCGCGCGCGCGCGGCCTGTTCGCCGGCGTGGCGCTGGACGGCGCGGTGCTGAGCATCGACGACGAGGCCAACCAGGCCGTCTACGGTGCGGGCACCACGCCGCGCATGATCTTCGAAGGCCGCACCGCGCAGCCGGCGTCGGACGCGATCGTCGACGTACGCGACCAGCTGGAGGAGGCCACTGCCAGCGCCCGCTACGCGCGTGGCACGGCCGGTGCCAACGCCCGGGTGCAGTCCGGCGGCGCGGTCACCGCGCCGGTCCAGGTCGCCCCGCCCGTGGAGGCCCCGGTGCAGGCGCCGCCGCAGCCCCAGCCGTTCGAGACGGTCGAGAACCCGGCCACCATCGAACCGCTGCCGTAAGCGGCGCAACCCGGCCGCCGCACGGCGCGGCCGGACCCGCTGCGGTATCCTGATCGCCCGTCCCCGCAGGCAATCCCATGGGCAGTTTCAGCATCTGGCACTGGCTGGTCGTGCTGGTGATCGTGGTCCTCGTCTTCGGCACCAAGCGGCTGAAGAACGTCGGCAAGGATCTCGGCGAAGCCGTCAAGGGCTTCAAGCAGGGCGTGCATGACGGCGACAAGGACGGCCCGGATGCACGCCTGCCGCACGAGCGCAATGAGAATGTCGAATCGCCGCGGCAGGAGTCCTCGACGCCGCCGCGCGACGAGACCCGCCGCTGACCGCGCGCCCCGCGTGCGCACCGGCACCTCATGTTCGATATCGGTTTCTCCGAGCTGTTCCTCGTCGCCGTGGTGGCGCTGATCGTGCTCGGCCCCGAACGCCTGCCCAAGGCCGCGCGGTTCGCCGGCCTGTGGGTGCGGCGCGCGCGCGCGCAGTGGTATTCGGTCAAGGCCGAACTCGAGAACGAACTGGCCGACGAGGAGCTCAAGCGCAGCCTGCGCCAGGCCCGCGACGACCTGGATGACGCCCGTGCCTCGGTGGCCGCCAGTGGAGCCGCGGTGCGCGAGGGCTTCAATGTCGGGCCGCGCGACCCGTTGCCCGAGCCGGGCGGTCCGCCCAAGGGCGATCCCGACAGCGGCGAGCCGCCCGCGGGCGATCCCGACCCCGGTGAACCCGTGCGGCGCGATCCCGGCGTCGATGCACCGGTGAAGGAGCCGCCCCCGGCGCCGGACGAGCCCGAACCCACGCCGGTCCCCGATGACCATGACCCGCGACGACGCTGAGCGCGCCGCCGCGGCGCCCGCTGAGCCGCGCCTGATCGACCACCTGCTGGAACTGCGCGCACGGCTGCTGCGGGCGGTGGTCGGGCTGGTGCTGGTGCTGCTGGTGTTGCTGCCGTTCGCCAACGACCTCTACGCTTGGCTGTCGGCGCCGTTGCTGGCCAAGCTGCCCGCCGGCGGCCAGCTGATCGCGGTGGAAGTCGCCTCGCCGTTCTTCGCGCCGCTGAAGCTGGCGTTCTTCGTCGCGCTGATGCTGGCGATGCCGTGGCTGCTGTACCAGGCGTGGGCGTTCGTCGCGCCGGGCCTGTACCAGCGCGAGAAGCGCCTGGCGCTGCCGCTGCTGGTGTCGGCGGTGGCGCTGTTCTATGCCGGCTGCGCGTTCGCGTTCTACCTGGTGCTGCCGACGGTGTTCGGGTTCCTGGCCGGCATCACGCCCGAGGACGTGGCGATGATGACCGACATCAACGCCTACCTCGACTTCGTGCTGGTGATCTTCCTGGCGTTCGGGCTGAGCTTCGAACTGCCGGTGGCGCTGGTGGTGCTGGCGCTGCTGGGCTGGGTGACGCCGGCGCAGTTGGCCGATTCGCGCGGCTACGCCATCGTCGGCATGTTCGTGATCGCCGCGATCATCACCCCGCCGGACGTCGTCTCGCAGCTGATGCTGGCGATACCGATGTGCCTGCTGTACGAAGTCGGGATCATCGCCGCGCGCATGGTGGCGCCGCGGCGCGAGCCGTAGGGTCCGGCGCACCTTTCCTGCCGTTGTAGGAGCGGCTTCAGCCGCGATGGGCGCGCAGAACCCCTGTAGGAGCGACGTAAGTCGCGACCCGTCGGGTCACGCGATTGCGCGGTCGCGACTTAGGTCGCTCCTACAAAGGAGAGGATGCGGCGAACTGGCAATCGCGGCTGAAGCCGCTCCTACAGGTGGGGCCTGGGCTCGGGTTACGCCTCGAAGCCGCCCGACGCCGGCGTCACCACCGGCGGGGCCGGGGCATCGCCCAGCATCTGCCGCCACGCGTGGTAGATCGTGCCGGCCATCACCGGCATCAGCACCGCCATCATCAGCAGCTGCCCGAGGAACAGCGCGGCGGCCTGGCCGATGGCGAAGCCGATCAGCGCGGTGACGATGTTGATACCGATGCTGATGGCGATCACCGCGATGAACATCAGCACGATCAGCAGCAGCACCGCTGGCAGGTTGCGCACGCAGGCGCGGAAGCTGGCGCCCATCGCGGCGAACGCGCCGCGGTCGGTGAACATCACGTCGGGGATGGCGATGAAGGTGAAGAAGCCCACCACCACGCCGACGACCATCGCCAGCAGCAGCCAGCCGAACATGCGGTCGGTCGGAAGCGTCTCCACCAGCGCGGGGTCCGGGTTGTCCTGGAGCTGCTGCATGACGTTGGCCATCTGCTGCAGCTGCTCCGGGCCGAACATCGCCAGCAGCAGCATCACCAGGATGGCCAGCGCGGCGATCTGCGGCAGCAGCATCGCCAGCAGCCGGGGCAGCTTGCCCTCGCGCACGCCCTGCGCCAGGTGGACGGGCTGGGCGCTGCGACCCTGGTCGACCTCGCGCGCGGCATAGATCATGCCGCCGAACAGGATCGGGCCGAGCACCGCGACGATGAAGGTCAGCCACAACTGGCCGGACATCGCCGCCAGCATCGACAGCGCGCCCCAGATCACGCCCAGCAGGCCCAGCGCCAGCGGCGCCTTGCGCAACAGGCCGAAGCCGGCCAGCAACCATTCCGCGCCGGCGTTGAACGGCACCTTGCGAATCTGCGTCATCGTGGGGTTCCCGGTAATTCGTGGTGGAGCACAGGCCGCCATCTTAAACGCGATGGCGACCGCCGCCCCTACCGTCGCGGCAGCCCACGGACGTGGTGCACGAAGCGCTTGAGCACCCGGCGCGCCTCCGGGGCGGCGCGGACGTTGCGGGTGATGGTCTTCGGGCAGTGCCCCTCCTGCTGCAGGGCGACGCGGCGCGCGTGCACGTAGCCGCGCATGTGCGTGGCGCTGAATTCGGGGTGGAACTGCACGCCCCAGGCCGCCTCGCCCCAGCGGAAGGCGTGGCAGGGATCGTGCTCCGACCGCGCCAGCACGGTGGCGCCCGGCGGCGGCGCCAGCACCGTCTGCAGGTGCGTGACCTGCGCGGCGAAGCGCTCGGGGATCGGGGCGAACACCGGATCGTCCTGCGCGGCCGGGTGCAGCTGGATGTCGACCGTGCCCATCTCGCGGCCGCCCGGGTGGTCGCCGACCTCGCCGCCGAGCGCATGCGCCAGCAGCTGGTGGCCGTAGCAGATGCCGAACACCGGGGTGCCGGCGTGCGCGGCGTCGCGCAGCCAGGCGGCGCTGGCCTCGGACCAGTCGGCGCGGTCGGTGACCATCGCGCCGGACCCGGTGACGATCACGCCGGCGAAGCCCTCGCGCGGCGGCAGCGGTTCACCGCCCTGGACGTCGACCGCGACGGTGTCGTCCTCGTGCAGGCCGGCGGCGACGCGGATCCAGTGGGGGAAGCCGCGGTAACGGCGCATGGAGGCGACCGGCTGGCCGGTCTCCAGGATCAGGAAAGGGGGCATGGGACCTGCGGGTTCAGTCTTTCGGCGGTAGGACGGAAACGACTTCGGCGATTGTAGTCAGCCCCAGCGCGACCTTGTCGGCCGCCGCCATCCGCAGGGTGCGCACGCCTTCTTCGCCGGCGACCCGGGAGAACGCCGCCAGGTCCATCTCGGCGCGGATGAGGCCGCGCAGGCGCGGGGTGACGGTCAGCAGCTCGTACAGCCCGACCCGCCCCAGGTAGCCGGTGCGCCGGCACTCCAGGCAGCCGACCGCGGCATGCGGGTGCTGGACCGCGGGCGGCGGCGCGTCGCCAAGCAGGCTGCGCCAGTCCTCGGCGTCCAGCGTCGCCGGCCGCTTGCAGTGCGGGCACAGCGTGCGCACCAGCCGCTGCGCCAGCACGCCGTTGAGCGTGGAGGCGACCAGGTAGTGCGGCACGCCCAGGTCCAGCAGGCGGGTGATCGCCGAGGCGGCATCGTTGGTGTGCAGGGTCGACAGCACCAAGTGACCGGTGAGCGCGGCCTGCACCGCCATCTGCGCGGTCTCCAGGTCGCGGATCTCGCCGATCATGATGATGTCCGGGTCCTGCCGCAGCAGGGTGCGCACCCCAGAGGCGAAGTCCAGGTCGATGCCCGGCTGCACCTGCATCTGGTTGAACTCCGGAGCGACCATCTCGATCGGGTCCTCGACGCTGCACACGTTGACGTCCGGCGTGGCCAGCCGCTTGAGCGTCGAGTACAGCGTGGTGGTCTTGCCCGAGCCGGTCGGACCGGTGACCAGCACGATGCCGTGCGGGCGCTCGACCAGCGCGTTCCAGCCGGCGGCCTCGTCGGCGCTGAAACCCAGCTGGCCGATGTCCTTGATCGCGGTGTCCGGGTCGAAGATGCGCATCACGCACTTCTCGCCGAACGCGGTGGGCATGGTGGAGACGCGCATCTCGACCTCGCGCCCGCCCGGCGAGCGCGTCTTGATGCGGCCGTCCTGCGGGCGCCGGCGCTCGGCCAGGTCCATGCGGCTCAAGACCTTGATGCGGCTGACCACCGCGGTCATCACCGCGGGTGGCAGCTCGAACACCTTGTGCATCACGCCATCGATGCGGAAGCGCATGCGCCCCATGTCGCGGCGCGGCTCCAGGTGGATGTCGGAGGCGCGCTGCTCGTAGGCGTACTGCAGCAGCCAGTCGACGATGTGCACCACGTGGTGGTCGTCGGCGCCGACCTCGCCGACCCGCCCCAGCTCGATGAGCTGTTCGAAGTTGGGCATGCCGGTGGTGTCGCGGGTTTCGCGCGCGCCGCGCACGGACCGCGTCACGCCGAAGAACTCCATCGTGTAGCGGTGCAGGTCCAGCGGGTTGACCACCGCCAGCTCGACCGGGCGCCGCGTCAGGTGCTGCAGATCGTCCCACCACGCCAGGTCGGTGGGCTCGCTGGTGGCGACCAGCACGCGCTCGTGGCTGACTGCGAGGGGCAGGATGCGGTGCCGGCGCGCGTACGCGTGCGACACCACCGCGGTCGCGGCGGCGACATCCACGCGGGTGGGGTCGATGCGCAGGTAGCGGTGGCCGGTCTCGTGCGCGAGCCATTCGGTCAGGCGCTCCAGGCTCAGCTCGGTGCCGGGGTGGCGGCGCGAGTCCAGCTTGAGGTTGGCCAGCAGCACCAGCGGGTGCACGTCACCGGGATGGCGGGCGGCGGCAGTGCCGCGCACGCGCTCGGCGTCGCTGCTGGCGATCAGGCCGTCCTCGGCAAGTGCCGAGGCCACCCGGGCCAGCGACAGGCGTCCGGGCGGGAGGCGGGAGGGCACCGGCGGGGCGGCCTCGCCGGGCACGTGTCGCGGCTCGTTCAAGCCATCGCTCCTGCGGGTGCGCATCGCGGAAAAGGGACTGCGCGACGGTGCCCGCCGCGCGCGGTCGGACGCCGTGAAGGCGCTCGCTATACTAGCGCGCCCCCACGCACGGCCCTTTCCGCCATGAGCGACGCGGTCACATTCCAGCAGCTGATCCAGCGCCTCAACGCCTACTGGGCCGAGCAGGGCTGCGTGCTGATCCAGCCGCTCGACCTGGAGGTCGGCGCCGGCACGTTCCATCCGGCCACGTTCCTGCGTGCGCTCGGCCCGGAGCCGTGGAACGCCGCCTACGTGCAGCCCTGCCGCCGTCCCACCGACGGCCGCTACGGCGACAACCCCAACCGCCTGCAGCGCTACTACCAGTACCAGGTGGCGATGAAGCCCTCGCCCGACAACATCGTCGAGCTGTACTTCGATTCGCTCAAGGCGCTGGGCGTGGACCCGCTGGTGCACGACCTGCGCCTGGTCGAGGACAACTGGGAATCGCCGACGCTCGGCGCCTGGGGCCTGGGCTGGGAGGTGTGGCTCAACGGCATGGAGGTGACGCAGTTCACCTACTTCCAGCAGGCCGGCGGCATCGAGTGCAAGCCGGTGCTGGGCGAGATCACCTACGGCCTGGAGCGTCTCTGCATGTATCTGCAGAACGTCGACAACGTGTTCGACCTGGTGTGGACCCATGGCCCGGACGGCGCGCCGGTGTATTACCGCGACGTCTACCACCAGAACGAGGTCGAGCAGAGCACGTACAACTTCGAACACGCCGACGTCGCAGAACTCTTCCACCGCTTCGACGCCTGCGAGGCCGAGGCCGCCAAGCTCACCGAACTCGGCCTGCCGCTGCCGGCCTACGAGCAGGTGTGCAAGGCCAGCCACAGCTTCAACATGCTCGACGCGCGCCGCGCGATCTCCGTCACCGAACGCCAGCGCTACATCCTGCGGGTCCGAAAGATCGCGCAGGGCGTGGCCGAGGCGTACTTCGCGCAGCGCGAGAAGCTGGGGTTCCCGGGGTTGAAGCAGGTTTCCAAGGCGGCGTAGAAGCCTTTAGCCCCCTCTCCCCTCGGGAGAGGGCTGGGGAGAGGGTTCGGCGAAGCGAGGTTGGCGAACTGCCGATGCACTACATCAGCCTACGATCGATAGCCCCGGCATCATTCTGATCACCCCGCCGTACCCCCATCCGCCCTTCGGGCACCTTCTCCCAACGGGAGAAGGAAAAAAAGAAGCGACAACAAGACGACGCCATGACCGACACCCAACCCCTGCCCATGCTTCCCCTGCTCGTCGAACTGGGCACCGAGGAACTGCCGGTCAAGGCGCTGCCCGGGCTGGCGCAGGCGTTCTTCGACGGCGTCCTTGATGGCCTGGCCAAGCGCGGCATCGCCTTCGACCGCGGCGCGGCCAAGCCGCTGTATTCGCCGCGCCGCCTGGCGGTGGTGCTGCCGGCCGTGGCCGTCGAACAGCCGGAGCAGCACTCGGAAGTACTGGGCCCGTACCTCAACATCGCGCTGGACGCCGACGGCCAGCCGACGCGCGCGCTGGCCGGCTTCGCCGCCAAGGCGGGCGTCGAGTGGACCGCGCTCGAGAAGACCACCGACAACAAGGGCGAGCGCTTCGTGCACCGCTCAAGGACGCCGGGCGCGCGTACCGCCGAGTTGCTGGGCGAGATCGTGCGCGAGGCCATCGCCGCCATGCCGATCCCCAAGCCGATGCGCTGGGGCGCGCACGCGCATGGCTTCGCGCGTCCCGTGCACTGGCTGGTGCTGATGCTCGGTGGCGAGATCGTGGACGCCGAGGTGCTGGGCGCACGCAGCGACCGCATGAGCCGCGGCCACCGTTTCATGCACGACAAGCCGGTCTGGATCGGCGGCGCGGACGACTATGTCGATGCCCTGCGTGGCGCGAAGGTGCTGGTCGATCCCGAGGAGCGTCGCGCGCGCATCGTCGCGGAAGTCGAGGCCGCCGCACGCAACGCCGGCGGCACGGCGCGCATCGACGACGGAATCCTCGAGGAGGTCAACGGCCTCGTCGAATGGCCCAAGGCCGTGGTCTGCAGCTTCGAGCGCGAGTTCCTGGCGGTGCCGCAGGAAGCGCTGATCGCGACGATGGAAACCAACCAGAAGTTCTTCCCGGTGCTGGACAACGAAAGCCGGCTGAGCGAGCACTTCGTCGGTATCGCCAACATCGAGTCCAAGGACGAAGCCGAGGTCCGCAAGGGCTACGAGCGCGTCATCCGCCCGCGCTTCAGTGATGCCAAGTTCTTCTTCGTCGAGGACATGAAGCAGGGCCTGGCGTCGATGAACGAGGGCTTGGCCACTGTCACCTACCAGAAGGCGCTGGGCACCGTCGCCGACAAGGTCGCGCGCGTGGCCGCGCTGGCCGAAGCGATTGCGCCGCAGGTCGGTGTCGACGCCGCACTGGCGCGCCGCGCCGCCCAGCTGTCCAAGGCCGACCTGCAGTCGCGCCTGGTCGGCGAGTTCCCGGAGTTGCAGGGCATCGCCGGCCGCCACTACGTGATGCAGGACGCGGCGCTGTCGGAGCTGTCGCTGGAGCAGCGCACCGCGTTGGCTGCTGCCATCGACGAGGCCTACATGCCGCGCTTCGCCGGCGATGCCATCGCGCCGTCGAAGCTCGGCCAGGTGCTGGCGATCGCCGAGCGCCTGGACACGCTCGCCGGCGGGTTTGCCGCCGGCCTGAAGCCGACCGGCAACAAGGACCCATTCGCGCTGCGGCGCAATGCGCTGGGGTTGGCGCGGACGTTGATTGAGGGCGGGGTCGACGCGGCGTTGGACCCATTGGTCGAGGCCGCGTTGGACGCCCAGCCGGCGAAGCCTTCCGCCGATTCCAACACCGAGTCGGCTGCCACTGACCTGCGCGACTTCATCCTCGATCGCCTTCGCGGCTACTACGCCGACCAGGGCGTGACGCCGCAGCAGTTCGAGGCGGTGGTGCAGGTGTTCCCGGTGGTGGGCGGCAGTGCAGGCGCGGCCTCAGCCGCGAACGCCCCTGCCGGCGCATCGTCGGCCGGCTCCCTCCCAGACTTCGACCGCCGCCTCAAGGCCCTCGTCGAATTCGCCGCGCTGCCCGAGGCCGAAGCGCTCGCCGCTGCCAACAAGCGCAGCCGCAACATCCTGAAGAAGGTCGAAGGCGAGGTGCCGACGGCCATCAACCCGGCGCTGTTTTCCGACGACGCCGAACGCGAACTCGCCGAGGCCGTCGATGCCGCCATCGCCGACACCGACCCGCTGCTGGCCGCGCGCGACTACGTCGCCGTGCTCGGCCGGCTGGCGCGCCTGCGCCCGCAGGTCGACCGCTTCTTCGACGAGGTCATGGTCAACGCCGACGACCCGGCGGTGCGCGCCAACCGCCTCGCGCTGCTCAAGCGGCTCAGCGACCGGCTGGGCAGCGTCGCGGCCATCGAGCACCTGTCGGCCTGAGGCGAGGTGCGGTCGCGCGTGGCCTTGGCGGCCCGCCCGGACTGGACATCGACGCACCCTTGCCGTCATCCCGGCGAAAGCCGGGATCCATCTTCGAGCAGCGACGTACCGTTCGGAGGCGGCCATTCAGTGACACATGCGCGCGCGGCCGCCTCGAGGTGTGGGTAGCCGGCGAACGTCACGATGGGTCCCGGCTTTCGCCGGGACGACGGAATCGGGACCGCGCGGCCGCGCGTGAAGCGTCCTCCCCATTCCACTCCACCCCACCTTGACGGCCGCATCCCGATCCTCGCGCGATGCCCAGTTCCCGCGCCCCGTCCAAACCCGCCACGCCCATCGCCGCCGGCAACGGGGCGGCCATCGAGCACGCGCGCGCCGCGGGCCTGCGCTACGTCAGCGACCTCGATCCCGGTTACGTGCGGCAGCGCTCCGGCACCGGCTTCAGCTATCGCGACCCGGCCGGTCAGGCGGTGCGCGATGCGGGTGAACTGCAACGCATCCGCGCGCTGGCGGTGCCGCCGGCCTACACCGACGTCTGGATCTGCCTGCACCCGAAGGGACACCTGCAGGCTACCGGGCGCGACGCGCGCCACCGCAAGCAGTACCGCTACCATCCGGAGTGGCAGCGCGTGCGCGGCGAGGGCAAGTTCGACCGGATCATCGCGTTCGGCGAAGCACTGCCGCGGCTGCGGCGGCGGCTCAAGCGCGACCTCGCACTGCCGGGCTACCCGCGCGACAAGGTGCTGGCGATCGCCGTGGGCGTGATGGCGGCGACGCTCGTCCGCGTCGGCAATGACACCTACGCCCGCAGCAACAAGTCCTTCGGCCTGACCACGCTGCGCAACCGCCACATCGCGTTCCTGCGCGGCGGCCGCGCGCGGTTGAAGTTCCGCGGCAAGGCCGGGCTGGAGCACGACATCGAGCTGGACGACGTGCGCCTGGCGCGTGCGATCCGGAAGATCCAGCAGCTGCCCGGGCAGGCACTGTTCCAGTACCGCGACGACGACGGCACGCTGCAGCCGGTGGGCTCGGGCGACGTCAACGACTACCTGCGCGAGGCGATGGGCGAGGACTTCACCGCCAAGGACTTCCGCACCTGGGGCGGCACGCTGGCGGCGTTCCAGCGCTTTGCCGGCACGCCGCTGCCCGAGCCCGCCCGTGGCGACGAGCCCAGCGAAACCGCGCTGCGCGCCGTGGAGAAGGCGGTGATCAGCGAGGTCGCGCACGTGCTGGGCAACACGTCGGCGGTCTGCCGCAAGGCGTATGTCGACCCGTCGGTGCTGGCCGGCTGGCGCGACGGCTCGCTGGCACGTGCGGCCAACGACGCGCGCGGCGCCCGCCAGTGGGAAGCGGCCACGCTGAAGTTCCTCAAGCGCGCCCGCCGGGAGGCGCGGCGCAGCGCAAAGTCGCCGCGACGCACCCCGCGCTGACGCGCAGTCCTCGCAGTCCGTGCAATGCGCGGGTTTTCACGGTGCGATTCAGGGTCCGGGACGACACTCGCAGGCCCCCCGACGCAGGAGCACCGCCATGGCCCGTTGCGACGTCTGCGGCAACGAATACGACAAGGCGTTCACCGTCACCACGCCCGAACGCAGTGGCACCTTCGACTCGTTCGAATGCGCCATCCACGCGCTGGCGCCGAGCTGCGCGCACTGCGGTTGCCGGATCATCGGACACGGCAGCGAACACGACGGCACCTTCTACTGCTGTGCGCACTGCGCCAAGAAGGCCGGGGTGAAGGGGCTCGACGACCGCGTCTGAGGCCGTCAGGGCTCGAACTGCTCCAGCGTGCCGGCCGGGACCGGCCACAGCGCCCAGAACGGGTGGCGTCGCGCGCGCCACGCGGCGGCAGCGTCGTCCAGCACCGACACCAGCGTCTGCGCGTCGTCGGCGTTGGCCTCGCGCCACGCGTCGGCATGGACGAACAGCAGCAGGTGCCCCGGCGCCGACCACCACGACAGGTCGCCGAGACTGTCGGCCAGTGCATCCCAGTTGCCGCCGAACCAGTCCGGGAAGCGCAGCGCGGCGGCGATCCGGGCAATGGCGTCGTCCTTGCCCTTGCAGCCCTGCAGGTCGATCGGCACGACGGCAAAATCCAGCGCCGTCGCCGCCTCCGCCAGGGCGTCGCGGTCGCGCGCATCGACGAAGTAGGTGCCGGCCTGGACGGGGTCGGCCAGCAGCGCGCGCACGTCGATGGGGTTCATCGAGCCACGTCCGGATGGAAGCTACGGAAGCTGCGGTAGTGGTCGGCCGTGTACCAGTACTCGACCGGTGGATCGCCGCCGGTCACGATCCGGCGCGCGCCGCGGTCGCGCGAACCCGGCGTGTCGACGGTGAACTCTCGGTAGTAACCGCGGGGTCGTTGCGGCAGCAGGCGCTCGCGGTTCTGGAAGGTGCCGCCGTCCTGTGGGTAGGCGTACGGGCCGCCGCGTTCGATCGCGGCCAGCACCGGCCGGGCCTCGGCCGGTAGCCAATCCGGCAGGTGTGTCGCACGCGTGTCGCCCGACGGCGGCCGGGCCTCGCCTCCGTGGATGGTCGTGACCTGTTCGACCGGTGGCTGTATCGGCGCCGGCTGCAGCCAGAACCACAGGCCGGCGAGCAGGGCGATCACGATGATGACGGAGGTGCGGCGCACGGCGGGTCCGGTGGCGGCAACGGGGGGAGTCTAGCGCTGCACGCAGACGCGGGTGTGGTGTTGGCGGCTGCTGGAGCAGGTGGACGGCCGCTTCCATCGGGATGCGTTTCCGCCTTCTGTAGGAGCGGCTTCAGCCGCGATCGCATGGCGCGGAGGAAACAGGTTCTGGTTCGCGGCTGAAGCCGCTCCTACAACGGCGTAGTTTGGTTCGTGACGCGGACGGACCCGAGCGCGTGTAGGAGCGACGTAAGTCGCGATCAGCCAGTAGCGGCGCCTACGCGGCACCACGGTCGCGACTTACGTCGCTCCTACAAAGGCAAGCCAGCCTCACTGGGCTGATGCAAAGTCTCAGCCGCAACGAATACCGGTGATGACGTTGTTGGCGTCCACGTCGATGTTCAACCGACCCTCGATGTACTCCATCGTGACCATCTGCCCCGGCTTGAGCACGCGGGCGGTGCTGGCGCCGGCATCGCGCTGCGCGGCCGACACGACGGCCGGGGTGGCTTCGCTGCCGACATGGCCGGCGGCCGCATCGGCATTGCAGGTGCGGCGCGTCGGTGGCAGCGGGTCCGACATCGGCGGTGCACTGGCGCGGTCGGCTTCGGCCGGGTCGGTCGGCATTTCGGTCGGTGCGGGTGCGGAGACGCCGCGTCGGGTATCGGCAGGAGTACCGGACGACGCACTGTCTGAAGCGGTGGCCGGTGCCGCGCCATCACCGGCAAGGTCGTCACCGGCGGCGTTCGTATCGGAAGCGGTCTGCATGGCGTCCTCCGTACTGGCGGCGTCGCCCGCGCGATCGGCGCAGGCACCCAGCATCAGCGGCAGCAGCAGGGCGAGGACATGGGCGTGGCGCATGGTCGGCTCCTGTTGGGGCGCGAGGTCAGCCGCAGCGCAGCCCGGTGATCGCGCCGCGGTCGTTGACGTCGACGTTGATGCGGTCAGGGCGGTAGTCCATGGTCGCGGCGTCGCCCGGCTCCAGCACGCGTGCGTCGCGGCTGTTGGTGTCGCGCAGGATGCGATTGACCACGTCGTCGTTCACCGCCTGGCCAATGGCCCAGCGTGCGCCTTCCGCGTTGCAGGGCCCTTCGACCGGGTTCGCGCTCGGCGGCGGCGCCATGGTGGCGCACGCGCCAACCGACAACGCGAGTACGAGGGCGGGCAGGGCAGGCAAGGAGAAGGCACTGCGGTTCATGGCAACGCTCCGGCGGATCGCATGGATTCGGACCGCGGCAGCCTGCCGGCGGCCACGTGTGGAGCGCATGAAGACGGAAAACCGTCGCGTTCAGCCGCAGGCGGCGCGCAGGATCACGTCGTTGTCGTCGACTTCCAGGTTGAGCCGCGACGCACTGTAGTCCGCCGTCACCGGTTCACCAGGCCCGATCACGCGGACGCTGTCGGCACCGCTCAGTTCCCGTGCCAGGTCGAGGTTGGATGGTGTCGCCGCGTGCCCGGCCAGTGCGTCCACGCGCGCGGCGTCGCAGCTGCGCGCGTCGTCGGAATCGCTGGAGACCGCGGGGCGCTGATCCGCGTGGTCGTCCACGGACGCGACGCTGTCCACGGTGGGCGCGGATGCGCGCGTGGCGGTGGCGGCATCGGTCATCGAATCGGGTGCGCACGCGGTGGATGCTGTCGCCAGCAGCAGGGCCAGCGACATACGGGACAGGTTCGGGGGCGAAGCGGACATCGGGGTTCCAGCACGGCGACGGGGCGAAGTGTGCGCGCCGGTGCGTTGCGGTCGCGTCAACCCGCGGCGTTGGACTCCGCCTCGTGCACCTCCACCAGCCGCTGCATCAAACGCGCCAGCGTGACCACGTCCTGGTGGTTGTGCGCGCACACGCGGCGCAGCAACGACGACGCACCACCGCGCAGGTACGACAGCCATGCCGCCGGCGCCTGCGATCCCGGCAGGTCGTCTTCGCGCACGATCTGCAGCAGCTCGCGCTCCACGGTCGCCAGCCGGCAGTTCTCCCACGTACCGCGGTAGCGGCGGCGCGTCGGAAACAGCAGGTCGACGTGATCCAGCGGCGTGATCGGGCATGGCAGCCGCGCCAGCCGGTAGCGGGTCTTGAGCAGCGGCGCGTCGTAGCAGCGGCCGTTGTAGCTCGACAGCACGGTGGTCGGCGCCAGCCACGTCGCGAACTCGCGCAGCATCGCCGGCTCCGCCGCCAGCGTGGTGATCAGCAATTGCCGCACGCGCAGGCCGTCGCCGTGCAGCGGGTGCACGTGCCAGTCGGCTGCGCCGATCTGGAACGCGCGCGTGCCGGTGCCCCCGGCCAGGCCGGTGGTCTCGGTGTCGAAGAACAGGAGCGCGCGTGGGTCGACGTGCTCGCCCTCGCGCTTGGCGAAGGCGAGCGAGAGGGACGTGCGCGGTGTGGGCAACGGCAGGTGCGCCTCGATCAGGCGCAGGCCCGGGGCGATCTCCTCGCCCGGCAGCGTGCGGTCGACCGGGCCGCGCGGAACGGTGACGAAGGGCTTGCGCTCGCGCACGCCGAGTAGCCGGCGCAGGGTATCGATCGAGGTCGTGGCCGCGCCGTCGTTGGCGGCCGGTGTGTGGGCCGGCGGTATCGAAGCGGCCGGGGCCGAGTGCGATGGCGCGGGCGGCGCAGGCCCAGCCGGTGACGCGGTCCCGGCCTGCCGTTTCAGCGCGCGCAGTTTTTCCAGGGTGACGCTCATGCGTGGCCCCTGGGCAGCGCGATTCCTCTAGGAGCGACGTGAGTCGCAACCTGCAAGCCAGCCGAACACGCGCCGCGGTCGCGACTCACGTCGCTCCTACAGAGGAGTGGAGGAACGCGGCCCAATCGTTCACCTGCACGCTGTTGTAGGAGCGGCTTCAGCCGCGATCGGGTGAATGGACGGGCGGCCGGTTCCAGATCGCGGCTGAAGCCGCTCCTACAGCAGTGAGTGCAACGCGGGCTCATGCCGCGTTATCCACGAGCAACCCCAGCACCCGCAGCGCAAGCGACTTCGGCGTGGCCTCCTCGCGGCCTTCGTCGGCCGCCAGCACCGGCCCGACGCACGCCGGGCACCCGGCGCGGCAGTCGCAGCGCTCGACCAGCTCGGCCGCGCGCCGCACCAGTTCTTCTTGCCGCGTCCACAGCGGTTCGCTCAGGCCGACGCCGCCGGGGAAGTTGTCGTACAGGTACACGGTCGGCACGAAATGGCGACACGATTCCAGCGTTTCGTCGTCCGCGCCACCGGGCACCAGCGTGTTGCCGCCCTTCACGCCGCGCAGCTGGCCGCGGCCCTTGGCATCGGCGGTGGCGAACCACGCGCCGTCGCCGTTGCCGACCGCCTTCTGCAGGTCGCGCGCGTCGGCCATCACCGCCACCGTCGCCACCACGTGCAGGGCGTGCGCCGCGCCCAGGAACCCGTCCAGCGCGTCCTGGCGCGAGGCGAACCAGGACAGCAGCACCGGCTGCGGCAGCTGCCACCACGCCGCGGTGGTGTGCAGCTCCTGGTCGGGCAGGTTGACCGGGCCGTAGCCGATGTTCTCGTGGGTGTAGTAGCGGATCTTCTTGTAGCCGGCCACGCGCCGCACCACGTGCACCTCGCCGTGCTGCGCATCGCCCTGGCCGGCCGCGCAGCCGTCGAAGCGCTCCAGCACCTTGAGCTTGGTGTAGTCGATCGAGTCGGTGTAGTAGTCGACGAACGTGCGCGTCACGAACGCCTTGCGGCCTTCCCAGTCCAGCCGCTCCACCTGGTAGGGCGTGGACTGCACCATGTGGATCGCGCCTTCGTACAGGGTGAGCGCGGCGGCGGAGTAGTCGACCTCGGCGATGATGGTCTGGCGCCCGTCGCTGCGGTCCACCACCACGAAGTTGCCGTCGGCCACCGAACGCAGCGACACCGCGTTGGCCGGATAGCTGTCGGCGATCCATTCCCAGCGCTCGCCCTCGCGATGCACGACCTCGGTCTCGGCCAGCGCCTCCAGGTACACCGACGGGTCGATCGGTCCGAACATCTCGCGCGTGGTGAAGGGCAGCTCGAAGGCGGCGCAGCGGATGTGGTCGAACAGCACCAGCGGCTGGTCCGGCGCGATTCGCGCGTGCTCGGGCGAGGCATCGGCGAAGAAGTCCGGGTGCCGCACCACGTACTGGTCCAGCGGCTGGCTGCTGGCGACCATCACCCCCAGGCTGGGCTGCTGCCGGCGCCCAGCGCGACCGAAGCGCTGCCACGTCGCCGCCACCGTGCCCGGGTAGCCGTTGAGCACGACGACATCCAGCGCGCCGATGTCCACGCCCAGCTCCAGCGCCGAGGTGCTGACGATGCCGTCGACATTGCCGGCCCGCATCGATCGCTCGACCTCGCGCCGCTCGGTCGGCAGGTAGCCGCCGCGGTAGGCGCGGATGCGTGCAGGCTTGCGCGGGTCGTTGTCGAAGATGTCCTTGAGGTACTTGGTCAGCACCTCGACCATCAGCCGGGTCTGCGCGAACACCAGCGTCTTCAGCCCGGACTTGATCGCGATGCGCGCGATGCGGTTGCTCTGCGATCGCGCCGACGCGCGCAGGCCGAGGTCGGGGTTCACCACCGGCGGGTTCCACAGCAGCACGTGCTTGTCGCCGGTGGGCGCGCCTGACTCGGTGATCGCGTGCACGCGGTCCTCGATCAGCGCGCGTGCGTGCTCGGCCGGGTTGCCGATCGTCGCCGAGCACAGGATGAACTGCGGGCGCACGCCGTAGAACGCGCAGATCCGCTTGAGCCGGCGCAGCACGTTGGCGACGTGGCTGCCAAACACGCCGCGGTAGGTGTGTACCTCGTCGATCACGACGAACCGCAGGTTCTCGAAGAACTGCGCCCACTTGGTGTGGTGCGGCAGGATTGCCTGGTGGAGCATGTCCGGGTTGGACACGACGATGTCGCCGTGCAGGCGGATCGCCTGGCGCGCATCGCCGGGCGTGTCGCCGTCGAAGGTGAAGGCCTTCAGCCCGAGATCGCCGGCGCGGTTGAGCTCCAGCAGCTCGGCCACTTGGTCCTGCGCCAGCGCCTTGGTCGGGAACAGGTAGAGCGCCTTGGCCGCGCCGCCCGTGCTCCGCGCATTCATCACCGACGCGGCGACGGGCAGCGTGTAGCACAGCGACTTGCCCGAGGCGGTGGGCGTGACGATGGCGACGTGCTCGCCGCGCTGCGTCGCGTCCCACGCCTCGGCCTGGTGCGCGTAGAGGCGGTCGATGCCGCGTGCGCGCAGCGCCGAGGCGAGTGCCTCGGGCACGTCGTCGGGGATCGGCGCGTAGCGGCCCTCGCGGCCGGGGATCGTGAAGCTGCCGGTGATGCGGTCGGCGTAGCGGCGCTCCAGCGCCTGCGTCAGCGCACCGCCGTCGCCTGCGCGACGGCCATCGCCGGGCAGGGCCAGCGCCTGCTGCTCGTCGTCCACCCGTCGTGCCAGTGCGTGCCCCATGCCCATCTCCACCCATCCCGCCGAAGGCGGGCAGTGAGCCCGAGGGGCGTCGCACCGGATGAGACTGGCGTCGTCAGCGCTCCAGTTCGGATGGCTCCACAAGGCGCACGCACAGCGCACGCAGCCGCGTCGGGCTGGGCACGCCGATGCCGCGGTCATCGCCGGCCGTGTACAGCGTCACGTGCGGCGGTGGCACCGGCAGCTGGCGGCCGAGCAGGCGGCCCAGGGCCGCGTGCAGCGGTGCCATCGCGGGCAGGTGCACGTACTCGATGAGCGAGTGCGCCATGCCGCATCCTCCGTGCTCGTCGAAGGGCTTGCGCAGCAGGTGCAGGACGCCGGTCCGCAGCGGGTGGGTGTCGTGTGTGGCCAGGGCGCGGGCCACGGTGTCGTGCAGCAGCGGCCGAGCGACCGACCGCAGCAGCTCCTCTCCCAGGGAGGTGCCGACCAGCGTGACGTGCAGCTCCGGCTTGGGCTGCAAGGTGATGCCGTCGAGCGTGACGGGCGCCGTCGGCGGCGGCCAGTCACCCCGGGCAATCGGCAGGATCAGCGAGGGAGTGAATTCGAAGGGGTGCATCGGTACGGACGCGTTGCCGGTTCGGGGGCGGCGCCCAGTATCGTCGTGCAGTTCCGGGCATGCTCTCGGCGAGTTCTGCAACTCCCATTATTCGCGCTGAACTAACCCACCAATGCATCACTGCTCCCTCCCCTGCTTGCAGGGGAGGGTTGGGGAGGGGTGCTTCCGAGCGATGTAGTCTCAAAGCACCCCTCCCAGCCTCCCCCTGCAGTCGCAGGGGGAGGGCACTACGTCTCCGCTCCCACTACGTCCCCACTCTAAAGATTCAAAGCGCCCATGCCCGACGCCCTTCCCAACGCCCCCTCCTGCGAGCGCAACCGCGCGCCCATCCTCGCCGTGCTCCAGCGTCACTTCGCCGAGCGCCGCCACGTGCTCGAGATCGGCAGCGGCACCGGCCAGCACGCGGTCCACTTCGCCGCGGCGATGCCGTGGCTGCGCTGGCAGTGCAGCGACCGCGCCGAGTACCTGCCGGGCATCCGCGCGTGGCTGGACCATGCTGCGTTACCCAACACGCCGGCGCCGGTCGAGCTGGACGTGGCGACGGGACCGTGGCCCGGGTCTGCAAACGGCACGCGCTTCGATGCCGCCTTCAGCGCCAACACGCTGCACATCATGGGTTGGCCCGAAGTCGAAGCGTTCTTTGCCGGACTGGACCGCACGCTGGCGGCGGACGCGGTGCTCGTGGTCTACGGGCCGTTCAACTACGGCGGCGACTACACCAGCGACAGCAACCGCGAGTTCGACGCCTGGCTGAAGGCGCGCGATCCGCGATCAGCCATCCGCGACTTCGAAGCGGTGGATGCGCTGGCGCGTGGGATCGGCTTGGCGCTGGTGGAGGACGTGGAGATGCCCGCCAACAACCGCTGCCTGGTCTGGCGGCGCGCGGGCTGAATACGGGTGCGCGCCCATCGTTGGACAGCAGGCGCCGACTGAACCGTTCAACCGGAACGCGCGCCATCATCGTCCGATCACCCGATGGCGACGTGCGTTTAACCGCCGCTGCGCGAGGGTGGCCGCTCCCCCGGCCGGCACGTCCGGCGTCCCCATCAGGAGCACTGCCATGACCTCGAACAAAGACACCGCGCACCGCGACCTCAACCGCGACCCCGTCACCGGTGAACCCGGATCGCACCCGGTCGGCGTCGGCGTCGGCAGCGCGGCCGGTGGCGCCGCGGCCGGCGCGCTGGCCGGTACCGTATTCGGCCCGATCGGCACTTTGGTCGGCGCCGGTGTCGGCGTGATCGCCGGCGCGGCCGCGGGCAAGGGCATGGCCGAGCGCATCGACCCGACCGGTGAGGTCGAGTACTGGCGCCAGGCGCATGCCGATCGCCCGTACGCCGACACCACCACGTTCGATTACGACCGCGACTACTCCGCGGCCTACGGCTTCGGCCTGCAGGCGCGCGAGCAGTACGGCAGCCGCGGCTTCGAGCAGTCCGAAAGCGAGCTGCGCAGCAAGTGGGAGCAGGCCCGCGGCCAGTCCCGCCTGGACTGGGACCAGGCCAAGCCGGCCGTCCGCGATTCCTGGGGCCGCGCCGACCTCACCCACAACACCTACGCGGCCGCCGACCAGCACTTCCAGGAACGCTTCCAGCAGGCGGACTACAAGGCGCAGGACGAGACCTTCGACGACTACCGGCCGGCCTACCGCTATGGCGTGCTGGCGAAGACGCGCTATGCGGACCGTGACTGGGACGACACTCTTGAGCGCGAACTCGCGCAGGACTGGCAGCGCCACAGCGGCGGCTCCCGCCTGGACTGGGAGCGCGCCCGCGCCGGTGTGCGCGAGGCGTTCACCTCCCCGTACATCGACACGGTGAACTCGCCGTACGACCAGATCCCGGACTACAACGAGAACGCCCCGGCGGGCAGCGGGTTGTTCCGGGTCCGTTGATCGGAACGCGTAGGTGCACCGGACGCCGGGCGGATGGATTCCGACCGGCGTCCGCATGGCAAATCCATTGGGTTGTCGCATCTGTAGGAGCGGCTTCAGCCGCGAAGCCCGGAGCCGGATTGCAACGTTTTCCCCCGCCGGGATTGTCGAGAGGCCCTTTGTAGGAGCGACGTAAGTCGCGACCGCGCAGCTCCGGTAACCCGTGATCGCGACTTACGTCGCTCCTACATCGGGACCGAATACCGAAGGCGTCTGGAGGGTTGCGATCGCGGCTGAAACCGCTCCTACAGGGGCGCCAGTTTCGGCATGACCGGGTGCCGGCATCGCAAAAAAAAGCCCCGCATGCGCGGGGCTTTCTCGTGGGCGGCGACTTTTTTTCTTGGTCGGCGAGCCGTCAGGCCACCTGCACCACCCGCAGCGGATTGTTCCACTGCGCCAGCAGTTCGGCCTCGCGTGCCTTTGCGGTGTGCAGGTGGTCTTCCTTGACGTGGCCGTAGCCGCGGATGTGCTCGGGGATCGAGGCGATCTCCGCCGCCAAGTCCACGTTGCCGCGGTCCAGCGTGCCCAGCAGCCCGTCGACGGTGGTGAAGTACTCCTCGATCAGGCGCCGCTCCATGCGGCGCTCCTCGGTGCGGCCGAAGATGTCCAGCGCGGTGCCGCGCAGGCCCTTGAACTTCGCCAGCACGCCGAAGGCCTTCAGCATCCACGGCCCGAACTCGCGCTTGATCAGGCGGCCCCGGTCGTCCTTCCTGGCCATGATCGGCGGGGCGAGGTGGAACTTCAGCGTGTAGTCGCCTTCGAACTGCTGCGCGATGCGGCGCTGGAACTCGCCACTGGTGTACAGGCGCGCGACTTCGTACTCGTCCTTGTAGGCCATCAGCTTGAACGCGTAGCGCGCCACGGCCTCGGTCAGGTCGGTGCTGCCCGGCGCGCGCTCGGCCTCGGCCTTGCGCACGCGCGCCACGAAGTCGGCGTAGCGCTTGGCGTACTTTGCATCCTGGTAATCGGTCAGGAATGCCACGCGGCGCGCGATGAGTTCGTCCAGCGAACGCGACAGGCGCGCGTCGTCCAGCGGCAGGAACGCGACGTTGTCGCCAGCTGCGTGCGCGGGCACGTGGCGCAGCTCGTCCTCGTTGCGCAGCGGCGCGGGCGCGGCGTTAGCGCCCCACTCGTGGCCTTCCCACTCGCCGGCCGGCAGCATCGGCAGCGCGTGCGGCGTGGCTTCGGCCGTGGTCTGTGCGTTGCGCACCAGGCCGGCGGACTGCATCACCGCCGGCATGTCGACCACCGCCAGGCGTCCCCAGGCGAACGCGGTCTTGTTCATCTCGACCGCGGCGCCATTGAGCTCGACCGCGCGCATGATCGCGTCCAGCGACAGCGGCACCAGGCCCTGCTGCCACGCGTAGCCGAGGATGAACAGGTTGGTGGCGATCGCATCGCCCATCAGCGCGGTGGCCAGCTGCGTGGCGTCGACCACGTGCAGGCCGTCCTTCGCGCTGTCGCCCAGTGCCTTGCGGACCGCATCGATGATGTCGGTGGCCGGGAACTCCATGTCCGGGCGCGTGGTGAACGTGCCCGGCATCGCCTCATAGCTGTTGAGCACGACGTTGGAGCGCCCCGCGCGGACCTTCGACAGCGCCCAGTAGTCGTTGACCACCACCATGTCGCAGCCCAGCACCAGGTCAGCCTCGCCGGCGGCGATGCGCACGGCGTGGATGTCGGCCGGCGTTTTCGCGATGCGGATGTGCGTGGTGACCGCGCCGCCCTTCTGCGCCAGGCCGGTCTGGTCGAGCACGCTGGAACCGCGGCCCTCCAGGTGCCCGGCCATGCCCAGCAGGGCGCCGATGGTGACCACGCCGGTGCCACCGACGCCGGTGATCAGGATGTTCCAGGGGCGCTCGAGCGCCGGCAGGACGGGCATCGGCAGGTTCGCCAGCCGGTCGGCGGCGGTGCTGCCCTTCTGCTTGCGCAGGCGGCCGCCTTCGACGGTCACGAAGCTGGGGCAGAAGCCATTGACGCAGGAGTAGTCCTTGTTGCAGTTGGACTGGTCGATGTCGCGCTTGCGGCCGAACTCGGTTTCCTTCGGCAGCACCGATACGCAGAACGACTTCTTGCCGCAGTCGCCGCAGCCTTCGCACACCAGCGAGTTCACGACCACGCGCTTCTGCGGGTCGACCATCTTGCCGCGCTTGCGGCGGCGGCGCTTCTCGGTGGCGCAGGTCTGGTCGTAGATCAGCACGCTGGTACCGCGGACCTCGCGCAGGCGCTTCTGCACGTCGTCGAGCTCCTTGCGGTCGAAGAACTCCACGCCCGACGGGAAGATCTCGCGCTTGTTCCACTTGGCGATGTCGTCCGACACCAGCACGATGGTGTCCACGCCCTCGCTGCGCACCTGGTGGGCGATCTGCGGGACGCTCAGCGTGCCGTCCACCGGCTGGCCGCCGGTCATGGCGACCGCGTCGTTGTAGAGGATCTTGTAGGTGATGTTGACGCCGGCCGCCACCGACTGGCGGATCGCCAGGCTGCCGGAGTGGAAGTAGGTGCCGTCGCCGAGGTTCTGGAACACGTGCGGGGTGTCGGTGAACGCCGCCTGCCCAGCCCAGGTCACGCCTTCGCCGCCCATGTGGGTGAAGGTGTCGGTGGAGCGGTCCATCCACGTGACCATGTAGTGGCAGCCGATGCCGCCCAGTGCGCGCGAACCTTCCGGCACCACGGTCGAGGTGTTGTGCGGACAGCCCGAGCAGTAGTGCGGCACGCGCGGGAACTGCGCGCGCGGCAGGGCGAGCTCGCCTTCCTTCTGCGCGATCCACGCCAGCACCTGCTCGATGCGCTCGGACTGGTGGAACTTGTTGATGCGCCCGGCGATGACGCGGGCGATGCGCGCCGGCGTGAGTTCGCCGGTGGACGGCAAGATCCACTCGCCGTGCTCGTCGTACTTGCCGACGATGCTCGGCCGTGCGCTGCCGGCCCAGTTGTACATCGACTCCTTCATCTGGCTCTCGATGAAGGCGTGCTTCTCCTCCACCACCAGGATGTCGTCGAGCCCGCGCGCGAAGCGCTGCAGGCCGACCGGCTCCAGCGGCCAGGTCATGCCGACCTTGTAGATGCGGATGCCCAGGTCCAGGCAGGCGCGCTCGTCCAGGCCCAGGTACTCCAGCGCCTGCAGCACGTCCAGGTAGCTCTTGCCGGTGGTGATGATGCCCAGGCGCGCCTGCGCCGGGTCGATCACCAGGCGGTCGATGCCGTTGGCGCGCGCGAAGGCCTGCGCGGCCTTGACCGCGTACTGGTGCAGGCGCATTTCCTGCTCCAGCGGCGGGTCGGGCCAGCGGATGTTGAGGCCGCCGGCCGGCATCTCGAAGTCCTCCGGCAGCACGATGCGGCGCGCCAGCGGGTTGACGTCGACCGAGGCCGAGGACTCCACCGTTTCGGCGATCGTCTTGAAGCCGACCCAGCGCCCGGTGAAGCGGCTCATCGCCCAGCCCACCAGGCCCATGTCGAGGATGTCCTGCACGCCGGCCGGGTTGAGCACCGGCATCATCGCCGAGACGAACTCGTGCTCGGAGCCGTGCGGCAGGGTGGAGCTGCGGCAGGCGTGGTCGTCGGCGGCCAGCGCGAGGACGCCACCGCGCGGCGCGGTGCCGGCGGCATTGGCGTGCTTGAACACGTCGCCGCAGCGGTCCACGCCCGGGCCCTTGCCGTACCACATGCCGAACACGCCATCGTGCCTGGCGCCCGGGAACAGGCCGGTCTGCTGCGTGCCCCAGACCATCGTCGCGCCGAGGTCCTCGTTCAGGCCGGGGGTGAACTTCACGCCGGCACCTTCCAGGTGCTTGCGCGCGCGCCACAGCTCCAGGTCGAACCCGCCCAGCGGGCTGCCGCGGTAGCCGGAGATGAAGCCGGCCGTGTCCAGGCCCTCGGCGGCGTCGCGCATGCGCTGCATCAGCGGCAGGCGCACCAGCGCCTGCACGCCCGACAGGTAGATGCGGCCGGATTCGCGGCTGTACTTGTGGTCGAGGGTGTAGTCCCGGTCCACCACGCCCTGGGTGAGCTGGGTGTTCGCCGAGGACGGCGAGCTGAGTTCGGCGGTGCTGGTCATGCGTGGCTCCGGCGCGGCGTGGCCGCGGGGTGGCTGGGCGGGTGGTGTGCGATGCAAAGGTGCGCTGCGGGCCGGTCGGCGGCATGGCGCGGAGGCGGGGCGGGTCCCGGCGCTCAAGTCGCCGGCGCGGTGGCCGCTACCGTGTCGGACCGATGTCGAAATGCCCGGGCAAAGCCCCGGAATTGTACCAGCCGGAACGCCGCCGACCCGTACGGTCTAGAATGGGCGGGCGTTACAGGGGGAATACCGATGCAGCTTCGCAATCTCGTACTTGCCGTGGCGCTCGCCGCCGCGGGCACCGCCGCCGCCCAGACGTTTCCGCGACCGGCCGAGTTCTATTTCGACGCCGATGCCAACGCCGCCCAGCCGATCGAACCGGTGAAGGAGTCCGGCGAAGCGGCCATGGCCAAATTGCTGGCGATCATCGAGCGCGACCCGCGGGCCCGCGAAGAAGCCGCGCAGCTGGCCCACCTCGCCATGGAGGCCGGCCGCGACGAAGTGGGTCGTGCGTTGTACCAGCGCGCACTGACGGGCATCGACGCCCGCGACGCCATCTGGCGACCCATCAAGTGGAACCAGGGCTGGGACCTGTACCGCGCGGGCGACGCCCAGGGCGCCCTGCAGGCCTGGCATGAGCTGGTGACGTCACGCGGCGTGACCGCAAGCTGGATGCCGCACACGCTGGCGCTCGCGCTGTGGTCGGTCGATCGCAAGGACGAGGCCGTGCAGTGGTATGCCGCCGCGGTTCGCACCGAGCCCCAACAGTGGCGTGACACGTCCCGCTACGACGTGCTGCTGGCCGACTGGACGCCGTCCGAGCGCGCGCGCCTGGCCGAGGTGCACGCCGCCTGGGCTGCCGATCCGCCCGCGTACCCCTGATTGCGTCGTACACCCGGCCTGTTGCCGGGCCCGATCGGCGTCGCGCCCGGTGGTCCCGGACGCGTTAGCATCGCTCCCGCCTTTCGAGCGTGTGCGGCACCGCGCCGCGCCCCTGGTGACCGGAGCCTTCCGATGATCAACCCCGCGCTGGACATTGCGGCTTGGCGCGAGCGGCTGGCCGGACTCGGGCGGATCCAGGTTCCCGACGTCCTGCAGCCCGAGGCCGCCGAGCGCCTCCACCAGTGCCTGGCCGATGAGGTTCCCTGGACGCTCGCCATCCGCGATCGCGATGGCGCCCGCACCCTCGAGCACGCGCGCTACCGCGGCATGTCCGGTGGGGAGGTCGATGCCCTGTTGGCGGGTGCCGCCGATGCCGCCGGCCAGACCGGGGACGCTGCGTTCCGGTTCGCCTACGACAGCTACATGATGGTGCGCGCCTACCAGGAGGGCCGGGATCCCGGCCTGCTGCTGCATCGGGTGCTGGAGCTTTTCAATTCACCCGACTACCTGGCGTTCGCCCGGGCGCTGGCCGGCGACACGGGCATCCGTCGGATCAATGCACAGGCCACCCGCTACCGGCGCGGCCATTTCCTGCGCTACCACACCGACATCGACAGCCACGAAGGACGCCGCTTCGCGTACGTGCTCAACCTGACGCGCCGTTGGCAGGCCGACTGGGGCGGGCTGTTGCAGTTCATCGACGGAGAAGGCCGCATCGTCGACACGTTCCAGCCACGTTGGAACTCGATGTCGGTTTTCGCCGTGCCCACCGGCCATGCGGTCAGCCTCGTGGCGCCGTGGGCGGAGGAGGAGCGCCTGGCCATTACCGGCTGGTGGCTCGGATGACACCCGGGACGCGACGTCGCCTGCAGGTTGCGTGGCAGGCACTGCAGCAGGGCCGGGTGGCCGTTGCGGCCGAGCATGCGCGCGCCACCGTCGAGGCCGAACCCGATGAGTTCGACGCGTGGCGCATGCTCGGGGTCATCGAGCACGCGCTGGGCCGGTCGGCGGCAGGCAATGAAGCGTTCAGGCGGTCCTTGCAGTTGCGGCCCGACGATGTCCCCGCGGCGTTGGACCTGGGCACCGCGCTGTTGAATGGCGGGGATGCGCAGGCCGCGTTGCCCTGGCTCAGGCAGGCCGTCGCCGGCTTGCCATCGGACGCGCGCGCGGCGTTCCGGTTGGCTACGGCCGCGTATGCCGCGGGCCAGTACGACGAGGCCTGCGAGGGGTTCGCCACGGCCACGCGGCTGCAACCCGCGTGGGTGGAGGCATGGAGCAACCTGGCGGCCGCCCATGGCGCGGTGCAGGCGTATCCGGAAGCGATCGCGGCAGCGCGCCAGGCAGTGTCGCTCCAACCGGATGGCGCGGAGGTGCACGTGGCCCTCGCGCTGCTGCTGTCCAACCTGTTCGATGCAGCGTCGCTCGACGCCGGCCTCCAGGCCGCGTCACGGGCACTGGCCCTGGCACCCGCCCACGCGGCGGCGCACCGTGCGGCCGCTTTGCTGCACCGCAAGCGGGGAGACGGAGCGCGCGCGGAGGCCTACGCACGCAAGGCCGTCCAGCTGGATCCGATGGACAAGGAGGCGGTGCAGTGGCTGGGTGAGCAGCAGGTGTTCAACGGGGATCCGGCAGCCGCGGTCCGTACATTCGAAGAAGCGGCGGCGCGCGGCTTGACGACGACCGTGCTCCAGCGCCAGCACGCCATCGCGCTGCTCAGCGCCGGCCGTGCGGCCGCCGCGCTGGACATGTTGGAACCGATGCTGGATGCGTGCCCGGGCGATCAACGGGTAATCGCCCACATGGGGGTGGCGCTCGCATGCCACCGGGGCGCGGACGCGGGCGCCGGGTTCCTCGGTCTGGACCGCCACGTCACCCGCGTGGCGCTGGGCGTGCCGCCGGCATTCGCGGACGCGGCGGCTTTCCACCGCGCGCTTGCCGACGACATCCGTGCGCACAGTCGCCAGCGCTGGGAGCCCGCCGGCCTGGCCGCGCGGCAGGCCTACTTGAGCGGCGACCTCCTCGCCGACCGGACCCCCGCGATCCTGGGCTTCGAAAGCATGCTGCGCGAGGCCATCGACGCCTTCATCGCCGGCCTGCACCGTGACCCGCACGACGCGTTCCTGCACGGCGTCCCCGACCGCTACCGCCTTCATGTGTGGGCCACGCGGGCGAGCGGCGCGGGCTACATCGACACCCACATCCACGAAGACTCCTGGCTGTCGGGGGCGTACTACGTGGAACTTCCGCCCGCCGTGCAGGACGACCACCAGGGCTGGATAGAGTTCGGTCGCCCCTACGGCAGCCTGCCGCCCCACGACACCCGGGTCCGTGTCGAGCGGCCGGTGGTCGGCGACCTCCTGCTGTTCCCGTCCTACCTGTTCCACCGCACCTTGCCGTACAGCGGCGACGGCGAGCGCATCAGCATTTCCTTCGATCTGGCGGCGGTGTGAGCGCGCCTGCGCCCGGCAGGGCACC
Organism: Novilysobacter selenitireducens; assembly: GCF_020026895.1. Lineage (GTDB taxonomy): Bacteria > Pseudomonadota > Gammaproteobacteria > Xanthomonadales > Xanthomonadaceae > Lysobacter_C > Lysobacter_C selenitireducens. Next base: position 247,738 of record NZ_JAINZW010000001.1, read on the forward strand.
ATCGCACTTCGACAAGGAGTGAGCGATGGCGTTCGACGCGTTCGCCCTGGTGCTGGCGATGCTGGTGCTTGGGGTGTTGTTCCAGCGGTTGAAGGCGCTGCCGGCCGACGCCGCGCAGGCGTTGACGCTGGTGGTGCTGTACGTGTGTTTGCCGGCGGCGGTGCTGCGGTATGCGCCGCGGCTGGAACTGTCGGCGGCGCTGCTGGGCGTGGCCGCGGTGCCGTGGTTGCTGTTGGTCGCCACGGTGCTGGCCGTCGGCGCGCTGGCGCGGGTGCTGAAGCTGCGTCGTGACCAGCACGGGGTGCTGCTGCTCACCGTCGCCCTGGGCAACACCAGCTTCCTCGGCTACCCGCTGACGCGGGCGCTGATCGGCGAGGACGCATTGCCGTATGCGGTGGTGTACGACCAGTTCGGCGCGTTCCTGATCATGTCCACGTTCGGTCTTTGGGTGCTGGCGCGCTATGGCGGTGAGGCCGTCCCGTCGCCGCGCGAGATGGCGCGCAAGGTGCTGCTGTTCCCGCCGCTGTGGGCGCTGGTGGTCGGGTTGACGGTGATGCCGGCATCGCCGCCCTCGTGGATCGACGGCGCGTTGCTGCGCCTGTCCGAAGCGCTGTTGCCGCTGGCGATGCTGACCATCGGCCTGTCGGTGCGGTTCGCATTGCCGCGCGATGAACTCAAACCGCTCGCCGCCGGCCTGGCGCTGAAGCTCGCAGTGATGCCGGCATTGGCGCTGCTGCTGGTACCGATGCTGGGGATGAGCGGCGACATGGCGCGCACCACGGTGCTCGAGGCGGCGATGCCCTCGATGGTGACCGCCGGCGCACTCGCCATCGCCCAAGGAATGGCGCCGCGCCTGGCCGCGGCGATGGTGGGCTACGGGCTGCTGCTGTCACTGGTCACGTTGCCGCTTTGGGCGCGGGTGGCGGTGGGGTAGGCGGCGTGTCGTACCGTTATGGTGCGAGATCGAGCACGGGGAGCTGACATGGAGTCGAGGATGCGATGGACGGCCGCGGTTGGCGGAACTGGGGTACTGCTGCTACTGGTATTGCTGTTGGCGAACGCGCCGGGCGGCGGTGGCGTGGGCGATGACGCAGGGGAATACGTCACGGCCGACGCGAACACGGAAACTGGTGTCCCGCGCGCCGCCTCCGCCGACGGTTCACATTCCGCGCAGGCCGCTCTCTTCCACGAGCGCGTCCCCACGAACGCGGAACTCGAGATGGAGGCGCGTACTGAAGAGTGGTGGGAGCAGTACAGCCGGCGCATTGCGCGCCACGTCGAGTTACTGATCGAGCGCGGCGACGCGCGCAGCCTGCACCACGCCTACCTCCTGATGCCTTCGACCGAGTGGTTCGACAAGTCCCGGAGCCAGGACCCGGAGTACCTCGAGGCCGCGATGCAGCGGCACCACCAGGACTCGATGGAAATCCTTCGCTTGGCACGAGAGCGGGCGCCCGACGATGCACAACTGGCCTGGCTGGAGGCAATGAACTGTCACGTACCGGCGGCCGGCTGTGACCCTACAGCTGCGGAGCTCCAGCTGGCGCTTATCGAGCCGAACAACGCGCGGGGCGCTTTGCTGGCCATGGACCGTGCGTTCAACGCAGGCGACGTAGCGACCCTTGATGCTTGGCTGACCCGCGCAGCGAACGCCGATTACTACGACATGAGGTATGGCGCGGCTGCGTTGGAACTGCTTGAAGTGTTGGAAAGCATTGCGCTGCCTCCCATGGACGAGGCGCTCCGCACAGGACTGTTGAAAATGTCGGGTCTGGGCCAGGACGGATCGGGCTCAGCTGCAGAACTGTCTGCGGTGCTGGTAGGTGGCATTGCCGCCGCGCAGAACATTCCGCCTTTCGCCGCACTTGGCCAGACATGCGGCGCGGCCCACGTGACGCAGGCGCGCATGGCCCGCTGCCACCGCGTCCTGCAGCATCTGGCGGCCAGCGACACGGTGATCGCCCATGCCATCGCATTGCCGCAACTGATCCAACTCACAGGCGACCCTGTCCAGAGACGCCGCCTGCAGGAGCGGCTGCGCCGGTTTTCCTGGGTACACCAGCAGGCAGCATCGAGGGCCGACCTGACCTACCTGCTGGACAGCTGGCGCCTGGGCGAACTCGTGGCCGGCGAACGCCTGCTGCAACGCCGCGGCATCACCATGCCCGCCGGCTGGCTGCCTGACCACCCGACCCACCGCAGCCTCATCCTGACCGGCCGGCCGCCGCCGGGAGGCTGACGGCATTCCGTGATGACCGCCTTGATCGCGCCGGTGTAGGCTGCGGGACCGGCCGCGCCGGCTCGGCGCGACACCAAGGGGGCTCGATGAAGACCGTGCTGGTGGCCAGTTCCAAGGGCGGGGTGGGCAAGACCACCATCGCCACGCACCTCGCCGCGCAGGCGGCGCTCGACGGATTCAATACCGCGCTGGTCGATGCCGACCCGCAGGGCTCGGCCACGCGCTGGGCGCAGCGGCGCGCGGGGCTCGAGTCGGCCGTGCTGCCGCTGGACGGCACCCGCCGCAAGGCCTGGAAAAAGCAGTTGCCCGACGACACCCAGCGCGTGGTGGTGGACGCCCGCGCCGGCGCGATGGCCGATGACCTGGACACGTTCCTGGAGATCGCCGACGCCGTGGTCGTGCCGGTGCAGCCGTCCACGCTGGACATCGAGGCGACCGTGCCGTTCCTGGACACGCTGGCGCGCCACCCGCGGGTGCGCAAGGGCGAGCTGCGCGTCGGGCTGGTCGGCAACAAGCTCAAGCCGTGGACAAACGCCTCGCAGCAGGCGGTCGACCTGCTCAAGGCCTGGCCGTACCCGGTGGTGGCGCAGCTGCGCGACAGCCAGGCCTACGTGGTCATGACGTCGCTGGGCAAGAGCCTGTTCGACTACCACTCCATGCAGGTGCGCGAGCACCAGGCCGACTGGCAGCCGCTGTTGCGTTGGTTGCGCAAGTAGCACCATGGCCCGCGTCCGCCCTCCGTCCTCCAACCCAGACTGCGAGCCGCCATGCGCGAACTGATCCTGCTCCGCCACGCCCACGCCGAACCCGCCGCCCCCGGGCAGGCCGACCTGGACCGCCCGCTATCGGCCGAGGGCCTGGCAGAAGCCGAGTCCGCCGGACGCTGGATCAAGGACAACGCCTGGGTGCCCGACTGCGTGCTGTGCTCGCCTTCGCGGCGCACGCGCGAGACGCTCGAGGCGGTGCTGGGCGAGGTCGGCTACATCGACCAGCGCATTGAACCGTCGATCTACGAGGCCACGCCGGGCGGACTCATCGCGCTGGCCGATGCCCACCGCGACGTCGGCCGGCTGATGCTGGTCGGCCACAACCCCGGGTTGGAGCGCTTGGCCGCGCTGCTGCACAGCGGCCAGTCCGGCGACTACCGCGGCATGCCGCCGGGCGGTGTCGCGGTGCTGACGATGCCGGCCGACGCCGCGCTGGAGCCGGGCATTGCCCGACTCGGCGCGTTCTGGTGGCCGTGACGCCAACCGTGCGCCCTCGGGCGTTGCCGGCGGTTACCTCGCGCGCGCTCCAGTCCGGGGCGCTGGCGGCGCTGCTGGCGGTGTTGGCCGGCTGGTCCGTGGAGGCGGCGGCGCAGCAGCGCCTCGGCGACCTGGATCCCGCGCACACGCGCATCCGCTTCGACCTGCGCACGCGCTGGGGCCAGAAGGTGCTGGGCGAGTTCCCGGCGTTCGAAGGCGAAGTGCTGGCGCTGCCCGGCGACCGCCGCCAGGTGCGCATCCGGCTACGGACCGATGCGGTGGAGGTCGCGGGCTCGGAACGCTACACGCGCATCGCGCGCAGCGAGGGGTTCTTCGATGCCGCGCGCCATCCGCTGATCGAGTTCGTGTCCGACCCGCATCCGGCCGAGCTGGTGCGCGATGGCGGCCCGCTGCGTGGCCGGCTGTCGATGCACGGCGTCACCCACGAGGAAACGTTCGAGGTGAAGCCGGCCTCGTGCACGCGCCCCGGGCTGGACTGCCCGGTGATGGCGGCTGGTAGCGTCGACCGCCGCCGCTACGGGCTGGACGGCTACCGCGTGGTGCTCGGTCACCAGGTGCGTTTCGGCATGCAGCTGCGCCTGCGGCCGGCCGGGAGCTGACGGTGGCCTGCGCTAAGCTGCGCTGCGTCGTGCCGTGCCACATCGCTTCCGCCTGATGCCCTTTCCCCGTCGTTTCCCTTCCGTCGCCGCCCTGCGCGTGCTGGCCGCATGGCTGGTGCTGGCCTGCTCGGCCTGCGCGACGCTGTCGCCGGCCCAGCGCGAACGCGCCAGCGCCATTGCCGAGGCCGCGCGCTCGGATATGGACACCTGCCAGGCCCGCAACGCCTGCGCGCAGGCCTCGCCCATGCGGCAGCTTGCAGGTCGCGCGTTCGCGCAGTCCGCGCCCGGGGCGCCGCGCCACTACGCGGTGATTCTGGACCAGGGCACCGACGCGCTGCTGGCGCGCATCGACCTGCTGCGCAGCGCGACGACCACCATCGACGTACAGACCTACATCTTCTACGAGGACGACGCCGGCCGGCTGGTGCTGGAGGAGATGCTGGCCGCGGCCCGTCGCGGCGTGCGCGTACGCCTGCTGATGGACCAGCTGTCGGCGCTGGAGCGCGTGGAGACGCTGGCCGCGCTGGCCGGCGCGCACGAGAACCTCCAAGTGCGCGTCTACAACCCGGTGCTGGGGCGTGCGCGCATCAGCTACCCGCAGTACCTGCTCGCGGCGGCGTGCTGCTGGCGCCAGCTCAACCAGCGCATGCACACCAAGCTGTTCCTGGTGGATGGCGCGGTCGGCATCACCGGTGGGCGCAACTACCAGAACGCGTATTACGACTGGGACCCGGAGTACAACTTCCGCGACCGCGACCTGCTGGTCGCCGGGCCGGTGGCGCGCACGATGGACGCGGATTTCCTGCGCTTCTGGAACGACCCGCGCAGTGTCCCGGTGGAGCAGCTGGCCGATGTCGGGCGCCACCTGATCAAGGCGGGCGTGCCGGCCCTGCCGCCGCCGTCGTACACGAAGCCGGAGCGCGCACAGGCAATGCAGCGCGACGCCGGGGACGCCGCCCTGGTGCGCGAACGGCTGGCCAACGCGGCGCTGCCGGTCGGAGAGGTCAGCTACGTCGCCGACTCGCCGGACAAGCACGACGGCAACGCCATCGATGGTGCGGTGGCTTCGGTGTCGCTGCGCGAGCTGATCGAGTCGGCGCGCGAGGAAGTGCTGCTGCAGACGCCCTACCTGGTCCTCTCCGATCCGGCCCAGGACATGTTCCGCGCCCTGCACGAGCGCAAGTCGCCGCCGCGCGTGGTGGTGTCCACCAACAGCCTGGCCGCCACCGACGCCTTCATCGTGTATGCGCTGTCGCACAAGTACAAGCGTCGCTACCTGCGCGAGTTCGGCTTCAACATCTACGAGTACAAGCCGTTCCCTGCCGACGCCCCGGTCGACATCGCCGCGACCGGCGTGGAGTTGCCCGACTACGTACCGACCGGCGACGTGCAGCTGCCCGACCACCGCGCGCTGCAGCGCGAGTACGACACCCGCACCGTGCAGGGCCGCGACGGGTATCGCCGCGCGCTGTCGCGCGAGTACGCCGCGCTGCGTTATGCCAGCCGCCGCGCCAACGAGCCTGTGCCGCTCAAGCGCGCCGGCGTGCGCATGGGCATGCACGCCAAGTCGCTGGTGATCGACGACCGCATCGGCGTGGTCGGGACGCACAACTTCGACCCGCGCGGCGACCACTACAACACTGAGAGCGCGGTGGTGATCGAGGACGCAGCGTTTGCCGAAGCGCTGGGCGACAGCATCCGCCGCGACATCTCACCGGCCAACTCGTGGACCATCGCGCCGCGCGACAAGCCGCCGGTGCTGTGGGGGCTGGACTATTCGCTGGGCAAGGTCTTCGAGTACCTGCCGGTGTTCGACCTGTGGCCGTTGCGGTATGCGACGAGCTACGAGTTCCAGGCCAGCCCCGACTGCCCGCAGCCGCTGCCGCCGGACCACCCGGGCTTCCGGGCCTGCTACGTGCCGGTGGGGGACTTTCCCGAGGTCGACATGGTCGGGTTGAAGGGGCTGGGTACGCGGTTCGTCACCGCGTTCGGCGCGGGACTGGCGCCGATTCTTTGAGGCTGGGGCTAGGGGCTAGGGACTAGCGCAGGCGCGCTGTGGACCTGCGGGTTCCGGGAGAGGCGCATCCACGTCGGGGTCGGGGCGCCCTGACGGCAGGCGGGTGTGTGATCGCAATCACATTCGAACTGACGGGCACCGGGGCGGGAGGAGCCCCGACCCTGTCGTCAGTCATGCCTCCCGGATGCAACTCCAGGCCCCTCAAACCCATCTGTTATGGGCAATACGCCAGTGAGTGACGCCACCGGGCCATCGGTGGGGTGACTTCCGGCACATGGTATATCAGATTAGGTGTTGTACTTTACCAACACACCGATTCACCAGACCACCCGACAGGACCCCCCAAATGAACGCTTCCCCGACCTTCGCCCGCCCCGCCGCCACCGTCGCCCCGCGCAACCTGCAAGCCGCCGTCTACGTCGCCCGCCGCCCCCGTGGCACCGGCGTCGGTTATGGCCACAGCAGCGGTTACGGCAGCACCCGCCAGTACGCCAACCCGGTCAACCGCCCGCTGTTCCGCTTCTTCGCCTGACCGCCCGTCCGATCGCTCTACCGCTCTCCGCATCTCCCGCCCCACTGCCCGTTTCAAACTCCGCCCCCCAGGACACTGAAATGAACGCTCTCGTCATCGACCGCCCCGCCATCGCCGCCGCCAAGGCCGCCGCGATCCCGGTTTCCCAGCTGCAGGCCCAGGACCGCCGTCTCGTCCACCGCGAGCGCGACTTCGGCATCGGCTACGGCCGCAGCAGCGGCTACGGCTGCACCCGCCGTTACGCCACCCTGTCCAACCAGCGCCTGTTCCGTTGTGCGTGAGGGCCGGCGCCCCCTGATCGCCCGTCCCCTCCCCGAGCGGGCCACGCACAACACCCTCCCCTGCGACCCCGGCCGGCGCGCTACGTCCCTCTCCGCGTAGCCCGCCGGCCTTTTTCCTGGGCCGCCCGCATCCGGGTCGGCTATCGTGGCGCGATGAACGATGCCGCCACGCCTTCACCCTTCCGCCATCGCCCGTCGCTCGACGCGCTCAACGCACTCTCGGCCGACACGGCGATCGCCGCGCTCGGCATCGAGTTCACCGAACTGGGCCCGGACTACCTGCGCGGCACCATGCCGGTCGACGCGCGCACCCACCAGCCCTATGGCCTGCTGCACGGCGGCGCCTCGGTCCTGCTGGCCGAAACCCTGGGCAGCAGCGCCGGCAACCTGAGCGTGCCCGAGGGCAAGCTCTGCGTCGGCATCGAGATCAACGCCAACCACGTCCGCGCCGCGCGGGACGGCACGGTGACGGGCACCGCGCGCGCCCTGCACGTGGGCGGCAGCACGCAGGTGTGGGAGATCCGCATCGAGGACGAGCGTGGCCGGCTGGTGTGCGTGTCGCGGCTGACGCTGGCCGTGGTGGCCGCGCCGCCCGCCGCGGGCTAGCCCCTGGCCGCCCCGACCCGTATCGTTCCGCCGATGAATGCGCCGCCTCCCCCCACCGGCGTGGCCGCGGCGTCCCGCGCCCCGGCCGCGCGCGCTCTGCGCTACCTGGTCCGCGTGCCGATGCTGCTGTGGCACCTGCTGGTGCACCTGCCGCTGACCCTGCTGTCCATCACGCCCTTGACCGCCGGCGTGCGCGTGCCGGGGGGCGAGCGGCTGGACCACCGCATGATCCGCGCCTGGTCGGCGGGGTTGATGCGGGTGTTCGGGTTCCGCCTGCGGCGGGTCGGCACGCCGCTGCCGGGCGGGGTGATGTTCGTCGCCAACCACGTCAGCTGGGTGGATATCGAAGTCCTGCACAGCCAGCGGATGATGGGGTTCGTGGCCAAGCGTGAAATCTCGCAATGGCCGGTGGTCGGCTGGATGGCGGCGCGCGGGGAGACGATCTTCCACGCCCGCGGCAGCACCGAGTCGCTGGGCGGCGTGCTGCACGAGATGCTCTCCAGGCTGCGCGCGGGGCGCTCGGTCGGCGTGTTCCCGGAGGGCGGCACCCGCGGCGGACGCGAGATCGGCCCGTTCCACGCGAGGATCTTCCTGGCTGCGGTCGAGGCCGGCGTGCCGGTGCAGCCGGTGGCGTTGAAGTACGGCGAGGGCGCCAGTGCGCAAACCGTCGTCGCGTTCGGCCCGCGCGAGAGCTTCGTTGCCAATTTCTTCCGCCTGCTGGGCGAGCCGGCCCGCGTGGCCGAAGTGCACTTCCTTGCCCCCATCCTGCCGGGCGACACCGACGGCCGCCGCCGGATCGCCGACCAGGCGCGGCAACGGATCGTCGACGCCATGGGCCTTGCGGCAGGGAATAGGGCCTAGCGAACGGCGCATCGGGAACCGCATGCGCGGCCGCTGTCTATTGCCGCCGACCCGAGATCCCGCTGACGTAACGTCCGGGGGCCGGGTCGACAGGGTTTAGCCTTCGCCCTTCCCGACTCCCCGCCTCACGAGCATGCTGACCGCCGCCGACTACCGCCCGCCCCGCTGGCTGCGCAACGCCCACGTCCAGTCGGTGCTCGGCTCCAGCCCGCTGCGCCGCCGGCATGGCGAGCGCAGCCTGGCGGCCACCGGCGCGCAGACGACGGTGCATCTCGTCGATGCAGGCGAGGGCGTACGGCTGCAGGGCCTGCACAGCACCGTGCCGGGGCGCGAGCCGCACGGCCTGGCGCTGCTGCTGCACGGCTGGGAGGGCAGCGTCGACTCCAGCTACATGCGGCTGACCGCGGCCGAACTGCTGCAGCGCGGGTTCGAGGTGTTCCGCCTCAACTTCCGCGACCACGGCGAGACCCACCACCTCAACGAGGCGCTGTTCCACTCCAACCGCATCGACGAGGTCGTGCGCGCGGCCTGCGAGGTCGCCGCGCGCTTCGTGCGGCGTCCGTTGACCGTCGCCGGGTATTCGCTCGGCGGCAACTTCGCCCTGCGCCTGGCGCTGCGCGCACGCGCCGCGGGCCTGCCACTGGCGCACGTCGCCGCGGTCTGCCCGGTACTGGACCCGGCGCGCACCATGGAGGCGATGGAGCAGGGCTTCCCGCTGTACCTGTGGTACTTCGAACGCAAGTGGCGGCGATCGCTTGCACGCAAACGCGAGCTGTTCCCCGCCAGCCACGACTTCGACGACCGGACCCTGGGCCTGCGCATGCGCCCACTGACCCAGTGGATGGTGGAACGCCACACCGACTTCGGCACCCTGGACCACTATTTCGACGGCTATTCCATCGCCGGCGACCGGCTCACGGCGCTGGACGTGCCGGCCAGCATCCTGATGGCCGCCGATGACCCGGTGATCCCGGTCGAGGGGTTCCGCGCGCTGTCGCTGCCCCCTTCGGTGCAGCTGGAGATCGCGCCATGGGGCGGGCACTGCGGCTTCCTGCAGGGCGCACGGCTGGACGGCTTCGCCGAGCGCTGGGTGGCCGACCGGCTGGTCGCGGCGGCCGCTGCCGCCTGACGCCGCCCGCCGGCAGCCCGGGCGGGCCGCCAGTACAATCGCCGGTTCGACCCGAGAACCGAGTGCCCCGAGTGTCCGACCACGCCACCACGATCGATGCGCTGCGCCGCGGCGCCGTCCCCGAAGCCCTGGCCGCCGCCCGCGAGGCCGTGGCCGCCCAGCCCGACGACGCCACAGCGCAGCGCCTGCTGGCCGCCGCGCTGCGCCTGTCGGGCGAGCGCGAGGCCGCGTTGGAAGCGATCGACCGCGCCATCGACCTGGCCCCCGACGACGCCAACCTGCACCTGGAGCGCGCCGGCCTGATGCTCCACGAGCGCAAGCTCGACGAGGCCCAGACCTCACTCGCACGCAGTGTCGGCCTGGACCCCAACCAGTTCCCGGCCTACATCATCCAGGGCCACCTCGCGCTGGGGCGCGGTGACCTCGACGAAGCCGAGCGACTGGTACGCACGGCGGCGCGCATCGCCCCGGAGCATCCGCAGGTAGCCGCACTGGAAGGCACGTTGGCGGTGCGGCGGGGCGATGCCGACCGCGGCCTGGCGCTGCTGGCCACTGCGGCCGAGCGCCACCCCGAAGACACGCAGGTACGCCACGCGCTGGCGTTCGCCTACCTCGCGAAGGGCCACCTGGCATTCGCCGAACAGGCCTTCCGCCAGTTACTCGAGAAGCAGCCGCAGTCGCGCGCAATGCGCTTCATGATCGCCGAGCTCCTGCGCCGCCAGGGCCGTCCCGGTGAAGCGGCCGACGAGCTGGCGCCGCTGTTGGCCGATGGCACCGCCACGCCGGGGCTGAAGCGCATGGTCGGCCAGGTCGAGCTGCAGGCCGGCCGTCCCGAACGCGGGTTGCCGCTGCTCAAGGAGGCGCTGGCCGCGCGACCGGACGACCGCGCCACCATCGTCGCGCTGGTCGATGCGTGGCGGCGGGCCCCCGATTCCGCCGACGATGCCCGCAACACGCTGGATGCTGCGCTGTCGACGCACCCCGGCCTGGATGCCTTGTGGCGCGCGCGCCTGGTGTTCGAACCCTTTGCTGGCGACACCGCGCGTGCCGTCGTCGAGCGCTGGCAGGCGGCGATGCCCGACCACGTGCCGGCGCTTGAAGCGATGAGTACGATCCACCGCCAAGCGGGCGAGCTGGACGCGGCGGAGGCCATCGCCCGGCGCATCGTCGTGCTACGTCCCGGGCATACCCAGGCCGAATTGCGCATCGTCGACAGCCACATCAACCGCGGCGACCACGACGGCGCCATCGCCCGTGTGCACGCGCTGCTGGAGCAGGCCCAGGACGAGGCATCCCGGGCGAGCCTGCGGCAGTTGTTGGCGCGCGTGCACGATCTCGCCGGCCGCCATGCCGAAGCGGCGGCGCTGTGGACCGCGCTGCAGGCCGACCAGGCGCCACGCCTGTTGCCATTGCCCGAGCACTCGGCGTCACTGGTCGAACTGCCCGATCGCACTAGCGCGCCGGAGGATGCAGCCAGCGTGCTGTTCCTGTGGGGCGCGCCCGGCTCGATGGTGGAACGTCTGGGCCACACGCTCGCGCTGGCGCGCGCGCCGCTGCAGCCGGATCGATTCAGTGGCAATCCGCCGCGCGATGCCTTCCAGCGCATCGACACCGCACGTCGGCTCCAGGACGGTTCGCTGTCGCCCGCCGATGCGGCACAGTCGTGGCGCGATGCGCTCGCCGCGCGCCGGTTGACCGGAGCGCATGTGATGGACTGGCTGCTGTGGTGGGACAACAGCCTGCTGCCGGTCCTGCGCGCGCACCTGCCGGAAGCCGAGCTGATGATCGCCCTGCGCGACCCGCGCGACATGCTTCTGGACTGGCTGGCCTGGGGCTCACCCGCACCGTTCGCGATGCCGTCGCCGAAGGCGGCGGCCGAGTGGCTGGCGACGTCGATGGGGCAGGTGGCCGACCTGCACGAGCAGGATCTTGTCCGCCACCACCTCGTTCGCATGGATGGAATTACCGAGGACCCGGCTGCGATCGCACGGGCGATGGGCGAGGCGTTGCAGACGCAGGTGCCCGATGCTGGCGTCGGCGCGCTCGGTCCGGCCCGCTTCCCGGCCGGCCACTGGCGCGCCTACGCCGAGCCGCTGGCCGAGGCCTTCGCGCTGCTGACGCCGGTTGCACAGCGTCTGGGCTATCCCGAGGCCTGATCCGAATACCCAACCGCACACGGAGGCAGCATGCAGATCCGCAGCGACAGTTTCGAGAACCGCCAGCGCCTGCCGGCCGAATTCGCCGCCGGCGTGCGCACTGGCGACGACGTAGGGTTCGGTGCCAACCGCAACCCGCACCTGGCCTGGAGCGACGTGCCCGAGGGCACGCGCTCCTTCGCGTTGCTGTGCATCGACCCGGACGTGCCCACGGTCGGCGAGATGGTCGGCAAACCGGGGGTCGAGATCCCCGTCGACCAGGTCCGCACCGACTTCGTGCACTGGGCGATGGCCGACATCCCGGCCGACGTGCGCGAAATTGCCGCAGGCAGCTGCAGCGACGGTGTCGTGCCGCACGGCAAGCAGGACCCGGCCGGGCCTAAGGGCGCGCGCCAGGGCCTGAACGACTACACCGGCTGGTTCGAGGGCAACGACGACATGGCCGGGCAGTGGCGCGGCTTCGATGGCCCGTTCCCGCCACCCAACGACCTGCGCCTGCACCGCTACTTTTTCCGGCTGTACGCGATCGACGTCGACACGCTCGACCTGCCGGACGACTTCACCGCCGGCGACGTGCAGCGCGCCATGCACGGCCACGTGCTGGCCGAGTGCGCGATCCACGGCACGTACTCGCTGCATCCGAAGGTCGAGGGCTGAGGCGGTAGGAGTCCGCGTGTCGGGACCCGTGCGCGGATGCCTGGCACTACCCGCCGGGATGGATTCGATCGCGCCTGAAGCCGCTCCTACAAGAACTTACCTGTAGGAGCGGCTTCAGGCGCGACCGCGACCAGTCAAACCACGTCGCAATTCCGCCACCGTTGTAGGAGCGACGTGAGTCGCGACATACGCCAAACGGTGTGCCATGACGGTCGCGACTCACGTCGCTCCTACAGGAAGGCGGCGTTCAAACCCCCGCCGGCAGCCACAACAGCAGCGCCACGCCCAGCACGATGCGGTAGATCGCGAACGGCGTGTAGCGGTGCTGCTTGATGTAGCCCAGCAGCCAGCGCACCGCGACGAAGCCGGTCACGGTGGCGGCGGCGAATGCCAGGCCCATTTCACCCCAGGCCTCGCCACCGGTGCCCGATTCGAGGAAGTGCTCCAGCAGTGCGTAGCCGCTGGCGGCGAACATCGTCGGGATGCCGACCAGGAACACGAACTCCGTCGCCGCCGAGCGCTTGCCGGTGCCGGCCATCATCGCCATGAAGATCGCCGCCGCCGAGCGCGAGGTGCCCGGGAACACGCCCGCCACCACCTGAGCCAGGCCCACCAGCACGGCCACCACCCAGGTGATGTGCGCCGAGTCGCCGCGGCGCTCGGCGATGCGCTCGGCGAACAGCATCCACACGCCGCCCAGGATCAGTGCCCACGCGATCGGCGAGACCGTGTCGGGCAGCTCCCAGCCCATCAGCCGCACCGGCAGGCCGACCACCGCGGTCACGCCGAAGGCCACGGCGATCTTCATCAGGTAGTCGCGGTTGGCGGCGTCGCGCAGGCCGGTCGCCAGCGCCCACAGCCGCTGCCGGAACACCAGCGTGATCGCCAGGATCGCGCCGGCCTGGATGACGATGTTGAACAGGTCCGAGCGCTCGCCCAGCCAGTGCTGCGCGATCAGCAGGTGGCCCGTGCTGGAGATCGGCAGGAATTCGGTCAGTCCCTCGATCAGCCCCAGCAGCAGGGCGGCCAGCAGGTCGTTGACGGGGCCGGTGGGGGCAGCGGTGGCAATCGGCATGTACGGGCGTCGTGCGCGAGGGCCGCCTAGGATAGGCGATGGCGCCGCGGACGCCGCCGGCGCATGCAAACGTATGCAGGCCCAGCCCCATGCCGGCCCGGTTTAGGCTCACAGGATCACCGGAGCGACCATGACCGCCAGCACCGCCCAACCCGCGCAGTTACTCACGCTGTTCGGCGCCACCGGCGACCTCGCCGGACGGATGCTGTTTCCCTCGCTGTACGGCCTGCAGGCCGAGGGGCTGCTGCCCGAGCGCCTGCGCATCCTCGGCACCGCGCGCAGCGAACTGGACGACGCCGCGTTCCGCGACCTCGTCGCCGAGTCCATCCAGCGCCATGTCCCCGACGACGAGCGTTGCGACGACGCGCTTCGCGCATTGCTCGAACGCATCGAATACCGCGCCGCTTCGCTGGACGACACCGCGTCGATGGCGTCGCTGGCCGGGGCAATCGATGCGCGCCGCGAGGGCGACGTGCTCTGCCACCTCAGCACCGCGCCGCGCTGGTACGGCGCCGTGTGCGAGGCGCTGGCCGCCGGCGGGCTGGGCGGGCCGGGCACGCGGGTGATGCTGGAAAAACCCATCGGCCACGACCTCGCCAGCGCGATCGCCATCAACGACGCGGTGTCGGCGGTGTTCGACGAATCGCAGGTGTTCCGCGTCGACCACTACCTGGGCAAGGAAGGGGTGCAGAACCTGCTGGCACTGCGTTTCGGCAACGCGCTGTTCGAGCCGCTGTGGAACGCGCGCCACATCGAGCAGGTGCAGATCACCGTCGCCGAGACCGTCGGCGTGGAAGGCCGCGGCGACTACTACGACGGCTCCGGCGCGCTGCGCGACATGCTGCAGAACCACCTGCTGCAGCTGCTGTGCCTGGTGGCGATGGAGCCGCCGTCGCAGTTCGAACCCAGCGCGGTGCGCAACGAGAAGCTCAAGGTGCTGCGCTCGCTGCGCCCGATCGGCCGGGGCGAAGTCGTGGGCGAAACGGCCGCCGGGCAGTACACGGCCGGCGCCATCGACGGCGTTGCCGTGCCGGGGTACGCGCAGGAGCTGGGACGCGACAGCACCACCGAGACCTTCGCCGCCATCCGCGCGCACGTCGACAACTGGCGCTGGTCGGGCGTGCCGTTCTACCTGCGCACCGGCAAGCGCCTGCCGCAGCGGCGCACCGAGATCTTCATCCAGTTCCGGCAGGTGCCGCACTCGATCTTCGGCACCGCGCCCATCGCGCCCAACTCGCTGCTGATCGCGCTGCAACCGGAGGAGCACATCAGCCTGCGGGTGATGAGCAAGACCCCCGGGCTGGACCGCGCCGGCCTGCAGCTGAGCAAGGTGACGCTGGACCTGGACATGCAGGACGAGTTCGCCGCGCACCGTCGCCGCCCGGCATACGAGCGGCTGTACCTGGATGCGCTGGAAGGCAACGGCACGCTGTTCGTGCGCCGCGACGAGACCGAAGCCGCGTGGCAGTGGGTGGATGCGATCGCCGACGGCTGGCGCCACGCCGGCGTGCACCCGCGCAGCTACCCGGCCGGCACATGGGGGCCGGCCGCCGCGCTCACCCTGGCCGAGCGCCACGGCCATGGCTGGCGGGAGTAGGGCGATGGCCTGGGTCGAACACCGCCACGCCGATGCGGCCGCACTGGCCGATGCGCTGGCCGCCACGCTGCACCGGCAGTGCGAACGCGCGCTGGTCGAGCGCGGCAAGGCGCTGCTGGCGCTGGCCGGCGGTCGCACGCCGTTCCCGGCCTACCGCGCGTTGGCGGCGTCCGACCTCGACTGGTCGCGCGTCACCGCCATGCCGACCGACGAACGCTGCGTCCCGCACGACCACGCCGCCTGCAATCTGCGCGGCCTGCGCGAGGCGATGGCCGGCGCGCGCGGCCTGACACTCCAAGCGCTGACCACGCGCGATGGCAACCCGGACGCATCGCAGGCCGCCGCACGCGCGATGCTCGCGCACCACCCCGATGCATTCGATGTCGTCGTGCTGGGCATGGGCGAGGACGGCCACACCGCGTCGCTGTTCCCCGGCGCGCCGCAACTCGACGCCGCGCTGGACCCCGCCCGTGCCGACGGCGCGGTGCGCGTCGACCCCGACCCGCTGCCGCCGGAAGCACCGTTCGCGCGAATCAGCCTGACCGCATCGCGCCTGCTGCACGCCAGGTGCATCATTCTGGCGCTCACCGGCCACGCCAAACGCGCCGTGCTGGAGCAGGCCCTGGCCGATGCCGACCCGCGCCGCCACCCGGTGGCCGCGATCCTCCACGCCCCCAGCGCCACCGTGCACGTCCACTGGAGCCCGTGATGCCGCTGCACCCCACCGTCGCCGCCGTCACCGCCCGCATCGCCCGCCGCAGCCGCACGCTGCGCGGCGACTACTTGGCGCGCATGGAGGCCGCGCGCCACGCGCTGCCGGCGCGTACCCGGCTGGGCTGCGGCAACCTCGCGCACGGGTTCGCGGCAGCCGGCGCCGACAAGCCGCACCTGCGCGGCGCGGCCGGCGGCAACCTGGCCATCGTCACCGCGTACAACGACATGCTTTCGGCGCACCAGCCGATGGAGCACTACCCGACGCTGATCCGCGCCGCCGCGCGCGCGGCCGGTGGCAGCGCGCAGGTCGCCGGCGGCGTGCCGGCGATGTGCGACGGCGTCACCCAGGGCCGCGAGGGCATGGAGCTGAGCCTGTTCTCGCGCGACACCATCGCCCTGGCCACTGCGGTCGCGTTGTCGCACGACATGTTCGACGGCGCGCTGCTGCTGGGCGTGTGCGACAAGATCGTGCCCGGGCTGCTGATCGGCGCGCTCAGCTTCGGCCACCTGCCGGTGGTGTTCGTGCCGGCCGGGCCGATGACGTCGGGCCTGCCCAACCGCGTAAAGGCCGCGGTGCGCCAGCGCTACGCCGCCGGCCAGGCCAGCCGCGAGGAGCTGCTGGAAGCCGAATCGGCCAGCTACCACGGCCCCGGCACCTGCACGTTCTATGGCACCGCCAACTCCAACCAGATGCTGCTGGAGGTGATGGGCCTGCACGTGCCCGGCACCGCGTTCGTCAATCCCGGTACGCCGCTGCGCGATGCGCTCACCGTCGCGGCCACCGAGCAGGCGCTTCGCGCCACCGCGCTGGCCGAGCGCCACGCCGGCGACGGCGCGCCGCCCACGTACCGGCCGCTGGCGCGTACCGTCGACGAAAAGGCGATCGTCAACGCCATGGTCGGGCTGGCGGCCACCGGCGGCTCGACCAACCACGCCATCCACCTGGTCGCGGTCGCGCGCGCCGCCGGGCTGCTGATCGACTGGGACGATCTGGACGCGCTGTCGCGGGTGACGCCGCTGCTGGCGCGCATCTACCCCAACGGCAGCGCCGACGTGAACCACTTCCACGCCGCCGGCGGCATGGGCCGCGTCATCACCGAACTGCTCGACGCCGGCCTGCTGCACGAGGACATCGCCTGCGTGCACGGCGGCACCCTGCGCGACCAGGCGATGGAGCCGTACCTGGACGACCTGACCCTGCGCTGGCGCGACCCGCCACCGTCCTCGCTCGACGTGGATGTGCTGCGCGGCGTAGCCGACCACTTCGATGCCGAAGGCGGGTTGCGGCGCCTGGACGGCAACCTGGGACGCGCAGTGGTGAAGGTGTCGGCGGTGACGCCGGAACACCGCATCATCGAAGCGCCCGCGCGCGTGTTCGAATCGCAGGACGCGGTGCTCGCCGCGTTCCAGGCCGGCGCGCTGGAAGGCGATTTCGTCGCCGTCGTCAGCGGGCAGGGCCCGCGCGCCAACGGCATGCCCGAGCTGCACAAGCTGACCCCGGTGCTGGGGGTGCTGCAGGACCGCGGCCAGCACGTCGCGCTGCTCACCGACGGACGCATGTCCGGTGCCTCGGGCAAGGTGCTGGCCGCCATCCACCTCTCGCCCGAGGCCGCCGACGGCGGGCCGATCGCGCGCCTGCGCGACGGCGACCGCATTCGTATCGACGCCGAGGCCGGCCGTCTCGAAACGCTGGTTGATCCCGCCGAGTGGAACGCGCGCGAGGCGGTCCCACCGGATGCTGCCGCCTCGCACACCGGCGTCGGCCGCGAACTGTTCGGCCTGATGCGCGCCGCCACCGGCACGGCCGAGCAGGGCGGCTGCAGCCTGTTCCCGGCGCTCCCGGACGCGGCGCTGGCCGACATGGCCGCCGCAGGGGAGCTGGCCGGTGGTTGAGCGCATCGACGACGACCTCGACCGGCTCGCGCTGATCGCCGACATCGGCGGCACCAATGCGCGCTTCGCCCTGACCGACGCGGCGCCCGTGCCGCGCATCCTGCATTCGCGCACGCTGCACAACGCCGACTACGCCAGCCTGCAGCACGCCGCCGAGGCCTACCTCGGCGACATCGGTGCGCGGCCGCGCCGCGCCGCGCTGGCGCTGGCCTGCCCGGTGCATACGGAAGAGATCCGCCTCACCAACCGCGCGTGGTCGTTCAACCGGAATGAACTGCGCGACGCGCTGGGCCTGGACGAGCTGAACCTGCTCAACGATTTCGGCGCGGTCGCCTGGTCGGTGCCGGCGCTGGCCGAGGGCGAGCGTGTCCATCTCTATGGTCCGCTGCGCAGCGGACTCGAAGGGCCCGTCAGCGTGCTCGGCCCCGGCACCGGCTTCGGCGTCGCGCTGCTGGTCGGCGATGCGGGGCGCGGCTGGCAGGCGGTGGAAACCGAGGGCGGCCACGTCAGCTTCGCGCCCATCGGCGACGAGGAGCACGCGCTCGCGCGCTGGATGAATGCACGCCACGGACGCACGTCGTGGGAGCGGCTGCTGTCGGGCAGCGGGCTGTCGTCGATCGATGCGGTGCTGCGCGGCATCGAGGCCGGCGTCGATGTCGGCACGCCGCACCTGGCACTGGCGCCGCGCGAACCGGCCGAGGTGGTCGCCGCCGCGCTGGACGGCCACGATGCGGTGGCGCGGCGGTCGCTGGCCCGCTTCTGTTCGATCCTCGGGAGCGTCGCAGGCGACGCCGCGCTGATCCATGGCGCGCGCACGGTGATGATCGCCGGCGGCATCATCCCGCGCTTCATCCCGTTCCTGCGCAGCAGCGCGTTCCGCGAACGCTTCCTGTCCAAGGGACGGTTCGCGGCGTACCTGGAATCGGTGTCGGTGCAGGTCGTGACCCACCCGCACCCCGGGCTGCTCGGCGCCGCTGTCGCGCTGCGACGGCCCGATGCCACGGAGACCGTGTGATGTGGAACCCCGACGACCATGCCTGCCGCGTCGATGACGTGTTTGCCCGCGCGCCGGTGCTGCCGGTGCTGGCGATCGAGCGCCTCGACGACGCCGTGCCGCTGGCGCGCACGCTGGTCGAGGCCGGGTTGCCGGTGCTGGAGGTCACCCTGCGCACCGATTGCGCGATCGGGGCCATCGCCCGGATCGCACGCGAATTGCCCGATGCGGTGGTCGGCGCCGGCACCGTGCTCACGCCCGAGGACCTGATCGCGGTGGGCGAGGTCGGCGCGGCGTTCGCGATCTCTCCCGGCGCCACCGAGCCGCTGTACGCAGTCGCGCGCGAGGCGTCGTTGCCGTGGATCCCGGCGGTCGCCACCGCCAGCGAGGTCATGGTCGGCCTGGACCACGGCCACCGCCGCTTCAAGTTCTTCCCCGCCGAGGCCGCCGGCGGCGTGGCCGCGCTCAAGGGCTTCGCCGGTCCGTTCCCGCAGGTGCGTTTCTGCCCCACCGGCGGCATCGACGCCGAGCGCGCCCCGCGCTATCTCGCGCTGTCGAACGTCGCCACCGTCGGCGGCTCGTGGATGGTCCCCGGCGATGCCCTGGCCGCCCGCGACTGGGTCCGCATCGGCAACCTCGCGCGCGAAGCCGCCGCGCTGCGCGGCCGCTGATCACGCCGCATCTGTAGGAGCGGCTTCAGCCGCGATCGCGAACCGTGGCATGCGACGAATCTTGCGGCTCTCTTGTAGGAGCGACGTAAGTCGCGACCACGCCAGCCGGTGTGCCACGGCAGTCGCGACTTACGTCGCTCCTACAGGTGGGCGATGACGGGGTAGCCCTCGCGCCTGAAGCCGCTCCTACACAGGCGTAGGCGCCGTTTCGACGACGACTTCGCGCCGGCGCTTCCTGTAGGAGCGTCTTCAGGCGCGACCGCGGCATCAGGTCGCCCTACGGCCAGGCACCGTTGTAGGAGCGACGTAAGTCGCGACCGCCAAGCTGCACCCGCGTCGTAACCCACCCACCGCGGGCCGGCCAACACGGTCGCGACTCACGTCGCTCCTACAGGTGGGCGATGACGGGGAACGCCCTCGCGGCTGAAGCCGCTCCTACATCAGGCAGGGAGTGAGTGCCTCCGCCTAAGTGCTCGCGCCCACCGCCAACCGCCCGCTGCTCCGATCCAGCACCCGGCTCATCCCCCACGTCAGCGCGATCGTCGCGACCAGGGTGATGAACATCAAATGGATGTAGTGCAGCGGCGACCAGACGAAGGTGAACACCGCGTACAGCACGGCGCCGAACACCAGGCCGGTGCGTGCGGCGCGCGGGTCGATGCGGGTGAAGGCCACCGCGACGATGAAGGCGGCCAGCACCGGCATCGAGTACAGCCCGTTGAGCTGCTGCAGCGTGGCGATGATGCTCTGGGAATGCTGATAGAGCGGCACCATCGCCAGCGACACCACGGCGAACACCACGGCGACCCACTGGCCGATGCGGCGGGCGTCGCCGTTTGGGTTGATCTTCGCCAGGTGGATGTCGCAGGTGTACAGCGCCGCGGCCGAGTTCAGGCACGAGTTGAAGCTCGACAGCACCGCGCCGGTAATCACCGCCGCGAACGCGCCCGACAGCCACGCCGGCAGCACGTCGCCGACCAGCTGCCCGTAGGCCACGTCGCCGACATCGCCGTACAGCTTGAACGCGATCACGCCGGGGAAGATCACCACCAGCGGCGTCAGCAGTTTGAACGCGGCCGCGGCGTAGATGCCCTTCTGCGCCTCGCGCACGGAGCCGGCGGCCAGCGCACGCTGGGCGATCACCATGTTGGTGCCCCAGTAGAAGACGTGGATGAACAGCATGCCGGTCAGCAGCGTGGTCCACGGGATGTCGGATTCGGGCCCGCCGACCAGCGTCCAGCGCTCGGCCGGGATGCCCGTCAGGTCCCAGTTGACGGCGGCCAGTGCGAACAGCGTCACCGCAATGCCCATCACCAGCAGGCCCAGGCCGTTGAACGTGTCGGAGATGGCGATCGCGCGCAGCCCGCCGAACGCGGCGTACGCCAGTCCGGCGGCGGCGAACAGCGCGGCGATCACGATCACCGGCCAGTCGATGCCGAACATCGACTTCATGAACACCGAGCCGGTGTACAGCACCACCGGCAGCAGGATGAACATGTAGCCGAGCATGAAGAGCACCGACACCGCGCGCCGCAACCCGGGGTCGCCGAGGCGGTGCTCGAGCAGTTCGGTCGTGGTGGTGCAGCGGTAGCGGTAGTACATCGGCACCAGCACGTGCGCCAGCACCAGCAGGCCGGCGGCGGCGCCGAACTCCCACCACGCCACCAGCATCATCTGCGCGCCGTTCATGCCGACGATCTGCTCGGCGCTGAGGTTGGTCAGCAGCAGGCTGCCGGCGATCACCGGCCACGTCAGCCCACCGCCGGCCAGGAAGTAGTCGCGCGAGGCGTTGCCGGTGCGTTGCGCGCGCGCGCAACGCCACCACGTCAGCCCCGCCACCAGCGCGGTCAGCGCCAGGAACACCGTCACCTGCACGGCCGTGGAATTCATATCGCTGTCTCCCCGCGACGCCCGCGCATCGTGCGCGCGAGGCTCGCGTTCCGCAACGCGCCGCATCGGCGCGCGGCACAAAAAAAAGAGCCCCTGCCGACGACCCGGTCGGCAGGGGCAGGGGGTCACGCCACTACATCAGCACGCACGCATCAGAACGTATAGCCGACACCGAACAGCACCGACCGGCCGTACTCCTCGTAGCGCTGCGCCAGGCCGCTGTCGAAGAAGTACTCGCGGTACGGCTCGTCGGTCAGGTTGTTGACCTGCAGCAGCAGCGACAGGCCTTCAAGCGACGTGCCATCTGCGAAGCTGTAGCCGATCTGCGCGTCCAGCACTTCCTCGCCCTTGATGTAGCGCGGCGTACGGTCGGCGCCGAAGCCCTGGATTTCGCCCAGGAAGTCGCTGCGCTTGCGCTGGCTGACGCGCGCCTGGAAGCCGGCACGTTCGTAGTACAGGGTGATGTTGGTGACCTTGTCGGACAGGCCGGCGATCGGCTCGTCCGGGCCGTCGGGACCCTGCCGTTTGATCGAACTGTCGGTGTCGGAGTGGTTGGCCTGGATGCCGAAGCCTTCCAGCGCCGGCGTGAACAGGTTGAACGGGATCGACACCGCGAACTCCCAGCCGCTCAGGCTGCCGCCCTCGCCGTTGGCCGGGGAGGTCGAATAGCCGATGGGCGATGGCGTCGGGCCGGTGTAGCCCTCGGGCAGCGGGTAACCGGAGGCGTCGACCTCGATCTGCTGGTCGTAGATGTAGGTGCGCAGGTCCTTGTAGAAGTACGCCGCGCTGATATAGCCGCTGTCGCCGAAGTACTTCTCGTACGAGGCGTCGAACGCGTTGGCTTCCCACGGCTCCAGTTCCGGGTTGCCGCCGCTGCCTTCCCAGCGGGCTTCGTCGGCCTGGTTGAAGACGATCGACGAGTTGTTGCTGGCGCGCAGCTGGTCGATGCGCGGGCGCGCCATCTGCCGCGCCGCGGCCACGCGCAGGGTCTGGTCGTACGGCAGCAGGAACGACAGGTTCAGGCTCGGCAGCACGTCGGTGTAGTCCGTGCCGCCGCTGATCGGCGTGGCATTGGCGGCGTCGCCGGCGATCAGGAAGAAGCCGTCGGAGGACTGGTCGGTGTTGACCACCTGCACGCCGACGTTGCCGCGCAGGCCGATCGAACCCAGGTTGGTGTTGATGTTGCCCTGCACGTAGAACGTGTCCTGCTCCTCGTTGACCGTCCACTGCTTGTTGAGGATGTCGGCGTTGATGTTGTCGGCCAGCTCGTAGTACTCGCGCAGCACGCCATTGATGTCGTAGCTGAAGCTGCCCGGGATGCCGGTGAACGACAGGTCCACGGGGTTGAGGATGAAGCCCGGGTCGACCACCACCTCGTCCGCGCCCGGCTCGCCGCGCGCCGGCCCGCCGACCAGCTCGAGGAACGCCTCCGGCACGCTGCGCTGCTTCTCGCGCTCGGAGTGGTTGGCGCCGAACTCGACGCTGCTGAACATGCCGCTGTCGAAGCGTCGCTCGAAGTCGAGGCGGAACGAGGTCAGCTCGTCCTCCACCTGCGGGGTCTTGATGTAGCCGTCCTGGCCCCAGCCGCCCGGGTCGGTCAGCACGATCAGCGCCGGGTCGGTGTAGTCCAGCCCGAAGCTCAGCGTGGGCTTGCCGGTGGACTGGTCCAGGCGGAAGTCGACGCTGTCGGTGACGCCGGCGCGGGTGCCCGAGTACGTCTCCAGGATCGACTCGTTGCGCTCGGCGCTGGAGTAGCTGACATCGCCGGTCAACGTCCAGTAGTCGTCCAGCGTCCACTTGTGGTTCCAGCCGATGGCGAACAGCTTGTCGTCGCCCTCGTTGAGGTCGTTGCGCAGGATGGGGCGCACGTTCTCGAACGTGCCTCCGACCACCACGCCGTTCTCGACCTGCGGGTTGACCAGCGTCGCGCCGCTCCAGCCCAGTGGCACTTCCAGGAAGCGCGTGGTCTCGGCCTTCTCGAACTCGGAGTGGAACAGGTCCAGCGTGGTCTCGTAGCTGTCGCTCGGGCGCCACTGCAACACGCCCATCAGGCCCTGGCGGGTGTTGTCGGTGGAGGAGGCCAGCGACTTGCTGCCGCCCAGCACGTAGTTGCCCGGGCTGCCGCCGTTGTCGGTCGGATAGCCCCAGGCCTCCCAGCGGTTGGCCTGGCCGGGCGCGTCGTAGCGCGAGTAGCCCAGCGCCACGCCCAGCGTGTCGTCCATGAACTGGTCGATGTAGGAGGCGCTCAAGCGGGCGCCGGTGTCGTCGCTGCCGGGGTTGAGCTCGCCCAGCGAGTTCTCCTCGTAGCGCGCGTTGAGCGACACCACGCGGTCCGGGAACGCCAGCGGGCGCACGGTGCGCAGGTCGATCGTGCCCGACAGGCCCTGGCCGACCAGCGAGGCGTCGGGGGTCTTGTAGACCACCACGCCGTTGATCAGCTCGGCCGGGTACTGGTCGAACTCGACCGTGCGGTTGTCGCCGACGCTGACCTGCTCGCGGCCGTTGAGCAGCGTGGTGCCGTAGTCACCGGACAGGCCACGGATGGAGATGGTGGAGGACCGGCCCGCCACGCGCTGCGCGGCCAGGCCGGGCAGGCGGTTGATGGAGTCGGCGATGGACACGTCCGGCAGCTTGCCGATGTCCTCGGCGGAGATCGCCTCGACGATGCTGGTGGACTCGCGCTTGGCCTCGATCGCACGCTCGATGCCGGCGCGCACGCCGGTCACGGTGATGCGGTCCAGGTCGGTGGCGGTGTCGTCGGTCTGTGCGGCGGCTTCAGCCTCGACCTGGGCCTGGGTGGCCTCCTGGGCGTGGGCCTGTGCGGCCAGCATCGCGGTCGCGGACAGCAGCGCCACGCTCAACAGGTTGCGTCGGAATTTCACGTAACTCCCCTCCGGAATGTCGTGCAAATGTTCTTGCGTGGCCGTGGCCACGTGTGTCGCGCAGCGTGCGCGGCCCGGCGCGGTCCCCCCGGGCGGGCCCATCCTATGCCCGGGCTGCACTGCACAAATGGCGCTGAATACGTATTCATGGCGGGGATGCACGCGACTGACGCATGCCGGTGGCAGGCCGTGGAATAGTCGGCCGGCGCGTCGCCGTCCGGCCGCTGCCGGCGGTGACGTGCGAACCCGTCCGACGACGAGTGCGCCCATGACCCACATCGCCACGCCACCCGCACCCCCTTGTAGGAGCGACGTGAGTCGCGATCGCGCCGATCGGTGCGGGTACGCGGTCGCGACTTACGTCGCTCCTGCAGGTAGGAGGCGGCCCAGGCGCCGCATGCGCCTCGCCGGCCTGGCCGCACTGCTGGCGCTCGCGTCCGGAGCACATGCCGAAGACGGCCCGCTGCACGTGCCGTCGCCGGACTGGCGCGACGCGGTCATCTACTTCGCGATGATCGACCGCTTCGACGATGGCGATCCGTCAAACAACGACCAGGGTGTGGGCGAATACGACCCGGCGCAGGGCCGCACCTACAGCGGTGGCGACCTGCGCGGGCTCACGCGCCGGCTCGACTACGTCCAGGGCCTGGGCGCCACCGCGCTGTGGATCACCCCGCCGGTGGCCAACCAGTGGTGGAACCCCGGCCGCGGCTACAGCGGCTACCACGGGTACTGGGCCAGCGACTTCAGCACCGTCGACGCGCACTACGGCAGCAAGGCCGATTACGTGGCGCTGTCGCGCGCACTGCACGGCCGCGGCATGCACCTGGTACAGGACGTCGTGGTCAACCACGTCGGCGACTGGATCGCCTGCGACGCCGATGTCGACCCGAAGGATGACGCCTCCATCGCCGCACACTGCCGCGTGCGCACCGACGCGCAGGGCCGCAGCGCGCCCGCGCAGGCGCCGCTCGAGCGCAACGACCCGCAGGAGCCGGTGCATCGGCGCGAGGCGCTCTACCACTTCACCCCGGAGATCGCCGACTACAGCGACCGCACGCAGGAGCTGACGTACGCGTTGGCCGACCTCGACGACCTCGACACCGAAAGCCCCGCCGTGCGCCGGCTGTTGCGCCAGGCCTACGGCGACTGGATCCGCGACGTCGGCGTGGACGCATTCCGCGTCGACACCGCGTTCCACGTTCCGGCCGACTTCTTCCCCGATTTCCTGCATGCCGAAGATGTCGATGCACCCGGCGTGGTGCAGGTCGCGCGCGAGACCGGGCGCGCGGACTTCCTGTCGTTCGGCGAGGGCTTCGGCAGCGGCAAGCCCTTCGCCGACGCGCAGGCACGCAAGCTCGACGCCTACATGCGCGTGCCCGGCGGGCTGCCGTCGATGATCAACTTCCCGCTGTACGGCACGCTGGGCGACGTCATCGCGCGCGGCCGCCCGACCGCCGAACTGCAGCACCGCATCGAAACGACGATGACCGTGCACGCCGACCCGTGGCGCATGCCCACCTTCATCGACAACCACGACGTCGACCGCTTCCTGGCCGGCGCCAGCGAGCCCGCGCTCAGGCAGGCGCTGCTGGCGATGCTGACGCTGCCGGGCATCCCGGTCATCTACTACGGCACCGAGCAGGGCTTCGACGAGCGCCGGCGCACGATGTTCGCGGGCGGGCACGGCAGCGGCGGGCGCGACCACTTCGATGTCGAGGCACCGCTGTACCGCTACCTGCAGCGCGCGATTGCATTGCGCCGCGACCACCGCGTGTTCTCGCGCGGCACGCCGACGGTGCTGGCGTCCAGTGCGGCGCGCGCCGGTGCCATCGCTTGGCGGATGGATTACGACGCGGCCGCCGATCGCACCGGCAATGACCCGTCTGCCGGCACCACCCGCGCGCTCGTCATCCTCAACACCGCCGACAGCGACACCCTGCTGGACGGCCTCGACACCGGCCTGCCGCCCGGCACGCGGCTGCAGCCGCTGTTCGCCATCGACGGCACGCCGGACGCGCACACGGTCGACGCCGACGGCCGCGTCACCCTGGTGCTGCCGGCGCGCAGCGGGCAGGTGTGGCGGATCGATTCGGCAGACTCTTCCGGCCCAGCGGCGCGTATCGAAGGCTCGACAGAACGCGCCGCGCCGCTGACGCTGGAGGCCGCCGAACCTCCCACACCGTCGTCCCGGCGAAAGCCGGGACCCATTGCCCCACCCGAACCCGTCGCCACCCAAACGCTCGCCCTCACCGGCCACGCCCCCGGCCGCGACCGCATCCGCCTCGTCATCGACGGCGACCTCGCCAACGCGCAGTCCGTCGATGTCGACGACAGTGGCGACTGGCGCGCCACCGTCCGCACCGACGCCATGACCGACCCGGCCGTCGAACACCGCGCCGTCGCATTCGATCCCATCAGCGGTGCCACCAGCGACGCGCACACCTTCAAGGTCGACCTGGACTGGCAAGCGGCGGCCGACATCAAAGACCCCGCCGGCGACGACACCGGCCCGACCGGCACCTACACCTACCCGACCGATGCCGGTTGGCGCGACGTGCACCCCGCCGACATCCAGCGCGTGCGCGCGTGGACCGCCGGCGGCGCGCTGCGCATCGAAGTCACGTTGCGCGCCATCAGCACCGCCTGGAACCCCGACAGGGGCTTCGACCATGTCGCGGTCACCGCCTTCCTCGAACTGCCCGGCCGCGCCGGCGGCGCCACCGTGATTCCGCAGCAGCACGCCACGCTGCCCGACGGCATGCGCTGGCACCGGCGCCTGCGCGCCCACGGCTGGAGCAACGCGCTGTTCGCGCACGACGGCGCCGATGCCGACAACGAAGGCACACCGACCGGCCCCGTTGCGGCGCTGGCGGTCGACCGCGACGCCCGCACGCTCACCTTCACCCTGCCGGCCGATGCCCTGGGCCACCCCGCCACGCTGGAAGGCGCGCGCCTGTACGTGACCACCTGGGACTTCGACGCCGGCTACCGCGATCTCGCCCCCGACGCCGGCGCCACCACCTTCGGCGGCGGCAGCACGACCGATCCCAAGGTCATGGACGAAGCGGGCCCGATCACCCTGTAGGAGCGGCTTCAACCGCTAAGCCGCACCCGCAACGCAATCCGCGGCACCCTCGTAGGAGCGGCTTCAGCCGCGACCGCGGTACCACATCAATGACGTCACCCACGGCACCTATGTAGGAGCGACGTAAGTCGCGACCCCCGCACTTCCGTCGCGGCCATGCGCTCGCGACTTACGTCGCTCCTACAGGTGAAGGGTTCCGGGTAAAGCCCTCGCGGCTGAAGCCGCTCCTACAGGGGCACCGCACCCCTGTCTGTCTGGTCACGCCCCCACGCTCCCACTGTAGGAGCGGCTTCAGACGCGACCGCGGCGCCACAGCAAGGACGTCATCCACGGCACCTTCGTAGGAGCGACGTAAGTCGCGACCGGCGCACTTTCGTTGCAGCCACGCGGTCGCGACTCACGTCGCTCCTACAGGGGAGGGTTCCGGGCAAAGCCCTCGCGGCTGAAGCCGCTCCTACAGGCAGGCGGGGCGACTCAGCCGTCCAGCGACGCCATGTCGATCACGAACCGGTACTTCACGTCGCTGCGCAGCATCCGCTCGTAGGCGTCGTCGATCTGCTGCATGCGGATCATCTCGATCTCCGACACGATCCCGTGTTCGGCGCAGAAGTCGAGCATCTCCTGCGTCTCCTTGATGCCGCCGATCAGCGAGCCGGCGATCGCGCGGCGGCGGAAGATCAGCGGGCCGACGTTGGGCGAGGGGTGAGGGTCTTCCGGCACGCCCACCAGGCACAGCGTGCCGTCGCGCTTGAGCAGCGCGGTGTACGCGTCCAGGTCGTGGCTGGCCGCCACCGTGTCCAGGATGAAGTCGAAGCTGCCGGTGTGCGCCTTCATCTCCTCCCGGTTGCGCGACACCACCACCTCGTCGGCGCCCAGCGCGTGGGCGTCCTGCTTCTTGCTTTCCGACGTGGTGAACGCCACCACGCGTGCGCCCATCGCGTGCGCCAGCTTGATGCCCATGTGGCCCAGCCCGCCGATGCCGACGATGCCGACCTTCTGCCCGGGCCCCACCTTCCAGTGGCGCAACGGCGAGTACGTGGTGATGCCGGCGCACAGCAGCGGCGCGACGGCGGCCAGCTGGTCGGCCGGGTGGTGCACCTTCAGCACGAAGCCCTCGTCCACCACGATCCGCTGCGAGTACCCGCCCAGCGTGTGGCCCGGCGGGTCCGGGGTCGCGCTGTTGTAGGTGGCGGTGAATCCGTTGTCGCAGTACTGCTCCAGCCCCTTCTCGCACGCGGCGCACGACTGGCAGCTGTCGACCATGCAGCCCACGCCCACCGTGTCGCCGACCTTGAACCCGGTGACCTCGCTGCCCACCGCACTGACGTGCCCGACGATCTCGTGGCCCGGCACGCACGGGTACAGCGTCCCCTGCCATTCCGACCGCACGGTGTGCAGGTCGGAGTGGCAGACCCCGCAGTAGGCGATATCGATCTGGACGTCGCGCGGCCCGGGCGCGCGGCGCTGGATGGTGAGGGCTTCGAGCGGCTTGTCGGCGGCGTGGGCGCCGTAGGCGTGAGTGGTCATGGGGGGTCTCGGCGGGAGTGGGGCCGGCACTATGGCGTGGGCACCGTTAAGTTCCGGCGAGCGGCGCGATGGCCGGGCGCGAGGTGCCCGTCGCCTCAGGCCGGCGCAGGCTGCGACGCGCTGTCGCTCTCGATGCGCCCGTCCACGAGCGTCACCGTGCGGTCGCACTGTGCCGACAGGCGCGCATCGTGGGTGACCAGCAGTACCGCGCAGCCGAACTCGCGGTTGAACCGGCGGAACAGTTCGAACACTTCTGCTGCGGACGTGCTGTCGAGGTTGCCGGTGGGTTCATCGGCCAGCAGCAAGGCCGGACGCGTGACCAGCGAGCGTGCCACGGCCACGCGCTGTTGCTGGCCGCCCGACAACTGGTCCGGTTTGCGCTGCTCCAGCCCCTCCAGCCCGACCTGCGCCAGCAGCTGGCGGCCGCGGTCGAGCTGCGCGGACGTGGGCTTGCCGCTGGCCACCATCAGCGGCATCAGTACGTTCTCCAGCGCGGTGAAGGCCTGGATCAGGTGGTGGAACTGGAACACGAAGCCGATCGCGGTGCCGCGCAGGGCGGTGCGCCGGGCGTCGTCCATGTCGCGCGTGGCCTCGCCCAGCAGGTACAGCTCGCCGGCCGTGGGCCGGTCGAGCAGGCCTATCACGTTCAGCAGCGTGCTCTTGCCAGACCCCGAGGCGCCGACCAGCGCGACGAAGTCGCTGCGCTGCAGGCGCAGGTCCAGCCCGTGCAGCACCTCGGTCTCGGTCGGACGGCCGACGTTGTAGCTCTTCCTCAGGCCCTGCAGGCGCAGCACTTCCTGGCGGGCGTCGTGCTCAGACATGGCGGATCGCCTCCACCGGGTCCATGCGCGCGGCGCGCCGCGCAGGCAGCGCGGCCGACACCACGCCCGTCAGGGTCGCGAGCACCGCGGCGCCCACCAGCAGCGCGGGTTCGACGGGGATGTAGAACAGCCGCGGACCGAACGTGTTGAACGCGGCGACCAGTCCGTAGCCGGCCGCGCCGCCCAGCACGGAGCCGGCCAGGCCGAACAGCGCGCCCTGCACCAGGAACACGCGCAGCATCTGCCGGCGCGTGGTGCCCATCGCGCGCAGGATGCCGATCTCGCGCGTGCGCTGCACCACGCTGACCGACAGCACGCTGGCGATGCCCAGCGCCACGCTCAGTGCCACGAACAGGCTGATCATCTGCGTGCTCAGGCTCTGCGAGCGCAATGCGTTCATCAGCTGCGCGTTGGTCTCCATCCAGCTTTCCGCCTTCAGGCCGGTGAGGCGCGCGATGCGCGCGGCCACCGGCTGCGCGGCGAAAATGTCGTCGACGGTGACGTCGATGAGGGTGGCTGCCCCGGGCAGGTCGAGCAGCGACTGTGCCTGCTTCATGTCCAGGTACACGTAGCGCGCGTCCAGCTCACGCACGCCCAGCTCGAAGATGCCGGCGACGTTCAGAACGCTTTCGCGGCCCTGTCCGCCGTCGATGCGCACCTTGTCGCCGACGCGCATCCCCAGTTCGAGGGCCAGTTGCCGGCCGACCACCGCGTCGCCGGCGCCGATCCGGAACACGCCTTCGACGATGTCGTCCTGGACGGGGATGATCCGCTGGTAGCGCGCCGCATCGATCCCCACCAGCGCCACCGATTCCAGTGCCTCCCCGCGCCGCGCGAACGCCGGGCCGGAGATGACCGGCGAGACCGCCGTCACCCGGGGCAGGGTGTCCAGCACGTCGCGCACCTGCTGCCAGTTGTTGATCGAGCGCAGGCGCTGCGCGCGGCGGTTTTCCAGGACCAGATGCACGGTGCCGTCGGCCGGCGCCAGGATCCGGTTGGTCTCCTCCGCCGGCTGCACCTTGATGTGGGCCTGCGTGCCCAGCGTGCGGTCGATGATGTTGCCCTGCAGCCCGTTGATGAGCGCGGTGAGGAACACGATCACCGCCACGCCCACCGCGATCCCCACCAGGATCAGCGTGCTCTGCGCGCGGCCCTCGCGCAGGAACCGGGTGGCGATGGTCCATTCGACCCACATCGGCGTCAGTCGAGGCGGGCCGGCAGTTCGTTGCGGGTAGAGGACGCCGAGGCGTCCACGGGCAAGCCGGCCGGCACCACGCGCACGCGGTCGCCCGGGGCGAGTCCGGCCTGCGCATCGGCAAGGATCCAGTCACCCGGCGCCAGGCCGGCCGCCACCTCGGTCAGGGTCAGGCCGCGCAGGCCGAGCTCGACATCGCGCCGCACGGCGCGGCCATCCTCGACCCGCCAGACCCAGGCACTGTCCCCGGCCACTTCGCCGAGCGCGTCGTTGGGGACCACCACGGCCCGGTCGCGACGGCCGGTCTCCACGTTGACCGACACGGTCATGTCCTGGCGCAGGAAGTCCGGCACGGGCGACACCGTCAGGCGGATGTCCACAGAGCCGCGTTGCGGGTCGACGCTGGGGGCGATGAAGCTGACTTCGGCGGGGAACGGCCGCGACGGGTACGCATCGGCAATACACACCGCCTTCTGGCCGATCGCCAGTACCTGCAGGTTCTTCTCGTCCAGTGGCACCAGCACCTCGGTGGCGCCGGCGCGGGCGATCTCGAACAGCACCCGGCCCGGCTGCACGAGGTCGCCGGGCTCGACGTTGCGGGTCAGCACCGTGCCTGCCACCTCCGCGCGCAGCGTGGTCTTGGCCAGCTGCGCGCGCGCATTGGCCAGGCGGGCGCGGGCCGCAGCCTCGTCGGGATTGCCGGCCGCCAGCGAACGCGCGGCCAGGCGCGCCTGCTCGGCGGCGGTGCGCGCGACAGTCTCGGCCTGAACCGCCTGCTCCAGGGTTTCGTGCGCGATCAGCTGTCGCGCGAACAGCTCGCGCCGGCGCTGCACCCCGCGGCTGGCCTGCGCCAGCCGGGCCTCGGCCTCGCGCACCGCCGCCTGCGCCTGCGGGCGCGCGGACTGCCGCAGGCCCGCCACCGCGGCCTCGGCCTCGCGCACGGCCGCTTCCAGGTCGTCGGCACGCAGCACCGCCAGCACGTCGCCCGGTTGCACGGTGTCGCCCTCCTGCACGCGCCGCTCCACCACGACGCCGGTGACCGCGCTGCCCACCTGCGCCCGCGATACCGCGACGACGCGACCCGTGGCCACCACCGTCTGCACCAGCGGCCGCGACACCACTTCATAGCCTTCCATCGCCGGCCCGCGCAGCCTGATGGCGACGCCCCACGCCAGCGCGAGCAGCACCAGCACGGCTCCAGCCACCAGCAGTGGGCGATGTTTCATGCGGCGCGTCCACGGGGCGTTTGACGGGGCCCTACGATACCCACTGGAGGCGGCGTGCGGCCGCCAGGCGGGGCGCTCACCGAGTCACGTAGGCCGGCGTTCGGTGACGTCGGACGCTGGCCGCGACCGCGATTGACGCCGGCTGAAGCCCCGCTGCCCTAGGATGCCCCCCATTCCATCCAACCCGTCCGGAGCCTCCCATGCCCCTGCGCCCCCTCACCCTGGCCGTCGCGCTCGCCCTGTCGGGCGGGCTGGTCGCCTGCCAGCCGCAGACCGCCAACGAGACCACCACGCCCGCCGCCACGCAGGCGGCAGACGAAGCCGAGGGCGCAAACGGAATTGCCGCCAAGGTGGCCGCCTACGACGAGGTCGAGCTGACCGCCGACCTGTCGCACCTCGCCGAAGGCGACCGCGAGGCGATCGGCTACCTGCTGCAGGCCGGCGAGATCATGGACGAGCTGTTCTGGAAGCAGGTCTACCCCGACAAGGAAGCACTCCTGGCCGGCATCAGCGACCCGGCGACGCGCCGGTTCGTGGAGATCAACTACGGGCCGTGGGACCGGCTGGACGGCGACACGCCGTTCGTCGAGGGCGTCGAGGCGCGGCCGCCGGGCGCGGGCTTCTACCCGGCCGACATGACCAAGGCGGAGTTCGAGGCCGCCGACCTGCCGGGTAAGGACAGCCTGTACACGCTGGTGAAGCGCAACGACGCCGGCGAACTGGAAGTGGTGCCGTACCACGAGGCATACGCCGAGGAACTGGGCCGCGCTGCCGAGCTGCTGCGCCAGGCCGCCAGGGTCGCCACCGACGAAGGCTTCCGCAAGTACCTGGAGCTGCGCGCCGACGCACTGGTCACCGGCGAGTACCAGCCCAGCGACATGGCCTGGATGGACATGAAGACCAGCCCCATCGACGTCGTCATCGGGCCGATCGAGAGCTACCAGGACGCGCTGTACGGCAAGAAGGCCGCGTTCGAGGCATTCGTGCTGGTCAAGGACGAGGAGTGGAGCGAGCGCCTGGCGAAGTTCGCCCAGCACCTGCCGGCGCTGCAGCGCGAGCTGCCGGTGGACGCCAAGTACAAGGCCGAGTCGCCTGGCTCGGATGCCGACCTCAACGCCTACGACGCCATCTATTACGGCGGCGACGCCAACGCCGGCGCCAAGACCATCGCCATCAACCTGCCCAACGACGAGGAGGTGCAGTTGGCCAAGGGCTCGCGCCGCCTGCAACTGAAGAACGCGATGCGCGCCAAGTTCGACGCCATCCTGGAGCCCATCGCCGACGAGCTGATCGCACCGGAACAGCGCGAGCACATCACGTTCGACGCGTTCTTCGAAAACGTCATGTTCCACGAGGTGGCGCACGGCCTGGGCATCAAGAACACGCTCGACGGCAAGGGCACCGTGCGCGATGCGCTGACCGACCTGGCCAGCGCGTTCGAGGAAGGCAAGGCCGACATCCTGGGCCTGTACATGATCGGCCAGCTGGGCGAGATGGGTGAGCTGGACGCCGGGAAGCTGGACGACAACTACGTGACGTTCCTGGCCGGCATCTTCCGCTCGGTGCGCTTCGGCGCCAGCAGCGCGCACGGCCAGGCCAACATGGCCGCGTTCAACTTCCTCAAGGAGCAGGGCGCCTTCAGCCGCGATGCCGCGACCGGCCACTACCGCGTGGACTTCGAGAAGATGAAGCCGGCGGTGGACGCGCTGTCGGCGAAGATCCTCACCCTGCAGGGCGACGGCGACCACGCCGGCGCGCGCGCGTTCCTGGACCAGTACGGGACGATCGGCCCGGAGCTGCAGTCCGACCTGGACCGCATCGCCGCGGCCAACATCCCGGTGGACATCGTGTTCAAGCAGGGACGCGAGGTGCTGGGGCTGCCTGCGGCGCAGTGACGCCGGGTACAACCGGTTGCTTCAAACGGAACGGCGGCGTCGGAAGGCGGCCGCCGTTTTTGTTGGGGGGTGTGCACTGGTCGCGAAGCGTGGCGCGGCCGGTGAATGACACACGTCGCCGCGATGGCCTTGCCCGCGATCCAGCCCGTGTAGGAGCGACGTAAGTCGCGACCGTGATGGTGTGGACAGGCGGCGCGGCTCACATCGCCAGTGTAATCGCCCGGTCGCGACTTACGTCGGTCCTACAAATGGGCCGTCGGGTTCGTCGTCTGTGCGGGTTGTGCGGTCGCGGCCGAAGCCGCTCCTACAAATGGGACGCAGGTTCGGTCGTATGTGCGGTTGCGCGGTCGCGACTTACGTCGCTCCTACATACGTGCCGTGGGATTTGCCGTGTGCGTCGGTGCCGACGACGGATCGGCGCCCGCGCAGCTCACCGCAGCAGCGCGCAGCTCACCACACCAGGTCGTCCGGCACCTCGAACTGCGCGTAGTACGCGTCGTCCTCCGACGTGGACGCGGCCGGCGTGGCATCGGCCTTGCCATGGTCGAGCACGACCATCGCGGGGTCGCGCTCGATGACCTTGTCGGCGGCGGCGCGCGGCAGCAGCTCGTAGCGCTCGCCGATCGCGGCGATGACCAGCGCGCCGGTGGCCAGCAGCTTGCGTTGGGCGTCGTCGACCAGCAGCGTGCGGATGGCGCCGCCGGCGTTGAAGCGGTACTCGCTCTCGCCGGTGCGCGGCACCTTCTTGTCCTGGATGATCTGCCGCGCCTGCGCGCGCAGCTCGGCGACGCGGGCCTGCGCCTTGCGCTCGGCCGCCAGGGCGCGGTCACGCTCGGCCTTTTCGGCGCGGGCGCGCTCCACCTGCTGCGCGATCTCGTCCGGTTTCGCCGGCCCCTTGGCGTGGAGCGCCTTGTTCTGCTCGCGCGCCGCGTCGGCGACCTGCGACTTCTTGACCAGGCCGGCCTTCAGCAGCTGCGCCTGGAGCGGATTGGGCTTGGCCATGGCGGGATTCGCGTGGAGATTCGACGGCCGACATCATACTGGCCGTCCGCCGCCGCCCGTCGTCCGCCGCCCATGCAACCCCTGAAATACCTCGCCGGCTTCCCGCCCCACCTGCAGGACAAGGTGCGCGCGCTGATTGATCAGGGCCGCCTGGGCACGGTGCTGGCCGAGCGGTACGGCCAGGCCCACGCCATCCGCAACGACGGCCAGCTCTACGAGTACGTGCAGCAGTTGAAGGACCGCCACCTGCGCAAGGCGGTACCGCTGGGCAAGGTGGTCTATGACGGCAAGCTGCAGGTGATGAAGCACGCGCTGGGCACGCACACCGCCATCTCCCGCGTGCACGGCGGCCGGCTCAGGGCCAGTCGCGAGATCCGCATCGCGAGCGTGTTCCGCGATGCGCCGGCCGACTTCCTGCGGATGATCGTGGTGCACGAACTCGCGCACCTGAAGGAGGCCGAGCACGACAAGGCGTTCTACCAGCTGTGCACGCACATGGAACCGGACTACCACCAGCTGGAGTTCGACCTGAGGCTGTACCTGACGCAGCTGGAGCTGGTGCGGCTTCAGGATGGGGGCGGAGGCGGAACGGGCGGCTGATGGTGGTCCCCGATGGGGCTGTCCTTGTGTCGACGTAGGAGCGCTGAGGCGGGTGTCGTAACGCGCGCGTTGCTGCCTACTTCGCCAGCAGGAACACCAGCACCTCGTCCATCCGCGCGCGCCATGCCGCTTCGTTGTGTTCGGCGCCCTCGTACACGCGCGTCACCCAGTTGTCGCCTTCGACGTAGCCCGCCTCGCGCAGCACGCGGTCCATGCGCTGCTGGTAGGGCGCGTACTGCGCATCGAGCGTGGCGGTGCCGTGGTCGAACCAGAGCCGGTGCGTGGCGGGGTAGGGCAGGTGGTCGGCGAGCCAGTCGATGACCAGGCCGCCGCCGACGGGCCAATGCGTGGACACCGCGCCGACGCGGCCGAACACGTCGGGGTACTCGGCCGCGGCGTAGATCGAGACCAGCCCGCCCATGCTGGAGCCGGCGATGGCGGTGTCTTCGCGGCCCGGCTTCGTGCGGAAGGTGGCGTCGATGCGCGGCTTCAGTTCCTCGACGAGGAAACGCAGGTAGGCATCGGAGGCGATGCGCTCGACCGGCAGCGGCGGGCCGTTGCCGGGGCCGAAGTCCAGGCCCTGCGGCGGCACCGGTTTGCGCGGCATGTACTCGGGGAAGCGCGCGGGCGTGTTCCAGATGCCCACGACGATCGCCGGGGGGATACGGCCGGACTGGATCAGCCGCGTCATCGCCTCGTCCACGCCCCAGTCCACGCCGGTGTAGCTCAGCGCGGGGTCGAACAGGTTCTGGCCGTCGTGCATGTACAGCACGGGATAACGCGCGTCCGGGTCGTCGCCGTAGCCGGGCGGCAGCCAGATGTCGACGTCGCGCGCGGGCACGTGCGCCGACGGTACCTGTGCCCAGCCCAGCGTGGTGCCGGTGGCGTCCAGCGGCGGCGCGGTGCGCGTGTAGGCCCAGCGCAGGAACTGCGGCAGCAGTTCCACCCACGAGGCCTGGTTGTGTTGTCCGCCCGGCAGCACGTGCAGGGCGACGTCGCTGCGGCCGGGCGCGGTGGCGTGGTCGGCGTCGACCTTGTAGCCGGACTGGGCCAGGCCGCGCAGGCCGGTGCCGGCTTCGATGGACGCCTCGTCGGTGTTCCAGCCCAGCGCGAAGTCGCGCACGTCGTCGAGCGCGTCGTTGGTGCCGTCGCCATCGCGGTCGTCGGTCTCCTCGGTATCGCCGATGCCCAGGAACAGGCGCATCCCGACGCGCGGCGGGCCGTCGTGCACGAAGCGCTGCACCAGCCGCGTGCGTTGCACGGTGTCGGCATCGGTGGTGTCGTCCGACAGCCACAGCGACGGCGAGAACATGCCCACGCGCGCGAACAGGTCCGGGTACTGCCAGCCCAGGTTGAACGCGGCCAGCGCACCCAGCGACCAGCCGAGCGTGGCGCGCGCGTCAGGCGTGGGGCGCGTGTTGTAGCGCGCGTCGATGGCGGGCAATAGGCCCGTCGCCACCCACTGCGCGTAGTCGTGCGCGCGCGTGCCAACCGGGCCGTACTTCGTGTTCGCGACGACGGCCGTCCCGGCCTGGCGGTCGGACAGTCCGTAGGTGCCCATGCGGTCGGGCAGCATGTGGACGGCGGCGACGATCACCGGGGCGATGGCGTCGCGCTCGTACAGGTCGGCCAGCGTCTCGCGCAGGCGCACGGCGGGCGCGTCCTGGCCGTCGTGCAGGTACAGCACGGGGTAGCCGGGACGCGCATCGGGGTCGTAGTCCGGCGGCAGGTGGACGTCGACGCGGACCTTTTCCGGCGCGAAGGCGGGCGGCGTGAAGTGATGGGTTTCGACGCGTGCGGGCGTGGCGGCGAAAGCGGGTGTGGTGAAGGCGACCAGGAGGATCGTCGCGAAACGAAGGGCTGCGCGCATCGAGGGCATCCGATGGTGGACGGTCGCGGCTGAAGCCGCTCCTACAGGGTGGGAGTGCAGACGAAGAAACCGTTGAGAGTGAGGCGGCCGCGCGTGGGGTCGGCGGTGAGGCTTTCGGGCACGGCGATGTCGCTGCAGTGCCACAGCGCGCCGCCGTCATAGGCGACCAGGCGGTTGTAGCGCGGCTCGATCGACGCGAGTTTCTCGAACCACGGGTTGGAGGCGGTCATGTAGCCCGGCGTGAGGCCGTACCTGGCGGTGAACGCTGCGGGCGGCAGCGTGCCGGACTCGTGTACCAGCATGGCGGTGTCGCGCTCACCGTGGCGCGGCGCGAAGAACGCGGTGCCGCCCAGCGCCGGGTCGCGGAAGAGGTACAGCACGGTGGCCAGCACGCGCTGGCCAGGCGCGTCGGTGAGGCGGTCGCGGTGGCACAGCCACTGGCGCGGCTGCAGGTCGTGCGGCGCGCGCGTGGCGATCGACAGCCGACTGTGGCCGCGCACGGTGCCGGCCAACCCCATGCGCGCATGCAGGTGCTCAGCCAGCCAGGCATCGAGCGCGGCGGTGACGCCGTCGGGCATGCGCAGCTCCGGGCCCGGGTAGGCGTTGTGCGGCTGTTCTTCGAACGCATCGAAGTGCGTCGCCGCGCGCTGCACCCAGGCGTCGGGGTCGAGCAGCGCGTCGTCGATCACCCAGGCGGTGTGGTCCGGGGTGATGGCGACGGGCTGAATGTGCGGATTCGGATTGAGCATTGAGGGTGCTTTTTAAACGCCCTCCCCTGCTTGCAGGGGAGGGTTGGGGAGGGGTGCCTTTCGCGGACGGGGGAAGAAGTGGTGTATTCCTCGTTTGAAAAGCACCCCCTCCCAACCTCCCCCTGCACGCAGGGGGAGGAGCTAAACGCGGCCGCTCCATCGCTCCGGACTCAGCGCGCCACGAACCGGATCGCCTGCCCGCCCCCGGCGGCCAGCCGCAGCGGCAGCACGTCGGCGCTGGTGACTTCGACCGTCTCGCGCTCGAAGGCGAACGGCGTGTCTTCCCAGTGCGCGCCCTCGCCGTCGCGGTAGACCTGCGCGGTGTAGCGGCGGCCGGGTTCCAGGAACGACAACGGCACCTGCAGCGCACGGCCGTGCTCGTCGGTCATCGCGCCCAGGTACCAGTCGGCACTGTCGCGGTCCTGGCGCGCGACCACGGCGTAGTCGCCGATCTCGCCCATCAGCACGCGCGTCTGCGCCCAGTCGGCCGGCACGTCCTTGATGAACTGGAACGCGTCCGTGTGCTTCGCATAGTTTTCCGGCAGGTCGGCCGCCATCTGCACCGGGCTGTAAAGCACCACGTACAGCGCCAGCTGCTTGGCCAACGTGGTCTGGATGGCTTGGCCGCGGCCCTGCAGGCTGAGGATGCCGGGGGTGAAGTCCATCGGCCCCGACAGCATGCGCGTGAACAGCAACTCTGCCTCGTGCTCGGGCGGGTTGGTCGGGTTGCCCCAGGCGGCGTACTCCATGCCGCGCGCGCCTTCGCGGCTGACCCAGTTCGGGTAGGTGCGACGCAGGCCGGTGTCCTTGACCGGCTCGTGCGCGTTGATCGCGACCCCGTGTTTCGCGGCGGCCTCCAGCACGCGCTGGTGGTGGTTCACGTTCCACTGGCCGTCGTGCCACTCGCGCGCGACCGTGCCGTCGGGCAGGCGGCGTTCTATCTGGCCGGCGTCGCACACGTAGCCGGTCTTGACCACGTCGATGCCGAGCCGCTCGTTCATTGCGAACGCGTCGTCCATCTGGTCTTCATAGTGGCTGACCGCGCAGCCGGTCTCATGGTGGCCGATCAGGTGCACGCCGCGTTCCTTCGCGTACGCCGACAGCGCCTCGATGTCGAAGTCCGGCGTCGCCCTGGTGAAGTCGAAGTCGTAGCCGTTGCCGAACCACTGCCCGTCCCAGCCCGGGTTCCAGCCCTCCACCAGCACGCCGCGGAACCCGTGCTCGGCGGCGAAGTCGATGTAGCGCTTCGTGTTGCGCGTGGTCGCGCCGTGCTTGGCCCCGGTCGCCCAGCTTTCGGTTTCCAGGTGCAGCGACCACCAGATGCCGACGTACTTGGCCGGCTCGAACCAGCTGACGTCGCCGAGCCGGTTGGGTTCGTTGAGGTTTAGGATCAGGTCGCTCGAGGCATACAGCGCGGGTGCGGTGTCGGCAACCTGGATCGTGCGCCACGGCGTCTGGAACGGCAGCGCGCGCTTGACCTTCCAGCCCTCCGAGGCCGGCGACAGCTGCGTGCGGAAGCGACGCCCTTCGGCACGGCGCAGCCACATGCCCGAGTAGTCGACCAGCGCCGCCTCGTGGATGGCGACGTGCAGGCCGTCTTCGGTGCGCAGCGTCATCGGCGTGTGCGCGGCGGTGACCTGCTCGACGGGGGTCGCGTCGTAGAGGTACTCGTAACGGTTCCACTCGCCGGCCGGGATCCACCACGTGGTGGCCGGCTCGGCGATCACGAACTCGGTCAGCTCGTCGTCGATGATCGCCTCGGCCATGGCCGGCTGCTCGGGGAAGGCGTAGCGGAAGCCGACGCCGTCGTCGAAGACGCGGAACACGACATCGAACGTGCGGTGCGGGGCGATGGTCTCGCGGACGGTGGCGCGCAGCTCCTCGTGGTGGTCGCGCACGAATCGGTTCTCGCCCCAGGGCTGCTCCCACGTGTCGTCGCGCGACGCGGTGGCGGTGCCGGCCAGCTCGAGGTTGCGCTCGATCGTGCCGCTGCCGCGCAGCCGGAAGCCCATGCGTGAGTCGTCGATCACCGGTTCGCCGAAGCGCAGCACGCGGTAGGCCAGGCGACCCTCGGTGATATCCAGCTCGACGGTCAGCACGTCGTTGGGCGATGACACCGTGGCGACGGTCCCGGCGTGCGCCAGCGGCGTGGCCAGGGCGAGGGCGAGGAGGCTCAGGGCAGGCAAGCGCATGCGGTGGGGTTCCTGTGGCGGCATGTCATTCGATGACGAGGACGACCGCGGTGCGCGGCGCCACGTCGAAGTGGCCGGTGTCGATGTCGTACCGGGTGTCGTACGGGTAGTCGTCGGCGGATCCGGGCGCGCGATGCACCGGGTGCAGCGCCCAGTCACGCCCGGCCAAGGCCGGGATCGCCACCGTCTGCGCGTCCGGAGACACGTTCACCAGGTACAGCAGCGCCTGGAAGTTCGCGCCTTCGTAACCGCGTCCGTCGATCTCGCCCACGATCACCACCGGGTTCTGGTCTGGCCCGGTGTTGTGGAAACGCAGCCGCTGCATGACGTCCCCGGCGGTGCGCAGGCGCAGCAGCGTGGTGCTGGCGCGGATGCGCATCAGGTCCAGGAACGCGTCGCGGGTGAAGGCGATGTCGGCCGGCGAGGGCACGATGGACGCATCGCGCAGCAGCGGGCGCATCAGGTCCCAGTCGCCGGCATTGCCTTCCGCGGGCGGCAGGCCGGTGCCGAAGTGGTTCTCCTGGCCGGTCCAGTCGACGCGGTTGAACCAGTCGCCCGAATCGAAGCTGTTGCGGTCCAGCGACTTGGAGCGCAGCAGTTCGCCGCCGGCGTGAAAGTAGGCGATGCCCTGGCTGAAGGTGTTGAGCGCCAGTGCCAGCACCTGCACCCGCGCCCGCTCGGCTGCTGTCGTGCCCGGCGGCAGCTTGAACACGTTGATGTCGAACAGCGTCTGGTTGTCGTGGTTCTCGACGTAGTTCACGACCTCCGCCGGCTGCGCCGCATACCCGGCCGGTTGGCCCTTGTAGTCCAGCGCCGACAGCGGCCGCTTGACGCCGTCGGCGTGTTCCATCGTGTAGCCGGCCAGCGTGCCGGCCAGCCCGGCGCGCACCAGGTCGGCGGCGTGCAGCAGGTCGTCGCGGGTGGCGCCGGTGCCGTGGCCGTTGTCGGCGTAATGCACGCCGTTGGCGTAGCCCTGCGCGAACTGCGCTTCGCCGTTGTCGGCCGGGCCGCCGCCGCGGATCGCATCGCGCGCGCGGTCGCTGAAGGTGCCGATGCCGGAGCCCTGCAATGAACCTTGCGAGGCCTGCACGAAGCGCGCGCCGTCGGCGACCTCGCCGAAGTTCCAGCCCTCGCCGATCAGCTCGACGCGGCGGCCGGCGGCGGCATCCACGCGCGCCTGCAGCCGTTCCATCGCCTCGCGTGGCTGGTGGCCCATCAGGTCGAAGCGGAACGAGTCGATGCCGTAGTGACGCACCCACAGCTCGGCCGAGTCGATCATCAGCCGCGCCATCATCGCGTGCTCGGTGGCGGTGTTGTCGCAGCAGGTCGAACGCTCGACCACGCCGTGGGCGTCGAGGCGGTGGTAGTACCCCGGCACGATGCGGTCCAGCACCGAGCGCGGCGACTGCCCCGACGCGGTGGTGTGGTTGTAGACCACGTCCATGCCCACGCGCAGGCCCTGTGCATGCAGCGCCTGCACCATGGTGCGGAACTCGCGGATGCGCGTCGCCGGATCGCTCGCGTCGGTGGCGAAGCTGCCTTCCGGCGCGTTGAAGTGGTACGGGTCGTAGCCCCAGTTGAAGCAGTCCTCGGCGGCCACGGCCATCACCGTGGCCTGCTGCGCCTGGCTGTCGGGCGCGGCCGTGGGCACGTCCGGCTCGGCGCACGCCGTCTCCGGCACCGTCGCCAGGTCGAACACCGGCAGCAGGTGGATGTCGGTGATGCCGGCGCCGTGCAGCGCGCGCAGGTGGCGCATGCCGTGGCTGTCGGGCTGCGCGAACGCGGTGTACCTGCCGCGGTGCATCGCCGGGACGCCGGCGTCGTCGCGCGAGAAGTCGCGCACGTGCAGCTCGTAGATCGCCATGTCGACCGGGGATGCCAGAGGCGCGGGGCGCGCGTGGCCATCCCACGCGGCCGGCTTGAGGTCGGCGTCGTCGAGGTTGTAGAACACGCTGCGCGCGCTGTCGGCGGTCAGCGCGACCGAGTAGGGGTCGGTGACGCGGTTGCGCACCACGCCGGTGCCGGGCACCACCACGTCGACCAGGTAGGCATACGCGCGGCCGAAGAGGTCGTCATCGACATGCCGCGACCAGGTGCCGCTGGCGTCGTCGCGCACCAGCGGCAGGCGCGCCGTGGCCGGGCCGTCGGCGGTGTCGTACAGGCACACCGACACGTCGCGCGCCGTGGGCGCCCACACGCGCAGGGACGACGCGTGTTCGCCGAGTAGCGGGCCCAGCGGCGGTGCATCAACGGAAGCGGCGGTCGCGTACAGGTCGTCGAGCGCGCCGGGGTGCTGCAGCCGGGTGCTGGCGATGACGTTGCCACGGTCGTCCTCCAGCACCAGCCACACCTCGTCGCGCAGCAGGTCGGCGGTGGCCTCGTCCCCCGCCGTCAGGCGCAGCCGCGGGCCGTCGCCGATGAAGGCGAAGCGCGTGCGCAACGCATCCGGAAGCGGCGCGGTGTCCTGCACCAGCGGCCAGCGGCCATCGCTGCCACGCACGGGCGCGCCGGGTTCGGCCATGATCGAGGCCGTCGCCGAGCGGTAGAGCGCGAAGCGCCCGTGCATCGGCGCGCCCGGCCACGCGATGCGGTGGCGGTCGAGCCAGTAGCCGCGCGCGGCGGTGTCGGTGGAGGCCGCAGGCGCCAGCACGCGGGCGACCTCATTGCGGTCGCAGTCGGCCAGCGAATCGGCGTCGCCGGCATGGGCCAAGGGCGCGACGAGAGCGACGGCGAGCAGCCACGGCAGCGCTGCCAGGCGCGGATGTCGGCGGTCATGCGGCATGAATACGAATTCCTGGTGGCAGGCGGCACCGGAGCGGCGCGCGACGGCGTGGTTTTGCCCTAGGCTTTGGACCGCGCCGGCTGGCGGCGCGGCACGGGGACGGCGGATGGGCGAGGCGCAGGTCGGAGCGGGGCGGATCCGGAAGGTCGTGATCGTCGGTGGCGGTACCGCGGGCTGGATGGCCGCGGCGATGCTGTCCAAGCTGATGGGCCGCGCGCTGGACATCACGCTGGTGGAGTCCGAACTGATCGGCACGGTGGGCGTGGGCGAGGCGACGATCCCGCAGATCCGCCTGTTCAACGCGACGCTCGGCATCGACGAGAACGAGTTCATGCGCATGACGCAGGGCACGTTCAAGCTGGGCATCGAGTTTGTCGACTGGCTGCAACCCGGGCACCGCTACATGCACGCCTTCGGCGCGGTCGGCGGTCGCGACCTGGGTGCGGTGCCGTTCCACCAGTACTGGTTGAAGTCGCGCCAGGCCGGCCGCGCACCGGCACTGGACCACTACGTATTCAACGCGGTGGCCGGCTGGCAGAACCGCTTCCTGCGCGGCGCCGATGTCGTCAACTCGCCACTGGGCAACGTCGCCCACGCGTTCCATTTCGACGCCGGGCTGTACGCGAAGTACCTGCGCGGTCTGGCCGAGGCGCGCGGGGTCACGCGCATCGAAGGCACCATCGGGGATGTGCGCCTGCGCGGCGAGGACGGCTTCATCGAGTCGGTGGTGCTGGACGATGGCCGCGTGGTCGAAGGCGAGCTGTTCCTGGACTGTTCGGGCTTCCGCGGGCTGCTGATCGAGCAGGCGCTGCACGCCGGCTACGAGGACTGGACCCACTGGCTGCCCTGCGACCGCGCGATGGCGGTGCCGTGCGAATCCGTCCGCCCGCTCACGCCCTACACCCGCTCCACCGCGCGCAGCGCCGGCTGGCAATGGCGCATCCCGCTGCAGCACCGCACCGGCAACGGCATGGTCTACAGCAGCGCACACACCAGTGACGAGGAGGCCGCGCGCATCCTGCTGGCGAACCTCGACGGCGCGCCGCAGGCCGATCCGCGGCCGCTGCGCTTCACCACGGGCATGCGCAAGCGCTTCTGGCACCGCAACTGCGTGGCACTCGGCCTGGCCAGCGGCTTCATGGAGCCGCTGGAGTCCACCAGCATCCACTTCATCCAGGCCAGCCTGTCCAAGCTGGTGAGCTTCTTCCCGGATGCCGGCTTCGATCCCGTCGAGATCGACGAGTACAACCGCCAGGTGCAGTTCGAATACATCCGCTCGCGCGACTTCCTGGTGCTGCACTACTGGGC
The DNA here is from genome assembly GCF_020026895.1 of Novilysobacter selenitireducens. GTDB lineage: Bacteria > Pseudomonadota > Gammaproteobacteria > Xanthomonadales > Xanthomonadaceae > Lysobacter_C > Lysobacter_C selenitireducens. The sequence continues at coordinate 292,051 of NZ_JAINZW010000001.1, forward strand.
CAACCGGCGCGAGGAGCCGTTCTGGCGCGACTGCCGGGCGATGTCGATCCCTGACACGCTGGCGCACAAGATCGAGCTGTTCCAGCGCCACGGCCGCGTGTTCCGCGAGCACGAGGAGCTGTTCACCGAGAGCAGCTGGATCCAGGTGCTGATCGGCCAGGGCGTGCTGCCGGCCGGCTACCACCCGATGGTCGACCTGCTGGACGACAACGAGACCGAGGCGATGCTGGCCGGCGTGCGCCGGGTGCTGGAATCGTGCGCCGCGCAGATGCCCGCGCACGAGGACTTCATCGCCCGCCACTGCGCCGCCGTCCCGGCCTGAGTGAGGCGGCAGCGGGTGGGCGGCGCCGGTCACCCCAGCGTCGCGTAGTACACGCCGCGCGGCGGCAGGTGCAGGTGGCCGGCCTGGACGTGCCCGGCGAGCAGGCCGTGGTCGTCCAGCGGCGCCGGCGACAGGCCGCCGGGCAACGCGCATGTGGCGGCGTCGGCCGACAGGTTGAACGCGACCAGCAGCGACTGCTCGCCATGCGTGCGCGTGAACGCCAGAACCGGCTCGGGCGTTTCGAGGAACGCGATGTCGCCGTGCACCAGCGCCAGGTGTTGCTTGCGCCAGCGCAGGAAGCGGCGCGTGGCGTTGAGCACCGAGTTGTCGTCGGCCTCCTGCGCCTGCACGCTGCGGGCGCGGTGGTCGGCCGGGATCGGCAGCCACGGCGGCGCGGCGCTGAAGCCGGCCTGGCCGTCGCCGGTCCACGGCATCGGTGTGCGGCAGCCGTCGCGCCCCTTGAACTTGGGCCAGAAGGAAATGCCGTACGGGTCCTGAAGCGACTCGAACGGGACCTCGGCCTCGCCCAGCCCCAGCTCCTCGCCCTGGTACAGGCACACCGAACCGCGCAGCGAGCACACCAGCGCCACCAGCTGCCGTGCCAGGTCGTCGGACGGATCCGCGCCGCCCCAGCGCGTCACCGCGCGCTGCACGTCGTGGTTGGAGATTGCCCAGCACGGCCAGCCGTGCGGCATCTTCGCTTCCAGGTTCTCGACCGTGCCGCGGATGTAGGCGACGGTGAAATCGTCGGTCAGCAGCTCGAAGCTGTAGCCCATGTGCAGGCGCGTGTCGCCCACGTACTCGGCCATGGTCGCCAGCGAATCCTCCGAGGAGAACTCACCCAGCGCCGCCGAGCCGGGATGGCGGTCCATCAGTGCGCGCAGCTGCTCCATGAACACCAGCGTTTCCGGGCGCGTGTTGTTGTAGTGGTGGTACTGGTAGGCGTAGGGGTTGTCGGCACTGAAGCCGCGGCCCACGCGCAGGTGCGCCGGCTTGGGCGGGTTGTCGCGCAGCTGCGCGTCGTGGAAGCAGAAGTTGATCGCGTCCAGGCGCAGCCCGTCCACGCCGCGCGCCAGCCAGAAGTCGACGTTGTCCAGCGTGGCCTGCTGCACGTCCGGGCAGTGGAAGTTGAGGTCCGGCTGCGCGGCCAGGAAGTTGTGCAGGTAGTACTGCTCGCGCCGCGGCTCCCACTTCCACGCGACGCCCCCGAAGATCGACAGCCAGTTGTTGGGCGGGGTGCCGTCGGGCTGCGGATCGGCCCACACGTACCAGTCGGCCTTGGGGTTGTCGCGGCTCTCGCGGCTTTCCAGGAACCACGCATGCTCGCTGGAGGTGTGGCTCAGCACCTGGTCGATCATCACCCGGATGCCCAGGCCGTGCGCCTTGTCCAGCAGCCGGTCGAAATCCTCCAGGCTGCCGAACAGCGGATCCACCGCGCGGTAGTCGGCGATGTCGTAGCCGAAGTCCGCCATCGGCGACTTGAAGAACGGCGAGATCCAGATCGCATCCACGCCGAGGCTGGCGACGTAGTCGAGTTTCTCGACGATGCCGGGCAGGTCGCCCACGCCGTCGCCGTCGGTGTCCAGGAAGCTGCGCGGGTAGATCTGGTAGATCACCGCGCCGTGCCACCACTGTGTCGTCATCGCCATTACAGGGCCGGGGTTCGATCGAACGCGGACTATTCCACGGTGTGCAGGTGCACACGCGTGCGTGCGGTCATGCAACGCGGTGAATACGTTTGCATCCGGGCATGGTGCAGTGCGATGGCTGACTAGGATGGCCGCCATGCCCGGCCACGCGGGGCAGGGCGCGCCGCATCCGCGCGCCACGCCAAGCGTTGCCGCCCGATCAAGCAAAGGACCACCGCATGACCCGCAAACCGCAGTTGTCGTTTTGGCAGATCTGGAACATGTGCTTCGGCTTCCTCGGCATCCAGTTCGGCTTCGCGCTGCAGAACGCCAACGTCAGCCGGATCTTCCAGACGCTGGGTGCGGACATGGAACAGATCCCGCTGCTGTGGATCGCCGCGCCGCTGACCGGGCTGATCGTGCAGCCGATCGTGGGCTACATGTCCGACCGAACCTGGACCGGGCTGGGGCGGCGGCGGCCGTATTTCCTGGTCGGCGCGGTGCTGGCCACCCTGGCATTGCTGGTGATGCCCAACTCGCCAGCGCTGTGGATCGCGGCCGGCACGCTGTGGATCCTGGACGCGTCGATCAACATCGCGATGGAGCCGTTCCGCGCCTTCGTCGGCGACCAGCTGCCGGTGCGCCAGCGGCCCAGCGGGTATGCGATGCAAAGCTTCTTCATCGGCGTGGGTTCGGTGATCGCCTCGATGCTGCCCTTCATCCTGGAGCGCATGGGCGTGGCCAACACCGCTGCGCCCGGTGAGGTGCCCGATACGGTGCGCTATGCGTTCTATTTCGGCGGCGCGGTGCTGGTGACGGCGGTGGGCTGGACCGTGCTGCGCACCCGCGAATACACGCCCGAGCAGCTGCACGCCTGGGACGAGGCGCCGCCGCTGGTGCACCGTCCGCTGGACCCGGCGCGCGCGCGTCGCAGCGGGTCGGCATGGCTGGTGGCCGGCGCCGCCGGTGCGGCGTTGATCGCGGGGTTCGGGCTGGACCGGCAGCTGTACATCCTTGCCGGACTCATCGGCGCGTACGGCCTCGCGCTGCTGCTGCGCACCGCGTTCGCCGGCGGCAACGCGTTCACCGCCATCCTCGACGACCTGCAGGACATGCCGCAGGCGATGCGGCAACTGGCGGTGGTGCAGTTCTTCAGCTGGTTCGCGCTGTTCGCGATGTGGATTTACACCACCGGCGCGGTTACCGAGGTGCACTACGGCAGCACCGATACGTCGTCGGCCGCCTACAACGCCGGCGCCAACTGGGTGGGCGTGCTGTTCGCCGCCTACAACGGCTTCGCCGCGCTGGCGGCGATCGTCATCCCGTGGATGGTGCGGTTGTGGGGCCTGCGCGTCAGCCATCTCATCAACGTGACGCTGGGCGGGCTGGGGCTGCTGTCGTTCCTGTGGATTAGCGACCCGATGTGGCTGCTGCTGTCGATGGTCGGCGTCGGCTTTGCGTGGGCGTCGATCCTGTCGCTGCCCTACGCGCTGCTGTCGGACAGCCTGCCGGCACGGAAGATGGGCGTGTACATGGGCATCTTCAATTTCTTCATCGTGATCCCGCAGCTGGTCGCCGCCAGCCTGCTGGGCTTCCTGCTCAAGACCTTCCTGGGCGGCGCGCCGATCAACGCGCTGGCGATCGGCGGCATCAGCCTGATCGTCGCCGGCCTGTGCGTGCTGCGGGTGCGGGACCCGGCCGCGGCGACCGTCGCGGTGCCGGTGGCGGGTCGGTAGGCCGTGCCGATTTGATCGCCGGTGACGTGTACGCGCTTGCAGAGCCCCCCTCCCAACCTCCCCCTGCAGGCAGGGGAGGGGCAACAGCCCCGATCGTGGAGTGCCGCTTCCGCTCCCTCCCCTGCCTGCAGGGGAGGGTTGGGCAGGGGTGCTTTCCTCCTGGCGCACTCCCGGCCCGCGATACACAAGGGAACGGACCAGCCGCCACCGCACCGACTTGCGCATTGATGCAATGCAACCAGGAAGCTTGATGACCACCGACACCCATCCGCTGCTCCGCACCGTCCTCGCCGCGGCCCTCGCCTCGACGCTCGCCGCCTGCGTCCACGTGCCCGCGGACGATGCGCCCGACGCGCCGCCAGCCGCGCGCTACATCGGCACCGACGAACCCTTCGCCGCCAACGCGGTGTACTTCGTGGTCACCGACCGCTTCGTCAACGGCGATGCGTCCAACGACCAGCGCGACCAGGGCGGCGCGCTCAACACCTTTGATCGGCCGCTGGCGCATTGCGATGGAGTGGCCGGCAACATCGGCTACCTCGGCGGCGACTTCCGGGGCATCGCCGACAACCTCGACTACATCCGCGGCATGGGCTTTGGCGCGCTGTGGATCACGCCGGTGGTCGACAACCCGGACGAGGCGTTCACCGGGGGCAGCGAGCCCGGCTGCGGCACGATCCTCAGCGACCGCGGCAAGACCGGCTACCACGGCTACTGGGGCGTCAACTTCTTCGAGCTGGACGAGCACCTGCCCAGCGACGGCCTGGATTTCCGCGGGCTGGCCGATGCGGTGCATGCCCACGACATGAAGCTGGTGCTGGACATCGTCGGCAACCACGGTTCGCCGGCGTACTCGATGCCGGCCGACCAGCCGCTGTTCGGCGAGGTCTACGAGCGCGACGGCACGTTGATCGCCGATCACCAGAACCTGCCGCCGACGCAGCTGGATCCGGGCGGCAACCCGCTGCACGCTTTCTTCAACGACACCGGCCCGGTGGACGGCGCGACCGGTTCGATCTTCGACGGCAACCTCGCACAATTGGGCGACTTCGACGCCGCCAACCCGGCGGTGCTCGACTACCTGTCGCGCGCCTACCTGCACTGGATTGACCAGGGCGCGGACGCGTTCCGCATCGACACCATCGCGTGGATGCCGCACACGTTCTGGGATGGGTTCACCCGTCGCGTGCGGGCCGAGCACCCGGGCTTCTTCATGTTCGGCGAGGCGTTCGACTACGACGCCGCGAAGATCGCCACGCACACCCTGCCGGGCCACGGCGAGGTCAGCGTGCTCGACTTCCCGATGAAGCAGGCCATGGACGAGGTGTTCGGGCGCAAGCGGCTGGGCTTCGAACGACTGGCACCGGCGCTCCACCTGGTCGATGGGCCGTACGCCAACCCGTACGAGCTGGCGACGTTCTACGACAACCACGACATGGCGCGGATGGACGCGACCGACGAGGGCTTCATCGACGCCCATAACTGGCTGTTCACCGCCCGCGGCATCCCGGTCGTCTACTACGGCTCGGAAACCGGCTTCATGCGTGGCCGCGCCGAGCACGCCGGCAACCGCAACTACTTCGGCCAGCAACGCGTCGACGCGGCGGCCGACCATCCGATCCACCACGCGCTGACGCGCATCGCCAACGTGCGGCGCACCACGCCGGCGCTGCAGCGCGGCGTGCAGCTTAACGTCGAACTCGCCGGCGACCGCGCCGCCTTCTACCGCGTGCTGCAGGACGGCGACACCGCGCAGGTCGCGCTGGTGCTGCTCAACAAGGGCGACGCGCCGGCAACGTTCGCCATCGACACGATGCTGCAGACAGGCATGTGGCGTGCGGCGCTGTCGGGTGACACGCGCCAGGTTGCGGCCGGCGGCACGCTGTCGGCGACGGTGCCGGCACATGGCGCCGAGGTGTGGGTGCTGGATGGGCCGGTGACGCAGCCTGCGATGGTGGCGGCTCTGCAGGCGGTGACGCGCAGGGAGTGAGGGCGCCGAACAGAGCCCCGGTTCGTGATCGCGGCTGAAGCCGCTCCTACAGGAGCGAGGTCGCGAGATTTCCAACGGTAGGAGCGGCTTCAGCCGCGAGGGCCTTACCCGCGACTTCGCACCTGTAGGAGCGACGTCAGTCGCGACCGACAGTTGGCGCCTCGCGCTGTGCCCCGAAGGGTGCGGTCGCGACTCACGTCGCTCGTACAAAGGTCTTGCAGACCGCGGCCGCTACGCCCCGCTCGACTTCCGCACCACCAGCGACGCCGGCAGCGTCGTGCTTTCGGCCGCCTCCCCGCGCACCAGCCGCACCAGCGACTCCACCAGCAACTCGCCGGCGCGCGTGGTGTCCTGGTAGACGGTGGTGAGCGCGGGCTGGGCGAAGCGCGCCATCGGGATGTCGTCGAAGCCGGCGACCGCGACGTCCTCCGGCACGCGCAGGCCGTGGTCGGTCAGTGCGCGCATGGCGCCGATCGCGATCAGGTCGCTGGCCGCGAACACCGCGTCGAATGGAACCTTGCGCGCCAGCAGCGTGCGCGCGGCCTCGAAGCCGGCTTCTTCCGAACTCTCCGCGTCCACCTGCAGCGCCGGGTGCATGCCGCCGCCGACGGCCTGCAGCGCGGCATCGCAGCCGCGGTAACGGTCGTAGAACTCGGGGTAGTGGCTGGACGCATCGCCCAGGAACGCGATGCGGCGATGGCCGAGGCCGGCCAGGTGCTCGCCGACCAGCCGCCCGCCGTGCAGGTTGTCGCAGCCGATCGACACGCCCGGCTGGTCGTCCAGCACCGCGCCCCAGCGCACGAAGCGCGTGCCCTGTTCGACCAGCGTCTCCAGCTTGCCGCGGTAGGCCAGGTAGTCGCCGTAGCCCAGCAGGATCAGGCCATCGGCCTTCATGCTGTCCTCGTAGTCGGCGTGCCAGTCGTCCGACAGCTGCTGGAAGGACACCAGCAGGTCGTGGCCGTGGCGCGCGCAGGCACGGGTGATCGAGCCGAGCATCGACAGGAAGAACGGGTTGATGTGCGAGTCGTCCGGGGTCGGGTCCTCGAACAGCAGCAGCGCCAGCGTGCCGGCGCGCTGGGTACGCAGGCTGGAGGCGTGGCGGTCGACCTTGTAGTTGAGCTCGCGTACCGCCGCCTCGACCCGCTCACGGGTCTGGGCGTTGACCAGGGGGCTGCCGCGCAGCACCCGCGACACCGTGGCCTGCGACACCCCGGCCAAGTGGGCGATGTCGATCGAGGTCGCCTTGGACTTCTTGCGCATGCGCGGTGGGCGTCTGGACGGCGGCCCGGGCTGGGCCGGCGGTGAGTGTAGACGGTCGCCGCTGCACCACATCGGTGCATCGGCTTCTCTACACGCTCCGTGATGGTGCGATCCTTCCGTCGCTCAGGATTCGCTGTCCTTAAAATCAATGACTTATGGCGGATCTTCCGCTGGCACGGTGCTTGCGTTGCTTACAGGCATCCCATCACCCGCGGAGTTGCCTGCATGTCCATCGAGAACATCGAGAAGCTGATCAAGGACCACAAGGTCGAGTTCGTCGACCTGCGTTTCGCCGACATGCGCGGCGTCCAGCACCACGTCACCTACCCGGTGTCGATCGTGGACGACGCGCTGCTGGAGGACGGCAAGATGTTCGATGGCAGCTCCATCCAGGGCTGGAAGGGCATCAACGAGTCGGACATGGTGCTGCTGCCGGACGCCTCGACCGCGTTCCTGGACCCGTTCACCGCCGACCCGACGCTGGTGCTGACCTGCGACATCCTCGACCCGTCGACGATGCAGGCCTACTCGCGCGATCCGCGCGGCGTCGCCAAGCGCGCCGAGGCGTACCTGAAGTCGAGCGGCGTCGCCGAGCAGGCGTTCTTCGGGCCGGAGCCGGAGTTCTTCATCTTCGACTCGGTGCGCTACGCCAACGACATGGGCCACACCTTCTTCCACGTCGATTCCGAAGAGGCGGCGTGGAACTCCGGCCGCGAGTACGAGGGCGGCAACACCGGCTACCGCCCGGGCGTGAAGGGCGGCTACTTCCCCGTTGCCCCGCTGGACTCGCTGCACGACATCCGCGCCGAGATGTGCAAGACGCTGGAGGCCGTGGGCATCGAGGTCGAGGTGCACCACCACGAGGTCGCCAACGCCGGCCAGTGCGAGATCGGCACCAAGTTCAACTCGCTGGTGCGCAAGGCGGACGAGCTGCTGATGATGAAGTACATCGTCAAGAACGTGGCCCACCGCAACGGCAAGACCGCCACCTTCATGCCCAAGCCGATCGTGGGCGACAACGGCAGCGGCATGCACGTGCACCAGAGCCTGGCCAAGGGCGGTACCAACCTGTTTTCCGGCGACGGCTATGGCGGCCTGAGCCAGATGGCGCTGTGGTACATCGGCGGCGTGTTCAAGCACGCGCGCGCGCTGAACGCCTTCACCAACTCCACCACCAACAGCTACAAGCGCTTGGTGCCGGGTTTCGAGGCGCCGGTGATGCTGGCGTACTCGGCCAGCAACCGCTCGGCCAGCTGCCGCATCCCGTACGTGTCCAACCCGAAGGCGCGCCGCATCGAGTTCCGCTTCCCGGACCCGATGCAGTCGGGCTACCTGACGTTTGCGGCGCTGATGATGGCCGGCCTGGACGGCATCAAGAACCAGATCGACCCCGGCGCGCCGAGCGACAAGGACCTCTACGACCTGCCGCCGGAAGAGGAGAAGAACATCCCGACCGTGTGCCACTCGCTGGACCAGGCGCTGGAAGCGCTCGACAAGGACCGCGAGTTCCTCAAGGCCGGCGGCGTGTTCACCGACGACATGATCGACGCCTACATCGCGCTGAAGATGAAGGAAGTCACCGCGTTCCGCGCCGCGACCCACCCGCTGGAGTACCAGATGTACTACGCGGTCTGACGCGACCGGTTTTTCCCAGGCGGTAGACGCAGGTCCGGAGAAATCCGGGCCTGTTTTTTTTGCCCGGGCGCGCCGGTGATGCAGGCCGCCGGCTTCGCCCGGGACGACAGCCGGGGTGACGCAGGGATGCGCGGAACGCAACCGCCCGCTTAAACCTTCCCGGCCGCCCCGGCATCGGACTCGATATGCTGACCGCCGTGGCCGATTACGCACCCGACACCGCACCGGCCGACGCCGAGGACCGGGCGCTGGTGGGCGCGGCCGCCCGCGGCGAGGTCCCCGCATTCGAGACCCTGTACCGGCGCCACGCCGGCCGGGTCCATGGCGTCATCGGGCGCCTGGTGGGCGGCCACGGCGCGCGCGCCGAGGACCTGACCCAGGAGGCGTTCGTCCGCGCCTGGCAGGCGTTGCCGGCGTTCCGGTTCGAATCCGCGTTCTCGACCTGGCTGCACCGGCTGGCGGTCAACACCGCGCTGATGGAACTGCGCCGCCAGCGCAGCCGGCCCGGCGAGGACGACGATGCCGCCTTCGACGCGCTGGGCACGCCCGACTCGGCCGGCCACGGCACCGCGCTGGCGATGGACCTGGAGCGCGCGGTGGCGACCTTGCCGCCACGCGCCCGCGCCGTGCTGGTGCTGTTCGACGTGGAAGGCTGGACGCATGAGGAGATCGCCGCCGAGCTGGACATGGCGGTGGGCAGTTCCAAGGCTCAATTGCACCGCGCGCGGCGCCTGCTGCGCGACCGGCTGGGAGAACCCGCATGACCGATACGACCCCACGCGACACGTCCCTGGATTCCGACTCGCTGCGCTGGTCGCTGCGCGCGCTGCGCCGCGACGTGTCCCCGCCGCCGGCGACGTGGGATTCGATTGCAGCGCGAATCGCCACCACGCCGCAGGCCCCCGCGTCGCGTCCGCGTCGCTGGGCCGTGCCGATGGCGTTGGCCGCCTCGCTGGCGGGCGCGCTGGCGATCGGCGCGGCCTGGCACGTCATGCAGCCGCCGGGCGAGCCGGACACTGGCGGCGTTGCCACGCCGGTGGCACAGGCCGCGGCCGGCGATATCCAGCTACAGGCGCAGGGCATGGTCCGCGAATACCAGGCCGCGCTGGCGGAGGTGGGCGGCGTGCCGGTCACCCCCGCGCTGCAGCCGGGCCTGGCCGAACTCGATCGCAACGCCGCGCAGATCCTCGCCGCCCTGCAGCAGGACCCGGATTCGGCCCTGTTGCTGCAGCAGCTGCGCCGCACCTACTCACGCCGCCTCGCGCTGTCCCAGCGCGCGGCCCTGACCTGACCGTACGTCATCCGACCCGGAGCCTCCCCATGATCCGCACCGCCCTGTTCTCGCTGGCCCTGGTGGCCGCACTGCCGGCCATCGCCGCCACCCCCATCGACGAAACCCGTCCGCTCGATGCCGACGGCCGCCTCCAGGTGGAAAACCTCAAGGGCCTGATCGAAGTGCGCGCCTGGGACCGCCCCGAAGTCCGCGTGCAGGGCCAACTCGGCGAAGGCGTCGAGCGCCTGGAGATCGAAGGCGACCGCCGCTCGCTGGAGGTCCGCGTCAAGTACCCCAATCGCGTCGGCGTCTGGGGCGGCCGCGACCGCAGCGAGCCCACCGAGTTGCGCCTGATGGTGCCGCTGCAGGCCGCACTGGAAATCGACGGCGTGGCCGCGCGCATCGACGTCCAGGGCATCGCCTCGCGCGAGCTGTCGATCGACAGTGTCAGCGGCGACGTCGCCGTCGTCGGCGCGCCGCGGCAGGCCGACATCGAGACCGTCAGCGGCGACCAGGCCCTGACCCTCAACAGCCGCGACGTGGGCGCCGACAGCGTGAGTGGCGACATCCAGCTGACCGGTCGCCTGGACGGCGAGGTCAGCGTGGAAACGGTCTCCGGCAATGCGCGCGTCGACGTCATCGAAAGCCGGCTGCGCGAGTTCTCCGGCGCGACGGTGTCCGGCGACGTGCGCGTCACCGCGGCGTTGGCACCGGGCGCGGACGTCTCGATGGAAAGCGTCAGCGGCGACCTCGAGCTGCGCCTGCCGCGCGACACCTCCGCCAGCGTCCGCGCCGAAAGCTTCAGCGGTACGCTCAGCGCTCCGGGCGCCAACATCCAGCGCCCCCGCCACGGCCCCGGCGCCAGCCTGAGCCACCGCTACGGCAGCGGCGACGCCGAAATCGACATCGAGACCTTCTCGGGCGACGCGACGCTACGGATGGATTGAGGGTCAGTCTCCGCCGATCGTGAAGGACGACTCCAGGAGGGCGGCGAAGCCGTCGGCGAAGCGGAGGCCGTCGGTCAGCCCGCTCGCCTTGATCCGGCCCCGCATGGTTTGCCGCAGGTCGCGGAGTAGCGCCCGGTCTGCCGCGAAATGCTCGGCCAGGGCCACGAAATGCGTCGGGTCCCGCGCGACCCAGTCGCCCAGTCCCGCCGCATGCAGGATGGAGGCGCCGCTGCGCGAAGCCATCGTGTCGCGCGGGCAGGTGAGGACGGGGACGCCCTGCCAGAGCGCCTGCAGGGTGGTGGTGCCACCATTGAACGGAAGCGGGTCCAGTGCGATGTCGATGTCGTCGTACTGGCGAAGGAACGCCTCGGGATCGGTGACCGGCCCGCGCACCTCCAGGCGATCGTCGTCGATGCCGTGGTCGGCGAACCGTTGCCGCACCTGCTGACGCACGCCGGGGTCCTGGAGGCCCAGCGCACACAACACGAGCCGGGAACGCGGCAACCGGCCCAGCACCTCGGACCACAGGGCGACCGTGTCCGGCGACAGCTTGGCCAGGTGGTTGAAGCTGCCGAACACGACGGCCTCGTCCTCGCGGATCGCCACCGGCGGCGCATCGTCCATCGGCTCGAAGCACAGGAAGCAGCCCGGCAGTCGCAGGGGGCGGCGGGCGCTGGCGGTGTCGACGGCCAAGGTGTGGGGGTCGCCGACAACGCCATCGCATGCCGGCAGTCCGGTGTCATGCAGGTAACCGAGATAGACGACCTGCAGGGGAGCGGCGCGGCTGGCCAGCAATCCGGGTCGGCTGCCGTGGGTATGGCCGGCAAGGTCCACCAGTACGTCCACGGCCTCCGCCTGCACCAGTTGGAACACCTGCGCATCGTCCAGGGCGCGCGTGTCGTGCCACGTGCCTGACAGGGCCTGCAGGCGACGCGTGGTGTCGTCCGGCGTTGCGTCGCTGAAGCAGATCGAATGGACACGCGAGGCCGGCAATCCGGCGAGCACCGGCGCGATGAAGCTGCCGACGGGATGGCGCCGCAGGTCCGGGGAGAGGAAGCCGACCCGCAACGGTCGGCCGCCCGGCTCATAGGGTGGCCTGGCCCTCATCGGCAGCTTGAGCGGCGGGATCGAGGCAGCGGCTCTCAGGTGGCGTTCCATGACATCCGGTGCCGTCAGGTGGTCGACATACAGCGAGGCCATCGCGGCGACCTGCCGCGCCTGCAACGACGGTGACTGGCTGCAGGCGACATCGGCATCGTCCATCGCCGCCGCCGCATCGCCCCTGAACATGTGCAGGTCGGCCCGCGCCAGGCGGGTTCCGAAGTCGTCCGGTCGGGCCTGGAGGCATGCGTCGGCGATCGCGCGCGCCTCGCCGATCCGCAGGCGGTCGCGCAGGTGTTCGGTGAGAAGCGCCGCGGCGACGGGGTGGGTCGGCTCGAGCGCCAGCGCCCGCCGCGCGGCGGCTTCCAATGCCTCGGGCTGGCCCTGGATCCTGGCGGCGGCCGCCACCAGGGCGTGGGTTTCCGGGTCATCCGGCAACTCGGCCATTGCGCGCTGCAGCGCCTGCTTCGCAAGGGGCATGCGCTGCTGGTGCAACGCCAACCTTGCCAACAACTTCAGCGCACCGGCGGGAACCGGCACCACGTGGAGGGCGGGGTCGAGGGCCTGCAGTGCCAGGTCGATGCGGCCCTGCCGGAGAAATTGCTGGGCACGTGGCAGCAGGGTCTGATCCATCATGAAAGTCTAACAATGCGAGGCGCCGTGGCTGCACTAACATGGTGCGATGGCTCCGACCCTCGCACCCGACCTCGATGCCCTGACCACGCCGCTGGCGTGGGCGGGTCCGGACGGGGCCATCGCCGGGGGCAACCAGTCGTTTTCCCGGTGGCTGGGCGTGAGCGCGCGGCGGCTCGTGGGCTGGCCGCTGGCCGAGCTCGACGGTGGCGACGGGCGGCTGGTCGCTGCGCTTGCCCGCATGGATGCCGACAGCGCACCGCTGCGCATCCGCCGGGTGCGGCTGCAGTACCCGGATGCCGCCGAGCGCTTCGCCGACCTGTGGCTGACGGCGATGGGCGAGGGCTGGCTGCTGGAGGCGCACCCGGTCGACGAATTCCCCGGCGACGACCCGGCGCTGCTGCTGCCGGCGGCGCTGTCGGCATCGCTCAAGGGCCTGGCGCACGAGTTGCGCAATCCACTTGCGGGCCTGAAAGGTGCGGCGCAGCTGTTGGGCCGGCGCATCGACGATGCCGAGTCGCGCGAGCTGGTCGCGCTGATCGACGACGAGGTTGCGCGCCTGGGCGGGCTGCTCGACCAGCTGCTGGTGCCGTCGCCGCCGCGGCCGCATGCCGCGCTCAATATCCATGCCGTGCTGGAGCGTGTGCTGCGGTTGGCCGAGAACGACGCCGGCTGGGCCGTGCGGCTGGTGCGCGACTACGACCCGAGCTTGCCGGAGTTCGCCGGCGATGCCGATCGCCTGGTGCAGGCGGTCTGGAACCTCGCGCGCAACGCGATCGAGGCCGGCGCCGGCACCGTCACGCTGCGCACGCGCGCCGAGCACGGCCTGCGCATCGGCGACGTCGCCCATCCGATCGCGCTGCGGCTGGAGATCGTCGACGACGGCCACGGCGTGCCCGACGAACTGGCCGAGCGCGTGTTCCTGCCGCTGGTCTCGGGCCGCGCCGAAGGCAGCGGGCTGGGCCTGGCGCTGGCGCAGCAGGTGGCGCGCGAACACCGTGGCTCGCTGGCATACCGCTCGCGGCCCGGGCATACCGTGTTCACGCTGTTGTTGCCGATGCCGGCGGCGTCGGCCGACACAACCGGGGCCGCCGCGTGACCCGGCCGGTCTGGATCGTCGACGACGACCGCAGCATCCGCTTCGTGCTCAGCGCGGCGCTGCGGCAGGCTGGCTATGCGGTGGACGTGTTCGAGAACGCCGGCGATGCGCTCGATGCCCTGGACACGCGCGAGGCGCCGGCACTGCTGTTCACCGACGTGCGGATGCCCGGCGACAACGGCCTGGTGCTGCTCGAGAAACTCAAGCAGCGGTTGCCGTCATTGCCGGTGGTGGTGATGAGCGCCTACACCGACGTCGCCAGCACTGCCGGCGCGTTTCGCGGTGGCGCGCACGAATTCCTGTCCAAACCCTTCGACCTGGACGAAGCAGTCGCGCTGGCCGAACGCGCCCTGCAGCGCATCGATGAAAGCACCGATGCCGACGCCGGCGCCGACGCCACGCAAGCGGCGGGCACCGGTGACCGACTGGTCGGCGACACGCCGGTGATGCGCCAGCTGTTCCGCGCGATCGGCCGGCTGGCGCAGGCGCCGCTGTCGGTGCTCGTCACCGGCGAGACGGGCACGGGCAAGGAGCTGGTCGCCCGCGCGCTGCACCGCGAATCGCCGCGCGCGCAACGGCCGTTCGTGGCGCTCAACACGGCGGCGATCCCGGCCGAGCTGCTGGAGTCGGAGCTGTTCGGCCACGAAGCGGGCGCCTTCACCGGCGCGCAGCGGCGACACATCGGCCGCTTCGAACAGGCCGACGGCGGCACGCTGTTCCTGGACGAGATCGGCGACATGCCGCTGCCGCTGCAGACCCGGTTGCTGCGCGTGCTGGCGGAGGGCGAATTCTTCCGCGTCGGCGGGCGCGAGTTGATCCGCGTCGACGTGCGCGTGATCGCGGCGACGCACCAGGACCTGCAGGCGCGCGTCGCCGATGGCCGCTTCCGCGAGGACCTGCTGCACCGCCTGGACGTGGTGCGCCTGCACGTGCCGCCGCTGCGCGATCGCGGCGACGACATCCCGCGCCTGGCCGAACGGTTCCTCGCGCTGGCCGCGCAACGGTTCGACGCACCGGTGAAAACGCTGTCGCGCGCGGCCGTCGCGCGGCTGCGCACGCATCCGTGGCCCGGCAACGTGCGTGAACTCGAAAACCTGTGCTGGCGCATGGCTGCGCTGGCGCAGGGCGACCGGCTCGACGCCGGTGACGTGGAGATGGCGCTGGGTGCCTCGGCGCCGCAGGCGGCCGCGGACGACTGGGCTTCGACGCTGGACGCGTGGACGCGCGCCCAACTGGCAGCCGGCGTCGGCGACCTGCATGCCGCGGTGGTTCCGCGTGTCGAACGCATCCTGCTGGAAGCCGCGCTGGACCACACCGGCGGCCGCCGCGCCGAAGCCGCCGCCCGGTTGGGGCTGGGGCGGAACACGTTGACCCGCAAGCTCAAGCCGGCGGGGGGCGGTCGCAAGTAGCGGCGCGCGGCGGGCTCCGGCTGTGTATGGATTCACCCGCACTGAACCCGGCTTCCGCTAGCGTGCGCGGCCCAACCACGGAACACGACGGAGTCGTCATGAAGACCGCCCTGCTTGCCGCCGCCTGTGTCATCGCCGTCGCCGGTTGCGCGTCCAGTCCGTCCTCGACGTCGCGTGCGCCCGCTGCCACGCCGCAGGCCCCGGCGGTGTCGACGGCCAAGTCCGCGCGCGTCGTGCTGGCGCCGGCGTCCGGCAGCCTGGTCAGCGGCACGCTCAACCTGGTGCCGACGGCCGACGGCGTGCGCATCGCCGGCGAGATCGGCGGCCTCACTGCGGGCGGTACGCACGCCATCCACATCCACGAGACCGGCGACTGCTCCGCGGCCGACGCCAGCAGCGCGGGCGGCCACTTCAACCCGGGTAACGAGCCGCACGGCCGCGCCGGTACTCCGACCCACCATGGCGGCGACATGGACAACCTGTCGGCCAACGGCGAAGGCGTGGCGCAGGCCAGCGTCGAGGCACGCGGCGTGACGCTCGGCGGCGGCGCGGCCAACGACGTGGCCGGTCGCGCCGTGGTCGTGCATGCCAAGGCCGACGACTACACCAGCCAGCCTTCGGGCAATGCCGGCGACCGCGTGGCCTGTGGCGTGATCGAAATCACCGGCTGACGCGTCGTGACGCATGCCGATGCCCTGCGGGTACGGCCCGCCGTCGCGGACGACGCGCCGCTGCTGGCCGACTGGGCGGCTGACATGGCGTGGGAAACCGAGCACAAGCGGCTTGATCCCGGTACGGTGCTGGCCGGGGTCGCGGCCGGTATCGCCGATCCGCTCAAGGCGCGGTACTACGTCGCGATGCACGACCTGCCGCTGGCCGGCCGCGAGACGGTCGGCCAGCCCGTCGGCACGCTGATGCTCACCACGGAGTGGAGCGACTGGCGCAACGGCTGGTGGTGGTGGATCCAGAGCGTGTATGTCGACCCCGGCCACCGGCGCCAGGGCGTGTTCGCCGCGCTGTACCGCCACGTGCGCGAACAGGCGCTGGCCGTGCCCGACGTGCTGGGGCTGCGGCTGTATGTCGAGCAGGACAACAAAGCGGCCCTGCGCACCTACGAAGCGCTGGGCATGCGCGATGCGGGCTACCGGTTGCTGGCGGAGACGTTCGAGCGGCCGGCGGGTTGACCGGGAAGTGGGAACCTTTACGGTCCGCACTCCTCCTTACGTCGAAGTGCGGTCCTCACCAGCATCCCGAATACTTGTTCCCGTCATCCCGGCGAAAGCCGGGATCCACGTTGATGTACGGGGTTCCAGGGATCCGGGGAAAACGCGTGTGAGCTGACGAGCCCCACGCCGTCGTGCGCACCACCGCTTCGCCGAACCCTCACCCCAGCGCTCTCCCCCGTAGGGAGAGGGAGCGCCACCCACACCACCAAGCGATAGGCGCGCGCAGCGCATGCTGAAAAGGCCTGGCCCCAGGGCGCTCAAGCCCCGAAGGTACTTACAGCGCCGCGCGGCAATCGCTGTCGCGGTCGCAATGCACGAAGGTGACCGGCACCGCGTGCGCGCGCAGCACCGCGGCGATCTGCCGCTGGCGCGCCTCGAAATGCTGGTGCCGGCGCTGCAGGCGCTCGCGGCTTTCGTCGGTATCGCACGGTTCGGCGGGCGCATAGCGGGCTTGCCATGCGGCCGGCGAGAACAGCGCCATGCGGGCCTCGCCATCGGCATAGCGCAGCAGCGGCTCGGGCGGCGCGTCGACCCAGGCTTCGGCGGTGGGTTCGAGCAACGCGGTTTCCAGCAGCGGCCACACCGGCGCCAGGCCGGCGTGGTCGTACTGCATCGCCGTCATCGCGGCGAGGTCGTGCACGGTGAGGTAGCGCGCGTGCTCGACCTGCAGGCCGAACGCGGCCTGCGCCGCCAGCGCCGTGTCGGCCGCGGCCATGCCGCGCTCCAGCAACTGAAGCTCGAATGCCTCTCCAACCTTCGACGCGACGCCGGCATCGCCGCCCAGCACGAACGGCACCAGCCGCAACGGGCCACCGGCATGCTCGGTGGACGGCGCCAATGCGCCGGGGAGGCGGCCGTCGTGGGCACCGAACGCGATGACGCGACCGCCGGCGACGCCGGGCGCGCGCGCGGCGAGCTGGTCGAGTTCGCGGTGCAGCGGCCAGCCGGGACGCAGCAGTTCGACCGGGTCGTAGTGGGCACCGACGGTGACCAGGTCCAGCCGCGCGGCATCGGGCACCAGCGCGGCGAGGTCGCGGGCCACCAGCCCGCCGAGGGTCTCGACCTCGCCCGAGGCCAGCGTGTCGCGCGCCACCGCGGCATCGCCGCGCAACTCGAGCGCGAGCGCGCCCAGTACGTGCACGGCATCGGTGTCATTGGCGGCGGCGGGGGGCGCGGTCATCAGGTCCGGAGGGCGTCCAGGCGGCAGGTGGGGGTCGGCGTGCAGGCATGCATACGCTGGCGTTTGGTCGTGCAGGAGGCCGGCGCTACACTCGCCGTCATTATGCCCCGACGGTGTTGCGGGCATGCTGGCCCGCACAGTCCCCCGAGGTGAATCCGATGCGTCAATCCCGTCCCGTCGCCGTGCTCGGCGGCGTCCGCATTCCCTTCTGTCGCCAGAACACCGCCTACGCGGACGTCGGCAACCTGGGCATGTCGGTGCGCACGCTGGGCGCGCTGGTCGAGCGCTTCGGCCTGCACGGGCAGCAACTGGGTGAGGTCGCGATGGGTGCGGTGATCAAGCACAGCAGCGACTGGAACCTGGGCCGCGAGGCCGCGTTGTCGTCGGGCCTGTCGCCGCTGACGCCGGGCATCACGCTGCAGCGTGCGTGTGGCACTTCGCTGGATTCGATCATCACTGTCGCCAACAAGATCGCGGTCGGGCAGATCGAGTCGGGCATCGGGGGTGGCAGCGACAGCACCTCGGACGTGCCGATCGTGTACGGCAAGTCGCTGCGCCGCCGCCTGCTGGAGGCGGCCGCCGGCAAGACGCCGAAGGACAAGCTGGCCGCATTCAAGGGCTTCTCGCCACGCGAGCTCAAGCCCGAGTTCCCCGGTGTCGCCGAACCGCGCACCGGCAAGAGCATGGGCCAGCACTGCGAGGACATGGCCAAGGAGTGGAACATCTCACGCGACTCGCAGGACGAGTGGGCGCTGGCCTCGCACCGGAAGCTGGCCGCGGCCTACGAGCGCGGGTTCCTGGACGACCTGGTCGTCAGCTTCCGCGGCGTGTCGCGCGACAACATCCTGCGTCCGGACTCGACGCTGGAGAAGCTCGCGTCACTGAAGCCGGCCTTCGACAGGACGTCCGGCCGCGGCACGTTGACCGCGGCCAACTCCACCCCGCTGACCGACGGTGCGTCGGCGTGCCTGCTGGCGTCCGAAGACTGGGCCCGTCAACACGACCACGAAGTGCTGTGCTACCTGCGCGACGCGCAGGTGGCGGCCGTCGACTTCGTCCACGGCGAAGGCCTGTTGATGGCGCCGACCGTCGCGGTGCCGGAGATGCTGGCGCGCAACGGACTGACCCTGCAGGACTTCGATATCTACGAAATCCACGAGGCGTTCGCCGCGCAGGTGCTGTGCACGCTGCGCGCGTGGGAGAGCGAGGAGTACTGCCGCAACCGCCTCGGCCTGGCCGCGCCGCTGGGTCGCATCGACCCGGCGAAGATCAACCCGAATGGCTCGTCGCTGGCCACCGGCCACCCGTTCGCGGCGACCGGCGCGCGCATCGTCGCCGCGGCGGCCAAGGCGTTGAAGGAACGCGGTGGCGGCCGCTGCCTGGTGTCGATCTGCACCGCCGGCGGCATGGGCGTGGTGGCGATCCTGGAGCGGTAAGTCCGTTTTGCGCCCCCGCCGGTGCGGCGTTAGCGACGCCGGCGGGGGTGCGCGTGCGAGGCGTGGCGCGCGGACATCAAGATGGGTCCCGGCTTTCGCCGGGACGACGGCTTTGGAGGCGGTACGGTGGGGCGCGATCAGGGCCTAACCGCTGTTCCGCCAGCTATTGCTGTTCTCGAGTTCCGATCTTATGAATCACGAAGCCGCGGCATGCCGTGGGCGTCGCGATCCTCGGTGACGGCTTCGTCGTAGATGCGGGCGCGCACGTCGCGGCCCGGCAACTCGCTGATCGCTTCGCCGCGCGATGCGCGCAGCGCGTTGGCGTAGCTGTGGCGGGCCAGGGCCTCGTCGCCGTGCTGGGCGAAGCCGTGGCCGAGTTCTTCCCACGCCTCGCTGTTGGCGCCCTGCGCGAGCGCGCGATGCAGGTAGGTTTCCGCCTGCGACCACTGGCCCTGTGCGCGTGCCAGCCGCGCCAGCGTCACCAGCAGGCCGGGGCTGGCCGGGTGCGCCTGCAGCCAGCGCTCGGCGTGTTCGCGACGCGCGTCCAGGCGGCCGATCGGCAGCCGGCCGTAGAGGCCGGCCAGGCCCTCGTCCCACTGCGTGTCCAGCGCGTGTTCGATGCTGCTGGCCGCGGCCTCTTCCCAGCGCAGCGCGGCCGCGCGTTCGGCGTACGCGGCGACGATCGCAGGGTGGGCGCGCAGCGGCTTGGGCAGCGCTTCCCAGCGGTCGGCCAGGACGTTGGCGTCGCCGGCCTCGCGCAGCCCGGCCTCCGCCCATTGCGCTTCGGCGCGCTCCATGCGCGACTTCGGCCACGCTTCCTGCTGGCGCAGTGCGCCGAGCAGGCCGTAGGCCTCGCCGGCGCGGCCCAGTTGCGACAGCGCTTCGGCGCGCAGCGCAACGCCGCGCGGCGGCAGCGGCTGCGCGTTGGGTGCGTCCAGGGCGCTCAGGGCATCGGTCGGGCGCCCGTCGTCCAGGGCGAGTTCGGCCTGCGCGACGGCGCGGGCGGTCGGGTGGCGCGAGGCCAGCGCATCCAGGTGCTGCTGGGCGAGCGCGGCATCGCCGCGCGCCGCCGCGGCACGTGCGGCGGCGACGTGGCCGACGGCGCCGATCTCGGCATCGTCGGTCTGCGCCAGCGCCTTCTCCGCGCGGCTCCAATGGCCCAGGTGTGAGGCTTCAAGTCCTTCGATGAGGCGCGCGCGCGCCGCCTTCTTGCGGCGGCGGCGCAGCATCACGAACGGCGTCGTCACCAGCTTCCACACCAGCCAGATCGCCAGCACGCCCACCAGCACCAGCACCAGGCTGTAGGCCAGCGACTTCTCGTATGTCCAGTCGTTGTAGCTGACCACCACCAGGCCCGGGTCCTGTGCCAGCAGTTGCGCCACCAGCGCACCGACCAGCGCGAGCACGATCCAGAACAACAGGCTGCGGAAGAGGTTCATCAGGGCTCCTGGCGCACACTGCGCAACTGACGTAGTTGCTCGAGTGTGCTGCCCAGCGTCGCAAGCTCCGGTGAAAGCGGCAGCGCCGCCAGCGCCGCCAGCGCGTCGCGCCGCCCTTGCAGCTCGGGCGAAGGCGCCCACAGCCGTTGCAGCCATGCGTCCGCGCGCGTCAGCGCGGTGCGCCACGCCTCGACGTCGCGTCGCTCGGCCGCGGCGCGCGCCAGGGTCAATTCCAGCTGGAGGCCGGCCATGGCATCGCCGCGGTCGGCCGGGCGGACGGCCAGGCTGCGGTGGCGTGGCTGGATGTCGAACACCGTGGAGAACGCGCGCCGCCACCACGACGCATCGGCGGGGGCACTCGCCACCGGTACGGCGTCGGTCGGCCGGTCGAGTTCCGAGGTAAACGCCTGCAGGCGGGCCAGCGCGCGGACGCGCGGGTCGTCGCCCAGTTCGTCCAGTGCGGCGCGTTCCTGCACCAGCACCTGGCGCAGGCTGAGGAAGGCGGGGTCGTCGACCCCCGACAGGACGCCACCAGCCAGCGTGTAGGCGCGGCGCGCACCGTCGAGGTCGCCGGCGATCAGCAGCCGCTGCTGCCCCATGGCGAGCAGCAGTTCCGCCTCGTCCAGCCGCAGCGCCTGTGCGCCATGCCGGTCGGGGTCGGACCAGCGCGCAATGCTGTCTTCGATCAGGGCCGCACGCTGGCCCATGCCGAGCAGCTCATCGCGCAGCACGCGGTTGGTGGCATCGGCCTGCTGGATCCGCTGGGCCTGTGCGCGCAGGTCGCCGCGCAATGCGCTGATGCGGTCGTTGAGCGCTTCGATGCGCACGTCCGCTGCCGGCGCGTGGTCTGCGGGTTCGCGTGCCTCCCACCACACCCACGCGCGCCACGCGGCCAGCGCCAGCAGTGCGAGCAGCAGCCACCACGGCCAGCCGGAGCGGCGCGAGGACGGCGAAGGAGACGGTGGTGCGGAGGGGGGCGTGGCGGACACGGGCGTGGCGCGATCGGGGGACCGCTCATGCTACCGGAACGCGGCCTCCATCCGGCCCGCATGCGGCGGCCACAAGATCGGCGGGACGGGGACTGCGGGCGATGCGCACGCGCTCGAACCCTGCCTCGCGGGCGATGGCCGCAAGGCGCTCGCTGGCGGCGATGACCGTTGCAGTGCGCAGGGCGTCGAGCGCGTCCGCGGGCAGTTGCCCCATCACTTGCTGCAAGGCCTCGCCGCTGGTCAGCGCCAGCACCGGCGGCCGGGGCGCGTCGCGCAATGCATCGACGGCACGCCGTGGCAGCGCCACTGGCACCCGCTCGTACACGTCGGCGCGCAGCACCTCGATGCCGCGCTGCTCCAATGCCGGCTGCAGCGCGCCGCGTCCGCCGGGGGCGGTGACCAGGCCAATGCGGCCGGCGGCGCTGGCCGCCAGCTCGGGCAGGTTGAGCAGGCCCTCGGTGTCCATGCGCCCGGGCACGCGTACCTCGGCGACACCTGCGCGCCGCAACGCCGCCGCGGTACCGCTGCCGACCGCGCAGGCCACCATCGCCGGCAACGCCTGCAGCCGCGCCGCGGCACGCACCGCGGCCGGGCTGGTGAACACCACCGCGTCCGCCGACAGCGCGCGCTGAAGTGCGGTGCGGCTGGCCGCGTCGTCGCGATCCTGCAGCTGCCATGGCGACAGCGCGACCAGGCCGCCGCCATGGCGCGCCGCCGCGCGGCGCAGGCTGTCGTGGCCGCCGCGCGGGCGCAACGAAACCAGCGTCCATCGGGGCGTCGGTGATTGCATGGGGGCCACGTGCATCGGGGCAGCGTGCCATGCGGGGGGCAACCGGAACAGGCCGACAGGTCCTGCACGGCGTCGGCGTGGGGCTGCGGTTCCGGCCGCATGGGTCCTGCTGCAAGAATGGCGTCCCCCGCACTCGTGGTGCCCCATGTCCGACGACGCCCTGACCCGACTCGACCACCACTACCAGTCGATGCCACCGGTCGCGGCCATGCAGCTGCGCATCGCAGGGTTCGATGGCGACCGCCTGCGGCTGCACGCGCCGCTCTCGGCGCACGTCAACGACAAGGGCTGCGCCTTCGGTGGCAGCCTGGGGTCGATGATGACGCTGGCCTCGTGGGGGCTGGTCACGCTACGGATCGAAGCCGCCGGGCTGGACGCGGACGTGTACGTGGCCGACAGCCAGGTGCGGTACCTGGCGCCGCTGTTTGCCGATCTCGACGTCACCGCCGAAGCCGACGCCGACGCCGACTGGGAGGCGTTCATCGCAACGCTGCGCCAGCGCGGCCGGGCCCGCATCGGCCTGCGTGCGTGGGCGGGGTTGCCTGAAGGCGGCGTCGCCACCGAGTTCACGGCCCGCTACGTGGCGATCGTCCGCGATCCCGGCCACGCCGCGGCGTAGCCTGCTACCTTCGCGGCCTTCGGCCCGTACCCGGGTCGGCATCCCAGGAGAGTCCGATGCGTTGGATCCAGTCGCTGCTGCTGCTCGTTCTCGTCTCGCTGCTGGCCGCCTGCGCCAGCATGACCAACGAGCAGGACCTGTTGAACCGCAACCAGTACGCGTGGTCCAAGGCGATCCGTTGGGCCGAGTTCGAAGGTGCGACCAACCTGATCGACCCGCTCAAGCGCGAGGAACATGCGCTGACCGACGTCGAGATGGCGCGTTACGAGCAGGTGCAGATCTCGCACTACCGCGACCTGGGGGCCAGCCAGGACATGGAGGCCGGCACCGCGGTGCGCGACATCGAGATCGGCGTGGTCAACAAGCACACCATGACCGAGCGCACGGTGCGCTACCGCGAGGAGTGGCGCTGGGACGAGCCGAGCAAGACCTGGTGGCTGACCTCCGGGATGCCGGATCTCTGGGACGGCGAATGAGGCCCGCTTTTGCGCCACTACCGGCGCTGCGCGACAATCCCGGCCCCTTTGCTGCTGCCGTGACGCCGTGACCATCGAAGAATTGCTCGCTTTTGCCGGGCGCCACCCCTATCTGTCGCTGGCACTGGCGGGCCTGACGGTTGCGATCGTCTACACCGAAATCGCGCGGCTCTTCCGCGGCTACAAGGCGCTGCGGCCGGCCGAGCTGACCGGTCTGATCAACCGCGAGAACGCGCTGGTGGTCGACCTCTCGCCCAGCAACGACTTCCAGAGGGGCCACATCGCCGGCAGCAAGTCGGTGCAGCCCAGCCAGTTCGACGTCGACAGCAAACTGCTGGCCAGCGCCAAGTCGCTGCCGGTGGTCGCCGTGTGCCGGACCGGCCATGCGTCGGCGTCCGCCGCCAAGCGCCTGAAGAAGGCCGGCTTCGAGCACGTGTACTGGCTCGACGGCGGCATCCAGGCCTGGCAGCAGGCCGACCTGCCGCTGGTCAAGGGCCGCGGCTGAACGGGCCGGTCCCGCCGTGCGGGGCCTTGTTTCGCCCCGGCGCGCCCCAAGCCTGAGACCCGGGCACGCAAGGGGTGCGTGCCATAATCGTCCACTTATCGATTTTTAGCCGGAGTTCCGAGTCATGTCCGAAGAAACCGCCAACGGCGCCGCTGCGCCCGCCGATACCGCCGCCCAGACCGGCCCGGCGTTCACGGTCGAGAAGATCTACGCCAAGGACGTGTCCTTCGAGGTGCCCGGCGCCCCGGCGGTGTTCAACGAGACCGCACAGCCGCAGCTGCAGATGAACCTCAGCCAGAACGTGCAGCGCCTGGGCGAGAGCGCCTACGAGGTGGTGCTGGGCATCACCCTGACCTGCAAGGTCGAGGACAAGTCGCTGTACCTGGTGGAAGTGAAGCAGGCGGGCGTCTTCGGCCTGGCCGGCTTCGACGCCGCGACGCTGGACGGCATGCTGGGCACCCACTGCCCGAACGTGCTGTACCCGTATGCGCGCCAGCTGATCAGCGCGCTGGTGCAGTCCGGCGGGTTCCCGCCGTTCCTGCTGCAGCCGATCAATTTCGATGCGTTGTATGCCGAGGGCCTGCGCCAGCGCGCCGCCCAGCAGGCCGGCCAGGAAAACGGCCTGGCCGACACCGAAGCCGCCGGCAACGCCTGATTGGCCGGCGTGCCGATCGAAGCGGCCGTGCAGGGCACCCCCCCGCAGCCGCGCGTGGCGGTGCTCGGCGCCGGGTCATGGGGCACCGCGCTTGCGGCACTGACTGCGCGCCACGGCTGCCCCACCACGCTGTGGGGTCGTGATGCGGAGTGCGTTGCGGCCATCGACAGCGAGCACCGCAATCCGCGTTACCTGCCCGATCTGGAGTTGCCGGAATCGCTGCGCGCCACCACGGATCTGCCTGGCGCGTTGCGCGATGCGGAGCTGGTGCTGGTGGTCGTGCCGTCCCACGCCTTTGCCGAAACCCTGCGCGCGCTCGCCCCCCACCGGCCTGCCGCGGCTGGCGTGGCGTGGGCGACCAAGGGGTTCGAGCCGGGCAGTGGCCGGTTCCTGCACGAGGTCGCCGGCGAGGTGCTGGGCGACGGCGTGCCGCTGGCGGTCGTGACCGGTCCGTCCTTTGCCAAGGAAGTCGCCGCCGGCCTGCCGACGGCACTGACAGTCCATTCCGATACACCCGCATTCGCCCAGTCCGTCGCCGACGTCCTGCACGGCCCGGCATTCCGCGCCTACACCGGCGACGACATGCTCGGCGCCGAACTGGGCGGGGCAATGAAGAACGTGCTGGCCGTCGCCACCGGCGTCGCCGACGGCATGGAGCTCGGCCTCAACGCCCGCGCCGGCCTGATCACGCGTGGCCTCAACGAGATGCTGCGGCTCAACCAGGCGATCGGTGGCAAGGCCGAGACGTTGATGGGGCTGGCCGGCCTGGGCGACCTGGTGCTGACCTGCACCGGCGACCTCTCGCGCAACCGCCGGCTGGGCCTGGCCCTGGGCCGCGGGCAGTCGATCGAGGAGGCAGTGCGCGCGATCGGCCAGGTGGTCGAATCGGTGCAGACCGCCGATGAAGTCATGCGCCAGGCGCAGCGCCACGGCATTGAACTGCCGATCTCCAGCGCGGTCCAGGCGGTGCTCCACGGCGACATCACCCCCGCCGACGGCCTGCGCCAGTTGCTGGCGCGCGAGCAGAAACCCGAATACCCGCACGGGTTGTTCCAGTAAAAAAGCCCGGCTTCGAGCCGGGCTTTTTCATGGGGTGGAGTTGACCCACGTCGGCCAGGAGTCGGCGCCGTCCCCACGCAAAAAAGAGAAGCCCGGCCGGAGCCGGGCTTCGCATCGCGACAGTCGGGGGAAAACCGACCGGGGGAGAGAGAGATCGCGACGTGGTACTGCGGTGCCGGTCCGATCAGAACGTGATGCGCGGGCCGACGAAGAACTGGGTATCGCCGTCGATGAACTTCACATCGCCGTTGATGCCCCACATCGGGTTGAACTTCACCTGCGCGCCGAGGCGGCCGTAGAACTCGCCATCGCGGTCGCCGCCGCCGATGGCGTCGCCATCCTCGAAGCCGGCCATGGCGTAGCCTTCCAGCGCCGGGGTGAGCGAGCCGCGGACACCGGCCTCCACGCTCCAGCCGTCGGCGTCGAGGTCATTGCCGAGGATGTCGCGGCCGGCGTCGAACTTCTCGTAGGCCACGCGGGTGACGAGGTCGGCGCGCGGGCTGACTTCGTGGTTGTAGCCGACGCCGACGCGCCACTGGTCGAAGTCGATGTTGGTGTCGTCGATTTCCTGGTTGCTGTAGCCGCCGAACAGGTGGAAGTTCGGGGCGATGGCGCCGGAGCCGTTGACGGCCCAACCGTCGGCGTCGCCGCCATCGGTCTCGGTGCCGGCGTAGCCGCCTTCCACGTAGTTGTAGGACACGCCTTCAGCGGCGGTGGCGGCCAGCGGCAGCGCGGCCAGCAGGGTGAGGGCGGCAAGCTTGGTCAGGGCGGGGGAACGCTTCATCTGGGGCCTCTCTTGTTTTCGGATTCGGGGGCCGGTCGGCGGGCCTTCTTCGGGCCCTGCCGCCAGTGGCCGCGCAGCGGCCGGCTGGAACCGGTCGGGCCAGTATCCGGAGCGACTTTCAACGAAGCCTTAATATTGAACTGTCGGGTGCAGGAACTTACACGCCCGGTTCATGGTCCGGGCGACCCGCTCAGGGCCTGAATCAGGCGCCGCCGTCAAAGCCCTGCTGCCGCCACGCCTCGAACACCACCACCGCCACCGCGTTGGACAGGTTGAGGCTGCGGTTGCCGGGGCGCATCGGCAGGCGCAGGCGCTGCCCGGTCGGCACCGCATCCAGCACGGCCTCGGGCAGGCCACGGGTTTCGGGGCCGAACAGCACCGCGTCCCCGGCGGCATAGGTGGGGGTGTCGTAGCGCACCTGCCCACGCGTGCTCAGGGCGAACAACCGCTGCGGTGCGATGGCGGCCAGCGCCGCGTCCAGGGTGTCGTGCACCGCGAGGGCGGCGTACTCGTGGTAATCCAGCCCGGCGCGGCGCAACTGCCGGTCCTCCAGCTCGAATCCCAATGGCCGCACCAGGTGCAGCCGGGCGCCACTGTTGGCGCACAGGCGGATGACGTTGCCGGTGTTGGGCGGGATCTCGGGCTGGTAGAGGATGACGTCGATCATGCAGAGGGGGCTGGTGTGACGCGGCGCGCGACCCTACCAGTCGATCGCCTCGCCGCGGTAGTCGATGAAGCGGCCGCTGTCGGCCAGCGTGGCGCGCTCGACCTGAGCGAGCAACCCCGTTACCGAATCGACCGGCTCGACCGGCGCATCCTTGCCGCCCATGTCGGTGCGGACCCAACCCGGAGACACGGCGATCACGGTGATGCCGCGCTCGGCCAGCGCGCGCGCCAGCAGCACCGTGGCCATGTTCAGTGCGGCCTTGGAAATGGCATAGGTCGGCGTATTGAAGCCCTCCACGCTGGCGATCGAACCCAGGCGCGATGACATGTTCACGACCACCGCACCGTCGGCCAGCACCGGGGCCAGCGCCTGCGTCAGCAGGAACGGGCCGGCGGCGTTGACGCGCAGGCTGTCCTGCAACTGCGCCGGCTCGACGTGGCCGAAGCGCTCGCCCGAATGCAGCACGCCGCCGTTGTTGACCAGCAGGCCCAGCCGGCCGTCGGCGCCCAGCACCAGCGGCAGCTCGCGCGCGAGTTCGGCATGCGTCCGGGGTTCGGCCAGGTCCAGCGGCAGCACGTGCAGCCGGCCCGGGTGCTCACCGGTCAGCGTGTTGAGCGCGGTGGCGCGTCCGGGATGGCGGCAGGTGGCGATGACGTGGTCGCCGGCGGCCAGCAACTGACGGACGAATTCCAGGCCGAGGCCACGGTTGGCGCCGGTGACCAGGCAGTGGCGGGGCTGGGACATGGCCGGGGTCCTTGCGCAACGCAATCGTCGGGCCGTTCAGTCTACGCACGCGACGTGGCGCCCCGCGCGAAGGTGCCCGCCGGCGGAGTCGCGCCCTCGGCCCGGGCGCCGCGGCGACGAATGGGCGGGAGCGCGCGCGGCGACCGGGACCAGCGGGAGCACGCAGGAACGCTTTGGTACGCGACGCCCGCCGGCGGGAACCGTGCACAGATACGGCAGCCGCCGACACGTGGATGCAGCCGGTCCCGGACTTGTGGCCCATGTGCACCCCCCGGTGCGGGTGGCTAGGATGGCCGGCGAACCGGCCCGCCCGGGCCACACACCACGCCGGCCAGGCAGGCCGGCCCGATCCGCCACAGGAGTGCACATGTCCCACGTTGCCCGGCCCCGCGCCGCCGTCCTCGCCCTCGCCATTGCCGCCGCCACCGGCGCGCTGGCGTTCACCGCCGCGCCGGCGCATGCACAGCAGGCCGAAGTCGATATCGCCTACGAGGAGTTCACCCTGCCCAACGGGCTGAAGGTGATCGTCCACACCGACCGCAAGGCGCCGGTCGTCGCGGTCAACCTCTGGTACCACGTGGGCAGCAAGGACGAGCCGCGCGGCCGCACCGGCTTCGCGCACCTGTTCGAACACCTGATGTTCAACGGCACCGAGAACTACCGTGGGGAGTACTTCACGCCGTTCGAGCTGGTCGGTGCCACCGACATGAACGGCACCACTAACACCGACCGCACCAACTACTTCCAGAACGTGCCCACCACCGCGCTCGACCTGGCGCTGTGGATGGAGTCCGACCGCATGGGCCACATGCTCGGCGCGATCGACCAGAAGACGCTCGACGAGCAGCGCGGCGTGGTGCAGAACGAGAAGCGCCAGGGCGAGAACCAGCCCTACGGCCAGGTCTGGACGAAGCTCAACGAGGCGCTGTATCCGGAAGGGCACCCGTACCACCACAGCGTGATCGGCTCGATGGCCGACCTCAACGCGGCCTCGCTCGAGGACGTCAAGACCTGGTTCCGCGCCTGGTATGGCCCCAACAATGCCGTGCTGGTGCTGGCCGGCGACATCGACGTCGCCATCGCCCGGGAGAAGGTCGCGAAGTACTTCGGCCACATCCCGGCCGGCCCGGACATGGCGCAGCCCGCGGTCGACGTCGCGCAGCGTCCCGCCGACACGCGTGAGGTGATGCAGGACAACGTGCCGCAGGCGCGTATCTACCGCGCCTGGAACGTCGCGCCCACCAATACCGTCGACATCGACCGCCTGCACGTGCTGGCACGCGTGCTGGGTGGCAGCGACACCTCGCGCCTCGAGAAGCGGCTGGTCCACGAGGACAAGCTGGTCGACAGCGTCAGCGCCGCGGTCAGCGAGTCGCAACTGGGCTCCAACTTCCTCGTGGTGGCCACGGTCAAGGACGGGGTCGATCCGGCCAAGGTCGAGGCGATCGTCGACGAGGAGCTCGAGAAGCTGCTCGCCGAGGGGCCGACGGCCGAAGAGGTCGCGCAGGCCAAGACCGTGATCCGCGCCGGCTTCATCCGCGGCATCGAGCGCATCGGCGGGTTCGGCGGCAAGGCCGACGCACTGGCCGCGTGCGAGATCTACGCCGGCGACCCGGGCTGCTTCCGCGCGACGCTCGACAACGTCGCCGCCGTGACGCCGTCGCAGCTGCAGGCCGCGGGTCGCGAGTGGCTGGGCGATGGCGACCACACGCTGGTCGTGCAGCCTGGTGAACGCACCCCGCTGGCCGAGGACGAAGCTGTCGACCCGGCGCCGCTCGCACTCCCGGCAGTGGATGCCAAGTACGCCACCACCGAAACGACCGTGGACCGCAGTGCCGGCCCGCCGATGCCCGAGGAGTTCCCCGAACTGAAGTTCCCGGAGCTGCAGCGCGCCACGCTCAGCAACGGCACAAAGGTCATCCTGGCCGAACGCGATGCGGTGCCGGTGGTCCAGATGAGCCTGCTGCTCGATGGCGGCTACAAGGCCGATGCCCTGGGCGGGCACAAGCTGGGCACCTCCAGCTTTGCGATGAGCATGCTCGACGAGGGCGCGGCGGACTACAGCGCGCTCGAGTTCGCCGGCCGCGCCGAGGCATTGGGCGCGGAGCTGGGTGCGGGCGCCTCGCTGGACGGTGGCAGCGCGTACCTGTCCGCGCTCAAGGAGCAGCTGGATCCGTCGCTGGCGCTGTTTGCCGACATGCTGCGGCGGCCCACGTTCGCGCAGTCGGAAATCGACCGCGTCAAGGCGACCTGGATCGCCGGCATCAAGCAGGAAAAGGCGCGTCCCAATTCCGCCGCGCTGCGCGTGATGCCGCCGCTGCTGTACGGCGAAGGCCATGCCTACGCCATGCCGTTCAGCGGTTCGGGCACCGAGGAGTCGATCGCCTCGCTCTCGCGTAATGACCTGCTGGCCTACCACCGCACGTGGGTGCGCCCGGAGAACGCGACGCTGGTTGTCGTCGGCGACACCACGCTTGCCGAGATCGTGCCGATGCTGGAAAAGCACCTGGGCGAGTGGAAGGGTGAAGGCGAGCCGGCGAGCACCGGTGAAGTCGCCGACGTCGAGCGTCCGACGGCGCCGCGCGTGTTCCTGATCGACCAGCCGGGCGCGGTGCAGGCCAACATCTTCGTCGGCCAGCTGGTGCCCTCGACCATGTCGGATGACGCGACGGAATTCGAGTTCGCCAACACAGTGCTCGGCGGCCAGTTCAGCTCGCGCCTCAACATGAACCTGCGCGAGGACAAGCACTGGGCCTACGGCTCCTACAGCTTCGCGCCCGATGCGCTGGGCCAGCGTCCGTGGCTGGCGTTCGCGCCGGTGCAGATCGACAGGACCGCCGAGTCGATGGCCGAGCTCAAGCGCGAGATCGCCGAGTACGCCGAGGGCACCACGCCGCCGACCGAAGAGGAAGTCGCCAAGGTCCGCGCCAACGAGATCCGCAGCCTGCCCGGTGCGTATGAAACCGGCAGCGCGGTGCGCGGCACGATCAGCAGCATGGTCCGCTACGACCGTCCGGACGACTACGTGGCGCGCCGCAAGGCGGAGATCGAGGCCCTGACGCCGGCGCAGGTGGCGCAGGCCGCCACCACCATCGACCCGGGCGCGTTGACCTGGGTGGTGGTGGGCGACCTCGACCAGATCGAGGTGCCGGTGCGCTCGCTCGAGCTGGGCACGGTGCAGGTGCTCGACGCCGATGGCCGGCCGGTCGCGGCATCGACGACGGCCAGCACTGACGGCGGCGCCGCGAAGTAAGGACCGAGCCCGCCGGGTGGAAAGCCACCCGGCGGGATTCTCGCCCTCAACGCGATGATCCACCCCCGGTGTGGGAGCGGCTTCAGCCGCGATCCGAAAACCCACTCAACGGCATAGAGCGACGCAAGTCGCGACCGCGGTTGCCCGGGGTTTTGTTTCTACCCGAGTACGTCTCCTGCAGACGATCGCGGCTGAAGCCGCTCCTACATTTGATCGGCGCATCGATCCCGCGCCGAGTCACTCCGGATTCACCCTCGTCCGCCCCAAGCCGCCGTCATGCGGCGACAATCCCGCATCCCGTTCCGAAGGGCACCGCAATGATCCGACCCCTTGCCATCGCCACCGCCACCGCCACGATGCTGCTCGCCAGCGCCTGCACCTGGGTGCACATGGCCCCCGGCGCCAGCGCCGTGCGGGTGGTCCCGGCCGGCGGCGCGCCAGCGGGCTGCGAGAAGCGTGGCGAGATCGCGGTGTCGGTCAAGGACAGCGTCGCCTTCTACGAGCGCAACGAACTGCGCGTGCGCGAGGAGCTGGAAACCCTGGCGCGCAACGAAGGCCCGGGCATGGGCGCGGACACCATTCAGCCCTTGGGGCCGCCGGTGCAGGGCGAGCAGCGCTTCGCCGGCTACCGCTGCGGGAGCGCCAGCGCACTGCTGACCCCGGTTCGGCCGGCCCCGCGCGAGGGCGCTGAGACCTTCCCGCTGCAAGGCTGAACCCGGCGGCCGCCTCGCGCGGCGAACATGCGGCCATCGTCGCCCAACCGGCGGCGGCCTTGCCGTCAACCCCGGCTAATGCGCCCGGGGCGCCAACGCGGTACCCTTGCGCGTTTTCCGCATTCGGTCCACCGCCCATGCTGTTCCAACACGTCGCCATCGCCGGCCTGGCCCATATCGACGCGCCGCGCCGCCTGAGCTCGGACGACATCAACGCGCGGCTCCAGCCGACGCTCGACCGCCTGGGCATCCGCACCGACGTGCTCAAGGACATTGCCGGCATCCACGCGCGCCGCCTGTGGGACGGTCCGATGCTGGCCTCCGACGCGGCCACGCTGGCCGCGCGCAAGGCGATGGAGGACGCGGGCATCGATGGATCCAAGGTCGGCCTGCTGGTCAATACGTCCGTCAGCCGCGACTACCTGGAGCCGTCCACGGCCAGCATCGTCAGCGGCAACCTCGGCCTGACCGAGCACTGCCAGAACTTCGACGTCGCCAACGCGTGCCTGGCCTTCATCAACGGCATGGACATCGCTGCCCGCATGATCGAGCGCGGCGAGATCGAGTACGCCCTGGTGGTCGACGGCGAGACCGCCGACCTGGCCTACGAGAAGACGCTTGAGCGCCTGACCTCGCCGGATGCCACCGAAGAACAGTTCCGCAACGAGCTGGCCACGCTGACCCTGGGTTGCGGCGCCGCCGCCATGGTGATGGCGCGCGCCGAGCTGGTGCCGTCCGCGCCGCGCTACCGCGGTGGCGTGACGCGCGCCGCCACCGAGTGGAACGGCCTGTGCCGCGGCAACCTGGACCGCATGGTCACCGACACCCGCCTGCTGCTGGTCGAGGGCCTGAAGCTGGCGCAGAAGACCTTCGTCGCCGCCAAGCAGGCGCTGGGCTGGGTGGTGGAGGAGCTGGACGAGTTCGTCATCCACCAGGTCAGCCAGGTCCACACCCAGGCCTTCGTGAAGGCCTTCGGAATCGACCCGAAGAAGGTGCTGACGATCTTTGCCGAGCACGGCAACATCGGCCCGGCGTCGGTGCCGATCGTGCTGAGCAAGCTGCGCGAGATGGGACGCCTGAAGAAGGGCGACCGCGTGGCGCTGCTGGGCATCGGCTCGGGCCTCAACTGCTCGATGGCCGAGGTGGTCTGGTAAGGCGTTCCACCGCCTGCAGCACGATATGAAAAAGGCCCGGGATTCCCGGGCCTTTTTCCTGGGTCGCTGGCGGCTCAACTCACGCGGCGAACAGCGCCCGCATCTTCTTGAGCGCGTTGGCCTCGACCTGGCGGATGCGCTCGGCCGAGACACCGTACTCGTCGGCCAGCTCCTGCAGGGTGACCTTGTTGCCGTCGTCCAGCCAGCGGCGCATGACGATGTCGCGCGAACGCTCGTCCAGCCCGGCCATGCCTTCGCGCAGCAGCGCCAGCTTGCTGTCTTCCTCGTCCTCGCGCTCGTACGTCTGCGAGGGGTCCTCGCTGTCGGCGCGCAGGTAGGCCGCAGGCGACGGCGGCGCGTGGTCGTCGTCTTCGCCGGCCGGCGCATCGAAGCCGATGTCGCGGCCCGACAGGCGCGATTCCATCTCCAGCACCTCGCGCTCGGACACGTTGAGGTCGCGCGCCACGGTGCGCACCTCCTCCGCGTTCATCCAGCCCAGGCGCTTCTTGCTCCTGCGCAGGTTGAAGAACAGCTTGCGCTGCGCCTTGGTGGTCGCGACCTTGACGATGCGCCAGTTCTTCAGGATGAACTCGTGCATCTCGGCGCGGATCCAGTGCACGGCGAACGACACCAGCCGCACGCCCTGGTCGGGGTCGAAGCGCTTGACCGCCTTCATCAGGCCGATGTTGCCTTCCTGGATCAGGTCGCCCAGCGGCAGGCCGTAGCCGTTGTAGCCACGCGCCACATGCACCACGAAGCGCAGGTGCGAATGCACCAGCTCGCGGGCGGCGTCGAGGTCCTCGTCGGCGTGGAACCGGCGCGCGAGCGCCTGCTCGTCCTCGGCGGTGAGCACCGGGATCTGGTGGACGGCGTTGATGTACGCATCCAGCGACCCGAGCGGGCTCGGAACCGGCAGGTTGTTGGCGACCAGGGACTGGGAGAGGGCGATCTGGGTCATGGCGTCGAGTTTAGCAGTGGGTCGGTTCGACTGCTAAGACGCCCGGAAGTTCCGCATTGTTGCATTCATGGGACGGTGGGCCTCGTCGGAACGCCGTGAATCCTCACGTCCCGTGGGCCGTTCGGCCGGCAGGCTGAGACGCTTGACCTGCCCGGATAGGGGCGGGAAGCAGGAGGCGAGACGTGGGACGACTGATCGACGGCACGTGGACCCAGCAGGGCTATGACACCGACTCCACCGGCGGCGCATTCAGGCGCGAAACCAGCCGGTTCCGGCACTGGGTGACGGCGGACGGGGCGCCCGGCCCGACCGGTGAGGGCGGGTTCGAAGCCGAGCCCGGCCGCTACCACCTGTACGTATCCCTGGCCTGCCCGTGGGCGCACCGGACCCTCATATTCCGACAGCTCAAGGGGCTGGACCGGATGATCGGCCTGTCCGTGGTGCACTGGTTCATGGGCGAGGAGGGCTGGACGTTCGCCGAGGCGCCCGGCACCCGGCCCGATCCCATCAACGGCGCGCGCTGCCTGCACGAGGTCTATACCCGTGCCGATCCGCACGCGACGGGCCGGGTCACGGTGCCGGTGCTGTGGGACATCCGGCGCGGCACCATCGTCAGCAACGAGTCGGCCGACATCATCCGCATGTTCAACAGCGCCTTCGACGGCGTGGGCGCCGTGCCGGGCGACTACTACCCGCAAGCGCTGCGCGGGGAGATCGACGGCTACAACTCGCGCATCTACGACACGGTCAACAATGGCGTGTACAAGGCTGGGTTCGCCACCGCGCAGGACAAGTACGAAGCCGCGGAGACGGCCCTGTTCGACACGCTCGACTGGCTGGAGTCGCACCTCGCAAGCCGCCGCTACCTGTGCGGCGACCGCCTGACCGAAGCCGACTGGCGGCTGTTCACCACGTTGCTGCGCTTCGATCCCGTCTACCACGGCCACTTCAAGTGCAACCTGCGCAAGCTGGCCGAATACCCGGTGCTGCATGCGTACCTGCGCGACCTCTACCAGCACCCCGGCGTGCGCGACACGGTCGACTTCGATCACATCAAGAACCACTACTACCGCAGCCACGACTGGATCAACCCGAGCCGCATCGTCCCGGCCGGACCGGTGCAGGACCTGGAGGCGCCGCATGGGCGCGAGGGTCCGGGATAGGCAAGTCGCCGATCACGTCCAAGCCCCTGTAGGAGCGGCTTCAGCCGCGAACGCGAAGGTGCGGTGCCTGCATAGGGCGGTGTTCGCGGCTGAAGCCGCTCCTACAAGAAGCTGCCGACTACCGCGAGCGCGTCACTCGACCGCCAAGGCACCCTTCGGCGGCAGCGACCAGTCGATCGGCTTCAGCCCGCGGCGGGCCAGGTAGTCGTTGGCCTTGGAGAAATGCCCACAGCCCAGGAACCCGCGGTGCGCCGACAGCGGCGACGGGTGCGGGGCCTTCAGCACGCGGTGCCGGCCGGTATCGATCACCGCACCCTTCTTCTGCGCGTAGCTGCCCCACAGCAGGAACACCAGGCCTTCGCGCTCGCGGTTGAGCGTGTCCACGACATGGTCGGTGAAGCCCTCCCAACCGCGTCCCTGGTGGCTGCCGGCCTGGCCGGCCTCCACGGTCAACACGCTGTTGAGCAACAGCACGCCGCGTCGCGCCCAGTCCATCAGGTAGCCGTGGTCCGGGCGCACGAACCCGGTGTCGCGTTCCAGCTCCTTGTAGATGTTGAGCAGCGACGGCGGCACGTCGACGCCGGGACGCACCGAGAAGCACAGCCCGTGTGCCTGCCCGGGGCCGTGGTACGGGTCCTGACCCAGCACCACCACTTTCACCGCATCGAACGGCGTGGCCTCGAAGGCGGCGAAGATCTCCGCGCCCGGCGGGTAGGTGCGCGCGCCGGCGGCCTTGCGCTGGCGCAGGTACGCGGCCAGCGCCTGCATGTCGTCGCGCTGCAGGTAGTCGCCGACGCGGGCCTTCCAGGAGGGTTCGAGCTGGATGCGGGCGCTGTCCACGCAGCTCAGTACCCGGGAAGTCCCCGCAACCGGTCGTACGCGTACGCGCACAGCAGGCCTGCGAACGCGCCGATCATTCCGTACACGCCGATGCGCTCGAACACGAACAGGCCGATGCCGCCTGCGAGGAGAAACCCGGCCAGCGCGAACAGCCCGTGCCGGCGCTGCGTGCGGGCCTGGTCTTCCCGGCGCTGCCTCGCCTGCATTTCGGACGCGCGCGCTTTCAGCTCAGGGTCAAGCAGCGCTTGCGCGGCGGTTTCGGCTTGGGTGCGATCCATCGATGGGACTCCTTGTCGGTCGGGTTCGTGGCGTGTGCGAGGAGCGTCGCGTGGCGTCCCGCGCTCAGGGCAACTTCGAAAGTCGCAGCTGGAACAGCGTCTTGGTCACCAGCAGCCGCTCCTCGATCGGTTTCAGCACCAGGTCGTTGGCGCCGGCGCGCAGCAGGTTGGACTGGTTGTCGGGGTTGGCGTCGCCGGTCATCACCAGTACCGGCAGGCGGCGCTTGCCGTAGCCGAAGTCGTTGCGCAGCCGATCGAGCAGGTCGCTGCCTTCCAGTTCGCCCTTGAGGTAGACGTCGGTCAGCACCAGGTCGGTGCCGATGTCGTCCTGGCCACGGTGCTGCTCCAGGTACTCGAGCGCTTCCTCCACGCCGACGAAGTGCAGCACGGTGAGTTGCTGGCGCTCGAGCATGCGCTTGGTCGCTAGCGCGACGACCTTGCTGTCCTCCACGTACAGCACCCGCGCGCCGGGAATCGGTTGCGGTTGAACGTAGCCACGGATGAAGGCGGCCAGCGCGGTATGGCCCAGCGCCTTGTCGAAGTAGTCGGTGACGTCCTCGGTGAAGCGGCGCGATTCCAGGTGCGCCTGCGCATCGGCGGAGATCACGATGATCGGGACGTAACGCTGGCCCGCCGCCTCGCGCACGCTGCGCGCCAGCGCGATGCCGTCGCCATCGGGCAGCGACAGGGACGTAGTGACGAGGTCCACCGGTCCTGCGGCCAGCGCCTCGCGAGCCTCGCGGATGCTGCCGCACGACACCACCTCGACATCGGCGACCTCGCGTTGCAGCACGTCGCCGATCAGCTTGCGCACCAGCTTGCTGCCGTCCACCACCATCACCCGCGGGGCAGGTGCGGCGACGTGGCGCAGGGTGGAGGTCTCGTCGGTCACGGCGGTGCTCAGGTGTCGGTGGGGCGGGTCTGGCGGAGGTAGTGGCCGGTCACGAGGCCGGCGCCGAGCCACCCCAGCGCGGCCGCCGCCAGCACGATCGCCAGCACGTGCAACGGCGCGAACCCGCGCAGGGCGAAGTCGCTGCCGTAGCTGGCAGCCAGTTCCGCCAGCGGCGCGCGCAATGCGAGCTGGGTGCCGGTCAGCACCAGCAGTGCGAGTGCACCCGCGGCCAGGCCATACCACGCGCCCAGGTACAGGAATGGCCTGCGGATGAATCCATCGGTGGCGCCCAGCAGTTGCAGCACGCCGATCTCCTCGCGCCGCTGCTGGATGTCCAGGCGCACCGTGTTGCCGACCACCAGCGCCGCGCCCAAGCCCAGCAGCACGGCGAGCACCGCGGCCAGCCGCAGGCCGAAGCGCAGCCAGCCGTCCAGGCGCTCGCGCCACGCGGCATCATGCTGGACGACGTCGGCCTGGGGTAGCGACTGCAGGCGATCGGCGAGCAGGCGTTCGTCGCCGGCCGGCGTCACCAGCAGCAGGTAGGGCAGCGGGTTTTCGTCCAGGCCGAGTGAATCGAGCGCGTCCACCGCCTCGCCCAGGCCGCCGCGCTCGTGCAGTTCCGCCAGGCCCTGGTCGGGCGTGCGCAGTTCCACCGCGGCCACGTCGGCATCGCCGCGCAGGGTGTCGGCCAGTGCCGCCGCCTGGCCGGCGTCCACCGAGGACTGCAGGAACACGCTGACCTGGCGCGACTGGCGCACGTCGCCGGCCAGGCGCTCGACGTTGGACAGCGCGCCCCACAGGCCCAGCGGCAACGCGAGCGCCACCGCCATGACGCCGACGGTCAGCAGCGTGGCCCACGGCTTGCCCAGCATGCGGCCGATGCTGGCCACGAAGCTGTAGGCGTGGTGGTCCAGCCATGCACCGATGCGGGAACGGCTGCGTGGGGTGACCGTGTGGGTGGCCGGGGCGGTCATTCCGCGAGGTCCTCAGGACGGATGTCGTCCAGCAGGCGGCCGTCGCCCAGCACCAGTACGCGCTTGCGCATGCGCTTGACGAGGCCGAGGTCGTGGCTGGCGACCAGCACGCTGGTGCCGCGCTCGGGCAGAGACTCCAGCAGCGCCATGATTTCGGCCGACAGGGTGGGGTCGAGGTTGCCGGTGGGCTCGTCGGCCACCAGCAGACGGGGTTCGGTGACCAGCGCGCGGGCGATGCCGACGCGCTGCTGTTCACCGGCCGACAGTTGCGTCGGCAGCGCGTCGCCGCGATCGGCCAGTGCGACTTTTTCCAGCGCCACGCGCACGCGTTTGCCGATCTCGCCGCGGGCGGTGCCGCGCAGCAGCAGCGGCAGTCCGACGTTGTCGGCGACGCTGCGGTCGGCCAGCAGGCGGTGGTCCTGGAACACGACACCGACCTCGCGCCGGTGCATGGCCACCTGGCGGCCGCGCACGTTGCGCAGGTTGCGCTCGTTGAACAGCACCGCGCCGCGGCTGGCGCGCTCCGACAGGTGGATCAGCTTGAGCAGCGTGCTCTTGCCGGCGCCGGAGTGCCCGGTGACGAACAGCATCTCGCCGGCGTCGACCTCGAACGTCACCTCGCTCAGGGCCTGGCGGCCGCCGGCGTAGTGCTTGCTGACGTTGTCGAATCGCAGGACGGGCATGGACGGTGGGCGGTCCGCTGTCGGGGGAGCCGGGAGTATCGCAGAAGGGAAGGCGGGCAGAAGGAAACGGGCAGACGTAAACCAGGCAGGTGCAAAAGCACGAACGGCCGGTCGAGAGATCGACCGGCCGTTCGTGGGTGCAACCAACCAGGCGCGGGGCACGCCCCGCCGTGGTTACGTCAGTGCTGGGAGCGCGGCGCCCGAGTCACCAGCGACTTCAGCCCGCGGCCGATGCGGCCCAGCAGGCCGGGCTTGTCGGTGGTCTGGCTCGATGCGGCCGGCGCGCTGGCCTGGGCCTTGCGAGCGTTGACCTGGGTCGGGCCGGACCGGCGCGGGGCCGGGGCGGAGATAGGCGCGGCGTTGTCGGCTGCAGCGGGTGCAGCGGTCTCGCCCTCGGCCAGCTTGCGGCCGCCGCGACGGCGACGGCGCTTGCGCGGCGGACGGGCGGCATCGTCGCCTGCTGCAGGCGCGGCATCGGGAGCAGTTGCCGCGGTCTGCGGACGAGGCGCGCGGGCCTCGGCGACACCCGCCTCGGCACCGGCAGCGACAGCGGTAGCGCCTTCGTCGCGGCGCGGGCGGCGCGGACGCGGCGCGCCACCTTCACTGCGGCGCTCGCCGCTGCGGCCACGACCGCCGGCACTTCCGCCGGGGCCACGACGACCGCCACCGCGGCGCTCCTCGTCGGCCGCGCGCTGTTCGCGCGCTTCCTTGAAGATCTCGCCGATGCTCTCGGAGTCATCGCCCTCACTGCCCTCGGGCACGGCCCGCGGCGTGCGCGGCAGCGCCTTCAGCAGCTCGGCGGTCACCGGCTCGGACGGCAGCTTCTGGTCGATGTACGCCTCGATGTCCGGCAGGCCCATCGCGTAGCGCTCGCAGGCGAAGCTGATCGCGTCGCCCTCGGCGCCCAGGCGCGCCGTGCGGCCGATGCGGTGCACGTAGTCCTCGGCGTCGAACGGCAGGTCGTAGTTGTAGACGTGCGACACGCCATCGATATGCAGGCCGCGCGCGGCCACGTCGGTGGCGAC
Source organism: Novilysobacter selenitireducens (assembly GCF_020026895.1). Lineage (GTDB taxonomy): Bacteria > Pseudomonadota > Gammaproteobacteria > Xanthomonadales > Xanthomonadaceae > Lysobacter_C > Lysobacter_C selenitireducens. Next base: position 331,586 of record NZ_JAINZW010000001.1, read on the forward strand.
CAGGATCTCCAGCTGGCCGGCCTGGAACTTCTTCAGCAGCGACTCGCGCTTCTTCTGCGGGACGTCGCCGCTCAGCACGCCGACGCGGTAGCCGGCGCGTTCCAGCGCCCGCGCTACGCGCTCGACAAAGGCCTTGGTGTTGACGAACACCATCGTGCGCGCGCCCTCGCTGCGCGACAGCAGGCCCAGCAGCAGCGGCAGTTTTTCCTCGTCGGCCGGGTAGTACAGCTTCTGGCGCACGCGCGAGGCGGTGATGGTCTCGGTCTCGACCACCAGCTTCTGCGGCTCGTTCATGTGCTCGTACGCCAACTCCAGCACGCGGTGGCTGAGCGTGGCCGAGAACAGCAGCGTCTGGCGCGTGGTGCGCGCGGGCATCCGGCGCAGCAGGAAGCGGATGTCCTTGATGAAGCCCAGGTCGAACATGCGGTCGGCTTCGTCCAGCACGCACATTTCGCAGGCGTGCAGCGACACGACCTTGTGCTGCTTGACGTAGTCGATCAGGCGGCCGGGCGTGGCGATGATGACGTCGGCGCCTTCCTGGAGCAGCGCGCGCTGCTTGTCGTAATCGACGCCGCCGTAGACCAGCGCGAACTTCAGGCCGAGGTCGGCGCCGAACTTGACCGCGTCCTTGTGGATCTGGATGGCCAGCTCGCGCGTGGGCGCCAGGATCAGCGCGCGCGGGTCCTCGGGCTTGCGCTCGGCCAGCGCCGGCTGCGTCAGCAGGCGGTTCATCACCGCCACCAGGAACGCCAGCGTCTTGCCGGTGCCGGTCTGCGCCTGGCCGGCGACGTCGCCGCCCTTGAGGGCGACCGGCAGGGTCATGGCCTGGATCGGGGTGCAGCGGGTGAAGCCGGCGGCTTCAAGGCCGGCCAGCAGGGAGGGATGCAGTTCGAACGAGTCGAACGTGATGTCGGTCAGGGGCTTGTCGCTCATGCGTATCAGGTGTCCGGCGCGCGGTGGCGCGCAGTGGTGGGCGCTTGCACGGCCGGCACGGGCCACGCAGACTGCCGGGGGTCGGCCAGTTGCGTCCTGACCGCAGGCGCGGCGCCTTGAAGGCCCCGCGAAACGCCCCAGTTTAGCGCAATGGCGCGCCGGGCCCCGTCCCGGGTGGCGGCCGTTGCCGCCCCGCCACCCCAGAACCCGCACCGCAGGAGCCTCCCGTGAGCGAAAAAGTGATGCATGTCGGCGATGCCGATTTCGACAGCGCCGTGCTGCAGTCCTCCGAACCCGTCCTGGTCGATTTCTGGGCCGAGTGGTGCGGGCCCTGCAAGATGATCGCGCCGGCCCTGGACGAACTGGCCGAGGCCTACGACGGCCGCGTCAAGATCGCCAAGGTCAACGTCGACCACAACCGCACCACGGCGATGAAGTACCACGTGCGCTCGATCCCGATGCTGCTGCTGTTCAAGGACGGCCAGGTCCAGGCCACACAGATCGGCGCGGTCGGCAAGGCCCAGCTGAGCCAGATGCTGGACAAGGCGATCGCCTGAACCGGAAGGGCGGGCGCGCACGTGCGCCCCGCCCGCCTCGATGCACCCCGGGAGGCACGCAACCGTCCCGGAGGCGTCCCCCGACATACCTGCGAGCCCCCTCCCGTTCACGTCCCCGCTTGCTGCGGGCCACCGGCAGTGCTAGTTTCGCGCCACCGGCGTAACCGTTGACCGGCGCGACAGCCCACCGTCCCGCCGCCCGGCGCCGCACCCTTCTCGATCATCACGTCCCTGACGTCCCGCTCGCCCGATGGCGGGCGCTCGCCGCTTAGCGAGGAATTCCTGCTTGTCCGACCAGACCCCCGACGCCGGCGACAGCGCCGAAAAGCGCGTGCGCAAGCCGCGTGCCCCCAAGGCCGACGCCGCGCCCGCCGACACCACGCCGCGCGGTGACGCCGCGCCCGCCAAGTCCGCACCCGCCAAGTCGGATGCACCCAAGGCCGACGCGCCTGCGCCGTCCGACGCACCCCGCAACGAGCCCCGTTCCGACGCCCCGCGCGCGGCCGACGCCGGCAAGCCGGCCGAAAGCCAGTCCGGCAGCCAAGCGTCGTCCGGAGGCCAGAACGACGGCGGCCCGCGAGGCGAGGGCAACGAAGGCGGCGGCCAGCGTGGCAATCGCCGCGAGCGCTTCCGCAACCGGCGCGATCGCAACCGCGGTGGCGGCGGTGGCGGTGGCAACCGTGACGGCATGCCCAGCGACGACGGCGGCAATGAGAACTTCGTCCCGCGCCCCAACCCGCAGGTGCCCGAGGGCTTCCCGGTGTACTCGCTGGGCGACCTCAAGCGCATGCCGGCTCACAAGCTGCTGGAGATCGCCGAGCAGCTGAACATCTCCGAGGGCGTCGCCCGCGCCCGCAAGCAGGACGTCATCTTCGCCGTCCTCAAGGTGCTGACCCGGCACGGCGAGGGCGTGGCCGCCGACGGCGTGCTGGAAATCCTGCCCGACGGCTTCGGCTTCCTGCGCGCGGCCGAGGCCAGCTACCTGGCCGGCCCGGACGACACCTACATCTCGCCCAGCCAGATCCGCCGCTTCAACCTGCGCACCGGCGACCACCTGTCGGGCCGCATCCGCTGGCCCAAGGACGGCGAGCGCTACTTCGCGCTGTCGATCGTCGACACCATCAACGGCGAGCCGCTGGAGGCGTCCAAGAACAAGGTCCTGTTCGAGAACCTCACGCCGCTGTTCCCGCGCCGCAAGTTCCGCCTCGAGCGCGGCGACGGCAGCACCGAGGACATCACCGGCCGAATCATGGATCTGATGGCGCCGCAGGGTAAGGGCCAGCGCGCGCTGATCGTCAGCCCGCCCAAGGCCGGCAAGACCATGCTGATGCAGCAGGTCGCCACCGCGATCACGCACAACCACCCGGACGTGCACCTGATCGTGCTGCTGGTCGACGAGCGCCCCGAGGAAGTGACCGAGATGCAGCGCACCGTGCGCGGCGAAGTCGTGTCCTCGACCTTCGACGAGCCCGCCGGCCGCCACGTGCAAGTTGCCGAGATGGTGATCGAGCGCGCCAAGCGCCTGGTCGAGCACAAGAAGGACGTGGTGATCCTGCTCGACTCGATCACCCGCCTGGCTCGCGCGTACAACAACGTCGTGCCCAGCTCCGGCAAGATCCTGTCCGGTGGTGTCGACGCCAACGCGCTGCACCGCCCGAAGCGTTTCTTCGGCGCGGCCCGCAACGTTGAGGAAGGCGGCAGCCTGACCATCATCGCCACCGCGCTGATCGACACCGGCAGCAAGATGGACGAGGTGATCTACGAGGAGTTCAAGGGCACCGGCAACTCCGAGGTCCACCTCAATCGTCGCATCGCCGAGAAGCGCGTCTACCCGGCCATCGACATCAACCGCTCCGGCACCCGCCGCGAGGACCTGCTGATCGAGCCGGAACTGCTGCAGAAGATCTGGATCCTGCGCAAGCTGCTGCACGGCATGGACGAGATCGGCGCGATGGAGTTCCTGCTGGACAAGATGAAGACCACCAAGTCCAACGACGAGTTCTTCAGTTCGATGAAGCGCTGAACGCGCGCGCTATCGACGCTATCGAACAGACGCCCCGCGCTGCGGGGCGTCTGTTTTTTTCGCTGGTGCGACACCGGCGCGGAGTGGTTCTAACCCCCTTGCATGGGCGTCAGCAAGCGGAACGCATTGTCGACCGGTTGAACGTTGCCCGCCGCGATCGCATCGGCGTCTGGGGCTGACTCGTCGCGGTACCACGGGTTGCCAAGATGGGGGCCGGGGACATATGCCTGCCACTGGCCGTACTGGGCTTGGCGGTGACGCCCCGTCACGTGGTACGCCACCGGAACACGGGCCAGCCAGAAAGGGCGATCCACGTACGCACCCTTGGTTGGCGGACTGAAGGTCCATTGCCTCGCTGCGCGCACTGCGGACTTTGCCAGCTGATCGCGCCAACGGGCGATTTGCGATTCGCTGCCGAGCGTAAACAGGTTCACCTGCTCGGCCACCACGTCTTCGACCTCGCCCGATCGCCCGACCTTGACGATGAGGTACACCTCGCCGCCAATGCCCGACGCCCCCAGCCCGCGGGGGTAAGGCGGGGGCGACATCTTGTCGGCGGTGACGGATTCCCCCGGCCGCGCCTCGCTGAATTGTGCGCCGCGGACCTCCACGATGAAGCCGTCTTCATCCACCTTCTTGGCCACTACGCGCACGCTCACCCCGGCACGTGCGTAGGCCTCGCCCTCGCGCAGCTTGACGGGTCCGAACCGCCATGCCCGCACGGCCTGAGTAACAAGGTCGACCACGCCGGGCGGGAGCTTGTCCGGTTGCTCCAGCGCATGGCCGGCCACGCTGCCGTCGGCATTAACGTCGATGGTGCCCTTCACCAGCATGCTCGACTCGACCTGCTTGCGCACCGCGCCCGGACCGCCGGCGAAGGCCGGCAGCGTCACCAGTGCCAGAAAAAGCCCTATCCATGTACGTGCCACTCTCATGACCTCCTCCTTGTAGTCCAAGCGGGGGAGCATACCGTCCGGAGCAGGTCCCCGGCAGGCGTCCACCGCCATAATCAACGCAGGAGGTGTCCCATGCACGGTGGCGGTCTGGAGTTGGCGCTGGTGTTCCTGCTGGCCGCGGTGATCGCGGTGCCGGTGTTCCGGCGCGCGGGGCTGGGGGCGGTGCTGGGGTACCTCGCGGCGGGCGTGGCGCTGGGGCCCTACGGCGTGGCCGTGATCCGCGATGCAGAGCCGGTGCTGGCCGCGGCGGAGATCGGCGTGGTGATGCTGCTGTTCGTGATCGGGCTGGAGCTGTCGCCCGCGCGGTTGTCGGTGATGCGCAAGCCGGTGTTCGGCGCGGGCGGGCTGCAGGTGCTGTCGAGCGGCCTGGTCCTGGCGGCGCTGGCCGCATTCGGCGGGGGCCTTGGATGGAAGGCCGCCACCATCATCGGGTTCGGCCTGGCGCTGTCCTCCACTGCCGTGTGCCTGCAACTGCTGGCCGAACGCCGGGCGCTGGGCGCCCCCCACGGGCGGCTGGCCTTCGCCATCCTGCTGTTCCAGGACCTGGCGGCCATTCCGTTGCTGGCGGCCATTCCGCTGCTGGGGCAGGCCGCCGCGGTCGAGGCCGGGGGTCTGTCGGCCACTGCCGTCATCAATGCCCTTGGCGCTATCGCGCTGGTCGTGCTGGGTGGGCGGTTCCTGCTGCGTCGCGTGTTCCGGTTCGTTGCACGCACCGGCATGCCGGAGGTCTTCACCGGCGCCTCGCTGCTGACGGTCCTGGGCGCCGCGTGGGTGATGCAGGGCGCGGGGCTGTCGGCCGGCCTGGGTGCATTCCTGGCCGGCGTGCTGCTGGCCGACTCCGAATTCCGCCATGAGCTGGAATCGCAGATCGAGCCGTTCAAGGGCCTGCTGCTGGGCCTGTTCTTCATGGCGGTCGGCATGAGCATCGACCTGCAGCGCGTCGTGGAGGAGCCCGCGCTGGTGGCCAGCCTGGTCGCCGCCCTGATCGTCATCAAGTTCGCGCTCCTGTTCGTCATCGGACTGCGCCCGGGCGGGCTGCGGCCGCGCGAGGCGATGCGGCTGGGTGCCGTGCTGGCGTTGGGCGGCGAGTTCGCCTTCGTTGTGTTTGCCGAAGCGCTCCGCGCCGGGTTGATCGACCAGGCGATGCGCGACCGCCTGGTCGCGGTGGTCGGCATATCGATGGCGCTGACGCCGCTGCTGCTGGTCGGCGTGGCGCGCCTGCTGGCCCGGCATCCCGAGCCGGTGCCGGCACGCGACTTCGACACCGTGCACGACACGCATCCGCAGGTGCTGGTGGCCGGTTTCGGCCGCTTCGGGCAGATCGTCGCGCGCATGCTGGTGGCGCAGAAGATCCCGTTCATCGCCATCGAGCACAACGCCGAGCAGGTCGACTTCGTGCGCCGATTCGGCAACATCGTCTACTACGGCGACCCGGCGCGGCCGGACCTGCTGCGCGCGGCGGGGGCGCAGCACGTGCGCGCGTTCGTGGTGGCGATCGACGACCCGGCGGCCAACCTGCGTACGGTGCGCATGTTGCGACGGCTGTACCCGGAGGCGAAGGTGTTCGCGCGTGCGCGCGACCGCCGGCATGCCTGGGCGCTGATGGACATGGGCGCGCAGGCGGTGCGCGAGATGTTCCACTCCAGCTTGATGATGGGCGAGCGCCTGCTGGTCGCGCTGGGCGTGCCGGAGGATGTCGCGCGCGACCACGCCGCCCGCTTCCGTGAACACGACGAGCGCATCCTCAACGAGCAGTACCTGGTGCACGACGACGAGGCCGCGCTGCTACAGAGCGCGCAGGACGCACGGCGCGAGCTGGAGCAGTTGTTCGAGGCGGACCGCGGCGGGGCAGGTCGCGACGAATAGGGTGCGGCGTTGCGAGCAAACGTCCCCGGCATGGCAGGACAGCCTTCGACGCGGCACGGTGCGCTTCGCACACCGGGCCTACGAAAAAGTCCCTAGCCCCTAGCCCCTAGCCCCTGCCGCCGCTCAACGCGGATCCCGCAGGAACCGCGCCATCGACACGTCCTGCGGGCCGGTGGCCGGCTGGAACTCGGCGGCGATGTCGATGAAGCCGCGCATCACCGCGATCTCGCGCGGGGTGCGGTTGAGGCTGTCGCGCAGGTCGGGGTCGGCGCCGGCGCGCAGCAGCCACTGCACAGTGCGCAGCAGCCCGTGCAGCGCGGCCAGGTGCAGCGGGCCGAAGCCGCGCGGGTCCTGCGCATCGAGGCGGGCCTCGTGGTCCACCAGCAGTTCGAGCCCGGCGCCGAGGATGTCCTCGTCGGCGGCGCTGCCAGGCTCGGCGCGCGCGCCCAGCAGCAGCAGCAACGGCGTGGCACCGGCCGCGGCTTCGTCCGGTTCGGCCCCGGCCAGCAGCAACGTATCGAGCAGTGCGACCAGGCGGGTGCGGTCGCGCGCGCCGAAGCCGTACATCGCCGCGCAGTGCACCGGCGTGCGGCCCTGCCCATCGCGAGCGTGCACGTCGGCGCCGGCCGCCAGCAGGCGTGCCGCGAGGTCGGCCAGGCCGAGCGCGCAGGCCACCATCAGTACGGTGAGCTCGCCCGGCAGGCGCTGCTCGAGATCCGCACCGGCGGCGAGCAGGCGGTCGACGATCTCGACGTGGCGCATGCTGACCGCGGCCGACAGCGGCGTCGCCCCCGAATGCGCGGCCAGCCTGGGGTCGGCGCCACGCGCCAGCAGCAGGTCGACCACGGCGTGGTGGCCACCGCCGGCGGCGCGCAGGAGCGCGGTGCAGCCCTGGTTGTCGACGGCGTCCACCGACAGGCCGAGGTCCAGCAGGCGCCGCACCGCGTCGGCGTCACCGACGATGGCGGCGGCCGGCACGTCATGGGCGTGGAGCGCGCGTCCCGGCAACGACCAGCCGCGCCAGTCCAGCCAGTCGGCCAGGTCGCGGCGTCCCGACGCCAGCGCGATGCCCAGCGGCGTCTGGCCGTCGGCGGCCAGCAGGTGGGGCGAGGCGCCGTGCGCGATCAGCTGCCGCAGCATCGGTTCGCGCCCGAGCGCGGCGGCCAGGTGCAGCGCGCTCATGCCATGGCTGTCGCGCGCGTCCAGCGGTGCCCCCGAGTCGATCAGGCGCGCGGCCAGCTTCGACCAGCCCAGGCGCACCGCCAGGGTCAGCGGCGGGTCGCCGGCGGGGGACGGCGCGAACGGGTCGGCGCCGCGGTCCAGTAGCTCGAGTGCCAGATGCTCCAAGGTGCGGCCGGCCTGCTCGGCCGCCGCGCAGGCGGCGACGAACCGCGCCAGCCCGCCGGCGCCGGCCGGCGACACGCCCCGGCGCAGCAGGGTCTGCAGCGGTGCCAGCGCGCCCGGCCCGCGCGACAGCCACGCGAACACCGCGGTGTCGCCGCGTGCATCGCGCGCTTCGGGGTCGGCGCCGCGCGCCAGCAGCCACTCGACCTGCTCGGGCGAGGGCAGCGAATCATCGTCGTGCAGCATCCGGCCCAGTTCGGCCGGCGACAGCAACGGCACCAGCGAGGCGAGGCTGCGCTCGCGGCCCTCGCGCAGCGCCTCGCGCAGCAGCGCGGACGGCGGCCGGTCGGCGAGGACTGCATCCTCGTCGCCGTCGGCCTCGCCATCGACCAGGCACGCCGGCATCGCGTAGCCGGCATCGAGCGCGGCCACGAGCGACCAGCGGCCGGCTTCGGCGGCGTGGTCGAGGGCGCGTTTGCCCGTGTCGTCGCGATGGTCGCGGTCCAGCCCCATCGCCAGCAGGCGGCGCACCAGCTCGGGGCTGGCCGACTCGGCGGTGCACGCCAGGATCAGCGCGTTGCGGCCATCGTGGTCGATCACGGCCGCTTCGGCCTCTGCCTCGCGCGGCAGGTGCTCGGCCACGCGCTCGAACACTGCCAGCACGCCACTGCGTGCCGCCTCCAGCAGGGCGTTGCGGCCGTGCGCGTCGCGCGCGGTGGGCGAGGCGCCGGCGGCCAGCAGGGTGGTGGTGATTTCGACGTGGCCGGCGCGTACCGCCTCGTGCAGCGCGGTGCGCTGGTGGCGGCCGGGCGCGTCGACCTTGGCCTTCTGCTTGAGCAGCAGGGCGACGCCGGCGGGGTCGTCCTCCTCGGTGCCGGCGGCGGCCAGCAGCGCCGGTTGCCCGCCCGCGGGCTCGGGCTTCGCGCCGCGCTCCAGCAGGAACCGCGCCAGGCGCCAGTTGCCCGACGCGCACGCCACGCCGAGCGGGCTCAGGCCTTCGGCGTTGAGGACGTCGAGTTCGGCCGCGGCATCGCGCAGCAGCGCGGCCACGCCGGGGTCGGAGCTGCGCGCGGCATGGTGCAGCGGCGTGTTGCCGTCGGCATCGGTGGCGCGCGGGTCGGCGCCGTTGGCCAGCAGCGTCATCACCGCGTCCGGGCGGCCGTGCCAGCTGTCGCGGGTGGCGGCGATCAGCGGCGTCATGCCGGCGTGGCCGGCGTTGAGGTCGACGCCGCGCGCGATCAACGCGCGCAGCAGGCGAAGGTCCGGCAGTACCGCCGCCAGCACCGCCAGGCCGCGGCGATCGCGGTCGTCGGCCGGCGGTTCGGCATTGGGGTCGGCACCCGCCTCCAGCAGCGCCAGTGCGCGTTCGACGCGGCCACCGCGCGCGGCCGCGTACAGCGCCGGCTCCAGCGGTTCGGCCGGGACCTGCCCGGGGACGGGCAGCGGTTCGTCGTGGTGGAGGTCGGCGTCCTCGGCGGCGTCGAGCACCAGCAGCGGCTCGGCCGGCTCCACGCGCTGCATTGCGACGTGCACGGCAATGGAGGTCAGCAGCAGTGCCGCCGCAGCCAGCCATGCGCCGGCACCATCGACCACGCCCGGCCACGCCAGCACCAGCACCAGCGCGGCCACCAGCGCGATGCCCGCCGCCAGCGCCAGGCCGCGCCAGGCGCCAGTGTCAAGGTCACGCAGGGCATCGATGTGCTCGCGCGGCGTTCCGCCGTCGCGCGCCAGGCCCTGCCACAGCGGCCACGTCCGCCACAGCGCGACGACCGCGGCACCGGCTACCACGCTGAGGCCGAGCACCGGCAGCAGGGCGCCGCTGCGCAAGAGCGCCGACAACGGCCACGCCGCCAGCACCGCGATCGCGGCAATCGCCATGGCCCACAGCGCGAGCAGCGCCAGCCCGTCGCGCCGCAGCGCCGCGAACGACGCGAGGCCGTCGCGCCGGTTCAAGCCGCGCGCAGCCAAGGCCAGCATCGGCTGCGCTACCACGCCGGCCAATGCCGCCACCACGCCACCGACGCCGGCGAGCAGGCACAGCGCGGCGCCCACCAGGCCGGCGGCCCACGGCCACCATCTCGGGAACACGCGCTCAGGCATCGGTGCCCCAGTCCTCGGTCATCGGGTCCAGCTGGCCGGGCGGCAGTTGCAGGTGGAAGCCGCGCAGTGCGAGGTTCTCGCGCACCACCGCGGGGTCGACCCGGGCAAGTTTGCGGTCGGGTGTGAGCGCGACATCGAGCACGAACTCCAGCCGCCCGAGCGGATCGAGCACCGGTGGCGGCACGCGCGCGAAGTCGTCGCGCGCGGCCAGGTACAGGTAGGTGTCGGCCTTGCGGAGGCTCTTGTAGACGTAGGCGTGCATGCGGGGCCGGGCGGCACACGGCGGAAGGCGTGGCGCACAGCATACCGTCCGCTGCCGCGCCCGCGGGCCCCGGCGTTCAGGCCGGGGCGGGGCACGGTGTGCGCCTGCCCGGTGACGACGTCAGTGGTAGCCGACGTCGGCGGCGATCTTGCCCTTGAACACGCTGTAGGACCACGCGGTGTAGCCCAGGATCGCCGGCAGCAGCACCACCAGCCCGACCAGCACGAAGCCCTGCGAGGACGGTGGCGAGGCCGCCTCCCAGATAGTGAGCGCCGGCGGCACGATGTTCGGCCAGATCCCCAGCACCAGCCCGGCGAAGCCCAGCGCGAAGAACAGCAACGACAGCAGGAACGGCGCGGCATCGCGTCCCTCGGCCATCACCGCGCGCCACAGCAGGAACGCGTTGACGAGCGCGGCCAGCGGCACCGGCGCCAGCCACAGGAAGTTCGCGCCCTCGAACCAGCGGTCCATGATCCGGCTGTCCAGGAACGGCAGCCACGCGCTGACCAGCCCCATGAACGCGACCACCACCAGCACCAGCGGCCGGGTCAGCGTGCGCGCGACCAGCTGCATGCGCCCCTCGGTCTTGAGGATGAGCCACGTGCTGCCCAGCAGCGCGTAGCCGAACAGCACCGCCACGCCGGTCAGCATCGAGAACGGGCTGAACCAGTCGAACGCGCCGCCGACGTACTTGCCTTCCTGCAGCGGCATGCCCTCCACCAGCGCGCCCAGGATCACGCCCTGCGAGAACGCCGTCACCATCGACCCCACCGCGAACGCGCCGCCCCAGAAGCGCTTGGCGCGCTTGGCCTTGAAGCGGAACTCGAACGCCACGCCGCGGAACACCAGCGCGATCAGCATCACCAGCACCGGCAGGTACAACGCCGACAGCACGATGGCGTAGGCGCGCGGAAACGCCGCCAGCAGACCGGCGCCGCCCAGCACCAGCCAGGTCTCGTTGCCGTCCCAGATCGGCGCGGCGGTGTTCATCATGTGGTCGAGCTGGCCCTCGTCCTCGGCGAACGGCGCCAGGATCCCCAGCCCCAGCACGAACCCGTCCAGCAGCACGTACATCAGCACACCAAAGCCGATCACGCCGAACCAGATCACGGGAAGCCAGTACTCCATCGTCACGTCCTCGAATGCGGTAGTGCGGATCGTCCGGTGTTGCTCTTGCTATTCCCGCCGCCGCACCTCGCGGAAACGGTGGCGTGGGGCGCGGCCATCGGCGTTACCGCCGTGCTTCCGCTCCTTCCTCCATCGATTCGTCCGGCACCGACAGCGGCCGCATCGGGGTTTTCTCGCCTTCGTCGCTGTCGATGGCCGGCTCGTGCGGCAGCGGTCCCTTGTGCACCAGGCGCACCAGGTACCACGTACCGGCACCGAACACGCCGAAGTACACGACCACGAATGTCACCAGCGAAAACAGCACGCTGCCGCCATCGACCGCGCTCACCGCGTCGGCCGTGCGCAGCAGGCCGTAGATCACCCAGGGCTGGCGGCCGATCTCGACCACGTACCAGCCGGCCAGGATCGCCGCGAAGCCCGACATCGTCATCAGCCGCCAACCGCGCAGCACCCACGGCGCCTCGAACAATCGGCCGCGCCGCCACGTCCACAACGAGGCCAGCACCAGCAGCAGCATGGCCATGCCGATCGCGACCATCACGCGGAACAGGTAGAACACCGGCGCCACCGGCGGGCGCTCGTCCGCCGGCACCGCGGTCAGCGGCTGGATCTCGCCGTCCCAGCTGTGGGTGAGGATGATGCTGCCCAGCCGCGGGATCGCGAGCTCGAAGTCGTTGCGCTCGGCGTCCTCGTTGGGGACGGCGAACACCACCAGCGGCACGCCTTCGCCGGCGGGCTTGTGTTCCCAATGCGCTTCCATCGCCGCCAGCTTGGTCGGCTGGTGCTCGCCGACATTCAGCCCGTGCAGGTCGCCGACGAAGATCTGCGTCGGCACGGTGAGGGCAGCGAACACCACCGATGCCTTCAACATGCGACGCGCGGCATCGACGTGCTCGCCGCGCATGAGGTAGCGCGCGGCCACGCCGCCGATGACAAAACAGGTGGTGATGAACGCGGCCAGCACCATGTGCGCCAGCCGGTAGGGGAAGGACGGGTTGAAGACGATGTCCCACCAGCTGGCCGGGTGGAACGCGCCCTCGATGATTTCGTAGCCGGCCGGCGTGTGCATCCAGCTGTTGGCCGAGATGATCCAGAACGTGGAGATCAGCGTGCCCAGCGCAACCATGCAGGTCGCGAGGAAGTGCAGCTTCTCGCTGACGCGGTTCCAACCGAACAGCATCACGCCCAGGAACGTGGCCTCCAGGAAGAACGCGGTCAGCACCTCGTAGCTCAGCAACGGGCCGAGGATGTTGCCCGCGCGTTCGCTCAGCACCGACCAGTTGGTGCCGAACTGGAAGCTCATGACGATGCCGCTGACCACGCCCATGCCGAAGGACACGGCGAAGATCTTGGTCCAGAAGAAATACAGGTCGCGCCAGACGGTGTCGCGCGTGCGCAGCCAGCGCCATTCCACGAACGCCAGCCAGCTGGCCAGGCCGATCGTGAAGGAGGGAAAGAGGATGTGGAACGAGATGACGAACCCGAACTGGATCCGCGACAGCATCAGCGGCGAGAGAAACTCTTCCACGCAACGCGCCTCCACGGCACGCGGGGTGTGCCGCGCCGCATATTGTGCGCCGGCGTATGGAGGCGGGTCCACCCGACCATGACCGATAGCCCGATCCGGCAACGTCGTGCGCTGGTACGCTGCGGCGGTTTTCACTGTCGAGTCGAGTCCCGATGCGCCTGGCCCCATTGACGCTTGCCCTGTCGTTGTTCCTTGCCGCCGTCCCCGCTGCGTTGGCCCAGGACGCACCAAATACTTCTGCCGGTATGGGCACGCCCATCTCGCTGGAACAGACGATGGCCGACCCGGACTGGATCGGTCCGCCGGTCGAGCAGTTCTGGTGGTCGTGGGACGGTGCGCGTGCGCAGTACCAGCTCAAGCGCGACGGCGAGTCGATCCGCGACACGTTCGAAGTGCCGGTGAGCGGCGGCGCGTCACGCAAGGTCGACGGCGCCGATCGCGCGCAGCTCGATGCCGCCAACCCGGTGTTCGATGCGCAGCGCACGCGCATGGCATTCGCGCGCAACGGCGACATCTTCGTGCGCGACCTGCGCAGCGGCGCGTTGACCCAGGTCACGCGCACGGAAGCGGCCGAGTCGCGCCCGCAGTGGGGCGTCGACGGCAACCTGGTGTTCCGCGCCGGCAATGACTGGTTCCAGTGGCGCGCGGGCCAGGGCCTGTCGCAGGCCGCCGTGGTCAAGGCCGAGGCCGACCCGGCCAAGCCGCCGAAGGACGACGCGCTGCGCGACCGCCAGTTCGAGCTGATCGAAACGCTGCGCACCGAGCGCGACCGCCGCGACGCGGTGCGCGAACAGAACGAAGCCTGGCGCAAGTCCGACCCGACGCGCGCACCGGCCACCGCCTACCTCGGCGCCGAGGTCGAAATCGTCGACAGCGCGCTCTCGCCGGACGGCCGAAGCCTGCTGGTGGTCACCACGAAGAAGGGCGCTGAAGAAGGTGCCGCCGGCAAGATGCCCAAGTACGTGACCGAGTCGGGGTACGAGGAGTTCGAGGAGGTCCGCACCCGCGTCGGTCGCAACGCGCCGCTGCCGCACGCGCTGTGGCTGGTCGACACCACCAGCGGGCAGGTGCGCGAGCTGAAGCTGGACGGCCTCCCGGGCATCAAGACCGATCCGCTGGCCGACCTGCGCGAGGCCGCCGGCAAGGAGCCGCTGACCGGCCTGCGCGACGTGCGCGTGGAGACCGATGCCTCCGGCAGCGCCCCGGCCATCCACTGGAGCAGCGACTCGCGTACCGCCGCGGTGCTGCTGCGCGCGGTCGACAACAAGGACCGCTGGATCGCCACCGTCACCCCGGGAGAGGCCGAGCTGCGCACGCGCCACCGCCTGACCGACCCGGCGTGGATCAACTGGAACTTCAACGACTTCGGCTGGACGCCCGACGGCGCGCTGTGGCTGCTGTCGGAACAGTCCGGCTATTCGCACCTGTACGTCAGCGACGGCGGCCGCGCGCCACGCGCGCTGACCTCGGGCGAGTGGGAAGTGTCGAGCCCGGTGCTCGGCGCGGACGGACGCACCTTCCATTTCCTCTGCAACCGGCAGTGGCCGGGCGACTACGAGGTCTGCGCGGTCGACCGTGACGGCGGCGCGGTGCGCGAGCTGACCTCGCTGGACGGCGTGGAGAACTTCGCACTGTCGCCGGACGGCACGCGCCTGCTGGTGCGCCACTCCACCAGTTACCTGCCGCCGCAACTGTCGGTCGTCGACGCCGCCGGCGGCAGCGCCACGCAGCTCACCGACACGCGCACGGCCGAGTTCAAGGCGCGCCAGTGGATCGAGCCCAAATACGTGCAGATCCCGTCCACACACGGCGCCGGCACGATCTGGGGCAAGTATTACGGCCCGGCCAACCCCGAGCCCGGCAAGCGCTACCCGATCGTGATGTTCGTGCACGGCGCCGGCTACCTGCAGAACGTGTCGGAGCGCTACCCGAACTACTTCCGCGAGCAGATGTTCCACAACATGCTGGTGCAGGACGGCTACATCGTTCTGGACCTGGACTACCGGGCCTCGGAAGGCTACGGACGCGACTGGCGCACCGCGATCTACCGGCAGATGGGCCACCCAGAGCTGGAGGATTACCTCGACGGGCTGGCGTGGCTGGGCGACGCGAAGCAGGGCGACACCGACCGCGCCGGCATCTACGGCGGCAGCTACGGCGGCTTCCTGACGTTCATGGCGCTGTTCCGCGAGCCGGGCACCTTCAAGGCCGGGGCCGCGCTGCGCCCGGTGACGGACTGGACGCAGTACAACCACGAGTACACGTCCAACATCCTCAACACGCCCGAGCTCGACCCCGAGGCGCACCGCAAGTCCTCGCCGATCGATTACGCCGACGGCCTGCAGGATCACCTGCTGATCGCCCACGGCATGATCGACAACAACGTGTTCTACAAGGACTCGGTGATGCTGGCGCAGCGCCTGATCGAGCTGCGCAAGGACAAGTGGGAGCTGGCCAGCTACCCGCTGGAGCGCCACGGCTTCGTGCACAGCGACAGCTGGTATGACGAGTACCGGCGCATCCACGAGCTGTTCGAGAAGGCGCTGAAGTAATCGCGCAAGGTACGAAGTTCGACAATGGAACGGCCCGCTTCGGCGGGCCGTTTCCGTTTCTGGCGTCAGTGCGCCTCGCCGTCTGCCCCGTCGGTGTCGCCCGGTGACTCCAGGATGATCCGCGCGTGGCGCTGGTAGCTCCAGTACGCCCACGCCCAGTTGATCAGCACGATCAGCCGGTTGCGGAAGCCGATCAGGAAGAACACGTGCGCGGCCAGCCAGAACCACCAGGCCAGCACGCCCGACAGCTTCCAGCCGTGCAGGTCGACCACCGCGGCCATCCGGCCGATGGTCGCGAGGTTGCCGAAATCGCGGTAGCGGAACGCTGGCGCGGCCTGTCCTGCAAGCCGCGCACGGATCACGCGCGCCACGTGCGCGCCCATCTGCTTGGCCGCCGGCGCCACGCCCGGCACCGGCCGGCCGTCCTGTTCGACGGCGGCGAGGTCGCCGGCGACGAAGACCTCCGGATGCCCGGGCACGCTGAGGTCCGCCGCCACGCGCACGCGCCCGGCGCGGTCGCGTGGCGCGTCCAGCAGCGCGCCCAGTGGCGAGGCCGCGACGCCGGCTGCCCACAGCACGGTGCGTGCCGGCACGTCGACCCCGCCCATGCGGAAGCCGCGTGCGTCGATGGCTTCCACCGGCTGGCCGGTCAGCACTTCGACGCCGAGCCGCTCGAGCTGAACGCGGGCGCGTACCGACAGCGATTCGGGGAACGACGCCAGCACGCGCGGGCCTGCCTCGACCAGCCGCACGCGGGCCTGCGCCGGGTCGATGCGGCGGAACTCCGAACGCAGCGTGTGCCGTGCGATTTCCGCCAGCGTGCCGGCCAGTTCCACGCCCGTCGGCCCGCCGCCGACCACCGCGAAGCTGAGCCAGGCGGCACGCTCGTCGGGGTCGTCGGTGGCTTCGGCACGTTCGAACGCCAGCAGCAGCCGGCGGCGGATCGCCAGCGCATCGTCCAGCGTCTTCAGCCCCGGCGCGTGCGCGGCCCAGTCGTCGCGGCCGAAGTAGGCGTGCGTGGCGCCACTGGCGACCACCAGGTGGTCGTAGTGCAGCGTGTCGCCATCGGCCAGTTGCACGCGCCGCGCCGGCAGGTCGATGCCGGTGGCCTCGCCCAGGCGCACCTCGACGTTGCGTTGCCGGCGCAGGATGTGGCGCAGCGGCGCGGCGATGTCCGGCGCCGACAGCCCGGCGGTGGCGACCTGGTACAGCAGTGGCTGGAACAGGTGGTGGTTGCGCCGGTCCAGCAGGGTCACCCGTACCGGCGAGCCAGCGAGCGCACGCGTCGCCCACAGGCCCGCGAAGCCGCCGCCGATCACCACCACGTGCGGTAGCGGCGCGCTCACGCGCGGGCCTCGTCGGCGTCGATGCGCGAGGTGCGGCGCGTGTCGGGCATCCACAGGTAGACCAGCAGCGAGCACGCGATGCAGGCGGTGACGTACCAGTAGAAGCCGCTCTCCATGCCTGCCTGCTTGAACCACAGCGCGACGTATTCGGCGGTGCCGCCGAACACCGCCACCGTCAGCGCATACGGCAGGCCGACGCCAAGCGCGCGCACCTCCACCGGGAACAGCTCGGCCTTCACCACCGCGTTGATCGCGGTGTAGCCGCTGACGATCGCCAGCGCCGACAGGATCAGCCAGAACGCCTCGCCCGCTGTCTGCACGTCCTGCAGCTGCGAGAGGATCGGGTAGGTCAGCGCCGTGCCCAGCACGCCGAACGCGATCAGGATCGGGCGCCGTCCGATGCGGTCCGACAGCGCGCCCACCAGCGGCTGCATCAGCATGTACAGGAACAGCGTCGAGGCATTGAGCATCGACGCGGTCTGCCCGTCGAGCCCGGCGCTGTTGACCAGGAACTTGTGCATGTACGTGGTGTACGTATAGAACGCCAGCGTCCCGCCCATGGTCAGGCCGATGACGGTCAACACGGCGCGCGGATGCTGCAGCAAGGCGCGCAACGTGCCCTGTCGCTGCTGGCCGGCGGTGTCGGCAACGGCCTCGCTGCGCGCGAAGGTCTCGGTCTCCAGCATGTTGCGCCGCAGCCACACCGCCGTGACCGCCGCCAGCGCGCCGATCGCGAACGGAATCCGCCAGCCCCACTCGCGCAACTGCTCGTCGGTCAACAGCACCTGCTGCAGCAGGATCAACACGCCCAGCGCCAGCAGGTGGCCGAGGATCAGCGTCACGTACTGGAAGCTGGACCAGAAGCCGCGGTGCTCGCGCGTGGCCATCTC
This sequence comes from Novilysobacter selenitireducens, assembly GCF_020026895.1. GTDB lineage: Bacteria > Pseudomonadota > Gammaproteobacteria > Xanthomonadales > Xanthomonadaceae > Lysobacter_C > Lysobacter_C selenitireducens. Next base: position 349,071 of record NZ_JAINZW010000001.1, read on the forward strand.
GCTCAGGTACGTGGCCGAGGTGCCGTACTCGCCGCCAACGCTCAGCCCCTGCAGCAGCCGCGCCAGCACCAGCAGCACGGGCGCGACGACGCCGATGCTGTCGTAGCCGGGGGTGAAGGTGATGATCAGCGAGCCGGCGCACATCATCAGCACCGACAGCAGCAGCGCCGCCTTGCGGCCGTGGCGGTCCGCATACCGGCCCAGCAGCCAGCCGCCGAGCGGGCGCATCAGGAAGCCGACGGCGAAGATCGCCGCGGTGTTGAGCAGCTGCGTGGTGCGGTCGCCGGCGGGGAAGAACACCTGCGCGAAGTACAGCGAGAACGCCGCGTAGACGTACCAGTCGTACCACTCCACCAGGTTGCCGACCGAGCCGCTGAAGATGCTGCGCAGGCGGCGCGCGGGCGTCAGCGGCGCGGCGGCCGCGCTCATGCGGCCATCGCCCCGTCCAGCAGGGCTTCGAGCTTGCGCTGGTCGGCGGCGAAGCGGCGGATGCCGTCGGCCAGTTTTTCAGTGGCCATCGGGTCTTCGTTGTGGTGCCAGCGGAACGCTGCCTCGGACATCGCACCCGGCGCGGCAAGGCGTTCGCCGTCATCGGCCAGGGCGGCCGCCAGCGGCGCGGTGTCCTGCGACAGCGCCTCAAGCAGGTCGGGCGAGATCGTCAGCCGGTCGCAGCCGGCCAGCGCCCGCACCTGCCCGGTGTTGCGGAAGCTCGCGCCCATCACCACCGTGCCGTAGCCGTGGCGCTTGTAGTACTGCCAGATGCGCCGCACCGACTGCACGCCCGGGTCGTCGCCCGGCGTGGCGGGCGCCTGCGCGCCGCTGGCCAAGTGCCAGTCGAGGATGCGGCCCACGAATGGCGATATCAGGAACACGCCGGCCTCCGCGCACGCCACCGCCTGCGCGAAGGAGAACAGCAGCGTCAGGTTGCAGTGGATGCCCTCGCGCTCGAGACGCTCGGCGGCGCGGATACCGTCCCACGTCGCGGCGATCTTGACCAGCAGACGGTCGCGGCCGATGCCGGCGTCGTCGTACAGCGCGACCAGCTTGCGGGCCTGCGCGATCGTCCCCTCGGTGTCGAAACTCAGGCGCGCATCGACCTCGGTCGACACCCGGCCCGGGACCAGCTTGAGGATCTCGCCGCCGATGGCCACCGCCAGGCGGTCGCCGGCGTCGGCCACGCGCGCGGTGCGGTCGTTGCCGCGCGCATCGTTGACCGCGGCCTGCAGCAGCTGTGCGTATGCCGGCAACGAGGCAGCCTTCAGCAGCAGCGAGGGGTTGGTGGTCGCGTCCTGCGGTTTGAAGCGTGCGATCGCCTCGATGTCGCCGGTGTCGGCCACCACCGTGGAGTGGTCGCGCAGCTGCTGCAATGCATCGGTCATGTCGCGTCGCGCCTGTCGTCGTTCGAAGTCGGCCGGCATTGTGCGTGAACCCCGGTGGCGGCGTCATGCGCGGGGCTGCGCTAGGCTCGGCGGCACTTCGCACACGGACACCGCCATGGCCGACACCGAGAAACGCATCGCCGTACTGATCGACGCCGACAACGCGCCGGCCGCCAAGGTCGACGTGATCCTGGCAGAGGTCGCGCGCTACGGCGTGGCCAACGTGCGGCGTGCCTATGGCGACTGGAAGAACCCGCACATCAAGAGCTGGGAGGCGGTGCTGCACGAGTACGCCATCCGCCCGGTGCAGCAGTTCGCCTACAGCCGCGGCAAGAACGCCTCGGACATGGCGATGGTGATCGACGCGATGGACCTGCTGTACGCGCGCAACCTGGACGGCTTCGCGATCGTGTCGTCGGACGCCGACTTCACCCCGCTGGTGATGCGCCTGCTGACCGACGGCATGAAGGTCTATGGCTTCGGCGAGAAGAAGACGCCCGAGCCGTTCGTCAACGCGTGTTCGAAGTTCACCTACGTCGAGGCGCTGGGCGAGCCGTCGGGCGCGGGCGACACCACCGCCACCCGCGCACGCACGGCGACCGAGCTGCGTGGCGACGCCAAGCTGGTACAACTGCTGCGCGGCGCGGTCGACCTGGCCAGCGACGACGACGGCTGGTCCAACCTGGGCGCGGTCGGCCACCAGATCGCCAACCAGGCTTCGTTCGACCCGCGCAACCACGGTTACCGCAAGCTCAGCGACCTGATCGAGGCGACCGGGCTGTTCGAGGTCAAGCGCGAGCACCAGAACATCTGGATCCGCGACAGGCCCGTGACGCGTCCGCGCAAGGCCGCACCGCGGTCGCGCTGAAGCTCAGTACAGGTCGACCGGGTCGACATCCAGCGACCAGCGCACCCGGCGCGCGTCGGGCAATGCATGGATGGCTGGCAATGCGGTGTCGAGCGCGGCATGCAGCGGGCCGCGCGTCGGGCACGACAGCAGCAGTTGCGCGCGCTGGTAGCCGGCGCGGCGCGGCATCGGCGCTGGCAGCGGGCCGCTGAGTTCGACCGCGCCGGCCGCCGCGTCGGCCAGCGCCTCGCGCGACGCACGCAGGAAGGCATGGGCGATGTCGAGTTGCTTCGCCTCCGCACGCATCAGCGCCAGGTGCGCGAACGGCGGGAAGCCGGCGGCCTCGCGCTGCTCCATTTCTTCCGCCGCGAACGCGGCGTAGCCGCCCGACAGCAGCGTCGCCAGCAGCGGGTGCTCGGGGTGGTGGGTCTGCAGCAGCACTTCGCCCGGTTTCTCGGCGCGCCCCGCGCGGCCGGCCACCTGGATCAGCAGCTGCGCGAGTTTTTCGGGGGCGCGGAAGTCGGCCGAGAACAGTCCTTCGTCGATGCCGACCACCGCCACGCGCGTGAGGTGGGGAAGGTCGTGGCCCTTGGCCAGCATCTGTGTGCCGACCAGGATGCCGGGCGCGTCGCCGAACCCGGCCAGCGCCTGTTCCAGTGCATCGCGGCGCTGGGTGGTGCCGCGGTCGATGCGCAGCACCGGCACGTCCGGGAAGCGCTCGGCCAGCGCCTCCTCGATGCGCTCGGTGCCCGCGCCCTGCGCCTGCAGCGCGAGGCCGCCGCAGTCGGGGCACGCGTTGGGCACCGGCCGACGCGCGCCGCAGTGGTGGCACTGCAGCCGGCGCCCGCCGCCGTGCACCGTCATCGGCGTGCCGCGCTCGGGCGTGCTGCAGCGCGTGCAGTGCGCGGCCCAGCCGCAGTCGTGGCACAGCAGCACCGGCGCGTAGCCGCGGCGGTTCTTGAACACCAGTGCCTGGCCGCCGGCCTGCAGCACCTGCCCGAGGTCGGCCAGCAGCTCCGGCGACAGGCCGGCCGTCAGCGGCCGCTTGCGCACGTCGACCACCCGCACGCGCGGAGGCTGCGCGCGGCCGGCGCGGCGGGTCAGGCGCAGGTGCGCGTAGCGGCCGCCGGTGGCGTTGTGCAGCGACTCCAGCGAGGGCGTCGCGCTGCCCAGCACCACCGGCACGCCCAGCGCCTTGCCGCGCACCAGCGCGAAGTCGCGCGCGTGGTACCGGATGCCGTCGAGCTGCTTGAAGCTGCCGTCGTGCTCCTCGTCGATGACGATCAGGCCGGCGTCGGGCAGCGGCAGGAACACCGCCGAGCGCGTGCCCACCACCACCCGCGCCTGCCCGCGCAGGCACGCCGCCCAGGTGCGGGCACGCTCGCCGTCGGACAGCCCCGAGTGCAGCGCATGCACCGGCACGCCCAGGCGCGCGCGGAAGCGCGCCAGCGTCTGCGGGGTCAGGCCGATCTCCGGCACCAGCACCAGCGCCTGCTTGCCGCGCGCGAGGCAGTCGGCGATCGCCTGCAGGTAGACCTCGGTCTTGCCGCTGCCGGTCACACCGTCGAGCAGCAGCGCGGCGAACCCGCCGGCGGCGCCGCGGATGGCGTCGATGGCGACCTGCTGCTCGTCGTTGGGGGTGGGCCCGGGCGCGGCGGGCGGCGTGCCGGTCGCGGTGTGCGGCGCGCAGTCGTCCAGTGCGAAGCGTTCGACCAGCCCGCGCCCGTGCAGGCTGCGCGCCGCGGCGCGCCAGCCATCGTGAACGGCGTCCAGCACCGCCTCGTCGAGGGAGCCGGCGTGCAGCGCCTGCGCCAGCTGGCGTGGCCGGCCGGCGCGCATTCCGTCCAGCGCGGTGGCACCGGCTTCGGTCAGGCGCCAGGCCCAGGTGCGGGTGTCGGGCAACGGCTCGCCGTGGCGCAGCGGGCCGGGCAGGGCGGTGGCCAGCACCTCGCCCAGCGGGGCGTGGGTGTAGCGCGCCAGCCAGCGCAGGGAGTCGAGCAACTCCCCGTGCAGCAGCGGGGCGTCGTCGAGCAGTGCCGAGACCGGCTTGAGCGCGGTGCCGTCGGCCGGGATCGGTGCCGACCCGACCACCACGCCGATCCGCTCGCCGGAGGCGCCGAACGGGACCCGGACGCGACTGCCAACCGGGGCCGGCCCTCGGGCGTCGGCCGGGGGGCAGTAATCGAACAGCCGCGCCAGCGGCACCGGCAGGGCCACCTGCCAGGCGGCCGGTGGGTGGGCAGTGGAGGGGGCATCGTCGCGGGCCGGCGGCATCGCGCCAGTCTAGCGGCCGCGGCGACCCCGATCCGAAGCGCGGGGTGCCGTGGGGACGCCGGCGGGGCGCCCGCTCCCCGGGCCGATGCAGTTGCGCGCCATAGCTGCCGGTTGCGTGACGAAGTTCACGCAAGTACGTGTCGGACAAGGGAAACCGCCGTTATCCACATCGCATGTGGATATCTCTGTGGACCGAACCCGCCGAGGGGGGTCAAAGACCGGTTGCACAAGCGATGCGGCCATCTTGGTGAAAAAAGCGCCATCGCGACTATTTACTACTAAATCAGTCAGTTAGCCGTGAAACATAGCGGACACATGGCAGCCGAGACCGGGGGCGGCATGCCATGTGACGACGGCGTTACTGCTGTGCACAACCGCTTTTTTCACGAAACCCGCACCAAACCTGAAGGAGCACGTCCGCGGGAGATGTCAAGCACCGCACGGCGGTTTCCCGTGGTGCCCCGCCGGCCGGCGCGGCGGGGCCGGTCGTTATGATGCGGGGATTGCGAATGCCGTCCCGATGACCCACACCCCACCGCGTCCATCCCCTGCCGACCCCACCCGCTCCGTACCCGCCCAGGGTGCGTCGCCGGCGCTGGGCGCGTTTCTGCGAGGGGTGGAGCGCCGCGGTGCGGTGCTGGCCGAGCTCCAGGCCGGCGATGCCCGGGTCGGTGACGGTGCGCTGGGCGCGGCCATGCGAGGGTTCGCCCGCGACGCGCAGGACATGCCGATGGCCGACTGGCCGGTGCGGTTCTGGCAGCGACTGCTGTCCGAACCCGGCCTGGCGCGGCGCACACCGGTGGCGATCGAACTGGACGCCGCCGACGGCCTGGCCGAGCTGGGCAGCGGACCGCGTGCGGCCCTGCTGCTGAGGCTGGCGGCGGGCCTGTCGGAGGCGGATGCGGCCCGCACTCTTGGCGTCGCCCTGCCCAGCTACCGGCTGGCGCTGCAGCGCGCCTTGCCGCGCCACCGCGACGGCCGCGCCGACCCGCAGGCCTGGTCGCGCCTGCGCGAGGCGGTGCACCGGCGCATCAAGACCCTGGACCCGGAGCGGCTGGCACGCCTGGGCCGGCTGCGCGAAGCCGCGCTGGCCGGCGGCCCCATGCCCGCCTTCGCCCCCGCGGCCTCCGATGACGGCGTCCGCCAGCGCGCGCCGTGGCCGCGCTGGGTCTGGGCGCTGCCGGCGGCCTGCGTGCTGGCGTGGGCGGCCACGTACTGGACGCCGGTGGAGACGTGGCTGACCAGCCGCCTCAATCCCCTGGATGCCGGCGAGATCCGCACCGGTACGTTGCCGGAAGAGGCGCCGCGCGCGCGGTTCGGTGACACCGCCGGGCTGCTGGCGCATCGCGACTACGACCTGCTCGCCGACCCGGATGGCCTGGCGGCGGCGCAGGACATCGCGTTCCTGAGCTGGCTGGCGGCCCAGGACGCGGCCGATGCACCGGTCGAGCTGGCGCCGATGCCCGACGCCGCGACCGCCGCGCTGGAGCCGGCGGCGCCGTCGCCCGATCCGCTCGTCACGGAGACGCTCGATGCGCCGCGCTGACCCCGCCGTCCGCCGCGTGCTGCATGCGTCGCTGGCCCTGCTGGCGGCGCTGGCCGCGGCCGGCGCCGCTGCCACGCCGGCGGTGCTGGACGACTTCCGCGAGGTGCTGCCGCAGCTGCAGCCCGAACGGCGCGCGCAACTGCTGGAGCGCGCCACGCAATGGCAGGGGCTTACCGCCGTCCAGCGCGAGGCCTTCACCCGTCGCGCCGCCGAGTGGGATGCGCTGCCGCGGGCCGAACGCGATGCGCGCCGGGTGAACTACCGTGCCTGGCAGGCGCTGACCCCGGATGAACGCGCACGCCTGCAGGCCCTGTCGGCGCGCGTGCGTGCGCTACCGGCCGACGAGCGCGCGACGCTGCGGGCGCAGTTCGATGCACTGGACGGCAGCGAGCGCCGCGGCTGGCGCCTCGGCCCGACGCTGGGTGCCGACTACCCCGAGCTGCAGCCGCTGCTGGCGCAACTGCCGGCGGCGCAGCACGCGCCGCTGCTGCAGGTGTTGCGTGAGCTCACGCCGGTGCAGCGCCGCGACCTGGGCATGCTGGTGTACCGGACGCCGCCGCAACAGCGCGACAGGCTGCGGCGCGAGCTGCTGTCCACGGCCGCCGGCCAGCGCGACCGCTGGCTGTGGGAGCGGCTGGGGCGGTAGTTCGAATTGGGGGCTGGGGGTTAGGGACTAGGGGCTGGGGGCGACTACGGAACAGTCCCTGTTGCCCGTCATTCCGTTCCTACCCGCATGATCCGGCGTGTCGCCGTGAAGCGGCCGCCGAAGCGCGCCATGCCGTCGCCGCGCAGGCGCGGGGCGTGCTCGCGCAGGTAGGCGTCCAGCGCTTCGGCATCGACCAGCCGGTACTGCACGCTCAGTGCCACGCGGCCATCGCCGGCCGGCGGGTCCAGCACCTCGCAGACCTGCGCACCGGTGAAGCCGGGCAGCGCCAGGATCTCGCGCACGTGGCCGTCCAGCCAGGCGCGGTAGTCGGCGGCGATCGCCGCATCGATGTCGAGGTTGACCTCGTACGCGACGCTCACGCCGACACCAGCCCGGCCAGCACCGCGTACAGGGCGGCAAATGCCACCAGCACGAAGTACAGGTTGCCCAGCACGAAGTACTTCACCAGCGTCATCAGCCAGCCCTGGCCGTAGATGCGTTTCTGCATCAGCAGCAGGTACACCGGCAGCCAGCACCACAGCGCGAATTCCAGCACGCCGATGCCGCGGCTGGCCCACACCGAATGCGCGGCCACCGCGCCATCCAGCGCCACCAGCAGGAACTGCACCAGGATGGTCAGCACCAGGAAGACGTGGCTGTAGAGCGCGACCACCAGGTGCTCCAGGTACAGCCGCCTGCTGAAGAGGTAGAACACCTTGAGCAGCAGCGCGAACACCGGCACCAGCAGGAACAGCGCCGTCGGCAGCGCCTGCATCATCGATTCTTTGAGCAGGTCCGGGTTCTGCTGCAGGCGCGGGATGTTGTCCTGCGCGCGGCCGACCTTGCGATTGAGCCAGTCGTTGGCGAAGTCCGGCCACCACGCCACCGTCAGCGGGTTGTCGACCGGATGCCAGGGCTTGCCGTTGAAGCGCATCACCCAGTCATCGTCGTCCGCCTCGGCGGCGTCCTCGGGCGTGGCGTCGGCCTCGACCTCGGCGGCGGTGGCCTCGGTGGCGCCGGTGGCCTCGTCGGCGGCGGAGGCGGTGGGTGGCTCGCCGGCCTTCGCGGCTTCGCGAAGCTGGGCGATGCGGTTGCCCGCCGCGCCGCGGATGGCGACCTGCGCCGCCAGCAGGCCGCGGTCGACGCCCGGCACCGGCACACCGTCCACGGTTTCGCGCGCGGCTTCCACCTCGGCCAGCGCCTGGTCGCGGATGCGGATGACCTCCTCGCGCGTGGTCGCGGCTTCCAACTGCTTCGCCAGGCCGGCGTCGACGCCCGCCACCGTCGGCGTGCCGTCGTCGGTGACGATCGGGTTCTCGGTGAAGGACACCGCGTACTGGCCGACGAAGAACGTCAGCAGCGTGGCGACCACGAACATCCGCAGCGGCGCGATGTAGCGCGCGCGGTGGCCGGCGAGGTAGTCGCGCGCCACGCGGCCCGGCGCCAGGAGGTCGCGCAGCGTGCGGAACACGCGGCCGTCCAGGTGCCAGAACGACTCGAACACCTCCACGATCGCGTGGTGCGTGTCGCGGATCGGATTGACCGCCGACTGCCCGCAGCGGTGGCAGTAGCCGCCCTGCAGCGGGGTCGCGCAGTTCTCGCAGTGCGTCGGCGTGTCGTGTGCGTCCATGTGTTCCCCCGGTCCCCTTGCAAACGCGGCGTGGTCGACGCCGCCGGCCGGCGCGGCCTCGGGCCGGCGACGGGCGGCTAAGATAGCGGCCCGCCGCGACCCGGCGCCAGCGCGCGACAGCGGTTCGCGCGCGGCCGCAGTCGCCAGGTGCTTCCCATGAGCCATTCCGAGCCGGCGCACGACGCGCCGACGCCGCGCCTGCGCCGCGAGTTGCGCAGCACCGCGTGGCTGGCGGCGCCGCTGATCGCCGGGCACGTGTCGACCGGGCTGATCGGGTTCGTCGACAGCGTCATCGCCGGCCACCACGGCACCACCACGCTGGCTTCGGTGGCGGTGGGCACGGCGCTGTTCTGGCTGGCGATGATGGTGCCGATGGGCACGCTGATGGCGCTGCCGCCGTCGGTGTCGCAGCTCGACGGCGCGAACCGCCGCGTCGAGATCGGCCCGCTGTTCCGCCAGGCGCTGTGGCTGGCCGCGTCGCTGGGCGTGGCGCTGTTCGCGATGCTGTCGCTGCTGGTGCACGCGATGGGCCCGATGGGCATCGCCGCGGAAATCCGGCCCGGCGCGACCGACTTCCTGCACGGCATCCGCTGGGGCGTGCCGGCGCTGACGCTGTACTACTGCATGCGCTACCTCAGCGACGGCCTGCACTGGACGCTGCCGACCATGGTGCTGGGCTTCGGCGGCCTGCTGCTGCTGGTGCCGCTGGGGTGGGTGTTCACCTTCGGCCGGTTCGGATTGCCGGAGATGGGTGCGGGTGGGCTGGGCCTGGCGTCGGCGATCATGCTGTGGACGCAGGCGATCGTCTTTGCGCTGTACCTGCGGCGCTCGCGCCGCTTCGCCGACCTGCGCCTGTTCGACGGCTTCCTCACCCGCCGCAACCGGCCCGACGGCGCGCGGATCCGCGGCCTGCTGCGCACCGGGTTGCCGATCGGCGTGACCGTGACGATGGAGGGCAGCCTCTTCATCGTCACCGCGCTGCTCATCGGCCGGCTGGGCGAAGTGCCGGTGGCCGCGCACCAGATCGCCATCAACGTCGCGGCGCTGTGCTTCATGGTGCCGTTCGGGCTGGCCGAGGCGACCACCGTGCGCGTCGGCCATGCGCTCGGTCGCGGGCTGGGCTCGACCGGCGTGCGCCGCGCCGCGCTGGCCGGGCTGCTGCTGACGCTGGGCACGCAGGCGCTGTCGGGCCTGGGGCTGCTGCTGGGCCACGACCACCTGGCCGCGCTCTACACCCGCGACACCGCGGTGGCGGCGCTTGCCGGGACGCTGCTGCTGTATGCGATGGCGTTCCAGTTCCCCGATGGCGTGCAGGTGCTGTCGGCCGGCGCGTTGCGTGGGTTGCGCGACACCCGCGTGCCGATGGTGCTGGCCGCGCTGGCGTACTGGGGCATCGGCATGCCGCTGGGCGCCGGCCTGGGGTTGGGCGTGCCCGGCATCGTCGAGCCGATGGGCCCGCCCGGCATGTGGATCGGGTTGATCGCGGGCCTGACGGTGGCCGCCGTGCTGCTGGGCCTGCGCTTCGTGCGCGCCAGTGCGCCCGGGCGCCTGCCGCCGCCAGTGAGCGCCAACACGCCCGCCGCGCCTGTTGCCGCGGTGACCTCTGGCGGATGAAACGCCCGGGGCCAGCGGGTACGCTGGCCATCGCACACAACGCTGTACCGGAGTACCTCCCGACATGAACGACACCCCGCGCCGCGGCCCGATCGCCCGATTCTTCGTGGGCCTGTGGGATGCGATGAACTTCACCCGGCGGCTGGTCTTCAACCTGCTGTTCTTCGCGCTGCTGTTGCTGATCCTGGCCGCCATCGGCGCCGGCGACCGCACCCAGCCGCTGCTCAACGACACGACGCTGGTGATCGCGCCGGAAGGCGCCCTGGTGGAGCAGTACACCTCCGATCCGGCCAGCCGCGCCTTCGCCCGCGCGATGGGCAGCGATGCCGGCGAGGTGCAGCTGCGCGACCTGCTTCAGGCGCTGGACGCGGCCGCCGACGATGACCGCATCGACCGCGTGCTGCTGCGCCTGGACGGCCTGGGCGGCGGCGGCATGGCTTCGCGCCGTGAGCTGGCCGCCGCGGTCGCGCGCCTGCGCGAATCGGGCAAGCAGGTCGTCGCCGCCAGCGAAATGATGGGCCAGGGCCAGTACCTCATTGCCGCGCAGGCCGACGAGGTCTACCTGGACCCGATGGGCGGCCTGCTGCTGGAAGGCCTGGACCGCTACCGCCAGTACTACCGCGAAGGCCTGGAGGACAAGCTCGGCGTCGACGTGCACCTGTTCAAGGTCGGCGAGTACAAGTCCGCCGCCGAGCCCTACGTACTGGACGCCGCATCGCCGGAGTCCAAGGAAGCCGACCTGTACTGGATGAACGACCTGTGGTCGCGCTACCTGGGCGATGTCGCCGTCGCGCGTGACGTGCCCGCCGCGCAGCTGGTGGCCAACATCCAGCAGCTGCCCGAGCAGATCGAAGCCGTCGGCGGCGACCTGGCGCAGCTGGCGCTGCGGCAGAAGCTGGTGGACGGGCTGAAGACGCGCGAGCAGGTCGACGAGCTGATGATCGAACGCGGCGCCGCGGACGAGGACGCCGAAGGCGGCTTCCGCCAGGTGTCGCTGGAGGGCTACCTGGCCCACATCAACGGCGAGCCGTCGCCGGCCGACCGCCGCCCGCAGGTGGCCGTGGTCGTCGCCGAGGGCGCGATCACCGGCGGTGAGCAACCGCGCGGCACGATCGGTGGCGAGTCCACTGCCGCACTGCTGCGCGAGGCACGCGACGACGAGCAGGTGAAGTCGGTCGTGCTGCGCGTGGATTCGCCCGGTGGCGAGGTGTTCGCCTCCGAGCAGATCCGCCGCGAAGTGGTCGCGCTGAAGGCCGCCGGCAAGCCGGTGGTGGTGTCGATGGGCGACCTCGCCGCATCGGGCGGCTACTGGATCAGCATGAACGCCGATCGCATCTACGCCGACCCGTCGACCATCACCGGTTCGATCGGCATCTTCGGCCTGATCCCGACCATCCCGCGCACCCTGGAGAAGATCGGTGTGCACACCGACGGCGTCAGCACGACGCCGCTGGCGGGCGCGTTCGACATCACCCGGCCGCTGGACCCGGCGGTCGGCGACATCATCCAGTCGGTGATCGAAAAGGGCTACCGCGATTTCACCGGCCGCGTGGCGCAGGCGCGCGACCGCAGCGTGTCGCAAGTGGACGCCGTCGCCCGCGGCCGCGTGTGGAGCGGCGCGCAGGCGCTGGAACGCGGCCTGGTCGACGAGCTCGGCGGCCTGCAGGCGTCGATTGCCGATGCCGCCCGCCGCGCCGAACTGGGCGAGGAGGGCGACTACGCGGTGCGCTACGTCGAGAAGGTCGCCACGCCGTTCGAGCGTTTCTTCACCGGCTTCGCGGAGAGCCGCATCGGCGGTGCGTGGCTACGCGAGTCGGACTTCGCCCGTGGCCTGCTGGCGCGCTTCGCACCGCAGATGGCCGACGACCTGCGCTTCCTGGAAAGCGCGCTGCAGCCCGTGCCCGGCAAGCCGGTCAAGGCGCTGGCCTACTGCTTTTGCGGGCTGTAGGCCACGACGTCGGCAGCGACTCGCCCTCGCGCGAAGGCACAACGAAAAGCCCGGCATTGGCCGGGCTTTTTCTTTGCGCGATCGTGGGACGTGCGCGGCAGCGTGGGGTCAGGGCGGGTCGATCGTCGCGCGGGTCCGTTCGGCCGCATCGCCCACCTTGGTCTCGACGTCGCGCACCCGCTCGAGCGGCGTCTGGTAGCCGTCGCTGCCATCGCCTTCGACACGATGCATTTCGACGGCATCCGACGCGCCTGCATATGCATGCCCGGTGTCGGCCACATCGCTGGCTGCGGTCGCGGTGGAGGGCGATGTCGTGGCGGCAGTGCCGGCCTGCGGCTCGGGCGGCACCTCCGGGTCGGGCGGCTGCGGCTTGCGGCATCCGGTCAGCACGACCGCCAGCGCCATCGATGTCACCAGCATGGCCTTCGCGATCGCGCCGGTGCGGCCTGGTGCCGGGCGTTGCGACCGAGGCAGCGGATGTGGGCGGGTCGTCATTGGCGTCCTCCTGTGCGGGTGCCCGGCTATGCTACGCCGGGCCGCGTGCAGGCATCCGGATGCGGCGGACGACACTGAGGAGCACGGCATGGACCCACGACGCTGGCGGCTGGATGGACACTTGGCGCTGGTCACCGGCGGTAGCGCCGGCATCGGCCGCGCGATCGCGCGCGAGCTGTTGGGTTTCGGCGCCGACGTGCTGCTGGCCGCGCGCGATGCGGCCGGACTGGAGTCGGCGCGCGCCGAGCTGATGGAGGATTTCCCCGAGCGCGAGGTGCAGGTGTTCGCCGCCGACGTTGCCGACGAAGAGCAGCGGCGCGAACTGCTCGACTGGGTCGAGGACTTCGGCGAAGGCCTGCACATCCTCGTCAACAACGCCGGCAACAACGTCAGCCGACAGGCCACCGACTACAGCGACGCCGAGTGGCGCGGCATTTTCGAGACGAATGTGTTCTCGGCCTTCGAACTGTCGCGTTATCTGCATCCGCTGCTGACCCGGCATGCGGCGTCCAGCATCGTCAACGTCGGCAGCGTGTCGGGCCTGACCCACGTGCGCACCGGCGCGCCGTACGGCATGAGCAAGGCGGCGATGCACCAGATGACGAAGAACCTCGCCGTGGAATGGGCCGAGGACGGCATCCGGGTCAACGCGGTCGCGCCCTGGTACATCCGCACCCGCCGCACCTCCGGCAAGCTCGCCGATCCGGACTACCTCGACGAGGTGTTGTTGCGCACGCCGCTGTCGCGCATCGGCGAGGCCGAGGACGTCGCCGCAGCGGTGGCGTTCCTGTGCCTGCCCGCGGCCGGCTACGTCACCGGCGAATGCATCGCGGTGGACGGTGGGTTCCTGCGCTACGGGTTCTGAGCGACGCCGCGCGAGGCGTGACTCGCCGTTCTGCAGGCGTACCGCTGCCTCAGCCGGCTGCGGCGCAGGTGCTGGCGGCGAGCAGCTGTTCGATCCGCCCGACGTCGCGGGCCGATTCGCCTTCGCGTGCGGGCACGCCGAAGCGTTCGGCGCCCTGCGCGTTGCGCAGGCGCTCACGCCAGCGCTCGCACAGTGCTTCGTCGGGCACGGGCTCGCACCGGTCGTCGCGCTCCTCGCAGGCGGCGCCCGCGCCCGTGCCGCCGGCCAGTCCGACCGTGCGCAACGGTGCGCAGCGCCGGGCCGGCGTCTCGCGTTCGGTCAGGTAAGGCTCCTTGTTCCAGGTGAGGCACTGGAACAGCGGCGGAGGTGGCAGGAGTTCGACCGGCGGGGGTTCGGGTGCGGCTTCGAGAATGGGCGCGGCTACGACCGGGGCGACGGGTTCGATGTCCGGCACAGGCGTTGGGGGCGGCGGCGCGACCGGCACGTCGTCGATCACCCGGCGCTCCTCGCGGCTGCCGGCGGGGCAGCGCTGGTCGTTCTGCACCGTCACCGCGCCGGAGGCATCCGTGCAGCGATAGATGACCAGGTCGGCATGCGCCGTTGGAGCCGCGGTCATCGCGAGGATTCCGATGCATACGATCGACAGCATGCGTGCGCGCACCGTCAGCCCCCGCAGTCGTTCGCAAGACGTGCATCGAGCCGGCGCCGCTCGGTGTTGATCACGCGGCGCGCGCTCTGCAGCGCGCTGTTGTAGCGCGACGCAATGCCGGCGCGTTCCTCGCGCAGGCGGTCGCAAACCTCGGCCTGCGGCAACGGGTGGCAGACATCGCGCACCCATGTGCCGACGCCGGGATAGACCACGGCGCCGTGGTGCGGCCAGCGGTCGGGCGCGCGCGGCCGCTCACCCTGCGGTCGCGGTCGTGGCGCACCGACGCGGTGCCCGGGCCGTTCGCCGACCACCACCGGGTAGCCGATGGTCCACAACGGCACCCAGCGGGGGTCGCCCTCGTCGGTGTCGCTGGTGTAGACGTCGCCATCGGGCGTGACGCATTCGTACAACGGGCGCGGCGGGGTCACCACGACGAAGCGCGTCGGCGCGGGCGGTGGTGCGACGACCGTCGTTGCAACGGGCTGCGGATCGGGCCGCGGCGGCGGGTCCTGCGGACGCTGCATCTCACGTGCTTCCTGCTGCTGCCCGCTTCGGCACGGCGTATCGCGCAGCGTCAGGCGGCCCTGGTCGTCGGTGCAGCGGTAGATCGTGACCGCGTCGGACTGCGCCGTGGCTGGACGGTGCGCGCCGATCGCGATCGCGATCGCGCCGCCCGTGACGGCGAGCGCCAGCATGGCAGCGGTGCGAAAGGTGGACCGGCGCGGGTGCATGGCCACCATCTTGCACCCGTAGACGCGGCCCCGGGTGAACCACGCCGACGGGTGGTGTTCAGTCGGCGCGGGTGAACTCGATCTCCATCGTCTTGCGCTCCTGTCCGTCATGGGTTTCGTACATCTCCATGACGTGGCGGTCGTTGTCGACCACGCGCACCACTTCGCGCACCTGGGTCACGGCGCCGTCGCGCATCGGATCGGCCATCTCGCCGCGGAAGGTGTAGCGGGATGCTGCCGCGTCGTACTCGCCTTCGGCCCGGAAGGCACCGGTCGACATGCTGTCCATCCAGGTGCTGACGTAGCGCCCGGTGACGTTGTCGTGGCTGGTGTAGCCCACGCCCTCGAACGGCTGGCCCATGAACTGGCCGGTGTAGTCCATCCGGATATGGCGGCCGCCGAACACGGGCGTGTTCACCGCCTTGCCGGTACTGGTCATCGGCGGCGCGGCCGGGTCCATCCAGACCGTCTGCTTTGCGTTCCACGTGCCGGCCATCTGCGTGGCCAACCGCGCGTGGGCATCTCCCGGCGACGAGGCCTTTTCCCAGGCCGCCATCATCGCCTGCTGCTCCGGCGACATGGCCGGCGCCGCTTCCTGGGCGCCCGCGGTCGAGCCGATCAACAGCAGCGCCGCGAGCGCGACGATCGCCGGCCCGTGCTTCGTTCTGGTGTTCATCCCTTGCTCCCGACGCCGCCCGGCGGGCGGCCGCGGGGCGATGCTACGCCCGGGCCGGCGCGGCGGCATGACGCGCCGCCGCAGGCCTCAGGCGCGCAACACCTCGCCCGTGAGCGCGTCGCGGATGGCGGTGGGGGCGGCGAGTCCGCCGGTGTCACCGGGTGCCACCGCGTCGAGCTGCGCGAGCAGCGCGGGATCGAGCGCGTCGCGGCTGAAGGCCGGCGGCTGGCCACTCAGGTTGGCACTGGTCGACACGATCGGCCGGCCGAACGCGGTGCACAGCGCCACCACGGCCGGGTGCGCACTGACCCGTACCGCGACGCCGGCATGGCCGCCGCTGATCCATGCGGGCACGCGCGCAGTGCAGGGGACGATCCACGTGTTCGGCCCCGGCCATCCGGCTTCGACCGCGTCGCGTCGCTCCGTCGGGAGCGTGGCCCAGTCGACCAGGCCATCCAGTTGCGACGCCGTGGCAGCCACCAGGATCAGTCCCTTGTCGACGGTGCGCTGCTTGATCGCCAGCAGGCGCATCACCGCGGCTTCGTCAAGCGGGTCGCAGCCCAGGCCCCAGACGGCCTCGGTCGGGTACGCCACCACGCCGCCACGGCGCAGCGCGGACACGGCGTGTTCGATGGAAGGTGCAGTCATCGCCACAGGATAGCGCCGGCCTGCAATGCCGGCGCCCCGTCGGTGCCGCGCGGGATCAGGCCTCGGACGCAGCCTTGGCGGCGGTCTTCTTCACCGCCTTCTTCGCGGCCTTCTTGGTGGCCTTTTTCGCGGTCTTCTTGGCCGCCTTCTTGGTGGCCTTTTTTGCCGGGGCCTTCTTTGCCGCCGGCTTCTTCTCGGCGACCTTCTTGGTGGCCTTCTTGCCGAAGCGGCCACGCGCGGGCTTGCCGGTTTCCTCCAGCAGTTTGGTGACCTCTTCCAGCGTCAGCGAGGCCGGTTCGCGGTCCTTGGGGATCTTGCCGTTGAGCTGGCCGTTGCTGATGTACGGGCCGAAGCGGCCGTTGAGCACCTGGATGTCGCTGCCGTCCCACTGCTTGATGATGCGGTTGCGGGCGATCTCCTCCTTCTCCTCGATCAGGGCCACGGCGCGGTCCAGTTCGATGGTGTAGGGGTCGTCCTCCTTCTTGAGCGAGGCGTACACGCTGCCGCGCTTGGCGAAGGCGCCGAAGCGGCCGATGCCGACGGTCACCGTCTCGTCGTTGTGCTCACCGAGCGTGCGGGGCAGCTTGAACAGCTCGAGCGCGTCCTCGAGGCTGATCGAGTAGATGCTCTGGCCCGGCTTGAGCGAGGCGAACTTGGGCTTCTCCTCGTCCTCGACCGTGCCCATCTGCACCAGCGGCCCGAACTTGCCGATGCGCGCGCTGACCTGGCGGCCGCCGACGGGATCGTCGCCCAGCACGCGCACGCTGCCGGCGTCGACCTTGTCGAGCGATTCCTTCTTGTCCTCGACCAGCTGCTTGAACGGGTCCCAGAACCGCTCCATCAGCGGGATCCAGGCCTCCTCGCCGCGACTGACTGCGTCCAGGTCGTCTTCGAGCTTGGCGGTGAAGTCGTAGTCCACGTACTGGGTGAAGTGCGCCGCCAGGAACTTGCTGACCGCGCGGCCGACATCGGTCGGGTGGAAGCGCCGGCTTTCCAGCTCGACGTACTTGCGGAACAGCAGCGTCGCGATGATCGAGGCGTACGTGGACGGCCGGCCGATGCCGTACTCCTCCAGCGCCTTGACCAGCGAGGCTTCCGAGAACCGCGGCGGCGGCTCGGTGAAATGCTGGTCGGCATGGATGCGGTCCAGCGGGATGCGGTCGCCGGTCTTCATCGCCGGCAGCTTGCGGCCCTCGTCCTCGGCCTCGGCGGCCTTGGTGTCCTTGCCTTCCTCGTAGACGGCCAGGAAGCCCGGGTCGATGACCGTGGTGCCCGACACGCGGAAGCTGTGCTCGCTGCCGGCGGCCAGGTCGACCGACACGGTGTTGAGCGTGGCCGGCACCATCTGGCTGGCGACGGCGCGCTTCCAGATCAGCTCGTACAGCCGGCGCGCGTCGTCCTCCAGGAAGCGCGACACCTGCGCCGGGGTGCGCAGCGCGGAGGTCGGACGGATCGCCTCGTGGGCTTCCTGCGCGTTCTTGGACTTGGTCTGGTAGGTGTTGGGCTTGTCGGGTACCGCGCCGGTGCCGAAGTCGCGCGCGATGACGTCGCGGATCTCGCTGATGGCATCGGCCGACAGGTTCACCGAGTCGGTACGCATGTAGCTGATCAGACCGACCGTGCCTTCCTCGCCGATCGCCACGCCTTCGTACAGCTTCTGCGCGACCTGCATGGTGCGCTTGGTGGTGAAGCCCAGCTTGCGCGAGGCCTCCTGCTGCAGCGTGGAGGTGGTGAAGGGCGCGGCCGGGCGGCGCTTGCGCTCCTTGCTGGTGACGTCGGTGACGTGCAGGGCGCCGGCGGCAGCCTGGACGATGCGCTGGCGCGCGGCCTCGGCGGTGTCGCCGTCGGTGATGGTGAACTGCTCGAACTTCTGCCCGTCCAGCTTGGTCAGCCGCGCGGTGAACGCCTGCGAGGGGTGCAGGCATTCGGCCTCGATCGACCAGTACTCGCGCGCGACGAAGGCTTCGATCTCCTCCTCGCGCTCCACGATCATGCGCAGCGCCGGCGACTGCACGCGGCCCGCGGACAGGCCGCGCTGCACCTTGCGCCACAGCACCGGCGACAGGTTGAAGCCGACCAGGTAGTCCAGCGCGCGGCGCGCCTGCTGGGCGTCCACCAGCGGCGCGGCGATCTCGCGCGGGTGTGCCATCGCCTCCTTGATCGCGCGCGGCGTGATTTCGGTGAACACCACGCGCTGCAGGAGCTTGTCGCCGATCAGGTCGCGCTCGCGCAGGATCTCCGCCACGTGCCAGCTGATCGCCTCGCCCTCGCGGTCCGGGTCGGTCGCCAGGTAGATGGCGTCGGCGGACTTGGCGGCCTTGGCGATCGCGTCGACGTGCTTCTCGTTCTTTTCGATCAGGTCGTAGCGCATCGCGAAGTCGTGATCCGGGTCGACCGCGCCCTCCTTGGGCACCAGGTCGCGGACGTGGCCGTAGGAGGCCAGGACGGTGAAGTCCTTGCCGAGGTACTTGTTGATCGTCTTGGCCTTGGCGGGCGACTCGACGATCAGGAGGTTCTTGGCCATGTCCGGGGGGCTCCGCAGTCGCTGTCGCGCTGCCTAGTTCTTACAAAGAATGGGTCGTGCAAAGAAGGCGACGCCCGCGGGGTGGCCGCGGGCGTGGGGGCGTGGTGCCTTATTTAGTGGAATCACGCCGCGGCCGGCACTGTCAAGCGGCCATCGGCGCGAGTGTGACCGCCGGAGGGTTCCGCGGCGCCTCCGGCCGCTGGATCAGACCGGCCCCTGCGTGAGGCCGGCGTGAGGCGGGCGCTAGGCGCGGCGGGGCCCGGCGCGTGCGTCAGTGCACCGGCTCGGGCTCGTCGGCGAACATCTGGGTCTCCATCCACGCATAGGCGGCCTCGGACCCGGGCTGGTTGAACAGCACCATCAGCACGACCCACTTGAGGTCGTCGAGGTCCATCTCGTCCTGCTCCAGCGCCATCGCCCGGTCGACCACCAGCTCGCGCTGGCCCGCGTCCAGCACGCCGTGCTGCTCCAGGAACATCAGGAAGCCGCGGCACTCCAGGTCGAGCCGGTCGAGCTCGGCATCGGCATAGACGCGGGTGGGGCCACCGATCCGTGCCGGCGAAGCCGCCGGGCGCTGCGTCGCGAGTGCGTCCAGCCACTCGAACGCCTTGTTGATCTCGGCGGGACTGAAGCCGGCCTGGCCCAGTTCGTCGAACAGGGGGCCGCTTTTCAGGGCATCACGGTCGCGGACCAGGTCCGCGTCATCGGCGAGGTAGTGCTCGAACAGGTACAGCAGAACATCCAGGATGCTTTCTTTCATTTCCCCTCGGCCTGCGCCGCAAGCGACGCGTGGGACTGGAGTGGTGGACCGGCACGGACCGGTCGATAACCGGTACGGCGGCAGGGCGGAAACGGTTGCAGCAACCTCCTCGATCAACCCCGGCGGAAGTAGCGGCCGTGCTGCGCCGCGACGCGACCCTCGAGCTCCATGTGCAGCAGGATGGATGACACGTCGGCGGCCGTCAATCCGCTTCGCTGGACCAGTTGATCCATAGAACTGGGGTCCGGCCCGAGGGACGACCACAAGCGCTGGTGGTCGGGTCGGTCGCAATATGAACTGAGACCAGGTGGCGTGGGCGTCGTCGCGGCCCGGGTGGTCGCCGAAGTGGCGGGTGGTGGGCGACCCGGCGCGATGGGGCCGCCCCCGGTTGCGGGGACGGTAAGCCGGTCACGCAAGGCCGACGCCAGGGTCTGGGCCACGGGCGACAGCCCGGCCAGCACCTGTTCGATGTCTTCGACCAGGGTGGCGCCGTCGCGGATCAATCGGTGGCAGCCCCGCACCAGCGGGTTGTGGATCGAGCCGGGCACGGCGAACACCTCGCGACCGGATTCGGCGGCCAGCCGGGCGGTGATCAACGCGCCCGAGCGTCCCGCGGCTTCTACCACCAGCGTGCCCAGTGTCAGTCCGGCCAGGATCCGGTTGCGACTGGGGAAATGCTCCTTGCGCGGGCCCGTGCCCGGCGGGTGTTCGCTGACCAGGGCACCGGCGGCGGCGATGCCGTCCTGCAACGCGCCGTTGCCGCGCGGGTAGGCGATGTCCGGCCCGGTGCCCAGCACGGCATAGGTCGGCCCGGACGCGGCCAGGGCGGTGGCATGGGCGACGGTGTCGATGCCGGCGGCCAGGCCGCTGGCGACTGTCATGCCGGCCTGCACCAGTGCCCGGGCGAAACCGACGGTGTTGTCGCGGCCGGCCGGGGTCGGCGAGCGGCTGCCGACAACGGCCACGGCCGGCTGCCAGAGCAGGGCCGGGTCGCCGTGGACGAACAGCGCGAGCGGCGGTGACGCGGTTCGCCGCAGCAGCACGGGGTAATCCGGGTCGTGCCAGCCGATGACCGTCCGGCCGGGCTGCGCGCTCCACCGGAGCGAAGCCGCCATCGCCCCCTCGTCCGGCCGGCGCAACGCCGCGCGCTGGTTCTCGTCGAGTCCGGCCGCCCGCCAGGCCGCGTCGCCTTGAGCGAGGGCTGCCGCGGGCGAGCCGGCGCGCTCCAGCAGTGTGCGCCGGGGACCGGCGCGGCCGCCTGCCAGCACCAGGCGCAGGAGGGGCTCGATGTCCGGCTCGGACGTGTCGCCCGCTTGCGCGGGATCGAAGGGTGGGGGGCATCGGGTCTCGGACATCGCGCCAGCGTCGCCCGGAAACGACGACGGCGCCCTCGGGCGCCGTCGCGGTGTTGCGTAGGAAAACGCCGGGTCAGTATGGCGCGTCCGGGTGCTTGAGCTCGTAGCCGACCTTGGTCGGGCGTATGCCGTCCATCACCAGCGCATAGCTCACGTTGTCGAAGGTGCGGAACACCATCGCGTGGCCCGAAAACTCGTCCGGGAGGCGAACGCGATCGGCACGGCCGACCAGGGTCGGGTCGCGCTCGGAGCCGACCCGCACGCGGTCGACCGCAAGGGTGCCTTGGCGCCAGATCGAGAACACCGTGCCGTTGTCGATGCCGTCGCGGGCGCCGACCGACAGCGCGATCACGTCGCGCGGGCCGCCGTAGCTCATGGTGTCGGTCACGGCCAGCACCTGCGCCCGGCCGTACTCGAACTGCTGCCTGGGCGGGTGCGGGAAGAACTGCAGGTCATACGGATTGGCCTCGATCGGCACCAGCCGGTCGCCAACGCGCACCTCGCGGCCTTCATCGTCCAGCACGAGCGTGCTGGCTTCGATGCCACCGACTTCGCCGCGGCTGATCGTGCCGGTCGCCATCTGCATCAGCTCGTAGCCGAGCAGTTCCTGACCGTTGTCGGGAACCACGATATCGGTCCAGATGGATTCGAAATCCATCGTGACCAGACCGTCGAACTCGAGGTCATCCTGACGCATGATGTCGCAGCACTGGGTGCGGTCCAGGCGGGTGTAGCGCACCGTCGGGCGCACCACCGCGTAGCGCTCGCCGGGCTGCGCGTCGGGCATGCCTTCGATATAGGCCACCTGCCCACGTGCGCTGCGCAGTCGGTCCTCTTCCAGGCCGACCACGTAGGGCAGCTGCTCGAAGCTGTCGACGACGCGGGCGTTCTTCAGGAACGGCTCGATCTCGGCCAGCGGCACGCCGGTGATCGGGGCGGCCTCGCGCGGGCCCGGCTCGACCGCGACGCGGTTGAGGTAGGCCAGCGAGATGACGTCACCCGGATAGATCAGGTGCGGGTTGGCGATTTGCGGATTGGCCTGCCAGATTTCCGGCCACAACCACGGGCGCTCCAGGAAGCGTCCGGCAATATCCCAGAGCGTGTCGCCCCGCTTCACCACGTACGTGTCCGGATGCTCCCCTCGCATCTGGGCGGCCACGGTGAAGGTGGCAATCGTGAACAGCGCAGCGGTCAAAACCGTGCGGATCGGTTTAAGCATGGCGGCCATCTACCTGATTCCCCTTGCAGGTTTGCCCGCCGCCGGCTCCCGGCGAGGGCATCGGCACTATAGCCCAGAAGGCGCGCGCGGTTGCAAGCGATGAGGGCCGGGAAAGGGCGTAGAATCGACGCCTGCCGCTTGTGGTTGTGACCCACGCCCCCATTTGGGCAATCCGGCCCCCGATGCCGCGCCTGGCGCCCGCATCCGCCGGGCCGCCGGCTCGATGGTCCGCCGAGCGCGCGACCGATGCCCCGGCACGCCCCCTTCGACCTGACCCTACCGCCATGTCCCTGCTTCCGATCCTCGAATTCCCCGACCCGCGCCTGCGCACCAAGGCGGTGCCGGTCGATCCCGCGCACGTGACGGCGTCGGAGTTCCAGGCGCTGCTCGACGACATGTTCGAGACCATGTACGACGCGCCCGGCATCGGCCTGGCCGCCAGCCAGGTGGACGTCCACAAGACGTTCATGGTGATCGACGTGTCGGAGGAGAAGGACGCGCCGCTGGTGTTCATCAACCCGGTGATCACCGCCAGGGCCGGCGAGCAGGTCTATCAGGAAGGCTGCCTGTCGGTGCCCGGCATCTTCGCCGACGTGACCCGTGCCAACGAGATCACCGTCGAGGCGGTCGGCCGCGACGGCAAGCCGTTCACCATGCAGGCCGATGGACTGCTGGCGGTGTGCATCCAGCACGAGATGGACCATCTGGTCGGCAAGCTGTTCGTCGATTACCTGTCGCCGCTCAAGCGCGAGATGGTGCGCAAGAAGCTGGCCAAGGCGCGTCGCAACGCCGCGTAGCGCCTGCCGGGCATGCCGTCGTTGCCGTTGTAGGAGCAGCTTCAGCCACGATCGGGGCGGCGGGAGGTCCTCGCCGCACACAGGACGCGGCTGAAGCCGCTCCTACAATGTGCCTTTCCTCCGACGCGGCAGTACCCCCATGAGAATCGTTTTTGCCGGCACGCCGGACTTCGCCGTGCCCTGCCTGCGCGCCGCCGCCGCGCGCAACGAAGTGGTCGCCGTCTACACCCAGCCCGACCGGCCCGCCGGCCGCGGGCGCGGGTTGACGCCCTCGCCGGTCAAGCGCGAGGCGATCGCCCGCGGCATCCCGGTGCTGCAGCCGGAGAACTTCAAGGCGCAGGTCTCGCGCGACGCGCTGGCGGCGCTGCAGCCCGACGTCATGGTGGTGGTGGCGTATGGCCTGATCCTGCCGCAGTCGGTGCTCGACATCCCGGCGTACGGCTGCTGGAACGTGCACGCCTCGCTGCTGCCGCGCTGGCGTGGCGCCGCGCCGATCCAGCGCGCGATCCAGGCCGGCGATACCGAGACCGGCGTGTGCCTGATGCAGATGGAGCGCGGCCTGGATACCGGCCCGGTGCTCCTGTCGCAATCGTTGCCGATCGGCGAGGGCGATACCGGCGGCCAGCTGCACGACCGCCTGTCCGAACTGGGCGCGCAGGTGCTGTCCGACGGCCTGGGCCTGCTGCGTGCCGGCATCGTCCCGGTGGCGCGCGCGCAGCCCGCCGAAGGCGTGACCTACGCGCACAAGCTCGACAAGACCGAGGCCCGGCTGGACTGGACGCAGCCGGCCCAGGCGCTGGCGCGTACGGTGCGTGCGTTCAATCCCTGGCCGATGGCCGAGGCGCAACTGGCGGGCGAGCGCGTGCGCATCCACGGCGCGGTGCCGCTGGCGCTGGAGCACCGCGCGGCGCCGGGCACGGTGCTGCTGGCCGGTCGCGAGGGGATCGATGTCGCCTGCGGCGAAGGCGCGCTGCGCATCCGCGTGTTGCAACGCGAGGGCGGGCGGGCGATCACGGCGGCCGACTACCTCAATGCGCGGCGCGAGCTGGTCACCCCGGCGTGAGAAGTCGACACGCATGACCCCGTCCCGTCCCGTGCCACTGCCCGCCGGCGTCGCCTCGCGCGTCGTCGCGGCGCGCGTGCTCGACGCGGTGCTGCACCGCGGGCATTCGCTGAAGGCCGAGCTGGCGTCGTCGCTGCCCACGCTGCCCGATGTGCGCGACCGCGCGCTCGTGGAGGCCATCTGTTTCGCGGTGGTGCGGCAACCGGCGAGGTACGCCGCTGCCATCGACGGCTGGACGGCGCGGCCGCTGGGCCGTCGCGATGCACTGCTGCGCGCGCTGTTGTATGTCGGCCTGGCGCAGCTGGACCCGCTCGGCCTCCCGTCGCACGCCGCCGTGGATGCGACCGTGGAAGCCACGCGAGCGATCAAGCGGCCGCACCAGGCTGGGCTGGTCAATGCGTTGCTGCGCCGCGCGCTGCGCGACGGCGTGCCGGCCGGCGACCCGTCGGCGCACTGGCCCGGATGGCTGCGCGACCGGATCGCACGCGACTGGCCGGACGACATCGACTCGATCCTGTCCGAAAGCGCCTCGCCGCCGCCGATGTGGCTGCGCGTCAACCTGCAGCGCGGCTCGCGCGAGGCCTACGTGGCCGCGCTCGCAGACAGCGCAATAGCCGCCGGAGCCCCGGACGAGGCGGCCGAGGCGTTGCGCCTGGAGGCGGCGATGCCAGTGGCGACGCTGCCGGGTTTCGCCGACGGCGTGGTGTCAGTGCAGGACATCGCCGCGCAGCGCGTGGCCGATGCGCTCGCGCCACCGCCAGGATGCCGCGTGCTGGACGCCTGTGCCGCGCCGGGTGGCAAGACCGCGCACCTGCTGGAACGTGACCCGATGCTCGCGTTGACCGCGCTCGACGTCGACGCAAGGCGGCTGGAGACAGTGCGCGCCAACCTCGGTCGCCTTGGCCTGCGCGCCACGACGGTCGCTGCCGATGCCGCCGACACCGCGTGGTGGGACGGCGTGCCCTTCGACGTCGTGCTGCTGGACGCCCCGTGTTCGGCCACCGGCATCGTGCGTCGGCAACCCGACGTGCTGCTGCACCGGCGCGCGTCGGATATCGACGCGCTGGTCGCCCTTCAGGCGCGGTTGCTGGACGCCACGTGGACGACGCTCGCCCCGGGCGGGGTGCTGCTGTACGCCACCTGCTCCATCCTCAAGGACGAGAACGAGCGGCAGGTCGATGCGTTCCTGGCGCGCACGCCCGACGCGGTCGCCGAGCCGCTCCCCGAAGAGTTCGGACGTGATGCCGGCGTCGGCCGCCAGCGCCTGCCGGGCGAGGGCGGCGGCGACGGCTTCTTCTACGCGCGGGTGCGCAAGCAGGCGGGCGCCTGACGGCGGGAGCCGCTTGCGCCCCAGCCAGGCGTCCGGGCTGACGCGCCAGTCCTTGGGGAACAGGGGGCGCGGCATTACCATCAGCGCCATGCAATCCCTGCCGATCAGCCTCGTTGTCATTACCCACAACGAGGCCGCCAACATCGCGCGCTGCCTCGACAGCGTTCCGTTCGTGGCGGAAAAAGTCGTGATCGACAGCGGCAGTACCGACGACACCGTGGCCATTGCGAGGGCCCGTGGCGCGCGCGTGGTGGACCAGGCGTGGCTGGGCTTCGGCCCGCAACGCAATTTCGCCAGCACACAGGCGGCGCATGACTGGATCCTGGTGCTGGATGCCGACGAATTCCTGGAGCCGCCGCTGATCGAAGAACTGCAGCAACGGTTGCCCGGCCTCATGGCGAGCGATGCCGCGGCCGGCATCCTTCGGCGGAGCACGTGGTACATGGGCGCACCGATGCGCTGGTACCGGCCGATGGTGGGCGAGAAGCTCGCCCGCCTCTACCACCGAGGCCGCGCGCGCTGGACGGACGCCCGCGTCCACGAATCGCTGCGTTTCGACGGACAGGCGGAGACCTTCCGTGCGCCGTTCCACCACCTCCACAACCCGACCCTGCCGCACAAGCAACTCAAGGTGTTGCGGTATGCCGAGTTGAAGTGCCGGGACTGGCATGCACGCGGTCGTCCGCCGCGGGTCTGGATGGCGCCGCTGGTGTACCTGGCCGCCTTCCTGAAGGACTGGCTGCTGCGCCTGGCCATCCTCGACGGCTGGCGGGGCTTCATCGTGTCGCATGTCGCGGCCAGCTATGCGATGTACAAGCGCCTGCGCTACTACGAAATGCACCGGAACCCCGAATCGATCGAACAGGCGCGTGATGTCCTGCTGCGCCATGGACTGGACCGATGAACGACCTGCACGACCGGGCCGAGGCCGGGGAAACCCGTCGCTACCTGATGTACGGATCGGAGCGCTATGCGCTGGCGATCCTGCGCCCGCTGCAGGCCGCGATCCGCGCACGCGGTGGGGAGACGGCGTGGTTCTTCGATGGTCCGGGCGCCGAGGACCTCGCGCCCGGCGAGCGGCTGCTCGATGTCGAAGGCGTGCGCCGCTGGAAGCCGCGCGCGGTGGTCACCCCGGGCAACCACCTTCCGCACTTCTTTCCGGGGGTGAAGGTCGAGGTGTTCCACGGCTTCGACGCCGGCAAGCCGCGCCACATCCACGTGCGTGGCTTCTTCGACCTGTACTGCACCACCGGTCCCCGCGACACCGCGCAATTCCAGTCGCTTGCCGAGACGCTGGGCCACTTCAGCGTGGCCGAAACCGGCTGGCCCAAGCTCGATCCGTTCGCCGCCCAGTTCGGCGCGATCGAACCGGTCCGGTCGCCGCCGGTGATCCTCTACCACTCCACGTTCTCGCCGTCGTGGAGTGCAGCCGAGACCCTTTACGACGAGGTCAAGCGCCTCTCGCGCGACGGGCGCTGGAAGTGGATCGTCACCTTCCACCCGAAGATGAACCCCGACACGGTGGCCAGGTTCCGTGCCCTGGAAAACGGGCACCTGAGATTTGCCGAGGACGACAACATCCTCGACCTGTTCGGGCAGGTCGACATGATGTGCTCGGATACGTCCTCGGCGCTCAACGAGTTCCTGCTCACCGGCAAGCCGGTGGTCACGTTCCGCAACCGGCGACCGGGCCCGCAGTTGATCGATATCGATGACGCCGCGCAGTTCGAGCCCGCGATCGAGCGTGCGCTGTCACGGCCGCCCGAACTGATGCGCGCGATCCGCGACTACGCCGACGCCATCCACCCGTATCGCGATGGCCGCTCGAGCGAACGCGTGCTGGATGCGATCGAGGCGTTCATCGACGCCGGGGCGCGCAATCGCGTCGCCAAGCCCGCCAACCTCTGGCGGAAGCTGCGGCTGCGGCGGCGCATCGGCTACTGGGGGCCGGCGCGCATCTGACGCGTTGTTCGTTACCAGCGCAACCGGCGCCGCGCCAGCTCGGTCGCCAACCGGCGGTACAGCGCCTCGGCGTCGGCGTCGGGCAGGAAGCGGATGCGCAGCGGCGGCGCCAGCGCGCCGGCGCCGGCGGTGTCCAGCCACAGCGTGGCGGTGCCGCAGCGGCGGTCGACGGGTGAGCGGACGAGGTCGAGCGACTGCAGCTTGTCGAGTTCGGCGAAGCGCCAGTGGCGGCTCCACCAGCCTTCGCGCACGGCAACCAGCTCATCGCCAAGCGCATACGCGATGCGCCGGGCGTGCTGGCGCGCCTTGAACGCCGACCAGGGCAGCCACAGCAGCACCAGCAGCGCCCACGCCCCGAAGCGCCAGGCGAGCACCGCCGCCAGCAGCGGCGGCAGCCACGCGCCCGGCAGGAACAGCCGCCACCAAGCGGCCGGCGGCAACGCCTGCCACTCCAGCGACGGCCAGCCGCCCTGCGGCAGCAGGTGCGCGATCAGCGCATCGCAGCGCTCCGGCGTGGCGATGGGTGCGACTTCGCGCAGGCTGCGCTGCTGGTCGGGCTGCTCGGCCACGGCGGTGTCGACCTCCAGCCCGCGGCGCTTGAACAGCCGGTGCAGCACGCCCTCGCGCAGGGTCCAGGCCTGGATGCGGCGGCGTGACGCGCTGGTGCGCCACCGCGCGAGCAGGCCGCGTTCGACGGTCAGCCGGCGGCCCTGCTCGGTGAGCCGGAAACCGAAGTACTGCAGCAACGCCAGCGCCACCGACAGGGCGCGCAGCAGCAGGACGAGGGCGACGGCCAGGCTGGTGCCGGCCAGTGCGTACTCGCCAATCGAGAACGCCCGCGCATCGGCATAGCCGAACAGTGCCTCGCCCCAGCGTTCGAACAGGTTGGGCAGCAGGCGCGGGCTGAATTGCGACAGGCCGGCGAAGGCCGCGCCCACCACGATCAGGCCGCGGTTGGAGATCAGACCCAGGCGGATCACCTCGGCGGGCGGCAGCTCCAGCAGCACGTCCGGCGCGTCGACGGCCTGGGCCGCCGATGCCGATGCCGGCGTCGCGCCGCGACGGCGCACCAGCGTTTCCAGCGCCAGCGCATCGTCCAGCCGCAGCACGCGCATCTCCGCTTCCGGCTTCTGCCCACCGGCGGACTCCAGACGCACTTCGGCCACGTTGAAGATGCGGTGCAGCAGCGACTGCTGGACCGCGACGTTATGGATCCGCGCGAACGGGATCACCCGCAGGCTGCGGTGCAGCACCCCGCTGCGCACCACCAGCCGGTCGCCCAGCACACCGTAGCGGTAGGTGAAGTACTGCCACACCGACAGCAGCGCCAGCACGGCGACACCGACCAGCGGCCACAGCTCGTGCATGCCGTTGTTGTCGGCGCGCTGGCCGAAGACCAGCAAGGCGACCAGCGGCACGATGAACTGCTTGAGCTGGGCCACCAGCACGAACAGCCACGACATCGGATGCAACCGGCGCTCGGCGTCCGCGGCGCTGGCCTTGATGCCCGTGTCCGCCGCGATCGTGTCGTCAGGTACGGCCGGGTCAGTCATCGGTCTCGATCTGCCGGGCGAGTGCGTCGCGCAGGCGTTCGGCGTCGGCCGCGTCCAGGTGCGGGACGGTCACCGCGCTGTTGCGGGTGCCGGCGGTGTGCACGACAAGCGTGGCCAGCCCGCGGCGGCGCTGCCACGGGCCGTGCTTGACGTCCAGGTGCTGCACCCGGCTCGCGGGCACGCGCGTCTCGTTGCGCCACAGGCGGCCGCGGCGCACCGCCAAGCCGTCGTCGTCATGCCGCCACGCGGTGTAGGCGTGGCGCTTGCCGCCCCACCACAGGCCGAACGCCAGTGTCAGCACGAGCGCGGCTGCGGCGGTGGCCCAGGACGCCCCGGCGAACAGCCAGTCTTCGACCAACTCCCCAACCACAGCGGCCGCGACCGTGATCGGTACGACCAGTGGCAGCGTCGTTCCCGCCAGGAACAGGGTCCGCGCCCGGGCCGGCAGCGGCTGCCAGGCCGGCGAAGGGTCGCCACCGTGTCCCGGCATGGATGCCGGGTCGAACTCCGGGTGCTGCATCGCGCCTCCTGCGTTGGGCCCGGCACTCATTCCGTCGCGCCGACCCAGTACGGGTTCGGCTCGCCGCTGCCGGGCGGCCGCAGCGTATAGCGTTTGTAGGTCCACTGGTATTGCGCCGGATCGCGTCGCGCGATGCGCTCGACCGTCGCGTTGAGCGCGTGCACGGCGACCGTCGGATCGGCGTCGGCGATCGCATCCGGCGCGGCCTCGATGTGCAGGTCGAACACCGGCGGCCGGCCGGGGTGCGACTCCACGCGTTCGCACCAGGCCATCAGCACGGTGGCGCCGGTGCGTGCGCCGAGTCGCCCCAGCAGGGTCATGGTGAGCGCCTGCACGCCGAAGAACGGCGCGAATTCGCCGTCGCCGACCTTGGGCTGCTGGTCGGGCAGGATGCCGACCACGCCGCCTGCGCCCAGCCACTTGAACAGCTGCCGCACGGCCGGGCCTTCGGCGCGGATCTGCGTGACCCGGTCGCGATCGGCCCGCACGGATTGCAGGAAGGCCTCGCCGATCGCCGATTCCGGCGCGCGGTAGAGGATCGCCAGCGGCGTGCGCGTGGCCAGCCACTGGTTGAGCAGCTCCCAGTTGCCGTGGTGCGGCGCGGCGATGATCACGCCGTGGCCGGCCGCGATCGCCGAGTCCAGCAGTGACGCGCCGTGGACGTCGCGGATCAACGCGAGGTTCTCGGCGTGCGGCCTCGTCCACAGGCGCACGGTTTCCAGCACTTGCCGCGCGGTGGTGCGCAGGATCGCGGCGTGAAGCGCCTCGCGCTCGGCCGGGGTCTCGGACGGAAAGGCGAGTTCGAGGTTGCGGCGCGCGACGCGGCTCTCGCGCACGTCGCGCCACCGCCAGAATGCGGCCAGCCCGTCGCCCAGCCGCATCAGCCAGGGCCAGGGCAGGCGGCCCACGAGCGTGGCCAGCAGGTGCAGGAGGCGGGCGAGCAGGTTGGTCATGCGCGGCAGTGTAGCGAGGGTGTCGGTGGCGCCACGCCCGTCGCGGCGGTCGCGCGCTCACCCACCGCTTGCGGACTTCGGGGTGACACCACCGCAGGCTGCCGCGATCATCGTGGGCGTCCCAACAGGCTGCACCCCATGCTCGCCCTCATCCAGCGTGTCTCCCACGCCCGCGTCGCCGTCGATGGTGAAACCGTGGGCGAGATCGGCCCTGGGCTGCTTGCGCTGGTCGGCGTCGAGCCAGGCGACGGCGACGCCCAGGTCGCGCGCATGTGCGACCGGCTGCTGGGCTATCGCGTGTTCGCCGACGCCCGGGGGCGGATGAACCTGGGGCTGGCCGACACCGGCGGCGGGCTGCTGCTGGTCAGCCAGTTCACGCTGGCAGCCGACACCGGCAGCGGGATGCGCCCGGGCTTCAGCACCGCGGCACCGCCGGACGCGGCTGAACCGGTGTTCAACCGGCTGGTGGCCGCCTGCAGGGCGCGCAATGCAGGGGTGGAAACCGGGCGTTTCGGGGCCCATATGGAGGTCAGCCTGGTCAACGACGGCCCCGTGACCTTCCTGCTGCGGGCCTGACCTGCCTGCGGAATGGCTCCGGCCAGGGCCCGAAAAAGCCCGTCAGTGCGTCGTTTCCAGGCCGTTTCGTCCCCGCCCCGACCCCGGTGCGGCGGGCCAATCCCCGTGCCCGCTGGTATAATGCACGGTTCTCTAGCCCCAACCCCGGTGCCCAAGTTTATGGCCAACGAACGTCAGGCCCCCCAGTCCGATATCAAGCAGCTGATCAGCAAGGGCCTGGAACAGGGCTACCTGACCTACGCCGAAGTCAACGACCACCTGCCCGACGACATCGTCGACCCGGAGCAGATCGAAGACATCATCGGCATGATCAACGGCATGGGCATCGAGGTGCACGAAGTTGCGCCCGACGCCGAGACTCTGCTGATCACCGGTGACAGCACCGGCAACCGCGATGTCGACGACACCGCCGCCGAGGAAGCCGCCGCCGCGCTGACCGGCCTGGACGCCGAGGGCGGCCGCACCACCGACCCGGTGCGCATGTACATGCGCGAGATGGGTACGGTCGAGCTGCTGACCCGCGAGGGCGAGATCGCCATCGCCAAGCGCATCGAGGAGGGCCTGAACCAGGTCCAGGCCTCGCTGGCGCTGTTCCCCGACACCATCCGCTCGGTGGTCGAGGACTACGAACTGGTCGCCGCCGGCAAGAAGCGCCTGGCCGAGCTGGTCGTGGGCTTCCTCGACCTGCTCGAGGACCCGACCGTGCCCGCCGCCTCCGGCGTCGACAGCCCGGCCGCCGCGGCCAAGGAAGAGGAAGCCGAGACCGAGGACGACGACTCCGATGACGGCGATGACGACGACAGCAGCGCCGACGAGGGCCCGACCGGCCCGGATCCGGCCGAGGTCGCCGCGCGCTTCGAGGCGCTGACCGCGCTGTACGCCAAGTTCGAGAAGGCGCACGCCAAGCACGGCCCCGGCCACAAGTCGGTGGTCAAGTTGCGCGAGGAGATGGCCGAGATCTTCGTCACCTTCAAGCTGCCGCTGCCGCTGACGGACGTGCTGGTGCGCAACATGCGCGAGACCGTCGCCTCGCTGAAGCAGCACGAGCGCCGGATCCTCGAGCTGGCCACCCGCGTTGCCAAGATGCCGCGCAAGGACTTCATCCGCTCCTGGGACGGCAACCAGACCAATGTCGAGTGGGTCGACGAGCTGCTCAAGCGCAAGCAGAAGTGGTCCTCGGGCCTGCGCGACGTGCGCGAGCAGATCATCTCCGAGCAGGAGGCCACCATCGCCGAGGAAACGGCGATGCGCATCACCTTGGCCGACCTCAAGGAAATCAGCCGCACCATGGCTTACGGCGAGGCCAAGGCCCGCAAGGCCAAGAAGGAAATGGTCGAGGCCAACCTGCGCCTGGTGATCTCCATCGCCAAGAAGTACACCAACCGCGGCCTGCAGTTCCTGGACCTGATCCAGGAGGGCAACATCGGCCTGATGAAGGCGGTCGACAAGTTCGAGTACCGCCGCGGTTACAAGTTCTCGACGTACGCGACCTGGTGGATCCGCCAGGCGATCACCCGTTCGATCGCCGACCAGGCGCGCACCATCCGCATCCCGGTGCACATGATCGAGACGATCAACAAGCTCAACCGCATCTCCCGCCAGATGCTCCAGCAGTACGGCCGCGAGGCCACGCCGGAAGAACTGGCCAAGGAAATGGACATGCCCGAGGACAAGATCCGCAAGGTCATGAAGATCGCCAAGGAGCCGATCTCCATGGAGACGCCGATCGGCGACGACGAGGACAGCCACCTGGGCGACTTCATCGAGGACACCAACGTCATGTCCCCGGTCGATGCCACCACCGACATCAACCTCACCGAGACGGTGCGCGACGTGTTGGCCGGCCTGACCCCGCGCGAGGCCAAGGTCCTGCGCATGCGCTTCGGCATCGACATGAACACCGACCACACCCTCGAGGAAGTCGGCAAGCAGTTCGACGTCACCCGCGAGCGGATCCGCCAGATAGAGGCCAAGGCGCTGCGAAAGCTGCGCCACCCGAGCCGCTCCGAGCAGCTGCGCAGCTTCCTCGATATCGAGTAAGTAGGCCTGCAGCCGACGATCGCGATCGCCACGTTTGAAAGCCCCGCTCCGGCGGGGCTTTTTCTTTGGGCCGGTGGAAGTCCCGTTCGTTCCCGCCTCGTCGGTCGCATCGGCCGGCACGCCGGTACAATCCCGCCACCCGCGGGCCTATAGCTCAATGGTTAGAGCAGAGGACTCATAATCCTTTGGTTCCAGGTTCGAGTCCTGGTGGGCCCAGATCCAACATCGGGTAAAGATTGCCGGCAGGCGGCCGATAGGGGGTGCATACGACCGCCCGCAGGAGTCGCCCCCCGTGAACCCGAAGTCCGCCGCCAGCGAGGAGATGCCGCACCACGACGTGCGTCCGGTGGATGCGCTGGTGATGGACCTGCTGGATGCGCGCAACGTAGACGCAATGGCCGAGGCGGTCATCCGCGGGCTGGACGGCACGGGCGACTACCGGCTGGTGTGTTCGTCGGACTGGCCGCGCGAGGCGACCTGCCACCCGGCGCTCAGCGAGCGCGATGATCCGGACGCACCTCTGGAGGCCGCCGAGTCGGTGCTGGCCGCGGTGCGCGCCGGGGCATCGCCCGCATGCGGCGGACGGGTGCTGTGCGACGACGGCGGCGCGGTGGCGGTGCTGCTGCCATGCACGCCCTCGCAGGCCGCGCGGCGGCCGCTGGCCTCGCCGCGGTGCGAACCCATGCTCGAGGCCGCCGGCAAGCGCCTGGCCGAACTGCTGACCGCGCGCCGGCTGCGCAGTTCGGTGCGCCAGCTGGCGCAGTCCGAGCGGCTGCAGCACGCGCTGTTCGCCATTGCCGACATGGCCGGTTCCGACCACGACATGCCGACGATGCTGCGCGGCCTGCACGAGATCGTCGGCGGGCTGATGTACGCGGAGAACTTCTACATCGCGATGTTCGACGAGGACAGCGACAGCCTGCGCTTCCTGTACTTCGTCGACACCGTCGATGCCGACGGCCCGGACCTGGACACTCCGATGCCGATGGCCGAACTGATGTACGGCCGCACGTGGTACCTCATCCGCGACGCCAAGCCGCTGATGGGTTCCACCGCGCAGCTGCGTCGGCAGGTGTCCGGGCCGCTGCACCAGCACGGCGCAGCCGACCTGGACTGGTTGGGCGTGCCGATGATGCGCCACGGCCAGGTGCGCGGCGCCGTGGTCGTGCAGAGCTACGTCAGCGAAGGCTGCTACAGCGACGCCGACCGCGCGCTGCTGGGCTTCGTCGCCGACCACATCCTCACCGCGCTGGAGCGCAAGCGCGACCAGGAAGAGCTCGAGCGCCGCGTCGCCGAGCGCACGCGCCAGCTGGCCGAGGCCAACCGCGGCCTGCAGGAGCAGGTGCGCGAGCGCGAGCGTTCCGAGCAGGTCCAGACCAGCCTGTACCGCATCGCCGCGCTGGCCAACGTCGATGACGAGGCCGAGCGCTTCTACCGCCACATCCACCTCGCCGTCGGCGAACTGATCAATGCACAGAACTTCTTCATCGCGCTGCTCAGCGAGGACGGGCAGTGCCTGGAATTCCCGTACTTCGTCGACGACAAGGACAGCGCGCGGCCACCGCGACCGCTGGGGCGGGGCCTGAGCGAGTACGTGATCCGCACCGGCAAGCCTGTCCTGCTCGACAGCGAGCGGGCGCGGAAGCTGATCGACGCCGGCGAGATCGAAGCCACGCCCGGCGTCGGCACGATCTCGCTGTACTGGCTGGGCGTGCCGCTGCTGGACAGCGAGCGCGTCATCGGCGTGATCGCGGTGCAGAGCTACAGCGAGGACCTCGCCTACGACGAGCGCGACGCCGAGCTGTTGCAGTTCGTGTCCTACCAGATCGCCAACTCGCTGCAGCGCCGCAACAGCGCCGAGGCGCTGCGCCGGCTCAACGCGGAGCTCGAACAGCGCGTGCAGGACCGCACCCGCGAGTTGCGCGAACAGATCGCCGTCCGCGAGCAGGTCGAGGCCCAGCTCAAGCACCAGGTGATGCACGACCCGCTGACCGGGTTGCCCAACCGCCTGTACCTTCGCGACCGGCTGGAACGCGCGATCGCCGGCCTGCGCCGCAACCCGGATCGCCGCTACGCGCTGCTGTACCTGGACGTGGACCGCTTCAAGCTGTTCAACGACAGCCTCGGCCACCTGGCCGGCGACGAGGTGTTGCGCGAGGTGTCCGCGCGCCTGGGCCAGTGCATCCGCGAGCCGGACGTGGTGGCGCGCCTGTCGGGCGACGAGTTCGCCGTGCTGCTGGAGGACGTGCCGGTGCCGAAGGTCGCCTGCAAGGTGGCCCAGCGCATCCAGGACGCGCTGTCCAGGCCGATGCACATCGCCGGACGCGAGCTGCAGACCTCGGCCAGCATCGGCATTGCCATCGGCGATGCGCGCTATGCCAGCACCGACGAGTTGCTGCACGACGCGGACGTGGCCCTGTACCGGGCCAAGAGCGCCGGCCGCCAGCGCTTCGTGCTGTTCGACGACAGCCTGCAGCAGCAGGCACTGGACGTGCTGGGCGTGGAACACGAGTTGCGCAATGCGCTGGCGCGGCACGAGTTCGAGCCGTATTTCCAGCCGCTGGTCGGGCTCGACGACGGTGCGGTGATCGGCTACGAGGCGCTCGTGCGCTGGCGGCATCCGACACGTGGCGTGCTGGCCCCGGGCGAGTTCCTGCCGGTGGCGGAGGACAGCGGCCTGCTGGAAGCCATCGACTGGTCGATGTACCGCATGGCCTGCCGGGCCGGCGCTGCGCTGGTGGGCGAGGGCCAGTTCATGACGCTCAACATCTCGCCGCGGCATTTCCAGGACCCGGAGTTCGACGTGCACCTGCTGGCGCTCGCGCGCGAGGCCGGCTTCGAGCCGGCGCGCCTGCGCATCGAGGTCACCGAGAGCACGCTGCTGGGCGACCCCGATGCCGTCGCCGCGATCCTGGAGCGCCTGCGCGAGGCGCACGTCGACGCGGCGCTGGACGATTTCGGCACCGGCTACTCGTCGCTGGGCTATGTGCAGCGCTTCCCGCTGAAGATGATCAAGATCGACCGCTCGTTCGTGGCACCGTTGGGCGACGGCATGTCGCAGCGCAGCTCGGCGATCGTCGCGGCGATCCTCGCGCTGGCGCAGTCGCTGGGGCTGGACGTGGTCGCCGAAGGGATCGAGACGGACGTGCAGCGGCGCGCGCTGCAGCAGATGGGCTGCGTGCACGGCCAGGGCTTCCTGTTCGGCCGGCCCGAACCCGCCTCGCACTGGCGCCACTGACGCGCTGGCCGCTACCGCCGCCCGCGGCGACAATGGCGGCATGACCGAACCTACCGACCTGCTCGAGACCGTCGAGCACGAGACCGCCGCCTCGCCGACCCACACCGTGCTGTGGCTGCACGGGCTGGGCGCGGACGGCAACGATTTCGCCCCGATCGTCCCGCAGCTGGTGCGCCCGCAATGGCCGGCGCTGCGGTTCGTGTTCCCGCATGCGCCCACGCGCGCGGTGACGATCAACAACGGCATGCGCATGCGCGCGTGGTACGACATCCTCGACATGAACCTCGCGCAGCGTGCCGACGAGGCCGGCGTGGACGCCTCGGTAGCGCAGGTCGAGGCCCTGATCGACCGCGAGGCCGCGCGCGGCGTGCCGGCCTCCAACATCGTGCTGGCCGGGTTCTCGCAGGGTGGCGCGATCGCGCTGGCCACCGCCGTGCGCCGCCGCGAGCCGCTGGCGGGCGTGGTCGCGCTGTCGACCTACCTGCCGATGCCGGGCCGGCTGGCCCGCGAGCGGACCGATGCGGCGGCGTCGCAGCCGGTATTCATGGCGCACGGCCAGTTCGACCCGGTGGTGCCGCATGCCGGCGGCCAGGCCAGCGCGGCGCTGCTGCGCGACTGGGGGTTCAAGGTCGACTGGCACGACTACCCGATGGCCCACCAGGTCTGCGGCGAGGAGATCGACGCGCTGGCCGCGTGGCTCGGGTCGCGCCTGGGCTGACGGATCGCGACGGATCGCCTTTGGCCGCAACGTAGCGCTACTATCGTGGCGTGCAAGGCCATCCGGGGAGGGAAGGCGCCATGTCACAGCACCGCAAAGACGGCCGCATCGCCGGCCACGGCAGCGCATCGTGGGCGCGGCGATGAGGGTCGTCATCGCCGACGACGAGCCGCTGGCACGCGAGCGCCTGCGCACCCTGCTGGCCGGGCAGCCCGGCATCGAGATCGTGGCCGAAGCCGTCGACGGTCACGACGCCCTGCACGCCTGCGCCGAACACGACCCCGACCTGGTGCTGCTGGACATCGCCATGCCCGGCATCGACGGCCTGGAGGCGGCGCGCCACCTGGCGGCGTTCGAGCCGCGCCCGGCGGTGGTGTTCTGCACGGCCTATGACGCGCATGCGCTGTCGGCGTTCGAGGCCGAGGCGATCGACTACCTCGTCAAGCCGGTGCGCCCGGAGCGCCTGGCCGCGGCGCTGGAGCGCGTGCGCACCTTCGCCGCCGGCCGCGAGCGCAACGGCCATGGTGGAGGTGCCGAACTGCGCACCCACCTGTGCGCGCGCCTGCGCGGCAGCCTGCGGCTGATCCCGATCGACGAGGTGCATTACCTGCAGGCCGAGGAGAAGTACGTCGTCGTGCACCACGCCCGCGGCGAGGACCTGATCGAGGAATCGCTGAAGTCGCTGGAGGAGGAGTTCGGCGAGCGCTTCGTGCGCATCCACCGCAATTGCCTGGTCGCCCGGCACGAGATCGTCGAGCTGCGCCGTGCCCCGGACGGCCACGTCCAGGCGGTGCTGCGCCACGGCAAGCAGCCGCTGGAAGTCAGCCGCCGCTGCGTGTCGGGCCTGCGCGAAACCCTGAAGCACCTGTAGGAGCGGCTTCAGCCGCGATCCGACTCCTGTAGGAGCGACGTAAGTCGCGACCCGCGCAACCCGACGAAGAACGGATCGCGACTTACGTCGCTCCTACATGGACTCGGTGATCCGGCGATCCGTTACCGCAATCGCGGCTGAAGCCGCTCCTACAAGGGCGGTATGCGAGATCGGCAAGCGCGGCCTCAGCCGCCCGCGCGATAATGCTCGGATGCAGACCCTCCGCATCGCCACCCGCAAGAGCCCGCTCGCCCTCTGGCAGAGCGAACACGTCGCCGACCGCCTGCGCGCCGCGCACCCCGGGCTGGAGGTCACGCTGGTCCCGCTGTCCACCCGCGGCGACGAGATCCTCGACCGCTCGCTGGCGGCGATCGGCGGCAAAGGGCTGTTCTTGAAGGAGCTGGAGATCGCGATGCTGCGCGGCGAGGCCGACTGCGCGGTGCACTCGCTCAAGGACGTGCCGATGGAGCTGGAGCCCGGCTTCGCGATGCCGGCGATCCTGCAGCGCGCCGACCACGCCGATGCCTTCGTCAGCAACGCCTTCGACGGCATCGACGCACTGCCCGAGCGTGCGTGTGTGGGCACGTCGTCGCTGCGTCGGCAGGCGCAGTTGCGCGCGCTGCGGCCGGACCTGGTGCTGCGCGACCTGCGCGGCAACGTCAACACGCGACTGGCGCGGCTGGATGCCGGCGAGTACGACGCCATCGTGCTGGCCTGCGCGGGGCTCGAGCGGCTCGGCCTGGCGCCGCGGATCCGCGCGCGGCTGGATGCGCCGCAGTGGCTGCCGGCACCGGCGCAGGGGGCGATCGCGATCGAATGCCGCGACGATGCGCCTGCCGTCCATGCGCTGTGCGCCGCGCTCGACCACGCCGCCACGCGCACCTGCGTGGAGGCCGAGCGGGCGATGAACCGCGCGCTGCACGGCAGCTGCCACGTGCCGGTGGCGGCGTTCGCACACCGGCAGGACGAAGGCACGCTGCACCTGGTCGGCCAGGTCGGTTCGGCCGAAGACGGACGCCGCGTGCGCGCCGAGCGGGTGGGTCCGGCCGACGCGCCCGATGCGCTGGGGCAGGCCGTCGCCACGCGCCTGCTGGAGCAGGGCGCCGGCGCGTTCATCGCCCCGCACGCCTGAGGCCGCGTCGCGGCTAGAAGCGGCGGCGCAGTCCCATCCAGCTTTCGGCGGTCTCGATGCCGCTGGCGCCGTACTCGCGGTGGCGGATCACGTGGTCGGCTTCCAGCGTCCACTGCGGGGACAGCATCACGTCCACGCCCAGCGAGTGCTTGATGAACATGTCGCCCTGGCCGGTTTCCCACTGCACGCGCTGGTCCAGCACGGTGCGCTCGCCCAGGCGCTGGCCGAGGTTGAGTTCGCCACGGAAGACCGCGCCCGGGCGGCCGATGCCGTCGTCGTGCAGCGGCATCATCCGGTAGCCCGCACCTACCTGCACCGACATGCGGGTGTCGGGCGTCTGCAGCGCCTGCACGCCGACCCGGGTGCCTAGTCGGAAGTCGTTTGAATAACTGGCGTGGCTCTGGCGCACCGCCACCGGCGCGCTCAGGCCGATGTATCGCCGGCTGCCCGGCAGGTCGATCGCACGCTTGCGCGCAGGGCCCGTGCGTGGCTTCGC
Organism: Novilysobacter selenitireducens; assembly: GCF_020026895.1. Classification (GTDB taxonomy): domain Bacteria; phylum Pseudomonadota; class Gammaproteobacteria; order Xanthomonadales; family Xanthomonadaceae; genus Lysobacter_C; species Lysobacter_C selenitireducens. The sequence goes on from NZ_JAINZW010000001.1 coordinate 388,126, forward strand.
CGGCGGTGGCGACAGCGCAAGGCGCCACTCGGCATCCCCGCATCGCGTGGAAAAGCAGTGCAGCCGCATCCGCGCCGGGTCGGTGGCCACCGACATCAGCACGGGGTCGGCAATCACGGGGTCGCCGTGCGCCAGGGGCGGCAATGTCACGAACGGGCTGCCGAGCAGGGCCAGCCCCAGGGCGGCAAGCATCGCGCGGTCGGGGTGCGGGAAGACCGCGCCAGTATGCCAAGAAAACGGTTACATGCCCAATGGGCGGGCTTTCTGGCCCGTCCGGATCAGTAGTACAGGGTGACCAGGTGGCGGGCCTGCGCGAAGAACAGCCAGCGCTCGACCACCGCGCCCGCCAGCGCGCTCATCGCGGCGGCGGCGAGCACCACCGGCGCCGCCGCGGGCAGCACGAGGGCGACCAGCCCCATCGCCAGCGGCAGGACGCCGAACAGCCACGTCGCGACCTGCCTCAACCGGGCGCCGTGGCGACGCGCCACCACGTAGCCCATTTCGCGCGTCAGGTAGTTGGCCTGGGTGTGCGGGCGTTCGAACACGCTGGCCGACCGGCCCGGCAGGCCGATGGCGTCGCCGCGGGTCTGCGCCAACGGCGAGGCATCGATTGCGCGCCAGTACGTCCGTTTCAGCGCCATGGCAGCGACGGCGGCCAGCGCGACCAGCGCCGCGGTGGCTCGGACGCCGGCCGGCGGCAGTGCCCCGGCGATGGCCACGCCGCCGGCGCCCAGCGCCGCGCCGGTCAGCAGCGCGAACACCAGGTAGCCCGGCACGACCAGCCGATGACGCCACGCCGGGACCGGCGGCAGCGAGGCATAGATCATCGCCGTGCAGATGACGGTGAGCACCGCCCCGGCGATGGCCAGCACGGCCGCGACGGCGCCCGGCATGCCAAGGGCGATCCGGCCCGCGCCGGTGCCGTCCAGTGCGCCCGGCAGCAGCGCCACGCCCAGCCCAATGGCGGGCAGGTAGGTGAGCAGCGCCGCCAGCCCCTCGCGCGACAGCCACGACGTCCGCCACTGCGACACCGCCCGCCACGCGCGCAGCGGTTTGCCCAGGTGGCCGAGCGAGCTCAACAGGCCCACCGTCACCAGCGCGAGCGCCAGCAGCAGCAGCACGACCAGCACGCGCGCGGAGGCATCGCCCTGCAGCGCGAGCGCCGCCACCATCGCCAGCAGGCCGTAGCCGGCGCCCGACAGGGTGGTGAAGAAGATGACGGAGAAGGCGGGATGCATGGGTGGTGTTAGGGGCTAGGGGCTGGGGGCTGGGGAAGGCGAAAGTGCGACGTCGGCGGACAGCTGCGCAGCGGACCGGATGTCGCCGGCCGAAGCGGGTCCCTGTCTTCAGCTGCCAAGTCCCTCACCGCGACAGCACCCGGTCCAGCCAGCGCAGCACGGGCGGCAGCGCGGCGGTGTCGAGCGGCTCCTGCGCCGGTGCTTCCTGTGACGGGGCGGGCCCGGCGCGGCGCGGGCGCGGCGGCAGGTAGCGGTTGACCGGCGCGTAGCCCAGCTCCGGCATCAGCGCCACGCCGCCGCGTTCGGCCACCAGTTTCGACACCTTCGATTCCGGGTTGCCGAGGTCGCCGAAGTGCCGCGCGCGCGTCGGGCAGGCCTGCACGCACGCCGGCTGGCGCTCGGCCTCCGGCAGGTTCTCGTTGTAGATGCGGTCCACGCACAGGGTGCATTTCTTCATCACCCCCTCGACCGCGCCGTACTCGCGCGCGCCGTAGGGGCAGGCCCAGCTGCACAGCTTGCAGCCGATGCACTTGTCCTCGTCCACCAGCACGATGCCGTCCTCGGCGCGCTTGTAGCTGGCGCCGGTCGGGCACACGGTGACGCAGGCCGGCGTCTCGCAGTGCAGGCACGAGCGCGGGAAGTGCAGGGTCATCGCCGGCTGGGCCCCGTCGGCCGATGGAGCCGCACTGCAGCCGCCCGCGGCGGGTGGCGGTGCATCCGTCGCCTCCAGCTCATAGCTGTGCACCCGGTTGAACCACACCCCCGACGGCTCGGCCCCGTAGGGCTGCTCGTCGGTGAGCGGGCCGGCGATGCCGCCGGCATTCCATTCCTTGCAGCTGACCGCGCAGGCGTGGCAGCCCACGCAGGTGTCCAGGTCGATGACCAGGCCCAGCTTCTTCTTGGTTGGCGGCGGCAGGTCGGTCATGGGCTCAGAACGGGAAGAACTTCGGGATCAGCACCGTGGCCATCATCCAGAAAATGATGTTCAGCGGCAGGCCGATCTTCGGGAAGTCGGCGAACCGGTAGCCACCGGCGGCGTACACCATGGCATTGGTCTGGTAGCCCACGGGGGTGGCGAAGCTGGTGGACGCGGCGAATGCCACCGCCACCAGGAAAGGTTTGGCATCCACGCCGAGCGACTCGGCCGCGGCAATCGCCACCGGCACCACCAGCACGGCCGCGGCATTGTTGCTCATCACCTCCGTCAGCACCGCGGTCAGCAGGTAGATCGCCGACAGCGTGACGCCGGGGCCGAACTGGCTGAGCAGCACGATGGCGTTCTGCGCGACCCAGTCGGCGCCGCCGCTGCGCTCCAGCGCGATGCCCAGCGGCAGCACGCCCGCCAGCAGCATCACCACGCGCCAGTCGACCGCCTCGTAGGCCTCGTCCGGCTCCAGGCAACGCAGCACCACCAGCGCCACGCAGCCCAGGATCGCCGCGGCCACGATCGGCAGCCAGCCGCTGCCGGCGGCCACGATCACCGCCGCCAGCACCGCCGCGGAGATCAACGCGCGGCGCACGTCCACGCGCTGCTGCGCGCGCTCGCCCAGCACCACCACGCCCGGGTTCTGGCGCAGTGCGGCCAGCGTGGACTCGTTGGCGTCCACCACCATGATGTCGCCCAGCGCCAGCGGAATCTGGTCCACCGGCCGCCGCAGCACCGCGCGCTGGCGCTGCAGGCCGTGCACGCGCACGCGGTAGGTGTGGCCGAAGCGCAGCTCCGCCAGCGTGTGGCCGATCAGGGGCGAGCCGGGCGCGACCATCACCTCGGCGTGCAGCCGCTCTTCTTCGCCGCCGGCCGGGTCCAGTTCCGGTGCGACGCGGTCGTAATCGAGCTTGTGGCGCCGGCGCAGCGCCTCGACCTGCGCCCACTCGCCGTGCAGCAGCAGGCGGTCGCCGGCGCGCAGGGTGGTGAGGGAGGCCGGCGTGGTCTTGCCGCCGCGGCGGATCACGTCGACCAGCTCCAGCGGCGCCGCACGACGGGCAGGCAGCACGGTGGAAGCCGCGGGTGCGTTGTCCAGCGAGTCGGAACCGGGCCGTTCGGCGTCGGCCTCCTTGTCTTCAGCGTCGCCGCTATCGGCCTCAGGCGACGCCGGCGCCAGCAGCTCGCCGGCCTTGCGTTCGATCGCCGGCGACTTGTCCGGCACCAGCAGTTCGACCATGAAGCGGCCGCCGTGGCCTTCGCGGTCGGACTGGACCACGCCCAGGTCCGGCAGCAGGAAACGCCGCGCAACCATCAGGTACACCAGTCCCACGGCCACGAAGAAGATGCCCAGTGGCGCGAACTCGAACAGGCCGAAGCCCTCGCGCCCGGTCTGCTGCGCCAGCGAGTTCACCAGCAGGTTGGTCGACGTGCCGATCAGCGTGCACACGCCGCCGAACTGCGCGGCGAATGACAGCGGGATCAGGAATTTCGACGCCGGCTGGCGGTTGGCCGCGGTGGCCGCCATCACCAGCGGGATGAACACCGCCACGGCCGCGGTGTTGTTGATGAAGCCCGACACCGCCGCGATGGTGCCCATCATGACGAGGGCGAACAGCCAGCCCGAGCGTATCCGCGCGAGCATCTCGGCGAGGCCCTGCAGCGCGCCGCTGCGCTGCAGCCCGGCGCTGAGCACGAACATTGCCGCGACCGTGATCGTCGCCTGGCTGGAAAAGCCCGACAGCGCTTCGCCCGGCGTCACCAGGCCGAGCACCAGCAGGCTGGCCAGCACCAGCAGCGCGACCACGTCGACCGGCAGTTTCTCGGTGACGAACAGATAGACCGCACCGGCCAGCACCGCCAGCGTCAGCCACAGTTCCATGCCCATCACCAGCGTCCCATCGGCATGTCGCGCATCATCCGTGTGCCTTCGTGCGCATCGCCGCGCCGTAGCGCAACGGCGCGTCATCGGCCTGGCCCAGCTCAAGCGGCTGGAACCGCGGCTCGGCTTCGTCGACGGCCTCGGCGCGCTCGATGCGCACGCGCAGGTCGAACCACGCCGCCTGCCCGGTCACCGGGTCGGCATTGGCGTAATCGCCACGCGGGGTGATGTCGGAAATCAGGTGGTTGAGCAGGAAGCCCTTGCGGCCTTCCGGCGCGTCCTTGCCCAGGCGCCACGCACCCTTGCGCTTGCCGATGGCATTCCACGTCCAGACCGTGTCGGGCTGCACGTTGGCCGCAAGCTTGGCCTGCACGGTGATGCGGCCGACGTGCGAGGTCACGGTGATCCAGTCCTCGTCGCCGATGCCGTGGCGCGCGGCGGTATCCGGGTGCAGGTACAGCCAGTTGCGCGTCGCGATCTGCCGCAGCCACGCGTTCTGGCTGCCCCACGCGTGGTACATGAACATCGGGCGCTGGGTGACGGCGCTGAGGGGGAATCGCGTTGCGGGTTCCTCGACCTGTGCGCCTTCGAACGGCTCGTACCACATCGGCAGCGGGTCGAAATACGTCGCCACGCGCTCGCGGTGTTCGGGCGGCGGCACGTGCGCACCAAAGCCCTGGCCGGCGAGCCGGAATTTCTGCAGCGTCTCCGAATACACCTGCAGCACGATCGGGTCGGCGTGGCCGAGGAAGCCCATCGCCTGCGCCCAGTCGAGGTAGCCGCGGTTGGCCATCTTGAAATAACGCGCGTGCTCGGGGATCTCGCTGCGCCAGAAGCCGCCATGGTCGATGTAGCGCTGGAGTTGGTCGGGGTTGGGTGCGCCCTTGGCCTCGGCGGTGCCGTCGGCGCCGCGCCAGCCGGCCAGCAGGCCGACGCCGGGCGCGCGCTCGTGGCGCACGATGTAGTCGGCGTAGTCGCGGTACCTGGCCGAACCGTCCTCGTTGACCATGTTCGGCAGGCCCAGGCGCGCGCCCAGTTCCAGCAGCACCGACTGGAACCCGCGCACGTCCCGCGGCTTGCCGCCCGCGCCCTGCGTGGCCGGGTCCAGCACCGGGTGGCGGATCGCGTCGCTGGCGCCGTCGGCGTCGGAGATCGGCCGGTCCAGCATGCTGATCGCGTCGAACCGCTCCAGGTACGTCGTGTCGGGCAGTACCAGGTCCGCGTACGCCACGGTCTCGGAGGCGTAGGCGTCGGAATAGATGATCCGCGGGATGCGGTACTCGCCGGATTCGTCCTTGTCGGTCAGCCAGGCGATCGTCTGCGCGGTGTTCATCGACGAGTTCCAGCCCATGTTCGCCATGAACATCAGCAGCGTGTCGATGCGGTACGGGTCGCCCGCCCAGGCGTTGCGGATGACGGTGTGCATCATCCCGTGCGCGCTCAGCGGGTAGCCCCAGCTGAAGGCGTGGTCGATGCGGCGCGGCTGGCCGTCCGCATCCACCAGCAGGTCCTCGGGGCCGTGCACGAAGCCCAGCGGCGCGGCGTCCAGCGTGCCGTCCTCGCGTCGGGTCTTGCCGGGGCGGTTGGGCGGCGGCACCGGCTTGGGGAACGGCGGCTGGTAGCGGAACGAGCCCGGTGCGTCCACCGCGCCCAGAAGCATCTGCAGCAGGTGCAGCGCGCGGCAAGTGTGGAAGCCGTTGCTGTGCGCGCTGATGCCGCGCATGGCGTGCATCGCCACCGGCCGCCCGGTCATGGTCGCGTGCTCGCGGCCCCAGGCGTCGGTCCAGGGAATCGGCAATTCCAGCTTGCTGTCGAACGCAGCCTCGGCCAGTTCGCGCGCGATGCGGCGGATGGTGTCGGCCGGGATGCCGCAGCGCTCGCTCACCGCGTCGGGCGCGTATTGCGGGTCCAGATACCGCTCGGCCACCAGGTGGAACGCCGGCACCGCCATGCGGCCGTCGGGCAGCGTGTACTCGCCGACGACTGCGGGCGAGATATCCACGGCCTCGGCGGGGCGCGTTGCTCCCTCCCCTGCCTTCGCAGGGGGAAGAGTGGAAGCGCTGCGATCCCAGCACAGCGGCCGCCCGTCCCCATCCCGCGCAAACAACCCGTCATCCGCACCGCCCGGGTTGCGCACCACCAGCCAGTGCGCATTCGTGTAGCGCACCAGGTAGTCCAGGTCGATGCGGTCGGCCTTCAGCAATTCATGGATCAGCGCGAACGCGAACAGCCCGTCGGTGCCAGGCCGGATGCCGATCCACTCGTCGGCGACCGCCCCGTAACCACTGCGCACCGGGTTCACCGCGACGATCTTCGCGCCGTGTTCCTTCAGCTTGCCCAGGCCGAGCTTGATCGGGTTGGAGTCGTGGTCCTCGGCCACGCCCCATAGCATCAGGTAGCGCGCGTGCTCCCAGTCGGGCTCGCCGAACTCCCAGAAGCTGCCGCCCACCGAGTACAGCCCGCCGGCGGCCATGTTCACCGAGCAGAACCCGCCGTGCGCGGCGTAGTTGAGCGTGCCGAACTGCTGCGCCCACCAGCCGGTCAGCGCCTGGCTCTGGTCGCGGCCGGTGAAGAACGCCAGCTCGTCGGGGTTGCGTTCGCGGATCGGCGCCAGCCACGACGTCGCGATCTCCAGCGCCTCGTCCCATTCGATCTCGCGGAACTCGCCCGAGCCGCGTTCGCCCACCCGCAGCAGCGGCTTGTCCAGCCGCGCCGGCGAGTAGTGCTGCATGATCCCGGCCGAACCCTTCGCGCACAGCACGCCGCGGTTGACCGGGTGTTCGGGGTTGCCCTGGATGTAGCGGATCCGGCCGTCGCTCAGCCACACCTTGATGCCGCACCGGCAGGCGCACATGTAGCAGGTCGTGGTCTTGACCTCGTCGCCCGGCGAGGGCGAGAGGTTGAGGTCGGGCTCGCGCATCCGGTCATTGTGCCGGCAGGCCGTGACGAGGGCGAGGTTGAAACGCCCATGCGGATGCGGCAGTGGCGCCGTCGCAGCGCCCGGTGCGATGCTAGCCGCCCCCGCCGGAGTCCCCCGCCATGGAACGCATCGAACGCATCCACGCCCTGCATCGCATCCTGACCGCCGCGCGCTACCCGGTGACGGTGCAGCGCCTGCAGGAGGAGCTGGAGTGCTCGCGCGCCACGGTCTACCGCGACCTGGCCTACCTGCGCGACTACCTGATGGCGCCGGTGGTGGGCAATGGCGAGGCCGGCTTCCGCTACGACCCCGACGAGGCCGACCGCTTCGAGTTGCCCGGCCTGTGGCTGAGCTCGCAGGAGCTGCACTCGTTGCTGGCCGCTCAGCAACTGATGATGCGCAGCGGCGGCGGCGTGCTGTCGACCGCGCTTGCGCCGCTGCAGCACCGCATCGAGAAGCTGCTGGACGAGCATGCCGGCGGCCGCCGCGTGCCGGTCGAGCGCGTGCGCGTGATCCCGCACCGCTCGCGCAAGCTGGACGAGACCGCGTTCCGCAACGTTGCCACCGCGGTGCTGGACCGCAAGCAGCTCGCATTCGAATACCGCGCGCGTTCCACCGACGAGCGCACGCGGCGCACGGTGTCGCCGCAGCGGCTGACCCACTACCGCGAGAACTGGTACCTGGACGCGTGGGACCACGACCGCGACGGCCTACGCAGCTTCTCGGTCGACCGCATCACCGCCGCGCGCGTGTCCGACGCCGCCGCGCGCGACGTGCCCGACGAGGAGCTCGACCGCCAGCTGTCTTCCAGCTACGGCATCTTCTCGGGCACGCCCAAGGGCTTGGCGACGGTGATGTTCAGCGCCAAGGCCGCGCGCTGGGTCGCCGACGAGCACTGGCACTCGCAGCAACAGGGCCGCGTCCTGCCCGACGGGCGCTACGAGCTGAAGCTGCCCTACAGCTCCGGGCGCGAGCTGCTGATGGACGTGCTGCACTACGGCAGCGATGCCGAGATCATCGAACCGGCGTCGTTGCGCGAGCAGGCCCGCAGCCTGCTGTCGCTGGCGCTGGGCCAGTACGAATGATGGCTGCGGCCGACGCGCCGAAGATCGAGGCGGGCGAGAAGGTCGCGCTGGTACTGGGCGCCGGTGGTGCGCGCGGGCTGGCGCAGATCGGGGTGATCGAGGCATTGCAGGCCCGTGGCCTGAACATCGTCGCCGTGGCCGGGTCGTCGAGCGGCGCGCTGGTCGGCGGGTTGTTCGCCAGCGGGCGGCTGACCGAGTTCCGCGACTGGCTGCTGTCGCTGAGCCGCACCGACATGCTGCGGCTGCTGGACCCCGTGTTCGGCCGCAATTCGCTGTTCGAGGGCGAGCGCCTGATCCGCGCGCTGCGCGAGCGCGCCGGCGAGCCGCGCATCGAGGACCTCGCCATCGACTTCACCGCGGTGGCGGTCGACCTGCTGCGCCAGCGCGAGGTGTGGCTGCGCGAGGGCGACCTGTGGGACGCGGTGCGCGCGTCGATCGCCATCCCGGGGCTGTTCACGCCGTACGAAATGCACGGCCGCGAACTGGTCGACGGCGGCCTGCTGGCGCCGTTGCCGATCGCCGCCACGCGCCTCTCGGACGCGCACCGGCTGATCGCGGTGGACATGCACGGCTGGCCGCGGCGCCCGCCCGGCGCACCGGCGCGGCCGGAGCTTGAACCGACGCCGGAGGAGCGCGACCGCCAGAACCGGCTGGCGCGCTGGATGCGTCGCCGTTGGCGCCGCGCACACGCCAGCGATGACGCGCTGGCCGCGGACGAGAAGGCGGCCGGCGATTTCGGCTTCACCGAACTGATGGCGCGGTCGCTGGACACGATGCAGGCGCAGATCGCACGCGTGCAGCTGGCGCTGGACCCGCCGGAACTCGTCATCCGCATCCCGCGCGATGCCTGCCAGTTCTACGAGTTCTGGCGCGCCCGCGAGCTCATCGCCATCGGCCGCGCCGAGGCCGACGCGGCGCTCAACAGCGCCGGCTACTGACTGGAATAGGGCTGTTGTAGGAGCGGCTTCAGCCGCGAAAAACTCAACAGAGTCCCATTGTAGGAGCGACGTAAGTCGCGACCGCCATGCCCGGTCGAGCAACGCGGGTCGCGACTCAGGTCGCTCCTACAAAGGACCCTGTCGGTAACCCGGGTCGTGCCGTGACATCGCGGCTGAAGCCGCTCCTACAGGGCTACGGATCCTTCGGGTAGGCAAACCCCAGTTGCCCGACCTGCTCGCGCACCTGCGGCACCCGGTACAGCTTGTCGGTATCCACGCCGTGGCCGTCCATGCGCTTGACCAGGTCCTGGTACAGCGCGTCGCCCATCACCGGTTCGCGCGCGAACACCCACGCCAGGTCGCGCCCCGGGTAGCCGATCAGCGCCCAGCTGTAGTCGGGCGCCACTTCGAGGATGCGGAACTTGGTCGGGATGACGCGGAAGAACCACGTCGTCCAGTCGCGGTTGCCCGTGCCCTCCTTGACGGTGGCGCGCGAGTCGAACGTCTTGAGCGGCTGGTCGAAGCCGGTGCGGTAGGTGTAGCGCACGTCGATGCCGCCATCGGGCCGCAGCGTGTAGGTGTCGGAACTGGCGACGTGCCCCTCCTCGGCGAAGTAGGGCACGTGCGCGATGACGTGCCACTTGCCCATGAAGCGCTGCAGTTCGACCGGCGTGCTGGACGCGGCGACCGGCCCGCTGCCGGTGGCGCAGGCGGCCAGCATTGCCAGGCCGATGCCGGCACCTGCGAGGGCCAGGCTGCGGACGGGGCGGCGGGGTCGGGTCATCGCGGGTCTCCTGTGGCGGGACGATGGAGGTACGGATCGCCCCCGTGCCTGGAGGCGGCCCGCGCACCCTGACAGCCGGCCGCGCAGCGTCGCGTCAACGCGGCCGCCCCGGCCCGGCTGTGCCCCGGCCAACCCCACGCCCGCCGCGCTGGCCCCCCTGTAGGAGCGGCTTCAGCCGCGAAGCCAGATCGCCCGACATCACAGCCCTCCTGTAGGAACGACGTAAGTCGCGACCGCGCCACCGCACGCGCCTGCGCCCATACCGGTCGCGGCTCCCGATCCGCTGCCTGCATCCCGGCCTCGGCGTGCCGGGCGGCTTCGCGGCTCCAGCCGCTCCTGCCCACGCAGCAGGTCGCAGCCCGTGAGATGCGCCGGGTGGACAGTCCGATCCACGCAGTTCGAACACTTTCCGCCACCTACGTCAGGAGTCCGTCATGCACCCCATCGCCACCGGATCCGATCCGACCCCCGATTCCCTGGACATCCGCGCCGCGCTCGACGCCGTCCTCCGCCACGCACTGGCGGTCGCGGTCGTCGTGCTGCTGCTGGTGCCGGCCGCGCGCGGCCACCACGAGGCGCTGGGATGGCTGCCGTTGTGGCTGCTGGGCATGCCGGCGGTCGCGCTTTGGGCGTTGCGGGGATGCCCGATGCCCGTGGCACGCAATGTCGCGCCGGCCCGTGTCGCCGTGCCCACGCGGGCGCGGCGCGCCGGGCCGCAGGCGCGACGCCGCGCGCGTCGGGTGCCGACGGCACGACCGGTACGCGCGGCCTGACGGGCGGGGGACGGGCCGGACTCGCCCAGGCGCCGGAGCCGCCAACGCCCTGTGCTAGCGTTGCGCGCTGCGTTTTTGCGCATCCCGATCCGTCACCCATCCGCCCCGGAGCACCCATGCCGAAGTCGATGTCCGCGCGTTCCAAGACCCCGCTGGCCCAGGCCTGCCGCACCCTGCTGGTGTCGGCCGGAATGGCCACCGCCGCCGCCTTCGCCGTGCCCGGTGCCCTGCACGCCCAGGAGCCCGCCCCCGTGAACCAGCCCGCCAACCAGTCCGCCGCCACCGATCCCTACCTGTGGCTGGAGGACGTCGGCGGCGACACCGCGCTGGCGTGGGTGCGCGAGCAGAACGCCAAGTCCGAGGCCGAGCTGGCCGCCACGTCCGAGTTCAAGGCGCTGGAAGCCGACATCCGCGCCATCCTCGACTCCGACGCCAAGATCCCCGGCGTGCAGAAGATCGGCGAGTACTACTACAACTTCTGGAAGGACAAGAACCACGAGCGCGGCCTCTGGCGCCGCACCACGCTCGACTCCTACCGCACGGACGAGCCCGAGTGGGAAACCGTCATCGACCTGGACGCATTGAACAAGGCGGAAGGCGAGAACTGGGTGTGGCACGGCGCGGATTGCCTGAAGCCCGAGTACGAGCGGTGCCTGGTCGCGCTGTCGCGCGGCGGCGCCGATGCCGACGTCACGCGCGAGTTCGACCTGGCCAGCAAGACCTGGGTGGAGGACGGCTTCTTCCGTGACGAGGCCAAGGGCGGCCTGGGCTGGATCGACCGCGACACGGTGTACGTCTATACCGACTTCGGCGACGGCAGCATGACCGAGTCCGGCTACCCGCGCATCGTCAAGGAGTGGAAGCGCGGCACCCCGATCAGCGGAGCGAAGGTGGTCTACGAAGGCCAGCCGGGCGACATGTACATCGCCGCCGGCCACGACCACACGCCGGGCTTCGAGCGCGATTTCGTCATGCGCACGATCGCCTTCTACAACGACGAGCTGTACCTGCGCGGCGACGACGGCGCGCTGACCAAGATCGACGCGCCCAACTCGGCCAACAAGTCGGTGCACAAGGACTGGCTGGTGCTGGAGCTGCGCGAGGCCTATCAGGCAGGCGGGCGCACCTACCCGGCGGGCAGCCTGATCGCGACGGACTTCGATGCGTTCATGGCGGGGGGGCGCGACTTCGACGTGCTGTTCGAGCCGACCGACAAGACCTCGCTGGCCGGCTACACGTGGACGGCCAACCACCTGGTGCTCAACGTGCTGGAGGACGTCAAGAACCGCCTCAGCGTGATGACCCCGGGCGAGGGCGGCTGGGCGCGCAGCGAGTTCACCGGTGCACCGACCTTCGGCACGCTGGGCGTGTCGGCGGTGGACAGCGACGATTCCGACGCGGTGTGGCTGACGGCCACCGACTACCTGACCCCGACGACGCTGTCGCTGGCGGAGATCGGTCAGGCGCCGGAGGTCCTCAAGACCATGCCGACGTTCTTCGATGCCTCCACGCACGAGATCGCCCAGCACTTCGCCACCAGCGAGGACGGCACCAAGGTTCCGTACTTCATCGTGCAGCCCAAGGGCCTGGAGCTCGACGGCAGCACGCCGACACTGCTGTACGGCTACGGCGGCTTCGAGATCTCGCTGACCCCGGGGTATTCGGGCGGCGTCGGCAAGGGCTGGCTGGAGAAGGGCGGCGTCTACGCGGTGGCCAACATCCGCGGCGGTGGCGAGTACGGCCCGCGCTGGCACCAGGCCGCGCTCAAGGCCAACCGCCACAAGGCCTACGAGGACTTCGCCGCGGTCGCGCGCGACCTCATTGCCCGCAAGGTCACCTCGCCCGAGCACCTGGGCATCCAGGGCGGCAGCAACGGCGGCCTGCTCACCGGCAACATGCTGACCCAGTACCCGGACCTGTTCGGCGCGGTGGTCGTGCAGGTGCCGCTGCTGGACATGCAGCGCTACCACAAGCTGCTGGCGGGCGCGTCGTGGATGGCCGAGTACGGCAACCCCGACAAGCCGGAGGAATGGGAATTCATCCAGACCTTCTCGCCGTATCACCTGTTCGACGCGCAGCAGGACTACCCGCCGACGCTGTTCATGACCTCCACCCGCGACGACCGCGTCCACCCCGGCCACGCCCGCAAGATGATGGCCAAGATGGTCGAGGCCGATAAGGACGTGCGCTACTACGAGAACATCGAAGGCGGCCACGGCGGCGCGGCCAACAACGCGCAGGCCGCGCACATGAACGCAATGGCGTATACGTTCCTGTGGAACGAGCTGAGCGAGTAAGCCGCGTGCGGTGACATCGCGATCGTGACGAACAAGGGCGCCGCAGGGCGCCCTTGTTTCATTTGCGACGTGTCGAGGCGCACGAGCGAGCTGGCAGACGGGTGCCCCGTGCTGTTGTAGGAGCGGCTTCAGCCGCGAACACAGGGAGCATGCATTTGCGCTGCATGCCGATCGCGGCTGAAGCCGCTCCTACAAGTGCAGCGGCATCGCGGAAATGTCGCCACTCAGCGTCTTTCCGCCACCACCCGCCAGTTGTTGAACGGGGTGTTGCCGTACAGCGGCTCGATCTCGTACGCCAGCCCCGCCGCCTCGAACCGCGCCCGCAGCGCATCGGCGTCCGGGTAGTAGCGCGGCGCGGCGTTCATCCAGCCCAGCACGCGCGAGAACACATCCACCGCGCGGGTGATCCGCGCACGCGAAGTGCCGTCATCCAGCCCGGTACGGATCACCAGCTTGGCGCCGGGCGACAGCATGGCCACGGCAGCATCCAGCAGGCGCGCCTGCGCGTCCGGCGGAATGAACTGCAGCACGTCGAGGATGGCGACGCTGCCGCGGTGCTCCGGAATGACGCGCGCCAGGTCGACGGTATCGAACGCGGCTCCGTCCAGGCCCACCCGCGCCGCCGCGCGCTTCGCGCGCCGGATCTTGGCGTCGTCGCTGTCCACGCCCCGGTACGGCAGTGCGATGCCGTCGGCGGCCAGCGCATGCGCCAGCAGGCCCAGTCCGCAGCCCAGGTCCAGCAGCGGCGCCGACGTGCCGCGCAACGCGTCGCACACGCCGGGGTACAGCGGATCGCTGCCCAGCTTGCTGCGGCTGTAGAAGTAGTCCCAGTAGTTGCCCCAGGGACGGGCAGGGCGGAAGGCGTCGGCGATGCCGCGCGCACGCGCGCTGTCCACCGGCCGCGTCGCGACACTCATGCCCGTGCCTCCGACAGCAGGCGCCGTGCCATCGGCAGCGCCTGCGCGGTCCACAGCGCATACATCGCTCCCGACGGATGCAGGCCGTCGGCCACCAGCATCTCCGGATCGGTGCCGTGTTCGCGGCTGATCCCCGTGATGTCGACGAAGGCCACCCCGTGCTGCGCGCACAGCTCGGCGGCAATCGCGTTGTAGCCGTCCAGGTCGCTGGCGATCCGCGCCGGGTCGCGCCCCTGCGCGGTAGCGAAGGGGGTCACGCCCCAGTCGGGGATCGAAAGCACCATGACCCTGTCACTGCGTCCGCCGGCCAGCGTAATCGCACGCCGCAGCAGGTCATGGAAGTCGCCTCGGTATTCGGAATGGCTGCGTTCGCGGTACTGGTTGTTGACGCCGATCAGCAGGGTCACGAAGCCGTACTCGCCCAGCGGTTCGGCGGAGTCCATCGCTTGCGACAGCTCGTCGGTGGTCCATCCGGTGGTGGCGATGATGCGCGGGTCATCCAGCGCGACGCCTTCGGCGCGAAGGATCCGCGCCAGCTGCACCGGCCAGCGGTCGTCAGGGTCCACGCCCTCGCCGATGGTGTAGCTGTCACCCAGGGCGAGGTAGGTACGGGGGTTGTCGGCTTCTTGCATTCGGGTCCCTTCGAACTTTGTTGCCACGGATGGCGCGGATAAAGGCGGATGAAAGCAGATACGGAGTGTGGCGCGTCAAAGCCCCTCTTCCCCGGGGTGAGGGGCGGCGCTGACGAACTGCCGGGGGCAGTTCGTGCCGCACCGAACGCCCTCGCAGAGCGAGGGCCGGGGGTTGCTTGGAGAGGCGAAGCCGAACCTAGCAACGGGGTTGGGGGTGAGGGTTCGGCGGAGTCGCCGGCGCCACAACCTGCACGGATTTGGCCGGGCCCTCATCCGTCGCTTCGCGCCACCTTCTCCCGACGGGAGAAGGGATCAAGGCCACCCCGCTTTTATCCGTGCCATCCGTGGCAATGAACACCCCTCAAGCCACCGCCGTCTGCCGCGCCTGCGCCCGCTCGGCATGTCGGTCCAGCACGCGTTCGATGCGCGCGAAGACCTCGCGCAGTTCATCGGGCTGCGGCAGCAGCGTGGCGCGGAAGTGCGTGCGGTAGGGCACGTTGAAGCTCGAGCCCGGCACCACCAGCACGTCCTCGGTTTCCAGCAGCTCCAGGGCGAAAGCATGGTCGTCGAAGCCGACCCGCGCCGCGCCCGTCACCGACGGAAACGCGTACAGCGCGCCGCCCGGTTCGACCAGCGACAGATGGGCGCTGGCGCCGACCGCGTCGACCACCGCGCGTCGCGCCTCGTACAACCGCCCGCCCGGCGCGCACAGCGCGGCGATGGTGTCCTCGCCATGCAGCGCGGCTTCGATCGCGAATTGCCCCGGCACGTTGGCGCACAGGCGCAGCGCGCCCAGCAGGTCCATCGCGTGGTGGAATTCGCCCGACAGCAGCGGGTCGCCCGACAGCACCGCCCAGCCCACGCGCCAGCCACAGGCGCGATGCACTTTGCTGAGCCCGCCGAAGGACAGGCACGGGACGTCGCCGGCCAGCGGCGCCAGCGGCTGGAACTCCGCGCCGTCGTACAGGATCGAGTCGTAGATCTCGTCGCTCATCAGCAGCAGCTTGTGGCG
The DNA here is from genome assembly GCF_020026895.1 of Novilysobacter selenitireducens. Classification (GTDB taxonomy): domain Bacteria; phylum Pseudomonadota; class Gammaproteobacteria; order Xanthomonadales; family Xanthomonadaceae; genus Lysobacter_C; species Lysobacter_C selenitireducens. The sequence continues at coordinate 403,526 of NZ_JAINZW010000001.1, forward strand.
CTGGGCAATGGCGACGATCCGCTCGAGCAGTTCGCGCGGGTACACCGCGCCGGTCGGGTTGTTGGGGTTGATCAGGACGATGGCGCGCGTGCGGCTCGACACCAGCTTCTCGATCTCGTCCGGGTCGGGCAGGAACCCGTTCTCCGGCGCGCAGCGGTAGTACACCGGCCGGCCGTCGTTGAGGATCGTCGCCGCCGACCACAGCGGGTAGTCGGGCGAGGGCAGCAGCACCTCGTCGCCGGGGTTGAGCAGCGCCCGCAGGCTCAGGTCGATCAGCTCGCTGACGCCGTTGCCGATGAACACCCGCTCCGGGGTGGCGTTGGGCGTGCCGCGCTGCTTGTGGAACGCGGCGATCGCCTCGCGCGCGGCCGGCAGGCCCTGCTGGTGCGTGTACGGGTCGGTGTCGGCGATGCGCTCGGCGATCGCGCGCTGCAGGTGCTCGGGCGCGCGGAACCCGAACGCCCCGGGGTTGCCGATGTTGAGCTTGATCAGCCGCCGGCCCTGGGCCTCCAGCTCGCGCGCCCGCCGCGCCAGCTCGCCGCGGATCTCGTAACGGACTTCGGACAGGCGTTCGCGGGTCTTCAGGCTGGACATCGGGCAGGGCGGTCTGGGAAGGAGCGGGCAGCCTAGCCGATTCCACCGGTGGCGTCGGAGCGGGCGTGGAAGGCAGTCCCCGACCGGGAGAACGTGCCCGCGCGCCCGTTCCAGCCACGCGCCGGCGTGCCGCGGGCGGCCCGGTGCCCGCGCGGGGCTAGAATCCGCGCCATGCCCATGCGTCCCGCACACCCTTGACCTCCACCCCCGCCGCGCTCCAGGCGATCGGCTGGCCCCTGCAGCCCGACGGCCTGCCTTCCGTGGAGGCCTGGCAGGCGCTCATGGCCGAACACCCGGCGGCGTGGCCGGCGCGCATCGTCGAGCAGCACCGCAGCGGCTACCAGATCGCGGTGGACGCCAGCGGTGACACGCATTCGGTCGAGTCCCTGCCCGAATGGCAGCGCCCGCCCAACACCCGCAAGGGCGGGGTCGACCCCGAGCAACGGCCCGCCGTCGGCGACTGGGTACTGGTGGAAGGCGCGCTGGAGTCCGGCAAGGTCGCCGCACTCCTGCCGCGCCGCACCGCCATCAAGCGCGGCGCCGCCGGCGAGCACTACCGCCAGCAGCTGATCGCCGCCAACGTCGACACCGTGTTCGTCGTCTGCGGGCTGGACGCCGACTTCAACCCGCGCCGCATCGAGCGCTACCTGCTGCTGGTGCGCGGCGGCGCCGAGCCCGTCGTGGTGCTGACCAAGGCCGACATGGCGATGGCCGAGGGCGCCGACGCGCTGCCCGGGGCGGTCGCGGCGCTGGCCGAACTTGCCGCGCAGGGCGTGGCGGTGCGCACGGTCAACGCGCGCGAGGCCGGCTCGGTCGCTGCGCTCAAGCCGTGGCTGGGGCCGGGTCGCACGGTGGTGCTGGTGGGCTCGTCGGGCGCGGGCAAGTCCACGCTCACCAACACGTTGCTGGGCATCGAACGCATGAAGACCGGCGAGGTCCGCGGGAGCGACTCGCGCGGTCGCCACACCACCACCCACCGCGCGCTGATCCCGCTGCCGACCGGCGCGTGCATGATCGATACGCCCGGCATGCGCGAGCTCAAGCCCACCGGCGAGGAGGACGTGGCCGAGAACTTCGGCGACGTCGAGGCGCTGGCCGCGCAGTGCCGGTTCCGCGACTGTGCCCACGACCGCGAGCCCGGCTGCGCGGTGCGCGCGGCGATCGAGGCGGGCACGCTGGACGCGCAGCGCTTCGCCAATTACCGCAAGCTCGGCGACGAAGTGGCGGGCGCCGCCGGTCGTCTCGCCCAGCGGCGCGCGGAGACCGCCGACGACAAGACCCAGTCCAAGGCGCCGGGCAAGCGCCTGGCCGACAAGTATGGAAAGCGCTGACGCCCCGGAGATCGCCCGCCACGCCGCGCTGGATGCGCGCATGGTCGCTGCCGTGCGCGACATCAAGCTGCTCACCCTGACCAGCTGGCCGGCCGAGGTCGAACGCCGCTTTCTCGCCGCGCACGCCGCCGGCAACCCGGTGCTGCCGAAGATCGACTACCCGCGCCACGACTTCGGCGAGGTGCGCCGCGAGCTGTCGGCGATCTCGAAGGCTGCCGACCCTGAGCATCCGCTCGGCCAGTACCTGGTCGAATCCACCGCCAGCTGGGACGAGGCCGCGGCGCTGCTGGAGTGCCTGGGCACCACCGCCGTCACCACCCACTCGGTACGCCTGTTCGGCCGCCCCGACGAACCGCTGCCCGGCAACGGCCCGACCACGCGCGATGCCGCCCGGCACTTCATATCGATCGCCGAAGAGCTCGACCACGAGCTGATGGCGCCGGCCGAGCACATCTCGATCTCGGCGGTTGCGCTGCAATTGCAACTGCAGCGCGACCTGGACAGCTACTTCGACGACCGCGTGATCGAAGTGGTGATCGACCCCAACCTGATCGCCAAGGCCGCCGCCGGCGCCACCCGCATCCGCCTGCGCGGCGGCGCCGCCTTCAGCGACTACGACCGCGACCAGCTGCTGCAGCACGAGGCGTTCGTGCACTCGCTGACCGCGCTCAACGGCCGCGAGCAGCCGGTGCTGTCCAGCCTGGCGCTGCCGTCGCCGCGAGTGACCGAAACCCAGGAAGGACTGGCGACCTTCGCCGAGCAGATCACCGGCAGCATCGACATCGGCCGCATGAAGCGCTTGAGCCTGCGCATCGAGGCCGTCGCGATGGCGATGGACGGCGCCGACTTCATCGAGGTCTTCAACTACTTCATGGCCGAGGAGCAGAGCCCGGTCGACAGCTTCTCGTCGGCGCAGCGCGTGTTCCGCGGCGTACCGGTGGACGGCGGTTCGGCCTTTACCAAGGACGCGGTGTACCTGCGCGGCCTGATCGGCGTGCACACGTTCTTCCGCTGGGCGCTGCGCACCCAGAAGCTGCAGACCTGCCGCTGGCTGTTCGCCGGCAAGATGACCCTGGCCGACGTGCAGCGCTTCGAACCGCTGTTCGAATCGGGCGTCCTGGTGCCCGCGCGCTGGATGCCGCCGTGGATCACCCGCGCCAACGGCCTGGCCGGGATGCTGGCGTTCTCCCTGTTCGCGAACCGCATCCGCCTGGACGCCGTCAACGCCGACGACGGCCACCTGACCCTCTGACGGTCGCCGGCCTCCGGTAGGAGCGGCTTCAGCCGCGATCACCGCCCCCTGCAACCGACGCCGCCTCCCGATCGCGGCTGAAGCCGCTCCTACCAAGGCACTTGAACGCCGACGAAGTCGACGCCGCATGCTCTCCTGTAGGAGCGACGTGAGTCGCGACCGAACCCACCACCACCGGCAGGGCTCGCGACCCACCCCGGACCCACGGTCGCGGCTGAAGCCGCTCCTACAAGGTCGGGCGGGACGCAGGAACTCCTGGACGCCCCAACCTCGCCTGTAGGAGCGACGTGAGTCGCGACCGAACCCACCAGCACCGGCAGCGTTCGCGACTGACCCCGGACCACGGTCGCGACTCACGTCGCTCCTACAAATGGCCTGGGCCATGCCATCACGGGCCTGAAGTCGATCCTGCCGCGACGAAAAGGCCCCGCCCCCGCGCTCCGCTAGAATCGGGGGCCCCCAGCCGCCCCTGGCCGACGCCCCGATGTCCAACACCGACGATTTCAAGCAAGCCGCGCTCGATTACCACCGCATCGCCCCGCGGGGGAAGATCAAGGTCATCGCGACCAAGGCGATGGTGACCCAGCGCGACCTGGCCCTGGCGTACTCGCCGGGCGTGGCCTACGCCTGCGAGGAGATCGCCGCCGACCCCACCACCGCGTTCGACTACACCGCCCGCGGCAACCTGGTGGCGGTGATCAGCAACGGCACCGCGGTGCTGGGCCTCGGCGACATTGGCCCGCTGGCCGGCAAGCCCGTGATGGAAGGCAAGGGCGTGCTGTTCCAGAAGTTCGCCGGCATCGACGTGTTCGACATCGAGGTCGACGAGAAGGACCCGGACAAGCTGGTCGACATCATCGCCAGCCTGGAGCCGACCTTCGGCGGCATCAACCTTGAAGACATCAAGGCGCCGGAGTGCTTCATCGTCGAGCGCAAGCTGCGCGAACGGATGAAGATCCCGGTGTTCCACGACGACCAGCACGGCACCGCGATCATCGTCGGCGCCGCCGTGCTCAACGCGCTGGAAGTGGTCGGCAAGGACATCGGCGAGGTGAAGCTGGCCACGGCCGGCGCCGGCGCGGCCGGCATCGCGTGCCTGGACATGCTGGTGGCGCTGGGCATGAAGCCGGAGAACATCCTGGCGGTGGACCGCGACGGCGCGCTCTACACCGGCCGGCCCAACCTGGACCCGGACAAGGCACGCTACGCCCGCGACACCGACAAGCGTACGCTCGCCGACATCGTCGAGGGCGCCGACATCTTCCTGGGCCTGTCGGCCGGCGGCGTGCTCAAGCCGGAGATGCTGGCGAGCATGGCCGAGCGCCCGATCATCCTGGCGCTGGCCAACCCGTACCCGGAAATCCTGCCGGAGGACGCCAAGGCCGTCCGCCCGGACTGCATCATCGCCACCGGGCGCAGCGACTACCCCAACCAGGTCAACAACGCGCTCTGCTTCCCGTACATCTTCCGCGGCGCGCTGGACGTGGGCGCCACCGGCATCAATGAGGCGATGAAGCTGGCCTGCGTGCGCGCCATCGCGCGGCTGGCGCGGATGGAGGCCTCCGACCTGGGCAGCGCCTACACCGGCGACATGCCGACCTTCGGCCCCGAGTACCTGATCCCGCGCCCGTTCGACCCGCGCCTGCTGGTGATGCTGGCCCCGGCGGTGGCGCTGGCGGCGATGGAGACCGGCATCGCCACGCGTCCCATCGAGGACATGGAGGCCTACGTCGAGCAGCTGGGCCAGTTCATCCACCGCACCGGCCTGCTGATGAAGCCGGTCTACGACCGCGCCCGCAGCGACCGCAAGCGCGTGGTGTACGCCGAGGGCGAGGAGGAGATCGTCCTGCGCGCGGTGCAGACGGTGATCGACGAGCGCCTGGCCACGCCGATCCTGATCGGCCGCCCGGACGTCATCGAGACCCGCATCGAGCGCCTCGGCCTGCGCATGCGCCCGGGCGTGGACTTCGAGTTGACCAACATCAATTCCGACCCGCGCTTCGACGAGTACTGGCAGCAGTACCACGCGCTGACCGAGCGCCGCGGCGTGACGCCTGCCGCGGCAAAGAACCTGCTGCGCTCGCGCCCGACGCTGATCGCCGCGCTGATGGTCGAGCGCGGCGAAGCCGACGCGATGATCTGCGGCATCGTCGGCCGCTTCCACAAGAAGCTGGGCTACCTGCGCAGCGTGTTCGACTTCGACCCGGGCGTGCACGGCACCGCGGCGATGACCGGCGTGATCAACAACCAGGGCACGTGGTTCTTCCTGGACACGCACGTGCAGCTGGACCCTTCGGCCGAGCAGATCGCCGAGGCCACGCTGCAGGCCAGCTACCGCCTGAAGCTGTTCGGCATCGAGCCCAAGGTCGCGCTGCTGTCGCACTCCAACTTCGGCAGCCACGACAACCCCAGCGCGGCCAAGATGCGCCGCGTGCGCGAGATCCTCGCCGCGCGCGTGCCCAAGCTCGAAGTCGACGGCGAGATGATGGCTGACACCGCCTGGGACGAAGGCATCCGCCAGCGCATCTTCCCCAACACCACGCTGACCGGGCGCGCCAACCTGTTCGTCATGCCCAACCTGGACGCGGCCAACATCACCTACAACATGATCCGCGTGATGACCGAAGGCGTCGCGCTGGGCCCGATCCTGATGGGCCTGGACAAGGCCGCGCACATCCTGACCCCGGCCGCGACGCCGCGCCGCGTGGTCAACATGACCGCGATTGCCGCGGTCGACGCGCAGATCCGCGCCGCGTTCGGCGGCTGATCGCGTCGACATGGCCGCGCCGCGCGTCAGCATCGCCCTGCTGTGCTACCGCGACGCGGCCTACATCCGCGACGCGCTCGATGCGGCGCTGGCGCAGACGGTGCCGTGCCAGATCGTCGTCTCCAACGACTGCGGCGACGACGGCACGTTCGACATCGCGCGGGGCCACCTGGCCGGCTACGACGGCCCGCACACGGTCACCGTGCGCCAGACGCCGCGCAACCTCGGCGTGGCCGGGCACGTCAACGATGTGCTGCCGCTGCTGGACGGCGACATCGTGGTGATGATGGCGGGCGATGACATCGCCTTCCCGCACCGCGTGCAGACGCTGCTGCAGGTGTTCGAGGCCGAGCCCGGCACGATGGTGGTTGGCAGCCAGGTCGAGGGCATGGACGCGGACAGCCGCCCGGCGGGCGGCGGCACGCGCGCGCACCCGGCGCGCTTCGGCATGGACTATTTCGTGCGGGCCGGCCGGCTGGTCAGCCTGTTGGGCGCGTCGCTCGCGTTCCGGCGCGAGGTGTTCGACCGGTTCGGGCCGTTGCTCGGCCCGATCGAGGACAACGCACTGAGCCTGCGCGGCGCGTTGCTGGGCGAGGGCCGGTTCATCGACACCCCGCTGCTGCGCTACCGCCGGCACGCGGGCAGCGTGAGTGCGGGCGTGTTCGCCCGCGACGAACCGCGCGAGGTCGCCTTCCGCCGCCGCTACGAGCGCACGACGCGGTTCTACCGCGGCACCGCGGACGACCTCGCCCATTGCCTGGCGCAGGCGTCCGACCTGCCGCCCACCACGCGTGCCGCCGCCGAAGACGTCGTGCGCATGTACCGCATCGAAGCCGACGCCCGCGAAGCGATCCTCGACCGCCCCCGCCGCGACTGGCTCGCCCCCATCTGGCGCGGCCTCTGCCAGCCCGGCCTGCGCCGCAAGAGCGCCGAACGCGCCCTCAAGCTGCTGCTGCCGCGCAAATGGTTCGGCGCCACGCGCTAGGCCGCCTCCACGTCGCCCAGCCAATCATCCAATCGCGACTCACGTCGCTCCTACAAAAGCCGCGGATCCCCCAATGCCCTTGTAGGAGCGACGTAAGTCGCGACCGCGCCAATCCAAATAACGACGCCCGCTGTAGGAGCGGCTTCAGCCGCGAACCCCGCTCCATGCACCCCGCGCCGCATCCCGATCGCGGCTGAAGCCGCTTCTACAAAGAAGGCAGGGATCTCGACAAAGTCGCGCCTGACACCCACGTCGCTCGGCCAGACATCCAATCGCGACTCACGTCGCTCCTACAAAAGCCGCGAATCCCCAACCCCTTGTAGGAGCGACGTAAGTCGCGACCGCGCCATTCAAACAACGACGCTCCCCCTGTAGGAGCGGCTTCAGCCGCGAACCCCGCTCCATGCACCCCGCGCCGCATCCCGATCGCGGCTGAAGCCGCTCCTACAGCAAGCGGGGAGCACGACAATGCCGCACCTGACACCCACGTCGCTCAGCCAGACATCCATCGCGACTCACGTCGCTCCTACAAAGGACACCGTCCAACGCCGCGCGCCGGACTACTCATCCTCATCCCCGCTCACCACCTTGCGCTGGACCATGTCCAGGTACGCGTCGGCTTCGGCCACGGAGGTGAAGATGTCGCTCATCGGCACGGCCTTGACCACGTCGAACACCTTCTGGATCTGCGGCTGCGGATTGACCACCAGCAGCTTGCCGTTGCGCGCGGTCAGCGCCTTGCGCGCCTTGAAGATCGAGCGGATGCCGGCCGAGCTGATGTAGTTGAGCCCCGCCAGGTCCAGCACCAGCGACATCACCGGCGGCTCGCCGCCGTCCAGCATGGGCGCCAACTCGGCATCGAGCTGCGGGTAGCTGTGGGTGTCGAGCCGGCCGAACAGGGCGACGCGCTGGGTGGTGCCGCTGCGCGGCGCGGTCTGGATATCAAGGTGCATCGCCGGTCTCCGAGGGGGTGAGGTCGAGGGTCACGTCCAGCACGTTGTAGGCACCGTCGCGCACGTAGTCCACGCGCCGCGCCAGTTGCCGGACCAGGTGCACGCCCAGCCCACCGACGGGCCGCTCGTCGATGCCGGCGTCCAGGTCCGGTGGCGGTTGCGACAGCGGGTCGAACGGCCGGCCGTTGTCGCGGAACTGCAGGTGCAACGCCGCCTCGGCCGCGCGGATCGCGACCACGATTTCGCGATCCTGCCCGGCATCGAAACCGTAGTCGGCGGTGTTGCACACCACCTCCTCCGCGATCAGCACCACGTCGTCGATCACGGGTTGTGCGATGTCGTGGCGTTCCATCACCGCGGCGATCGCGGCAGTCAGGTCGTCCAGCCGCTCGCGCTCGGCCGGTACGCTCAGGCGGATGTCCATGTCGTGGCACCTCCCCGGGTGTCGGATGGATCGTGTGTGTCGTCGTGCATGGCCACCGCGCGGGCGATCACCAGCACCGTGATGTCGTCGGACTGCGGCGCGCCGGCGGCATGCGCATGCGCACCGGCCACCAGTGCCGCGCACTGCGACGCCGCATCGCGTCCCGGCTCCAGCGCGCCCAGCAGGCGCGCCTCGCCAAAGGCTTCGTGCGCGTCGTTGAACGCCTCGGTGATGCCGTCGGTGAACGCGACCAGCGCCTCGCCCGGCGCCAGCGTGCCGCGCCACAGCGGGTAGTCGCCGTCGCTGTCCAGACCCAGCGCACTGCCGGTGGCGAGCGGTATGAATGCCGCGCCGCCGACCACGCGCAACAGCGCCGGCGCATCGTGTCCTGCGCTGGCCAGCACCAGCGCGCCGGTCGCCGTGTCCAGCACGCCGCATAGCACGGTGGCGAACATGCACGCGTCGTTGCCTTCGGCCAGCTGCCGCGCCGCCACGCGCAACGCGTCGTCGGGTTGGCCGCCTACGCGCGCCGCCGCTTCCAGCACCGTCACCGTGCGCGCCATGAACAGCGCCGCCGGCACGCCCTTGTCGGACACATCGCCGATCACGAACCACAGCGACCCCGGCGTGCGCTCGAAGAAGGTGTAGAAATCCCCGCCCACCGCCTTGGCCGGCTCCAGCGCGCCATGCACCTCGACCACCGCGCCGCCGGCCTGCAGGCGCCGCGGTGCCGGCAGCATCGACAGCTGGATGTCGCGCGCGATCGCCAGCTCGCTGTCCAGGCGCTGCCGCGCCGCGGCCATCGCCTCGATCTCGCCCATCTGCTGCTTGATCGAACTGCGCGCGTGGTCGAACGCCCGCGCCATCACGCCGACCTCGTCGCGTCGCTGCGTGTGCGGCAGCGGCCAGTCGAACTCGCCGGCGGCGAAGTGACCCGCCGACTCGGTCAGACCGCCGAGCGGCCGTGTCACGCGTCGCGCGGTAATGCCCATCAGCAGCCACAGGCTGAGCACCGCCAGCGCGCTGCCCAGCGCGACGGCGCGCGTGGTGTCGTTGAGCTCTTCCAGCACCAGGCGCTCGGACACGCTCAGGCCCAGCGTCCAGCCGCTGTCGACCAGCGGGCGCATCAGCGTGAGCCGGTTGGCGCCGGTGGTCGGGTCGCGGTACGTCGCCTCCGCGCCTTCGCCGGCGCGCAGCGCGGTCACCAGCGACGTGAGCCGGCCGTACGCCGGTTGCGTCACCAGCTCGTCGAGCGTGGTCTGCAGTTCCAGATCGGGATTCGGGTGGACCACGAAGCGCCGCTCCGGGCTCAGCAGGATGCGACGCGTCAGGTCGCCGGTGAGTTCCTGCCCCAGGCCGATGCGCAGCCAGTGCACCGGCACGTCGACGCTGACCATGCCGACCACCGGGTCCTGTTGCTCGCCGCGCACCGCCCACACCGGCCGGTTGTAGGTGACGAACAGCTCGCCACCGGTGGCTTCGCTGCGGTAGGGCTCCGACCACCACGGCCGCTTGCCGTTGCGCGTGCGGTGCCACCACGACTCGCTGCGGTAGTCGTAGCCGCGTTCCGACATGCTCTGCTCGTACAGCGTGCCGTCGCCCTGCCGGCGTACGTACCAGGTATGTCCCGCGCCACCGGCCAACAGCGCGCCCGGCTCCAGCACGAGCATCGCGCCGACGATGTTGGGATCGGCCACCACCACCGTGCGCAGCAGGCCGTCGAGCCGTTCGCGGTCGTGCCCGGCCTCGCGCACGCCCTCGGCCAGCGTGCCCGCCGCGATGGCCACTGCCTCGAAAGTCCGCTCCATGCCGATGGCGATCTGCTCGGCCTGCGCGCGCACGCCCTCGCGCGCCTTCTCCAGTAGGATCTGGCGGGCCGCCACGTAGGTCAGGCCGATGACCGCCAGCAGCAGCGCCGCGCTGCCCAGGCTGGTCCACAACGTCAGCCGTGTGCGCAGGCTGTGCATCCAGGCCACGGCCTCCACTGCCGTGCCAGCACGTTCCCTGCCTGCACCCCCCGAGCCCGTCGCCATCGCGTCGCCCCGTCCCGGCCGAACCCGCAGCATCCGCGTGGGGTAGGGCAGCGTCAAGCGACCGCCGTCAGAAGTCCCGAGGTCTTCTGTAGGAGCGGCTTCAGCCGCGAACACCGCCCCATGAAACCGACGCCGCCATCCGATCGCGGCTGAAGCCGCTCCTACAAAGGCTCGTCGCTACGAAGCCAGATCGCATCCCAGAACGGATAGTCACCGATCTGCTCGACCAATCCGGCGCGCAACGGGTTGGCGATCAGATATCGCGCCGCCGCCCGCACGTCTTCCTCCGCACGCAGGGCACGATCATGGAAGCCTCGATCCCATATCCGTGCGGCGTCTGGGTAATTGGTGCGCAGTACACGCGCGCAGATTCCCTTGACCCGACCAACGCATTGACCGAGCGCGTCCCCATCTGCCAGCTGCACCAGTCCATGGAAGTGGTCCGGCATCAGCACCCACGCCAGGAATTTCGACGGCGCCCATGACGATGCGTCACCGAGGATCCGGCTCGCATCCGCCGCAATCGACCAGTCCTCGAAATGGCATGCACGCCCCGCCGTGGTGAACGTCACCAGGTACACCTGTCCCGTGATCGACCGGCGGCCCTTCCTGAGCGCTGCGTGTCCCATCGGCCGAGCGTGGCGTGCCGCATTCAACGCCACCATCAGCAAAACCCGCATTCCCCTGTAGGAGCGGCTTCAGCCGCGATCACGGCCCCATGCAACCCACGCCACCCCGAACCCCTGTAGGAGCGGCTTCAGCCGCGAACACCGCCCCATGCAACCCACGCCACAACCCGATCGCGGCTGAAGCCGCTCCTACAAAGGCAGGCAGCCACGCCGCATCCCTTCAGGCACACGATCGCGGCTGAAGCCGCTCCTGCATCGGCACGCAACCACGTCGCGTCTGCCGTACATCCATCGCGGCTGAAGCCGCTCCTACAAAACCCCACCAACCACACGCCCACGTACGTTCCCGCCCCCCATCCCCGCCAACCAAACCGCCCACCCCAACCCCAAAGCCACCCCCACCCCCGCTGCTAGAATCCCACCTCTATTTCCCCCATCGACAACGAGGCGCGGCCACGGGGCCGCGAGGCGCATGACGACGACGTACCAGAGCCCCTTCGACGACCTGATGCAGAACGATCCGGACCCCACCGAGACCCAGGAATGGGTGGAGTCGGTCCAGGCCGTCATCGCCCGTGACGGCGCCGAGCGCGCCCACCAGCTGCTGCAGGGCATGGTCGAGGTCACGCGCCGCGCCGGCGCGCACCTGCCGTTCTCGCCGACCACCGAATACATCAACACCATCCCGCCGCACCTGGAGCCCAAGAGCCCCGGCGACCGCACGATGGAATGGCGCATCCGCTCGCTGATCCGCTGGAACGCCATGGCCATGGTCGTGCGCGCCAACCGCAAGCCCGGCGACCTGGGCGGCCACATCGCCAGCTTCGCCTCGGCGGCCACGCTCTACGACGTCGGCTTCAACCACTTCTGGCGCGCCCCGTCGGACGACCACCCGGGCGACCTCATCGGCATCCAGGGCCACTCCTCGCCGGGCATCTACGCGCGCAGCTTCCTGGAAGGGCGCATGACCGAGGACCAGCTCGACAACTTCCGCATGGAAGTCGACGGCCGCGGCATCAGCTCCTACCCGCACCCCTGGCTGATGCCCGACTACTGGCAGCTGCCCACCGTGTCGATGGGCCTGGGCCCGATCGCCGCCATCTACCAGGCCCGCAACTGGAAGTACCTGGAAGCGCGCGGCCTGATGCCCAAGTCCGACCGCAAGGTGTGGTGCTTCCTGGGCGACGGCGAAACCGACGAGCCCGAGTCCCTCGGCGCCATTTCCGTGGCCGGGCGCGAAGGCCTGGACAACCTGATCTTCGTCATCAACTGCAACCTGCAGCGCCTGGACGGCCCGGTGCGCGGCAACGGCAAGATCATCCAGGAGCTGGAAGGCCAGTTCCGCGGCGCCGGCTGGAACGTCATCAAGACCATCTGGGGCAGCTACTGGGACCCGCTGCTGGCGCGCGACACCACCGGCAAGCTGCGCCAGTTGATGATGGAAACCGTCGACGGCGAGTACCAGAACTGCAAGGCCTTCGGCGGCGCCTACACGCGCGAGCATTTCTTCGGCAAGTACCCGGAGACCGCCGAGCTGGTCGCCAACATGTCTGATGAGGACATCTGGCGCCTCAACCGCGGCGGCCACGACCCGCACAAGGTCTACGCCGCCTACCACGAGGCCGCCAACACCAAGGGCATGCCCACCGTCGTGCTGGCCAAGACTGTCAAGGGCTACGGCATGGGCGCCTCGGGCGAGTCGCTCAACCCCACCCACGGCACCAAGAAGATGGACGACGAGGCCGTGCGCCTCTTCCGCGACCGCTTCCGCATCCCGGTGACCGACGACCAGCTGAAGGACGGCGCCGTGCCGTTCTACCACCCGGGCAAGGACTCGGACGAAGTCCAGTACATGCTCGAGCGCCGCAAGGCCCTCGGCGGCTTTTTGCCGCAGCGTCGCCGCAAGGCCAGCCAGTCGCTGGAGGTGCCCAAGCTGGACACCTACGAGCGCCTGCTCAAGTCCACCGGCGAGCGCGAAATCAGCACGACGATGGCCTTCGTGCAGATGCTCAACATCACCCTGCGCGACAAGCAGGTCGGCCCGCGCTGCGTGCCGATCGTGGCCGACGAGGCCCGCACCTTCGGCATGGAAGGCCTGTTCCGCCAGCTGGGCATCTACTCGCCCAAGGGCCAGCAGTACAAGCCGGTCGACCGCGACCAGCTGATGTACTACCGCGAGGACGCGGCCGGCCAGGTGCTGGAGGAGGGCATCACCGAGGCGGGCGCGTTCGCCAGCTGGATGGCGGCCGGCACCAGCTACAGCACCAACGACCTGCAGATGCTGCCGTTCTACATCTACTACTCGATGTTCGGCTTCCAGCGCATCGGCGACTCCGCCTGGCAGGCCGCCGACATGCGCGCCCGCGGCTTCCTGCTGGGCGCCACCGCGGGGCGCACCACGCTCAACGGCGAAGGCCTGCAGCACGAGGACGGCCACGGCATGGTGCAGGCCGGCCTCATCCCCAACTGCCGCAGCTACGACCCCACCTTCAGCTACGAGGTGGTGACCATCATCCAGCACGGCATGCAGCGCATGCTGGCCGAGCAGGTGGACGAGTACTACTACGTCACCCTGATGAACGAGAACTACGCCCACCCCGACATGCCCGAAGGCAGCGCCGAGGGGATCATCAAGGGCATGTACCTGCTCGACTCCACCTCTCCCTCCGGGAGAGGTCGAAGCGGCGCCGCCGCTTCGGGTGAGGGTTCGGCGAAGTCGGATAGCTCCACCAAGAAGAAGACCAGCAAAGGCCCCCACGTCCAACTCCTCGGCTCCGGCACCATCCTCCGCGAAGTCATCGCCGCCGCTGACCTCCTCGACAAGGACTTCGGCGTGACGGCGGACATCTGGTCCTGCCCCAGCTTCAACGAGCTGGCCCGCGACGGCGTAGACGCCATCCGCCACAACCGCCTGCACCCCGAGGCCAAGTCACCGCGCAAGCCGTACGTCACCCAGCTGCTGGAAAAGCAGCAGGGCCCGGCCATCGCCGCCACCGACTACATCCGCGTGTACGCCGACCAGATCCGCGAGTTCGTGCCGATGCGCTACACCGTGCTGGGCACGGACGGCTTCGGCCGCTCCGACACCCGCGCCAACCTGCGCCGCCACTTCGAGGTGGACCGGCACTACATCGCCCTGGCGGCGATCGAGGCGCTGGCGGCGGAGGGGAAGATGAGCGCGAAGGACGTGGCGCGGGCGGTGAAGCAATACAGGATCGATGCTGAGAAACCGAATCCGATTGGGGTTTGAATCTGTCCTCCTGTTTAGAAGAAGGCGGCCGTGGGCCGCCTTTTTTGTCGAAACATGCATCTTCACGATGTTCTGTGCCATTCCCAAAAGCGGGATAGTCGAATGCATTCACCAATGAAGTCGCCACTTAAGCTAATCGCTGGAATCCGGTTTCAATTGGATCAGTTAAACGCAGCCAACGCGCATCACGAGTTTGAGCACATGTGTCGTCATTTGGTGCGAGCAAGTATTACGCCGCACGTTCTGCCGGCTACAGGTCCCGTGTCCGCGGGCGGAGACCAAGGGCGAGACTTTGAAACCTTTACTTCGTTCGTGCGCCGTACTTCCGCTGGCTCTTCCCTGTTCTTTGGAGAGGGAGAGTCAAAGCCGTTGGTCTTCGCATGTTCGCTACAGCGGACAAGCATTGAGAAGAAAATTAAAACTGACGTCCAGGAGATAGCTGCAGGAGGTAAGCCTTACATTATCTATTTCTTCTCAAACCAGAACGTGTCCGTAGCTATCAGGCATCGAGTACAGGCCTGGTGTCGGGATTTACACGATATCCGGCTCGAGGTCCTTGATGCTCAGGCAATCGCCGAGCAAGTTTCGCTCCCAGGCCTATTCTGGATTGCTGAAGAGTATCTTCGAGTCCCCTCTGAGCTATTTCCGAGGCTGGCTGGAGATGACACCGACCCATACGAACGAGCAAGGAAGAAGTGGCTTGCGGAAGCTGCGCAACCGTTCAACTACGCCGACTTTGTGGACGTCAAGTTCGGGCTTCGGCGTGCGACGTTCAGCGAGAAGCATAAGCCCGACCTGAAGCGATGGCTCGCAGTCATGGAGACATTTCTCGCAAGCGCAACACCCGAAGAGTTGAGGCGTCGGGCGACATACGAGATATGCGTAGCCGCGCTCAGGGGGCTCAATAACCTGGACGCAAACAGGACGCTTGTCGAGGCCTACTTCTCTGAATGGGGGCAGTCGCACGAGACCAATTCGCTGAAAGACGCATCAATCCTGCTGAGCTATTGCACGACGGCAAGTTTGTGCAGTCAATTCAGCATCGAGCCGGAGAAGTTGCACGGTTGGAGCGTTCAGCTGGCAGCTGTAGTTGATCGCGAACTTGCCCGAAGCAGTGGAGCAAATACAACAGCGGCACTTCTCGAAACTCGAGCTCATTTGTGTCAGCTAGCCTATTTGGGAGGTCTAACGCCCAAAACAGATACGGACCAAACTTTCAAATGGTGGGCCAAGCTAGTGACGGCCGCAAAGGCGGCTCCGTTATACCCAATTGAAGACTTTGCAGATGTTCTGACAAAGCTCGCCCCGTTGCTTGGAGATGATCCGCGGTACACGAACCTCGTGGCGCGAGTTGAGAAAGTCCTGCAAGAGCGGTCGAAAGGGTACGTCGTGGCCGAGAAGAGCCGAGACCGCGCTATCGAATTGCTAAATGCTGACAAGACGCTTGCCGCCATCGACCAACTTCATCGCGCTCGAGTCCGTTGGTTCACCGGCGATACAATAAGAGGGTCGTTGCTTGCGTTGCTTACATTAAGCGACGCATACAAGAAAATCGGCCTAGTATACGCAGCCAAGTATCACGCATTGGGGGCGGTATTCTTGGCAGCCAAGTCGTCGGATGAAGACATAAAGGCTTATCTCGCTGACGCACTGCATGTGCACGGTTTGGTCCAGTACGCTGCGGGTGAATGGATGTCTATGAGTGAGACATACCCATTATTCCTCTTGGCGCATTATTCGCATGTCTCGGGCCCCGATGAGTGGGCAGATCATCAGAATGTTCAAGCGAGCTTGCTGCACTATTTGATCGCGAGATCATGGGCGCGCGCCCTGGGCGGCGCAACTGCCGTTTCGGCTTATGAAGAGTCGTTGAGGAAGGCGCCTATTCCGGAAGTAATAAAAGCCGAGTTGCTCAATCCGCCGCTCCCTTTGGAGAGATATGAGCAAATGACGGCTGCCGAGATCGATGAAGCAGCGTCATCGGAATTTTGGGGCGCGCCGTTTGCAGACTGCGGTGTGCGCCGCACATATCGATGGCGTGCCTTAGGGATTACGTGGGAAGTTTCGTGTTTGAATGGGCTTGATGAGATTCCCTTTGTAGAGCAGTTCGTCGCGGTCCTCCAGATAGCCATTGCTGAGTTGGCTCGGGCAGAGCTGTGTCTTTTGCCAACCGCTCTGGAGATAAGAGCTTCTGTTGGTGATGCAGATGAGGTCGCGGTGACTAGCGTTCCTGACAACGCAAAGACTGTCTTCGAAGTTGTCCTCCGTCGGCATAAGTTTGGCGATGCTAAAGAGGTAGAGCGTGCCGCAGCCGAAGTTCTAGCGGTCGCGAGTTCCGTTTTCGTTGCGTGTAGCGCTATGTCAAGCGAGCGAGTCATGAAGGCCCTCAGAGGGGCTTTCAAGAACGAGCTTCCGGCGCGAGCCTTTCTCATAAGGCCGTACTGGGAGCTGTACGTCGAGTTGGCGGTCCCAGAAACATTTTCATCGCGATTCTCTCGGGCCATCAGGCCGGAAGACGCCGAAGATATTCGATTGCGTGAGCATGCTGAGCTTAAGTGGCCAGACGGTCCGGGGCCTGGGTACAGCAAGGAGCGAGCCGAAGAGTTCTTGAGGAACCGATACCGGAGGGCAATATCACCTGTCAGGAAAAGTTTGCTGCGCTATCGCTCCAGTCCTCGATTCATATCTTGGGTCGAAGGGCTCAGAAGCGAAGGAATGCTAGATTGGCAGATCCTTAATTTAATTGCCAACACTGTGGTGGATTTTAGGGTTAAGGCAAAGGCCTCTAGTTTCGACCCTTCGGGTTATAGGAATTTGACCATGGAAATAATGAGCTCGGAGGAGAGCGACATTGACTTTGAGGTGCCCGAGGATGTTCTTTATGGGGACGATTTGGTAGCGCAGAAGAAAATCGCCGTCGCCGCAAATGCACACACCTGGGGTTTAGTGATCCGACAGGACACCCCAAACTTTGCTGCGCTTAAGCGCTTACTAGACGTTCGATATTGTCAGGCGTTGGACGATGTCCCTCATGACGACCTTTTCTCGCCACTTGACTAGTCCTCTTGTGCCCGCAAGGCTGAAGTCACGGCAAGAAGGGTGTCAGGTCAACTTCCAGGTCGCGGGCTCTCACGGTCTGGAACAACAGGGTCAGGTTTACTTACGGGGACGTGAGCGCTTGGGCTGCCAACCGCTCGACTGAGGCATCGCTGCTCGGCCCTGACAGTCCGAACCTCAAAGGTGAGAGGTTGTGCCCCGGCTTCGAGGCGGATTGGCCTTTCGGTCAAGCTCCAAGCCTCATACGTCAGGCTCGTGTGCCACTGCCTTGAGGTAATCCGTTTCACGCGAGACCTTCCGAGCCTCAACGCCAAGGCAAAAAGCCTCACCCCCGAAGCAAAAAGCCTGACGGATGAGGCTGTTGCACCTCACCCGCCAGGCTCCAACACTCAACGGCGACGCTTCGGGCGTCGCGGGTGACTCATTCGGCCAGGGCGGCCTCCGGTTCGGGGGCGCGGGTGCCCTTGGCGAAGCGGGCCGACAGCTCGCGGCGGGCGCCCTTCAGTGCTTCGCCCTTGCCCGAGACCTTGAGCAGGGCGTAGCCCTCCAGCGCGACGCCGATGATGTCGCTGCCCAGGGCCATCTCGGTGTCGTCGCCGCGCTCCAGCAACTGCCGCAACTGGATCAGCCGCGGCCGCAGCGCGTCCAACGCCACCAGGTCGGCCTGCGCCTCGGCTAGCCCCAGGTTGGGCGGCACCATCTGCGGGTTGGTCGCCAGCAGCGCCAGCGTCTGCCGGCAGAAGGTCTCGGACTTGTCGCCCATTTTGTAGAGGTCACGGCGCTGCGCCGGCTGTAGCGCAATCATCGGCGCGAACACGCGGCGCAGGGTCTCCAGCGCGCCATCCAGGTCGGCCAGGTCCTGCTCGGACAGGGTGAGGGAAATGAGGTTTTGCATTGCAGTGTCCTTACGTTCCATTTGCGAGCCCGGCAATGCCAGAACGGCTGGGCCGGGCGGTCCATGCTCCGCCGCATTCCGTGCGGGCGGGTGCCACAAGCCGACACGTCGGCGATGGAGCGGCGCGGAGTTTCGCAGAGGTGGCTCCAGCACGCCACCGGCAACACTAAGTGTCAGCTCGCTTTAGCCGCGAATGCAGCGCGGTGGTGATGCAGGAAGGCTGACTGCTCGGGGCGGAAGTGCTCGACCTTTGTCGATGTGGAAATCGACCACCGCGAAAGCACGTCATTACTCAGGCCCGGGTGCATCAGCATCCGGCCATCGTCCTCGAAGGAGATCAAACGCTCATCGAACAAGGCATCGACGTGCGGCGACAGCATGATCCCGTTGAAGCCGTTGATGCGCTCGGAATTGGTCGAGTCTCTCCAAGGCTTGATGTGGCTGGCAATGAGGAGGCGAGCATCCTCTACGCCGGTCACGCGACACCGCGGGTCCAGCGTCATGACACGATTTCGGAACAACCCTTGCCCCACGCGCGCTTTCGTGAGCTGTATGCGCTGCGTCTCCGGAATCGACGGGTCGCCTTCGATGCGGTGTAGGTCTTCCAACACCTGCGCGTTGGGTTGTGCGACCGCAACTTGCTGGGTGAACTCCGGCTGCGCCTCAACCCCTAGAAGTGCAAGCAGCGTATGACCGAGTGCATCAGACACTCCGGCGAGGTAGCAGCCTTGATTCCCGTCGCCGTTCTTCTGGATGGGCGAGTACTTGGATGGGAGCAACGGAGCGATAGTGCCAATGTGCTCCTTAGGTCGAAGCGGGCTTGGAGCGGGACTGAAGTACACGCTGACCAGCCAACCGTCGTCTGACCAGTAGTCACCCACATTTCCGAATTCGGTCGGCTTCGGGCTGGCCGTCGCCGCATCGACGACCTGGCCGACCGCGCCAATTCGACCATTGGCATACGAAAAGACGATGTCGCCCGGCCGGACGTACTTCATGTTTTCGTACGTCTGGTTGAACGCGCCGTTCGCGTTGCGCATGGGCGACCACAGATAGCCGCCACTAACCTCGTGGTCGCGTGTCTGCTTGTGGTTAACCCACCAAAAGGCCATGCCGGACCCCTCCCCGGCGGCCAGGATAGCGCCAATGCGCTAACTGGCGTCGCAGCCGGCCGTAGCCCTGCTAAGCGTCACTCACCGGATAGCAAAGCCAGGGTAACCCGGGTAAGCGCAGCGCACCCGGGACTCTGTCTCTTAGGAACCCGGGTGCGGCCGATGGCCTTACCCGGGCTACCGCGCTCAATGCCGGCCGCGTGCGTCCGCGCGCTTCTGGCGAGGGGTGCGAAGGATTCCCCGGTTGGTGCGTCGGTCGTAGCCGCTTGAGTTGCTGCCGGACGAGAACACGGACTTCAGGAGGCCTGCGGGGCCCCCGGACTTGGCGAGCGCTCGGGTCACGGCGTATCCAATGGCGAGTTTCATCAGCGAACGGATCATGGACAGGTGTCTCCTCTCATAGCGGCCGGGCGCAGGAATGCGCTCCCGTGCCACGAGTGTCCACCGCGGTGGGTCAACGCCTGGTTCATGCGCGCCGACGGTGTTCATCAAACCGCGGATCGCGCTGTGCTCGCCCGCCGACTGCATGCCCTGGGCCACGCTGACCTGCAGGGGTTGTGTGCCGGGCCTCTGCCGGACACGCCCCACCACACCGGCAGGCGCGGCCACCGGGCTGCATCCATCCCCGCCCCGGAGGCGTAACTGGTCGCGACGTTGCCCCCGCAACGTGCCCACCCCAACCAAAGAGGAGCACCCCCCATGAAGTGCAATCTGCTGCTCGCTGCCGGCCTGTCGCTGACCGGCCTGTCGCTGGCGTTTTCCGCCCCGGCGTCCGCCGCCGGCCCCGAGCAGGGCCGCTGGTCGTTCTCGCTGCTGGGCGGCATCGACATGCCGGTCGACGGCGACGTGCACGACGGCGCCGTCGCTACGGTCCCGGACCTGGGCCCGCTGAACCCGGCGCTGGCCGGCGTCGACGCGGAGCTGCGCATCGGCGCGCGCAGCCACGACCGCATCTACGGCGATGCCACCGCGTACGGGCTGGAGTTCGTCTACGGGCTGAGCGACCGCGCCGAGGTGTTCGGCCAGCTGCGCGAGATGCATGCCGACGAGGGCAGGGTGCAGGTCGGCGGCGCGTTCGTGCCCGCACTCAACACCGAGCTGCCCGTCTTCGGCACCTTCAGCGACTACGAGGCTTGGAGCGCCGAGGTCGGCTACCGCTACTACTTCAGGCAGCCCGGCGGCGTGCGTCCGTTCATCGCCGGCCGCGTGGGCGCAACCGAAACCGAAGAGATCCGCGCGACGTTCGAGATTCCGGATGCCGACATCGCCATCAACGACGTGCCGTTTACGGACAAGGGCTGGGTGGTGAGCGCCGGCGTGGACGTCGGCGTGCTGTTCCCCGTGGGCGAGCGCTTCAGCCTGGTCGCGCAGACCGGCGTGCAGTACATCGACGACCTCGACGGCGACGACAGCGCGATCGGCGGCCTGGGCCTGGGGTCGATCAACGACACCGGCAGCCGCGTGTCGGTCCCGGTATCGCTGCTGGCGCGCTGGGACTTCTGAGCGACGCGAAAAACGCCGTGCCTGACGGAGGCCCGCACGTCGTGCGGGCCTTTTTGCGTGCGGCTCCAGCAATGGGGAGGCCAGCAACGGGGTCGGGTTCACTGGCCCGGGCACGGCCTGCCTTTAGGCAGGCCGCCTTCCGGCAGGGGGCGGCCGCGCGCGGGTGTCCGACACTGGCGCGCCCATGGCTGGGCGCGCGCAACACCGCGTGCGCCGGTCCCGCCAGCACCCGTTCTGCCCGGAGAAAACGATGATGCGACGCCTGATCCTGCTCGCCCTGGCCACTGCCCTCGCCGCGGCTTCAGCCCATGCGGCGCCGCCGGCGGCGTCACTCTCCATCACCTGCGACGCAGGCGGCGAGGTGGCGGGCGCGGAGGCGCCCAACCTTCACGGCAACTGGGACTTCCTGATGGTCCCGGGGGGCGCACCGAGCTTCGGCGTCATGTCGATCGGTTTCGTCGGCGACCAGTACGGCGGCGCGCTGGTGCCCGTGAGGACCGCCCCGGTCGTCCTCCGCAACATCACCCTGGCCGGCGATCGCATCCGCATGGTGGTTGCCTCCGCCGAGGGCGATGTGCATTTCGACGGCAGGCTTTCGGCCAAGGGCGACTACATGTGCGGCACCGTGACGTACCACGGCGGCGCGACGTTCCCGATGGTGGCGCAGAAGCGGCCGTCCACGTACCGGTCGCAGCCGCAGGCCGAGCGCGCGCGCTGAGCCATCGACGGGGCAGCACGGGCACGCCGCGCTATGCAGCCAGGCGATGCCCGTAATACGGCCGCTCGCGGTCATCGAGGATGGCGTACTGCGCGGCCAGGTTGGACGGGTCCGGGTTGAGCCAGGTGTCCAGGTACTCGGGCTTGATCGGGATGATGCAGCGGTCGTGGCCGGCGGCCGCGACCTCCGGCGGCGGGTCGTCGGTGATGGCCGCGAACGACAACAACTCCTCGCCGTCCGGGCCGGTCCAGTGCGACCACAGGCACGCCACCAGCATGTCCTGCGGCGGGTCGGGCCGGAACTCCAGCACGACGGTCGATTCCTTCTCGCCCGGTTCCAGCGAGCGGCCTTCGGCGGCGTGCCGCGGCACGTGCTCGTGGAAGGCGGTCAACACCGCAACGCCGTGGGTGTGGCCGAACTGATCGCGCCAGAACCCCTCCAGGTTGTCGCGCCGCGCGTTGTAGGTGCCCGGGTACTTGCGGTCGTAGTCGGCCGGCTTGCCGCGGGGCCGGCACTGATAGCGCATCGGCTTGATCACGCGCTCGCCGCGCTCCACCACCATCACCGGCGCGTAGTAGCCGGGGTAGATGCGGGCATCGTCGTCGCCTGGCGGGCGCTTGAGTTCGGCCAGCCGCGCCTGCGCACGGGCGATCTTCGACGTGGCGATGCGCTGGTCGTCGGCGGCCTTCTTCGTGGGCTTGTCGCCGGCCAGGATGCGCTCGGCCTTGGCCAGCCGCGTGCGCTGGGCGAACAGTTCCTGCTCCAGCCGCGTGGCTTCGGCTGACGCGTGTGCATGGATCAGCGGGTGCAGCTCGGCGGTGGCGGGGTCATCCAGGAAAGCCGCGTCCAACGCGCGCGGCACCTTGGCCTTGCCGTCCTGCTGGCGCAGCCAGTACAGGCGGTAGAAGTCCTTGATGTCGATGGTCGCGCCGTAGCGTCGGACGAACTTGGTGTAGTCCGCGCGGATCTGGGCCGAGTAGCACATGGCGGCAGGCAGGCTGGGGGCGGAGCGACAGGGTACGCCCGCGGGTCGCACGGGCTGCGAACGTCGGTGCTGCGAACAACGGGGTCAGCTTCACCTGGGCGCTTGGGATGCCAGCCTCCTCGTCGAGGAACACGCGCTTGGCTGTGAGAGTGCGAGCGTCGTCGGGGAGACGTTGAGCCTTTGCGGCTAGCTCTTCCGCTCTCGGGGTCAGCTTCAACTGTCAGCCGTCAGGCGCGTCCGCTGCCCCCTTGGGGCAATTTTCCTCGCGACCTTCCGAGCTTCAGCACTGAGGCAGCAGGCCGGTCTCGGGCGTGTCGCCCATCTTGTACTACTCGCGCCGCTGCGCAGTCCGCTGCGCAAACAAGGGCGAAAACACACGGCGCGAGATCGAAAGCCCGACACCAAGGTGGGTGGGGCTACGCAACACGAAGTGCACATGCCGAACGCTGTTCGCCGCGCCAGCGACTGAGAGTCCACTGTCTGGAAAGACGAGAAACGGCGCGCTTGCGGCGTCGCGATGCTCTGTGGCCTACTCGCGCCGCGGGCGAGGCCCGCTGGATAAAACGGACGTTCAAAAACTACGGAGAGTTAAGGATGAAAAGCAAAGTCGCTGCCGGTTTCTTTTCGGTACTCGCGTTGTGCACTGCAATGGATGCCTCCAAGGACGCGCATGCGTGGAAGCCTGAGGCACCTTTTTGCTACTACAACTGCGGTCTACCGCTTGGTGAGCTGAGTGCAAAGAACAACCCTGTCGTTGTCCCGGCAGGAAGCGCCACGGGGAGCGTGACCCTGGAGTGGGAATGGGACTGGCACTTCGGCCCGCCGATGTTCCCGTTGGCGTGTATCTATGTTCGCGCCAATGCCGAGCCCAACTACCGCGTCTTCCAGTGCGAGTGGCCGGGTAACAAGCACTACTCCACGGCTCCATGGATTGCGCCTGGGTCGATGTACACCTTCGTGCTCTCGCCCTATGTGGGCGACACCGTGGGCTACCAGGGCGTGTACCCGTTGCCCAATACCCACCCAGTGGACGTCGTCGGTGTGAGGAGCAGTGGCGGTGGCGGTGGCGGTGGCGGTGGCGGTGGTGGTGGTGGCAGTACGGTGATCAACTGATCTAGCTGCACCAAAGTCGTTGCTCTTGGGTCAGTCCAAGAGCAACGACGCTGACCATGGCAGGCATTCTGGATTCATGCGCTGCACGCGGCGAGAGTCAGAGCGCTTGCACTGCCTTTTGCCAAGGACGACAAGGCCGTTGCCGCTCCTGACCACAATCCTTGTTGAGCGGGGCGCACCCCGGTAAGGATTCAGTCGATACCCGTGACGTCAAACACTCCGGGCCGAAGCACCCGACCCACTTGCGCGATGGCGGCCTGCACGTCGGGCCTTGCGAGCAGCGTGGCGCGGTTCGCCTCCAGCGCGGCATTGGCCGGCAGCGGCACGGGCGTACGGAACTGCTGCACGGACTCCAGCGCCTGCGCGCGCGTCGCGGGGTCCTCGAGTGACCGGACCAGCTCGGTCGCGGCGCGCTCGATGTCGCTTGCGCGCAGCAGCTCGGCGACCACGATCTCGCGCGAGTCCGCGCGCTGGTCGTACAGGTAGGCGAGCGCCTGTGCGGCCCCCGCTGCATCGTCCAGCTGCAGGGCCGCGCAATGGCGCACGGCGGTCTGCACCATGAGGCCGTAGCCGCTCATGTCGGAGACGGGCTCGATCACGCGCAGCGCATCGGCAGGGCGCCCGACCTCGCACAGGAATGAGCCCAGGTTGAGCCGCTGGCTGACGTTGTCCCCGCCGTTCTCGCTGAGTTTGCCCGCGTACTCCAACTGCGCGGCCGCTTCGTCGAAGCGGCCGGCGCGGCGCAGCGCAATCGCTTTGTTGTTGAGTACCCAGATGCGCTCGTCGAAAGCGAGGAACCCGCTGGGATCTTCGGCGGATTCGATGGCCGCAAGTACAGCTTCTGACTCGGTCAGTGCCTCCGCGTCACGGCCCGCCACCAGCAGCGCGGTGCCCAGGTCCGCGGCCAGGTCGATCCGCTCGGGCTGTTCCGCGCGCAGCGCGCGCAGGCGCTCGACCTCGGCGGCGGCAGCGGCTTCGGGCGAGGGGAGCTGCTCGACGGCGGTGATCAGCGGGTCGAAGCGCAGGTCGCTGCGGATCTTCACGATGGCAAGCGGGTCGCCGATGCCTGCGATCACCGAAGCCGCGCGGTCGCGGTCGTCCCTGGCCAGGTGCAGCAGGGCGAGTTCGCGCCAGATATCGTCGACGCCGCGTCCGTTGTCGTTCCAGCCGGCATCGAACAACGCGTCCATCAGCGCCACGCGATCCTCGGCGAGGGGCTCTCCGCGTACCAGCAGGTCGGTCATCAGCATGCGGTCGAGGTTGTTGACCAGCGAGGGCCAGCGTTTGACGAACGCCACCATCTGCTGCGACGCGCGGCTGCGGTAGCCGAGTTGCAGCTCGAGGATGGCCAGCCGGTACCAGTCGTCCGGGTCGTTGCCATCGGCGGCGGTGGCCGCCCGCATCAACTCGGCCGCGCGCGCCGTGTCGTCGTCTTCCCACGCCAGTACGGCGTTCATCGAGAGCAGTTCGCGCTGATGTGCTGGCTGCAGGGTCGAAAACACCGGATCCACCACCACCGCATCCAGGACCTGCCGCGCGGCCTCCGGCTCGCCCTGATCCGCATGCGTGAGCGCGCGCCGGATCCTGGCGTACAGGTCGCCCAGCGGACCGCTCGGTGGTGACTGCGTCACGCCCAGCGGCGGCGCGGGCGGCGCGCTGGGTTGAACTGTAGCGAGCGCATAGGAACACATGACACTGCCCGCGATGAGGGCAAGGGCCCGGGTGCAGCGATCCAGCATGGTCATCCCCCTGTGCGCGACGTGGTGCGCGCAGCGCGATGGTGCAATACACCGGCGCGTTGCGCGAGTCGGCTCAGATGCAGTGGCCCAGTCGTGGACCCCGTCCCACCACGCGCAGCGCGCATCGGCGTGCCGCCGGAGTTTCTTTCGCTCGGACCAGCGTCCCGGCGGACGGTGGACCTGCGCTGGCCGGTATTCGTCAACCCGAAACTCGCGCAAGGGGCCGAATGATGGTTTCATTCCAGTCCGAGGTGTCCGCTGGGGAGCAGGCACCTGGGGGCACGATCGCAACAGGCGTGGGATGCGCTGACAGGCGCGTCCGCGACAATCAAAACAGGGGCAATCCAATGAGAAAGGGTTTCGTGGCGGCGCTGCTGCTGGCGGCGGAACGCACCCAGGCCCTGCTGCTCCGGATCGGCGGATCGATCGCTTCGCGGAGGGTGCTAGCGGCACTGGCCTGGACGGTAATGCGCCGGCGGGCTTGGGGGCACCGCAATTCGCCACAGGGGCAGGCCGCAGCGGCGGACGGTGGATCTGGCAGGGCTCGACTGGGTGGATGTGGCGCGGCTTTCAGGGGGCGGGATTCGCGGCTGTAGCCGCTCCTACAAGTGTCTTGGCGATGGAGCATGGCGGCGGGGTGGGCGGCTGCAACAGGCATCACGCTCGTGGCTTACGTCGCTCCTACGAAAGGCGCGGTCGAGAGTGGTGCGATGGATGGGGCCGGCTTCACCTGTAGGAGCGACGTGAGTCGCGACCGCGCCACTACGTCTGCGACGAATGGCCGTGATTTCTGTAGGAGCGGCTTCAGCCGCGATCGGGGTGTGGCGCGGGTTTCATGGGGCGGCGTTCGCGGCTGAAGTCGCTCCTACAGGTGGGGCGGTTCTCGCATGCAGTGGATATCGGTCTGAGTCGGGATACCGGTCGCGACTTACGTCGCTCCTACAGGGGACCGCTGTTGAGACGGGCCGCCGTCAGCGGCGGTGGGCTGCGTCGAGGTGCTTGCGCAGCTTGCGTGCCCAGTCCTTCAGGATGTCGTTCATCGCGGCCTGGTTGGTGACGCGGTTCGCGCGCTGTCCCATGCCACCGAAGGAGTCATCGGCTTGCGCGTCCATGATCCGCGCCAGCAGGGTGTTGGTCGTGGGATCCCACAGTTCCAGGTAGAGCGTCATCTGGCCGGCGGAGTTCACGATGGCGGTCCTGACATCGGAGGTCATCAGGTCCGGCGCGGTCACCTGCAGGTTGAGGATCGCCGGCCGCAGGACCAGCACGTCGGGCGCTGCCGACTCCACCACCTGGTAGCCGCCGTCCTTTTGCAGTTCCTCGGTGAAGACCTTCTTGAACGCCGCGGCGACGTCGGCTTTTGCGCGGTCCATGTGCCGCGTAGAGACGCGGCCCTGCACGCCCATGACGTTGGCGTTGTAGTCGCGTTGCCAGTCCTCGGAGAACTCGACGAGCGTATCCAGGATGACCACGCGGTCGTACTGGTCGAAGGTCGCGCCGGGCTTCAGGTAGACCAGGCGCGCGTCCTTGCTCGTCTGCAGTTGCAGGCCTTCCTCGGTGACCTGGGGGGCGGGTGCCTGCGCCCGCAGGCCGCCGACGCCTCCCAAGGCCAGGCCCGCCAGCAGGCAGCACGCAATCGCAAGCGGCGTCAGTGATCGTGCCAAGTCCATGGGTGCGGTTCCGCGGTCGGGTTGGGCGATGCCGGGTCACCCGGCCACGCCTGGGCATGCTTGCCCTCACCAACGCGGCGAGTGTGGAAAAGGGGACGGGCGCCGCCGGCCGTTGTTGCGTCATCGTCCGAACCAGCGCCTGCGCCACTTCTTCCACCGCGACTGCGGCGCCGCGCGTTCCCGCACCTCGCGTGGCGCGCCCAGAGCCCGTGCGCCGATGGCCGGGCCGGTGAACTGCGCCCACATGCGGGCGGGCAGGCCGCCGCCGGTGACGCCATCCATCGGGGTGCCGTCGTCGTTGCCCACCCACACGCCCACGGCCAGGTCGCCGGCCAAGCCGATGAACAGGGCATCGCGGTGGTCCTGCGTGGTGCCGGTCTTGCCGAAGGCCGGTTGCGACAGGCGCGCGGCGCGGGCGGTGCCGTCGTTGACCGCGGCTTCCAGCAGCTGCAGCAGGGCGACGCGTTCTTCGTCCTCCAGCACGGTGTCGCCGCCGTGGTCCTTGGCGTCGGGGTGCTGCACGCCGTGCGGGATGACCGGCGCGGTGGGCGAACCCAGCGCGGCGTAGGCGGCGGTGAGTTCCATCAGGTTGGTTTCCGACACGCCCAGCGCCAGCATCGGGTCGTCCTTCAGCTCGCTCTGGACGCCCAGGTCGCGCGCGGCACGGATCACGGCGCGCGGACCGATCTGCTCGGCCAGGCGCACGGCCACCACGTTGCTGGACTGCGCGAACGCCTGGCGCAGCGTGATGGGGCCGCTGTAGTCGTCGTTGTAGTTGCTGGGCGACCAGTCGCCGATCGTCAGCGGCGTGTCGTCGACCACGGTGTCCAGCGTCATGCCGTCGCGCAATGCGGCCAGGTACACGAACAACTTAAACGTAGAGCCGGGCTGGCGCTGTGCCTGGGTGGCGCGGTTGAAGGCGCTTTCCTTGTAGTCGCCGCCGCCGACCATGGCCACCACCTCGCCGTTGGTGCGCATGGCCACCAGCGCGGCCTGCCCGACGCCGTCGCGCGCGCCGCTGCGCAGGGCATCGCGCACCACGCGCTCGGCCAAGGACTGCAGCCGCGGGTCCAGCGTGGTCGGCACTTCCACCTCGCCGTATTCGGCGTCGAACACCGCCTTGGCCTGCGGCGACACCCAGTCGGCGAAGTACGTGCCCACCGGCAGCGGGTCGCGCCCCATGCGCAGGCGCGCGGGGCGGGCGTCTTCGGCCTCCTCCTGCGTGATCGCGCCGTGGTCGACCATGGCCTGCAGCACCACGCGGGCGCGCTCGCGGGCGCCGTCCAGGTTGTCGGTGGGCGCCAGCGTGGACGGCGCCTTGATCATGCCGGCCAGCATCGCCGCCTCGCCGAGCGACAGGTCCTCGGGCGCGCGGTCGAAGTAGTGCCGCGCAGCGGCGCGCAGGCCGTAAACGCCGTCGCCCAGGTAGATGCTGCTCAGGTACCGCGACAGGATCTCGTCCTTGTCCAGTCGCAGCTCCAGCCACAGCGCGATCAGCGCCTCCTGGAACTTGCGCCGGAAGGTGCGCTCCGATTCCAGGAACGAGGTCTTGGCCAGCTGCTGGGTAATGGTGCTGCCGCCCTGCTGGATCTCGCCGGC
Organism: Novilysobacter selenitireducens; assembly: GCF_020026895.1. Taxonomy (GTDB): domain Bacteria; phylum Pseudomonadota; class Gammaproteobacteria; order Xanthomonadales; family Xanthomonadaceae; genus Lysobacter_C; species Lysobacter_C selenitireducens. Next base: position 432,135 of record NZ_JAINZW010000001.1, read on the forward strand.
CTCGGCGTTGTGCCGCGCCGCGCGCGCCACGCCGCGCAGGTCGATGCCGAAGTGCTGGCGGAAGCGGCGGTCCTCGATGGCGAGCACCGCGTTGACCACATGCGGCGGCAACTCGCGCGCATCCACGGGCTCGTCCTTCAGCGCCCCGCGTCGTGCGAACGGCGTGCCCTCGGTGTCGACCAGCACCAGCGTCGCCTCAGGCAGCGGTTCCAACGCCCGCGACACGGGCAAAGCCCAGCTCAGCCAGGTGAACACGAGCAGCAGCGCCGCCGCCACGACGCCGGCGGCGCGCCACGGGTGTGCGCGCATCCAGGCACGCAGGCGCTGAGTACGGGTGCGTGGTTGTGCGGGCGTGGGTGAAGCAGGTGCGCCGTCTTCGGCGAAATCGGGCGCGTCGACAATTTCATTCATCCGCGGATTGTCGACGGCAGGGTGGCATCGGATGCGTGAAGCGCAAGGCGCGTCCGCAATGCAAGGCGTGCATATCGCATGGTGGTCACGGCAGCTTTGCGATCCTTGCATGGCGTCGGTCGGCAGTGCCATGCCTGCACGCACGGCCGGCGGTCATTCGTACGGGAGATCCCCCATGACCAAGTCCAGTGATACCTCCACCGGTGCCGCCGCCCGCAGCCAGGGCGAGGCCAGCGGCCAGAAGGCCGGGCTGCGGCAGCCCGCCGACGACAACCGCATTGAAGACAGGCTCGAGAACGTCGACCTGGAGTCGCGCGGCGCCAAGGTGAACGACCATCTGCGCGACAAGCGTGGCAAGGGCGTGGCCGGCGAGTACGACGATTCCATCGACCACGACGCCGACGAACGCTACGTGCAGGACAACGCCGCCGAACGTCCAAAGCAGTAGCGCCGGACCCTTGCAGGAGCGACGTAAGTCGCGACCACGCCACCCCGGCTGCGACGAACACCTGTAGGAGCGGCTTCAGCCGCGAACCCCGCTCCCTGCAACCCGCGCCGCATCCGGATCGCGACTGAAGCCGCTCCTACAGAAGCCAGCTTCTTGAAACAGCCGGCCGGCAACCCGACGTTCGGTTCGTGACCAACACCCCCGACCCGCGACCGGTTCCGCCGGAGAAGCCGCTGCCGACCGACTGCTGCGGCAGCGGCTGCGCGGTGTGCGTCAACGACGCCTACCAGGAAGAGCTGGACGACCACGAGGCGCGTCTGGCGGCATGGCGGGCACGCAATCCGGCGGTCGACCACGACGGCGGGGCGGGCGCCGAGGAGTAGCCGGCCGAGGGCCGCAGCAGTCTATCCAGCTATCCGATGGCCCTGGTACGGCCGCGCCAAGAGCGGCAGGCCAGCGAGCCCGGTTACCCGACCAGCATGCGCGCGGCTTCGCGCTCGACCTGCACCGTTTCGCTGGCGCGGGTGGCCGGAGGGTTGCCGGGCACCCACCTCCAACTGCGCGAGCGAGGCCTCGACTGGCGCGGCCACCGCATCCTGCGTACGCATGTGCCCGACCCGGCGGGCCGGATCGCCCAGGTCGCCCTGGATCACGAACACGTTGGCGCCGGCAGACAGCGCATCGGTCTGCGCGCTCAACACCACGTGGTCGATGCGCGTCAGACCCCGCGCCTGCGCAAGTGCCGCAAGGCTGGCACTCATGCGCTCGCTGGCGTCGTCGGGCGTCCGGCCCAGGTCGCGGTCCAGCCGATGGACGCCGGCGCGCGCTTGGTTCAGTAGCGGATGGCTGGATGATCCAAGCGGCGAGCCGCTGATCCCCGGCAGGGAAGGTGCGGCTGATTCGCCGAGGTCCACGCTGATGCGACGTGCATCGGTCCCGGCGGGTCGCAGCACGGGAGCGGTGGGATCGACGTGCAACAGCGTGCGCGTTTGACGTTCGGCGTCTTCGAACAGGTCGACGATGCCGTTGCGATGCCGCGCGCGTGAGAGGTCATCGCGCGACACCGCGGACCACGCCCCATCGACGTGCCGCGCGCCATGGCCCTCCAGGTTCCACAGCACGAGGTCGTCGCCCGACGCGTAGAGCCCCGCCGTCGGCGGGTTGCCGTTCTCCGGCCGCGGTCGGCCCCACGCGTAGGCACCGCCCTCGTCCAGCGCGGCGATCAACCGCGGTGCCTGTGCCGGCTGCAGGAACAGGTTCTTCACCGCCGTGTACTGATGCGGGAGGTCGGGCTTCCCGGGCTGCTGGTGGAGCTGCGTCGGGTTGACCAGCGGGTCGGCGACCACGGCGCTCCATGCATCGGCCAGCGGGCTGCGCGGATCGGCGTTGCGCAGGGCGACCAGGACTTCGGCGGCGTGCGAAGTGTGGACGCGGCCCGACTCGACGTAATCGGTTCGGATGTCGGCTCTGCGGAGGGTATCGATTGCAGTGTTGACTGCGTCAACCGAGTCCAGCCGCCCCTGATCCATACCCTGCAGGATTCGGGGCGTCCACTTACTGCCACTCTGGTTCTGCAGCTTCATGACAACGGCGGCCAATCGAACCTGGTCGTCAGTGGATGACTCCTGGTAGAGCGTCGTTTCCACCAGGTGCGGTGCTACACCGGAAATGAGCCTGTCGATCTGTGCGACATCCCGGGCATGCACAAAGGAGATCCCCTCGTCGCTCTGAAGGTAGGCGTTGAGGCGATCCAATGCTTCGGCGTTGGGAGGGCGTCCCTTGTCCGCACTGATCGCCCTGCCGGTACGTGCCAAGTCCGCTGTCAGCTGTTGCTCGCTGGTGCTAGAGAGCACCCACGATGGGTGGTGCTCGCGTGCCCACGACTGGAAGCTGGAAACCAGTTCGCCGGCAACAGCGGGATGTTGTCCGAGGTCGGTTTGCAGTGTGCCCAGCGAGAATCCGCTGTTGCCGAGCGGTTCCATCACGCCCCGGCGAATGTTGCCCGCAAAGGAAAGACGATGAGACACATCACGACCACCGAATCCGCCTTCCGAACCCAGGCCGATCGCGAAGTAGGCGATCGCGCGGAGCTCGTTCTCGGTGGGGCTGCCTGTGACTTGCGTCTGTGTACGGGGAGGTGTCATCCTTGACTCCTGTGGTGGGTGGGTTAGTCGACGTCCTCTGGGCAGGTCGGTGATTCAAGTGGTACCGAGTCGCTGCGCTCTAGCGTGACGTACAGGCGGTGGCCGCTCTTGCCCCAGCCGCGATACCACTGCAGTGCACCGTCATGCAGCATGAAGTAGTCCGACCACTCGCCGAATGCCGGGCACTCGTCATCTAGGCCGTCGGGGGCGTCGGTGCAGAAGCGCGCTTCAAGCCGTTGGCCTTCGATGCGGCCTTCCATCTGACCCGATTGGCCGCGCCCGCGGCGTCCATCTCCATCGTCCCACGTGCCTTTGATTCCGTTGCTGTCCTCAACGAGCTGCAGGCTGGCCATGTGCTGCCAGCCGCATTGTTCGGAATAGGACCAGTCACCCGCGAAGCCAGAGGGTGAGGGCGTCGCCGCCGTAGCGCAGGAAGAAGTAAGCGCGGCAAAGGCCAGCGCCATGAGCATCCGTGTCATGCGTGTCATCCGTGATCGAGCAAGAGCGGGCTTTATATCCGATGCGGGGCGTCCTGCCAAAGGCAACTGCGGTGGAAGCACAGCGGGCACTCCCTTTGACCGTCATTCCCGCGAAGGCGGGAATCAATGGACGTATGGGCCTGCCCCTTGGTCACACGTTGACGGGTTTGCGCCACGTCAGTCTCCATGGATTCCCGCCTTCGCGGGAATGACGGTCGGGGTTTTCCGGCCAACCGGCAAGCAGCGATCGCACGCGGCGATCAGGGCTGCTCCTACGTAGCAGGGTGAACAGCGACCGCGTCGGCGGCTGGCTCCACCGGCGCTCGTGCAGGCGGGGTCGCCAGCCCTTTCCACCGCCACAGAAGGCCGATCAGCAGCAGGTCGACGAAGATCCCGAACACGCTGGCCTCCGGGCCGAACTCGCCGCCGCTGAGCCATTGCGGTGCGCCCTGGAAGACCGGCTGCCACCAGCCCGGGTGCTCGGTCCCGCTGACGCCGAAGCCGAACACGTAACCCTGCGCCCAGTTCCAGCCCAGGTGGATGCCGATCGGGAGCGCGAGGCTCCGCGTGCGAAGGTATGCCAGACCGAGCAGGACGGCGGCCAGGCCCAGTTCGATGCTCGCGACGACCTTCGTGGCGTCATCCATCCCTGGGTTGTCCCAGTGGCCGATCGCAAACAGCAACGCAAAGGCAAGCTGGGCGACCCAGATGCCGGCGCCGGCCACCAGGCGTTGGAACAGGAACCCGCGGAACAGCGTCTCCTCGAACAGCGACACGAACAGGAACACGTACAGGCCATAGGCCAGCGCGAGCCCGCTGCGCTGTGGGTCGAGGTGCAGGGTGACGCCGCCGAACATCCGGATCAGCAGCACGGCCAGCAGCAGCGACCCGACGCCCAGCGCCAGGCCCAACGCCGCTTGCCGGAACCACGGCCGGCCGAGCTGGAAGCCGACGCTCGACAACGGTTCCTTGCGCAGGCGCAACACGGCCCACGTCGCCAGCAGGATGAAGAGGAACGGCATCGGCTCCAGCCATGCATCGGTCAGTCCCAGATCGCGCAGCCCGCGTGTCACCGGCCCATAGGCGAAACGGGTCAGGACGACGAAGCCGATGAAGATGAGCATCCACCAGCCATTACGCAGGCGGTGGTCGGTGCCTCGCAGGAGGTTCATGTCGATATCCCTGTCGGTGGTGCGGTCGTGGCGTTGCGCTTCGGTCGAGGCGGGCGGGACGACATCGGCGCGTCAGCGCCCGAGGCCTTGATCCATCTTCTGCAGCAACGTCGCGAGCGCGGCGCGCTCGCGCGCCGTCAGCCCCGCGACGGCGTCGTTGGCTTCCTCGAACCGGGCGACGATGGCCCGGTCGATCAGCCGTACGCCGGCGGGCGTGAGGCCGGCGGACGTGGAGCGGCGGTCGTGGGGGTTGTTGCGGCGCGCTATGAGGCCGTTGCCTTCCAGTCGGTCCAGGCATGCGGTCATGGCGCCGGACGTGATCAGCACGGACTCGCGCAGCTCGGTCGGCGTCAGGCGGTAGGGCTTGCCGCTGCGTCGCAGCGTGGCCAGGACGTCCAGGTCGGTGTAGTGCAGGCCCAGCGCCTTGAGCGCGCCATTGGCTCGCGCCTCCAGCCGGCGGCCTAGGCTGAGGATGCGGCCGACCACGGCCATCGCTTCGACGTCCAGGTCCGGTCGCTCGCGGCGCCAGTCCGCCAGCAGGCCTTCGACCTTGTCGTTGTCATCCGATGATTGCATGTGCGTGTCCCGTGGAGCGTGGCATGCAATCTCGACGAAAAGTATCTTGGCGTCAAGACAAACTGGTGGCATATGACGCGGCCGGGCGGCCACCGTGCCTTTCGGCATGGCTGCACATGCCCGGCCCCTGCGGCATGATCGGCGTTCCCGGGGGCGCCGCTCCCGTCTGCCTCCGGAGTGCCCATGCGCCGTGTCCTAGTCCTCTCCGCCCTGTCCCTGGCCCTGCTGACCGCGTGCTCGACGGTCCCGCCGTCCGCCGCCACCGCCCCGGCCACCGAATCCACCCAGGCCGTCGCCGCCTCCGAGGACGCGCGCCTCAACGCGTGGTTCGAGCGCAAGTACGAGGAGGAGCTGCAGTTCAGCCCGATCCAGATGACGTTCCTGGGCCGCAAGGACCGCTACTCCGAGCTCGACGACATGTCGCGCGAAGCCGCCGACCGCCAGCTGGCATGGCGCGAGGCCGCGGTGGAGGAGATGCGCTCCAGCTTCGACTACGACGCCTTGAGCGATGCCGCCAAGCTGTCGTACGACCTGTACGAGTACCAGTTGGCCGCGGCGCAGGCCGCGCATCCGTTCGCCGACCACGGTTATCCGTTCGAGCAGATGGGCGGCATGCAGTCGCAGATGCCGACCTTCATGATCAACTTCCACAAGGTGGAAGAGGAATCCGATTACACCGCCTACGTCGCGCGCCTGCGCCAGGTACCGCGCGCCTTCGGGCAGCTGATGGACCAGGTCAAGCGCTCGGCCGAGCTGGGCATCCGCCCGCCGCGCTTCGCGCATGAGGGCGTCATCGACCAGGGCACCAAGGTCGTCACCGGCGCGCCGTTCACCGATGGCGACGACAGCGCGCTGTGGGCCGACGCACAGGCCAAGGCCGACGCACTGGTGAAGGCCGGCAAGATCGACGAGGCGCGCGCGACCGAGCTGAAGGCCGAGGCCCGCGCGGCGCTGGTCGAGGCGGTGAAGCCGGCCTACGACGGCGTCATCAACTGGTTCAAGGCCGACATGCCCAACGCCGCAGTCAACCCGACCGGCGTCGGCACGCGCCACCCCAACGGTGCGGCGTACTACGCACAGCGCCTGAAGGCATCGACGACCACCGACCTGACTGCCGACCAGGTGCACCAGATCGGCCTGGACGAGGTCGCGCGCATCCGCGGCGAGATGGAAGCGCTGAAGGACCGGGTCGGCTTCGAAGGCGACCTGCAGGCGTTCTTCAAGTTCATCGCCACCGACCCGCAGTTCAAGTACCCCAACACCGACGCCGGCCGCCAGGCCTATATCGACGACGCCACCAAGGCGATCGCCACGATCAAGCAGCAGCTGCCGAACTACTTCGGCCTGTTGCCGAAGGCCGACCTCGTGGTCAAGCGCGTGGAGCCGTTCCGCGAAGTCGACGGCGCGGCGCAGCACTACTACCCGAGCACGCCGGATGGCAGCCGCCCGGGCGTGTACTACGCGCACCTCTCGGACATGAACGCGATGCCCAAGCCTGAGCTGGAGGTAATCGCGTACCACGAGGGCCTGCCGGGCCACCACATGCAGATCGCCATCGCGCAGGAGCTGGAAGGCGTGCCGGAGTTCCGCAAGCAGGCCGGCTTCACCGCGTACTCGGAAGGCTGGGGCCTGTACTCGGAATGGCTGGCGCGCGAGATGCCCGGCACCTACACCGACCCGTACTCCGAGTACGGCCGCCTGACCTCGGAGATGTGGCGCGCGATCCGCCTTGTGGTGGACACTGGCATCCACGCCAAGGGCTGGACGCAGGACCAGGCGATCGCCTTCATGTCCGAGAACAGCTCGATCCCCAAGCAGGCGGTGGAGGCGGAAATCCGCCGCTACATCACTTGGCCGGGCCAGGCGACGGCCTACAAGATCGGCATGATCAAGATCCAGGAACTGCGCGCGAAGGCTGAAGCCGAACTCGGCGACGGCTTCGACATCCGCGGCTTCCACGACGCCATCCTCGGCGGCGGCGCCCTGCCGCTGGACCTGCTGGAGCGTCGCATCGACCAGTGGATCGAGGAAGAGCGGGCGTAACCGCCTGCTGCACGTACCGCCTGAAGGCGGTGCGGATACTACGAAGGCCCGGCGACCGCCGGGCCTTCTTTCTTTGTCGCCAATCTTTCGTCACGACGGAGACGGGGCAGCATCCGAAAAGCCCGGCACGTAGGATGGCCGGCGGACACACCACGGAGCCCGCCCATGGTCTTTCGCATCTCGGTGACGTTGCTGGTGTTGCTGGTGCTGGGTGCGGTCATCGCGCCCGAAGCGTTCGGTGCCTTGAGCGCGCAGGTGCAGGCGGCGACGCTGGCGCGGGCCGGGTGGCTGTACCTGGTGATCGTGTTCGGGGTGCTGGCGTTCCTGGTGTACCTGGCGATCGGGCGGTTGGGGTCGCTGCGCATCGGCGGCGATGACGCCGAGCCGGAATTCTCGCGGCGCTCGTGGTTCGCGATGCTGTTTTCGGCCGGCATGGGCATCGGCCTGGTGTTCTGGGGCGCGGCCGAGCCGCTGTCGCACTTCAAGAGTCCGCCGGAAGGGCTGGAAGGCGGCACCACGCAGGCGGCATCGGCGGCGATGCGCTATGCGTTCTTCCACTGGGGCCTGCATCCGTGGGCGATCTACGCGCTGGTCGGCCTGGGCATGGCGTGGTTCCAGTTCAACCGCGGCTCGCGCGGGCTGGTCAGCGACCTGCTGGCGCCATTGATCGGCCGGCATGCGCAGGGCGCGGCCGGTACCGCGATCGACGTGCTCGCGGTGGTGGCGACCGCAGTGGGCGTGGCGACCACGCTGGGCTTTGGCGCCGCGCAGATCGCCGCAGGGCTGCAGCGCGTGGCGGGTGCGCCCGATGGCGTGGCCACGCAGCTGGTGGTGATTGCGGTGGCATTCGTGCTGTACATGGCGTCCTCGGCCACGGGGCTTGAGCGCGGCATCAAGTGGCTGTCCAATCTCAACATGGCGGCCGCCGCGTTGCTGCTCGCGCTGGTGCTGGTGCTGGGGCCGACGGCGTTCCTGTTCGAGACGCTGACCACCACGCTGGGCAGCTACCTCAACCTGCTGCCGTCGATGAGCCTGCGCATGACGCCGTTCTCGCAGCGCAGCTGGGTCGGCGACTGGACGATCTTCTACTGGGCCTGGTGGATGGCGTGGGCGCCGTTCGTGGGCGCGTTCTTCGCGCGCATCTCCTACGGCCGCACCGTGCGCGAGTTCGTGCTCGGCGTGGTCGCGGGCCCGGCGCTGGTGAGCTTCATCTGGTTCGCGGTGTTCGGCGGCGCGACGCTGTATGCGCAGATGTTCGGCGGCGCCGACCTGCTGGGCGAGCTGGAACGCGGCTACCAGCACGTGCTGTTCGCGCTTTTCGACACGCTGCCGTGGGCCACCGTGCTGGCGTGGGTGGCGATCGTGCTGCTGATGAGCTTCTTCGTGACCTCGGCCGATTCGGCGACCCTGGTGCTGGCGAGCATGTCCAGCGAGGCGGCGGGCGATCCGACGCTGCTGCGCAAGATGGTCTGGGGCGTGCTGCAGGCGGCCATCGCGGTCGCGCTGTTGCTGGCCGGCGGGCTGGAAGCGCTGCAGTCGATGGTGATCGTGGCGGCGCTGCCGTTCGCGCTGCTGCTGGCCGCGGCCGTGGTGTCGCTGCACCGCGTGCTGGCCGAAGCGCGCGCCGCGCACGACCGCGAGGACCGTGAGCTGCACCGCGCCGAGAAGCGCTGGCTGGAGCGCGAACGCGGCCAGCAGGAGGCCGGCGGGTCGGCGTCGGACGTGCATCGGGGCCCCACCGATTGAGTTCGACGGCGCGGCCCACACTTCAGTTTTCCCCGTCCAGGAGATGTCCCGTGTCGAACTACCGCAAGGACCCCGACGCCATCGCCCGCCTCACGCCCGAGCAGTTCCGCGTCACCCAGCAGAGCGGCACCGAGCGGCCCGGCACCGGCGAATACCTGGCCAACAAGGCGCCGGGCATCTACGTCGACATCGTGTCGGGCGAGCCGCTGTTCGCCTCCAGCGACAAGTACGAGTCCGGCTGCGGCTGGCCCAGCTTCACCAAGCCGATCGAGCCGGCGCACGTCAACGAGCTGCGCGACACCACCCACGGCATGGTCCGCACCGAGGTGCGCTCGAAGCACGGCGACAGCCACCTGGGCCACGTCTTCCCGGACGGTCCGCCCGACCGCGGCGGGCTGCGCTACTGCATCAACTCCGCGTCACTGCGCTTCGTGCCGCGCGAGGAAATGGAGGCGCAGGGCTACGGGGCCTACCTGGACCAGGTCGAAGGGACATAGCCGCACCCCCGGCCGACACTGGAGGCCCCCCGCGGTTCGGTGCTTTACTGTGACGCCGGTCTCGTCCGAGGCCGCGCCACCGACTTTGGGGAGCTTCCATGCAACGAATGCACGCACCGCTGGCCGCCGCAACCGGCCTGGTCCTGGCCCTGTCCATTTCCTCCGCGCTGGCGCAGACGCCGCCGAGCGCCGCCGACCGCATCGGCGACACCGAGCTGATCCCGCGTGAAGCCCTGTTCGGCAATCCCGAGCGCGCGCTGGTGATGATCAGCCCCGACGGCAAGACACTCAGCTGGATCGCGCCGGTCAACGGCGTGATGAACGTCTGGGTCGCGCCGGCCGACAACCCGGCGCAGGCGCGCGCGGTCACCGACGACGACGCGCGCGGCATCCGCCGCTACTTCTGGTCCTACCTGCCCGACACGCTGCTGTACCTGCGCGACACCGGCGGCGACGAGGACTTCCACCTCTACAGCGTCAACATCGCCACCGGCCAGACGCGCGACCTCACGCCGTTCCCGAAGACCACCGCCCAGGTGGTCGGCGCCAGCCACTCGCAGCCGGGCACCATCCTGGTCGGCATGAACGACCGCGACCCCAAGTGGCACGACCTGTACAAGGTCGACCTGGCCACCGGCGAGCGCACGCTGGTGGAGAAGAACGACGACGAGATCGGTGGCTACCTGGCCGATGACAGCTACACCGTGCGCTACGCGACGCGCTCGCGGCCCGATGGCGGCTCCGACATCCTGCAGCCCGACGGCAACGGCGGCTGGACCAAGTACTCGGACATCCCGTTCGAGGATTCGCTGACCACGCAGCCCGCCGGCCTGACCACCGACGGCCAGACGCTGTACATGCTGGATTCGCGCGGCCGCGATACCGCGGCGCTGTACGCGGTCGATGTGGCTTCGGGCGAGAAGTCGCTGGTGCTGGAAGACGCGCGCGCCGACGTTGGCGATGCGCTGCAGCACCCGCAGACCGGCAAGGTGCAGGCCGTTGGCGTGAACTACCTGCGCGAGGAGTGGCAGGCGGTCGACCCGGCGATTGCCGATGACCTGGCGAAGCTCGAAGCCATCGGCCCGGGCGAGGTCGGCGTCAACTCGCGTACGCACGACGATCGCACGTGGATCGTCACGTACTCGGCCGCCGAGACGCCGGTGGTCTACTACCGCTACGACCGCGCCGAGGGCGGCACGCTGACCAAGCTGTTCTCCGCGCGCCCGGCGCTGGACGGCAAGCCGCTGGTACCGCAGTGGCCGCTGGAAATCACCTCGCGCGACGGCAAGACGCTGGTCAGCTACCTCACCTTGCCCAAGAGCGCCGACACCGACAACGATGGCAAGGCCGATGCCACTGTGCCGATGGTGCTGTTCGTGCACGGCGGCCCCTGGGCGCGCGACACCTACGGTTACAGCCCCTACGCGCAGTGGCTGGCCAATCGCGGCTACGCATCCCTGGCGGTCAACTTCCGCGGCTCCACCGGCTTCGGCAAGGCCTTCACCAATGCCGGCAACGGCGAGTGGGGCAAGAAGATGCACGACGACCTGCTGGACGCGGTCGAGTGGGCGGTCGACAACGGCGTCACCACCTCCGACCAGGTGGCGATCATGGGCGGCAGCTACGGCGGCTACGCCACGCTGGCGGGCCTGACCTTTACCCCGGACGCGTTCGCATGCGGCGTCGACATCGTCGGCCCGTCCAACCTCAACACGCTGCTGTCGACGGTGCCGCCCTACTGGGCCAGCTTCTACGAGCAGCTGGCCAAGCGCATGGGCGACCCGCGCACCGAGGAAGGCCGCGCGTGGCTGGTCGAGCGTTCCCCGCTCACCCGCGCCGATGCCATCAAGAAGCCGTTGCTGATCGGCCAGGGCGCCAACGACCCGCGCGTGAAGCAGGCCGAGTCCGACCAGATCGTCGAGGCGATGACCGCCAACGACATCCCGGTGACGTACGTGCTGTTCCCCGACGAAGGCCACGGCTTCGCGCGGCCGGAGAACAGCAAGGCGTTCAACGCGGTGACCGAGGGCTTCCTCGCGCAATGCCTGGGCGGCCGCGCCGAGCCCATCGGCAATGACTTCGCCGGCTCCAGCATCAGTGTCCCCACCGGCGCCGACGGCGTGCCGGGCCTGGCCGAAGCGCTGGAAGGCCACGAGCAGTCGATCAGGAAGTGACCGGCTGACGTTCCATGCTGACGTGAAACGCCCGGCTTCGGCCGGGCGTTTCGTTTCGGCCGTTACCCGCGGATTTCCGGGTCGCTCAGCGGGCCCTGTCGACGCGGGCGGCGTAGCACCCGCGTGTCGCGAAGTGTGCGTGCAGGTACGCGACGGCTGGATTGGTAAAGAGTCGCGCGATCGCGGCGTCCGCCTCGCGGCCGTCCACCAGGGCGGCGTCGACCATCATGTGCGCCGCATCGAACGCGCGCAGCGACAGCATCCGGCGGCGGAGGACATCGGGCACGGTGTCGATGGCGTCGAACAGCGTGGTGGCGCCTTCCCGCACGAAGATCGCGTGCGAGGCGCGGAATGGTGTGTCGGCGGGTTGGTGGACGTGGTTCACCAGCAGCACCGTTTCGCCCGGCGCGGCGTCGCGCAGTTCGATGCGGTCGGGGAAGCCGAACTCGGCATCGACGCGGTAGCGGACCGCGCCCTGGCGCGCGAGCGCCGTGTCGTCCAAGCCGAACAGGGGGCGGAAGGGCTCGGGTGCGAGCCCGGTGATGCGGAAGGCCATGGCGGTGCTCCATTGGATGAGCGCGCATCGTTGCCGCAGTCCGGCGTGGGTTCTCGCCGATTCCGGACATGACTGTGCCGGGCCGCGCACGGACACCCGCGCCCCGCAAAACGCCGCCGCCAGCGGTCAGGGCTTCGGGTAAGGCGACTTCTTCAGCAGCTGTGCCAGGTGTGCGGCGTTGCTGGCGATGGTCCGGACGGTCTCGGCGACCTTCTTGGGCGTGCGCTCCAGGTCCTGGTAGTCGGTGCTGCCCATCACCTCGCCGACCCAGTACGGCGGGCTGGCGCCGGGGATGGTGAAGCCGACGTCGGTCAGCGCCTGGTAGATCTCGGCGCAGCAGTGGTGCGCGCCGTCCTCGTTGCCGACCACCGCGGCCACCGCGACCTTGCCGAAGGTGGGGTAGCGGCCGTCGTCGTCGATCTCCGACAGCACCGCGTCGAGGCGTTCGAGCACGCGCTTGCAGATGCTGGAGGGCTGGCCCATCCAGATCGGCGTGGCGACCACCAGGATGTCGGCCTCCATGATGCGCTTGCGCAGTTGCGGCCACTCGTCGCCATCGCCCTCGTCGGCAGTGACGCCGGGCTTGACGTTGAAGTTGGCGACGCGGTCGCTGGCGGTCTCCACGTCGTGCTTGCCCAGTGCGCGCAGCAGCTGGTCGAGCAGCTTCTGGGTGGAGGAGGACTCGTCGCCGGACTTGAGGGTGCAGTTGAGGCCGTAGGCACGCAGGGCCATGGGGGGCTCCTTCGGGCGGGACGGTCGACTGTGGGCGCCGGGACGTGGATGGGGCGTGGATGGGGGTGGAGTGGGACGTGCGAGTTCGGTCAGCTGCCATGCGTCAACGGGATCGTTGTAGGAGCGACGTGAGTCGCGACCGCGCTGCTTGGTGAGGTGCGAATCGCGACTCACGTCGCTCCTACAAAGGCACCTGTCCATCTGCGCGACCGGGTGGGGCGAATCGGAAACGTGGCGGGGTTCGCGGCTGAAGCCGCTCCTACAACGTCATTGGAGGCGCGCAACCATCAGCGCGACGCCAACGGCGCCGGCACGTCGCAGTCGGGGCCGGGCATCTTCGTATCGCCGCGCACGCAGGGGCGGAACGCGGGCAGCGCGGCGACGTGCTTCTCATTGCCGGCGTCCAGTGCGAAGCGTTGCAGCGGTTCGCGTCGGCAGGCGGGGCGCTGCACGGGCAGGGCGGTGGGCGCGGCTTCGCAGGTCGCGTCGTACAGCGTGTAGTGGCAACGGCCGCTGGCGCTGTCGATGCACTCGAACCGTGCGACACCCGGGTTCGCCACCACGCGGCTGTACAGGCGATCGATGCCGCCGGACTGCTCGCGCTGGATGAAGGTGCTGCCGCCCAGGTCGCAGCCGTAGAGGGAAAGCACGTAGCAGCAAAGGGCGATGAGCTTGTTCATGGGGCACCTTGTTCGGGTGGTGGACGCGGCGTGTGTGCGGGCTTCGACGCCCCGGCGCGTCACATGTGACGGAACAGCGCCATGAAGGGCGCACTGACCGGCAGGGTTTCGGGGCGCGACTTCAGCCGCACGGTGCCGCGCCCGCTGTCGTCGCGGACGACGCCGGCGACGGCCTTGAGGTTGACGATGGTCGAGCGGTGGATCTGCTTGAAGCAGGTCGGATCCAGCACGTTGAGCAGCTCGCGGATCGGCGTGCGCAGCAGCGCCTCGCCGTCGGCGGTGACGACGGTGGTGTACTTGTGGTCGGCGCGGAAGTAGGCGACGTCCTCGACCAGGATCAGGCGGGTTTCGCGGCCGGCGCTGGCGGTGATCCAGGTCAACGGCTCGGGCGCGTCCTTTGCCGGCGCGGCGCGGCCCAGCCGCTGCACCAGGTCGGCCAGCGTGGATGCATCCAGCTGCGTGCGGCGCGCCTTGAGGCGCTCGACGGTGGCGGCCAGGCGCGCCGGTTCGATCGGCTTGAGCAGGTAATCAATCGCGCCGCGCTCGAACGCGTCCACCGCGTACTGGTCGTAGGCGGTGACGAACACCACCTGCGTCGCGGGGCTGGCCTGCGCGGTGGCGGCGGCCACGTCCAGGCCGGTCAGGCCGGGCATGCGGATGTCCAGGAACGCCACGTCCGGCTGGTGCTCGGCGATGGCCTCCACCGCGCTGGCGCCGTCCTCGCATTCGGCCAGCACGCGCAGCTCGGGCCACGCGGCCTTCAGCGCATCGACCAGGCCTTGGCGCAGCAGCGCCTCGTCCTCGGCGATCACGCAGGTGCAGGGCAGGTCATGCATGGCGGGCCTCCCGGGTCGCGGCCGGTCCGTCGGCGGGGACGTTGAGCGTGGCGGCCACGCCGGAGGGGAAGTTGGCGACCACCGACAGCGCGGCCTCGCCGGCGTACATCAGGCGCAGGCGTTCACGCACGTTCTTCAGGCCGATGCCGGTGCCGCTGGTCTTGGCGTTGAAGCCCTCGCCGTCGTCGGCGACGGTCACCGACACGGTGTCGTCGCTGCGGCGTGCGCGCAGCCACACTGTGCCGCCGGTCGTGCGCGGCTCCAGGCCGTGCTTGATGGCGTTCTCCACCAGTGTCTGCAGCATCATCGGCGGCATCGGCGTGGCGCGCAGCGCCTCGGGGATGTCGACCTGCACGGCCAGGCGGCTGCCCATGCGGATCTTCAGGATTTCCAGGTAGGCGATGGCGCGTTCGAGCTCCGCGCCCAGCGTGGACATGCCCTCGTCGGTGGCGGGCAGCGAGCGGCGCAGGTACTGGATCAGGTGGCCGAGCATCTCGTCGGCGCGCGCCGGGTCGCTGCGCGTCAGTAACTGCGCGCTGGCCAGCGTGTTGTAGAGGAAGTGCGGCTCCACCTGCGCGTGCAGCAGGTTGAGCTTGGCGACGGTGAGTTCCTTCTCGGTGCGCGTCTGCGCCACCGCGTCCTTCTCGCCGCGGCGGTGCTGGGCGATGCGGCGGCTGATCGCGCGCGCCACGGCTTCGGCGTTCTCGTAGTTGGTGGCGTTGTCGACCAGGAACCAGTCGCTCCACGCCGGGTTCTCCGGCTCGCAGATCAGCGTGACGCTGCCGGCGTCGGCGGTGGGCGTGACGGTGGCGAGGATCTGGTTGCGGCGCTCGCCGAACCACGCCAGCGGGTTCCAGCGGCCCAGCGGCAGCTCGCCGTAGAGGTTGGGGCGGCCGACCTTGGCCCGCACCTGCAGGCTGTCGCGCGCGCTTTCGACGTGTTCGATGCGCGGCAGCTCGCGGATGGCCGCATCCACCAGGTCGAACGCCTCGCCGGCCTCCAGCGGGATCTCGATCTGCCGGCGCTGGCGGTTGGACAAGGCATCGCTGTCCACGCGCCCGGCCACCAGCCGCACCCGGCCCAGGTGCGACACCGCGCCGGTCACCACCAGCGCCATGGTCAGCGTGCCGATGATCGCCACCGGCCATTGCAGGCGGCCCAGCAACGGCAGCTCGTACCAGATGCTGCTGGCCACCAGCAGCGCCAGGAACCAGGCGGCACTGATGCGCAACACGAAGAGGAAGGCCTTGAGCACGGTGCGGTCCGTCGTCGTCGGGGAATGCGGCCGAGGATAGCGACGGCCCCTGGGGTGTGAAGGGGGCGGGCGACGAATCGGGGGATAGCGCGACGAAACGAGTCGGGGGCGGAACGGACCGTCGGCCGACGGCGCTGGTAGATTCGGCCCAGACCACCGCACGGGGCACGGCACATGGCGACATCCACCGAGGAACTGCAGCGTTTCGTCCGCGAGGCGCTCGCGCAGGGGCAGGGCCGCGACGCCATCGCCGCCGCGCTGGCGCACGCCGGTTGGCCGCCCGAGCAGGTGGAACCGGCGCTCGCCGCGTATGCCGACACCCCGTTCCCGGTCCCCGTGCCGCGGCCGCGGCCGTACCTGTCGCCGCGCGAGGCGTTCCTGTACCTGCTGATGTTCGCCACGCTGTACCTCAGCGCCTGGCACCTGGGCAGCCTGGTATTCGACCTGATCAACCGCGCGCTGCCCGACCCGGCCGACGGTGCGTATGCCGCGGCCGCGTTCGACCACTCGATGCGCTGGTCGGTGGCAACGCTGGTGGTGGCGCTCCCGGTGTTCCTGTTGGTGGCGCGCGTGCTGTCGCGAGAACTGGCGGCGACCCCGGCCAAGCGGCTGTCGGCGGTGCGGCGCTGGCTGACGTACCTCACGCTGTTCATCGCCGCCGTCGCGCTGGTGGGCGACCTGATTGCGCTGGTGTACCGCCTGCTGGGCGGCGAGCTGTCGCTGCGGTTCGTACTGAAGGTGCTGGTGGTGGGCGTGATCGCCGGCGGCGTGTTCAGCTACTACCTGGGCGAGCTGCGCCGCGAGGAGCGCGAAGGATGAGCGCGCCGGAGACCAACGCGGACCGGCGCGGGCGCGTGATGGCGATCGTCGCCAGCATCGTCGTGGTGGCCGCCGTCGTGGCCGGCATCGCCAGCATCGGCCTGCCGGGGGAGCAGCGGCAGGCGCGGCTGGACCAGCGCCGCATCGAGGACCTGCAGCGCATCGTCGAGGCGATCGAACTTCACCACCGCGAACACGGCCAGTTGCCTGCCGACCTGGCCACCGCGGCGGCCCGGCCGGGGTGGGACCTGGCGCTGCTCGACCCGGTCAGCGGCGAGGCGTACGACTACCGGCCGCGGCAGGGCGACCGCTTCGAACTCTGCGCGGTGTTCACCACCGACAGCGGCGAGCGCGGCGGCCCGGGCGGAAATGCGCCGCTGGAGTGGCGCCACGGCGCGGGCCGGCACTGCTTCAACCGCGAGGTGCGGCGCGTGGAGAGGCCGGGCGCCTGACCGGGAGGCTCATCCCAGCCGGTCCTTCAGCGCCTGCCGGTAGCGCCGGCTGACGGGCACCGCGGCGCCGCCCACCAGGTGCGCGCGGGCGTCGCCGGTGTCGAACGGCTCGATCTCGCGCACCCGGTCCAGGTTGACGATGGCGCTGCGGTGGACGCGGGCGAAGCGCTCGTCCAGCCGCGACGCGATGCCCGCCATCGTCTCGCGCAGCGGGTACAGCCGCTCGCCCACGTGCAGGGTCACGTAGTTGCCGGCGGCCTCGATCCAGTCGATGTCGTCGACCCGCACCAGGAACTCGCGCCCCAGCTTCTTGACCAGGAACCGGTCGGTGACCGGCTCGGGCGCGGCGTCCTCACGGCCTTCGGTCAGGAACTCGGCCTCGCCCTGCCAGCGGCGCAGCACGAAGCGGTAGAGGTAGACGGTGGCAAGGAAGGCGCCATAGGTGCGCACGTCCTTGAGGTACTCGTAGCCGAGGTTGGCGCCCCAGTCGCCGAAGTCGTAGTCCTGCCCCATCGCCGCGTAGGCCAGTTCGCGCAGCGCGACCATGCCCAGCACGTGCAGCAGCGAGTACGGCACGGTGAACGCCAGGTGCGCCGGCACGCTGCGACGCAGCTTCCCGGCGCGCAGCGGGAACCGGTGGTCGAATGCCAGCAGCAGTGGCAGCAGCGCCAGCCAGGTGGCCGCGCTGGAGAACTCCCACACCCACGGCTCCCAGGGCGCGACCGGCTCGCCCAGCCGGCCCAGGTCGATCCCGATCGTGATGCTGTTGCCGGCGGCGTTGATGACCGCCAGCAGCAGCCAGAAGCCGATCTCGTAGGCACGGCGGTGGCGGAGGTAGGTCTGCGGGGTCATGCGGGCATCGCCGGTCGGGGCGGCCGGGAGTGTAGCGGGCGCGTCGGGGCGGACACGCACGACGGGCGCACCGCGGCCAACCGCGGCTCGATGGGCAAACCGCTCGTCACCGCCGGCCGCCATTCGTCCCCGAACCCCCGCCCCGCGTCACTTTGCGCTTCAACGGCGCCGGCGGCGGGTGCAGCGTGCCGTCACTCCTTCCCGTTTCGGATCCGGCGCGCCATGACCACCGTTGCTCCCAGATCGCCCTCGACCGCCATGCCGACCTCGCCCCCGTTCAGCGCGACATCGGCGGACCCGCCCCGCCGCCACGACATCGACGCGTTGCGCGTGCTCGCCTTCGGCCTGCTGATCCTCTACCACGTGGGCATGTTCTACGTGGCCGACTGGGGCTGGCACGTCAAATCCGGCTACCTGTCCGAATGGCTGCAATGGCCGATGCGGGTGGTCAACCAGTGGCGGATGCCGCTGCTGTTCCTGATCTCGGGCATGGCGGCGCACTTCCTGTTGCGACGGACCACGCCCGGCGCCTTCGCCCGTGGCCGGATCCACCGCCTGCTGCTGCCACTGGCGTTCGGCATGGCGGTGGTCGTGCCGCCGCAGGCCTACGTGCAGGCGCTGTCCAACGGCGCGTTCGAGGGCGGCTACCTCGACTTCGTGGTGCACTACTTCACGTTCCAGCCCTGGCCGGCGGGTGCCTTCGACGGCTCGCACGTCGGCATCACCTGGAACCACCTCTGGTACCTGCCGTACCTGCTGGTCTACTCGCTGCTGCTGGTCGCCCTGCTGCCGGTGCTGCGCAGCCGCGCCGGTCTGGCATTCCAGCGCCGCATCCAGGGCCTGCGTGGCCTGCGGCTGTGGGTGCTGCCGGCGATTCCGCTGACGCTGGCGACCTGGGCGCTGTCCGGTGCATTCCCGACCACGCACGACCTGGTCACCGACTGGCATACGCACGCGCAATCGCTGGCGATGTTCCTGGTCGGCTACTGGATCGGCACCGACAGCGGGCTGTGGGCGGAACTGCGGCGCCTGCGATGGGTATGGCTGGCGGCGGCAGTGGCGACGTTCACGGCGTACGCCGTGCTGATGCATACCACCGAGCCGGTCCCCAGCTTCGACCGCGCCATGTACGACTTCGCCCAGCGGCTCAACCAGTGGACGTGGCTGCTGCTTGTGCTGGGCTGGGGCCACCATCTGCTCAACCGGCCCTTCCGCTGGTTGCCGTGGGCGACGTCATCGGTCTACCCGTGGTACGTGCTGCACCAGACGATCACCGTGGTGGCCGGGTTCTGGCTGGCGCGGCTGTCACTGGGACCGGTGGTGGAGCCGGTGTTGCTGGTGGCGGTCACGGCGGGCGGCTGCGTGCTGCTGACCGATGCGGTGATCCGCCGCTCGCGCCTGTTACGGCCACTGTTCGGCATGCCGGCCGTCGTCGCCGGCCATCGGGCAAAAGAAAACCGGACAGGCGCGGAGGACGCCGGTCCGGTCGAAACGGGCATTGCGGCCGGCCGGGGGGCCTGAACCGGGCTGCTCCAGGAGAGAGGAGTCGATTATTCGAGGCTGGCGGTCATCTCGGTGCTGCCACCTTCGGCGGCGATGCTGTCCATGCGATCGAGCGGCAGGCCGGTGACGGCATCGACCGGGGCGGCGTCGCCCGGGTAGGCCACGGACGGGCCGTGCGACGCGGCATCGGCCACCACCACGGTCGAGCCGTGTTCGGTGATCGAGAACAGCTTGCGGGCGAACTCGTGCGGCAGGCGCACGCAGCCGTGGCTGGCGGGCTTGCCGGGAATGCGGCCGGCGTGCAGGGCGATGCCGTCCCAGGTCAGCCGCTGCATGAAGGGCATCGGCGCGTTGTCGTAGAGGTTGGAATAGTGCTCCTCGCGCTTCTGCAGGATCGGGAACACGCCGGTCGGCGTCTCGTGGCCGGGCTTGCCGCTGCTGATGGTGGACACCGCGATGCGCACGCCGTTGCGGTACACGTGGGCGCGCTGCTCGGGCAGGCTCACCACGACCACCAGCGGGCCGGCGGGCGAGGCTTCGGGGTTCCACAGGTAGTCGCCGGGCTCCAGGTCGAACGTGGGGTCGGCGGCAACAACGGGCTTCAGCACGGGCGCGGGCTGGGCGCGGTCGGCGTGCAGGCCGGAGACGGGGGCGGCGGCATCGAAGCGGTTCGCGTCGAACGCCGGGGCCTGCGCGGCAACCGGCAGTGCGATGGCCAAGGCGAGCGTCAGACCCGCCAGGCGCGGCAGCAGCGACTGGCGGGCGTGGAGGTTCTTCGAAGAATTCGGCGCGATGGCATCGTTGTTCGTGGTCATGTCTGCGGCCCCGTCGTGGTGTGTGTTCATGGCTGCAGACCCTAGGCAGGCCATGGTGATCACCCGTTTGATGATGGTGTCCGGAAGTTGAACGGTGGCGGTTTTTTCGCCACGTTTCGGGCCGATTTCTTCACGGCCGTGCCACGTGTCTGGCTGCCGCCTGAGCGGAACCGGCGCGGTCGGGAACCCCCGTCGGCAGGTGGGTCCGTTACGCCGAAACCCTTGCAGGGCAAGGGTTCTGGGCGGCAATGGGACGCCGCTCAGGACGGCGCTAAAGATCCCGCGGGCGCTGCCGATATCCGGTGGCCAAGGTTTTTCTCCCCGTGGTTTCTCTCCCCTCCCTCCAAGAGATGCGTCCCATGCAGCGTTCCATCCTCTCCATCGCCCTGGCCACGCTGGCCGTCGCCTTCGTCGCCCCGGTGCAGGCCATCACCCCGGTCAAGCGCGTCGACCCGGTCTACCCGTCGGAAGCGGCGCGTGCGGGCACGCAGGGCTTCGTCGAAGTCGAGTACACCGTCGAAGGCGGCAAGGTCGCCAACGTCTCGGTGCTCAACGCCAAGCCGGCGCGCACGTTCGAGTCGGCCGCGGTGCGCGCGGTCAAGCAATGGCAGTTCGCGTCCGGCAGCACGGGTCGCGGCAAGGTGCGCCTGGACTTCTCGCTCTAACAGCGACGCTCCACCTGCAGCACCCTGGAAACGCGCCGGCAACGGCGCGTTTTCTTTTGCGCGATGTCGCCACCGCGTAGACCCTTCACGCCGGGCGTGGCGCACGGCATCGACACTGGGCGTCCCCAACGCACCACGAGACGCGCCATGGCCCGCAAGACCGTCCGGCAGATCGCCGACCTGCTCGAGAAGATCGACACCGCGATGCTGACCACCGTCGGCCCCGACGGATTCCTCGTCAGCCGCCCGCTGTCCACGCGCGCCAGTTCGTTCGACGGCAAGCGCGTGTGGTTCTTTACCGAGGCCGACAGCCCGAAGGTCGCGGAAATCGCGCGCCACCCCAAGGTCAACCTCGCCTACGCCTCCAGCGACCGCAACACGTACGTGTCGCTGGCCGGCACCGCCGAGGTCAACCGCGACCGCCGCCGCATCGGCCGGTTGTGGAACGACGCGATGAAGGCGTTCTTCCCCAACGGCAAGGACGACCCCAACCTGGTGCTGCTTGAAGTGCAGGTGCGCAGCATCGAGTACTGGGACGGCCCGGGCAGCCTGGTCGGGAAGCTCGTCGGGTTCGTTGTCGCGCGCGTCACCGGCGACGAGGAACACATGGGCGACAACCGCCTGATCGACATGAGCGGCAAGCGCGCGGCCTCGCGCCTGCCGCCCTCGCACAAGGACGCCCCCGCCGACGCGCGCAAGGCGGCCAAGCAGGCGTTGAAGAAGACGCCAACGAAGAAGACACCGACGAAGAAGGCGGCGTCCGGGAAGGCATCCGCGAAGAAGACGGCAAACAGCAAGGCGCCCGCGAAGACGTCCACCCGCACGGCCGCGACTAAAAAGCCCGTTGCAAGGAAGGCGACCGCGAAGCGCCCCGCCACGAAGAAAGCCGCCACGAAGAAAGCCGCCGCGGGAAAGACGTCAGGCCGGGCAACCAACGCCCCCGCCGCCAAGGCGCCGGTCAAGCGCGCGACGAAGAAGAGCGCGCGCCGTTCCACATCCACCGCCGGCGCGCGCGTCGAGGCCATCCGCCGCGTGCGCACGCGCGGCCGCTGAGCGGGCGGAGGGTCGCCTCCGCGTCAAACCCTGCCCCCGGAGGCAGGGTTCGGCATAACTAGGCGCGTCCCGCCCGATGGCTCAGTCCAGTTGCTGCAGCGCGTGCCCGGCGCCGTTGCACACGGTGATATGACCATCGGCACCGGCCTCACCGCTGGCGCGCACGCGATCGCCCACCTCGATGTCCGGGAACGCACCCACGCCCGGTGCCGGGCAGAGGTTGAGCCGCGCCGGGATCTCGACCGTGACCGGCCCCGATGCGGTGTCGACCTGCATCGTCGCGTTGCCGTCGTACGCCCAAGGATCGCGGTCGATGGCGACCACGCGGCCCTCGGCGCTGGCCTGGGCGCCGGCGTCGGCCGTGGGTGCGGCGGTCTGGCAACCGGCCAGTGCGAGTGCCGCCAGCGACAGGGCGGCGGCGAATGGGACGTGGCGAGCGAACGTGGCGGGTCGGATCATGGGGCGGTCTCGGCAGTCGAAGGAAACGCGACGCTAGCGGCCCACCCGGCAACCGTGCGTGAGTGGCCGGCCTACGACCCCACCCCTACGAACCCAGCGCCTGCTGGATGTCCTCCAGCGGCTGGCCGCGCGTCTCAACGCCGTGGCGCAGCAGGATGGCCGCGGCCACCGCCATCGGCACCGCCAGCACCAGCGCCGACACGGTGAAGTTGGCGAAGAAGCCCATCACCCCCATCCCCGCGCCGAGGATGCCGCCGGCCTTGGAGCTGGCGGCGATCACGCCCGCGCCGGTGCCGCGCAGGTGCACCGGGTAGATCTCGGCCGCGTACGGGATCAGCATCGCGATCACGCCGCTGACGCTGACCAGCAGCGCCACGGTGGCGGCCACGGTCACGGCCTGCGACTTCAGGCCGAGCACGCCGATGGCGACGAATGCCAGCAGGGCCAGCGCCGTCAGGCCGATGAACAGCGCCAGCGCGCGCACGCTGCTCCAGCGGTGGTAAAGGGCGATGACCACGGCGATGCCCGGCAGCGCCAGCACCGCCGACCGCGCCAGCAGCGCGCTGGCACCGGCCGCGTCCACGCCCATCTGCACCAGGTTGACCGGCAGCCACAGCAGGAAGCCGAAGTTCACCAGCCCCCACGCCAGACCGGCCAGCAGCAGGCCCCAGCTGATGCGCGCATGGCGGCCGCGCAGCAGGGCGCGCAGCCCGGTGACGGGGTGCTGTTCGTTGATCACCGGTGCACCCGGGTGGCGCGCGTCGTCGGTTTCAACGGCACGGGACGATGCCGTTCCGGCGAACTTCGCCAGCACCGCGCGCGCTTCGCGCTCGAGCCCGGCGTTGGACAGGAACCGCGGCGATTCGGGGATGTAGCGGTTGAGGAACACGATCAGCGCGCCGGTCGGCAGACCCAGCAGCCACAGGATCCGCCAGCTGAACATCGGCTCCAGCCACGCCGCCGCGCCGGCCGCCAGCAGGTAGCCCGCCGAGGTGCCGACGCCGCCCAACGCCACCAGCAGCCAGCCGCGGTGCGCCGCGGGCACGGTCTCGGCCATCAGGGTGAAGGTGATGGGCAACAGGCCGCCGGCCGAAGCGCCCATCAGGAAGCACATCGCCAGGTTCCACTCGAAGGTCGGCATCGCCCCGCAGATCGCGGTGCCCATGAACATCAGCGCCGACAGCAGGATCGCCGCGCGCCGGCCGAAGGCGTCGGCCATCCAGCCCCACAGCACCGAGCCGACGGTGGTGCCGGTCAGCGCGACCAGCGCCAGCACGCTCGCGGTCGGCGTATCGATGGCGTATTCCAGGCTCATGCCCGGCATCACGAAGCCGAGCGTGGCCGGCTTCATCACGTCCACCGCCAGCGCCGCCACCAGCACCATGACCAGCGTCCAGTGTTCGCGGTTGAGCGCGACGCCGTCGGCGACGTGGAAGTGCACCGCATTTGCGTCGCCATGCAGGGTCTGGCGCATCTGCGCCAGGCGCGGCATCAGGCCGTACGCCGACAGCGCCAGCCCGACCGGGATCAGCGCCATGCCCGACCACATGGTCGCGTCCATCGGCATGCCGACCATCTGCCAGTCGGTGTACCGGCCCATCCAGAACATCGGCAGGTGTGCCAGCACCCCGGCGACCACCGCGGCGCAGCCCAGCCAGAAGGCGACCGGGTGGTGGAAGGACAGGCCGTGTTTCATCGGGGGGTGCCAGGCGGGGAACGCGCGAGCGTACCGGCGCGCGCGCGCCCGCGATAGCGCGCTGCCGCGTTGCCGGCCGCCGTGACGCGGCCCTGATCCGGGCCCCGCTAGCGTGCCGGCCTTCGCCCTTTCTCCCGCAAGTCGATGACCAGCAGCGCGCCGCTCCATACGCTCGGGGAACTGCTCGACCGCCTCGAGGCCGCCGGCAATGGATCCCCTGGCCACAGTGCGGCCGGGGGCGGGGCGGGCGAGTGCGCGGACAAGGACACGGACGAAGGCAAGGACAATGACAAGGACGCCGTAACGCTGGGCGCGCTCATCGACGAGATCGGCACCCGTTCCTTCGGCCCGCTCCTGCTGCTGGCGGGGCTGGTCACGGTGATGCCGATCGTCGGCGACATCCCCGGGGTGCCCACGGTCATGGCGTTGCTGGTGCTGCTGGTGGCCGGGCAACTGCTGCTGGGCCGCGAGCACTTCTGGCTGCCGCGCTGGGTGCTGGACCGCCGCGTGCGACGCGACCGCCTGGTGCGTGCACTGGGCTGGCTGCGCAGGCCCGCGCGGTGGGTGACCGCCTGCTGCGGCCGCGCCTGGCCTGGCTGGTCCGCAGGCCGGGACAGTACGCGATCGCCGTCGCCTGCGTCGTCATCGCACTGGCGATGCCGCCGATGGAGCTCGTCCCTTTCAGCGCCAACGCCGCCGGCGCGGTGCTGCTCGCGTTCGGCCTGGCGCTGATCGCGCGCGACGGGGTGTTCGCGCTGGTGGCATATGTCATCACGGCGCTGACCCTGGCGTGGGTGGTGCAGGGGCTGCTAGACGGGTCCCGCGCCGTGCGGGGTTGATCGCGCCCGTCACCGCCGCCATTGCAGGAGTCCATCCGAACCGGGAGTTCCCATGCCCACCGTCCTGATCACCGGCGCCAACCGCGGCATCGGCCTGTCGCTGGCCCGCCGCTACACCGCGCGCGGCGACCGTGTCATCGCCGCCTGCCGCCAGTCCAGCCCCGAACTCGACGCCACCGGCGCGCAGGTCGAAGCCGGGGTCGACGTGACCGACGGCAAGGCCTTGGCCGCGCTGGCCGACCGCCTGGGCGACACCCGCATCGACGTGCTGGTGTGCAATGCCGGCATCCTCGGCCGCGAGGCGCTGGATGCGCTGGACGACGACGCGTTCGAGCGCATGCGCCGGCAGTTCGAGGTCAACGCCATCGGCCCGCTGCGCACCGTGCACGCGCTGCAGGAGCGGTTGGGCGACGGCGCGAAGGTCGGCATCGTCACCAGCCGCATGGGCTCGGTGGCCGACAACACCTCCGGCGGACGCTACGGTTACCGCGCGTCGAAGGCGGCGGTCAACGCGATCGGCAAGTCGCTGGCGGTCGACCTGGAAAAGCGCGGCATCGCGGTGGTGCTGCTGCACCCGGGGTACGTTGCCACCGAGATGGTCGGCGGCACCGGCGACATCCAGCCCGACGACGCAGCCGCGCAGCTCGTGCAGCGGCTGGACGAGCTGACGCTCGACCGGACCGGAACCTTCGTCCACGCCAACGGCCAGCCGCTGCCGTGGTGACCGCCCTGGAGCCGATGCGATGAGCGCCGACGAATACGACCCCGACGACAACTTCGCCCACGGCCTGGAGGGCGTCGACGACATCGACGAGGACGCCGCCACCGAGCAGTTGGCGTGGCAGTGGCTGCTCTACGTCAATCCCGACGACGAGGATGGCGCGCAGGAGCAGTTCGCCGCCTGGCAGGAGGCATGGCTGGCCGCCGGCGGCAATGACGCCGATGCCGACCCGGTGGCCGCGCTGGCGGCAGTCACCGACTGGCGCTCCAGCGTGCAGGTCGACGTCGACGACGCGGCCGCGCTCGTCGATGGCCTGACCCAGCTCGTCGCCCGGGTGGACGTGCAGATCGACTGGGGCGTGGACGACCCGGCCGACGACGCCGATCCCGAATCGCTGATGGCCGAGGCGCATGCCGCGTTGCGCCAGCACGGTTACACGCTGTGGGTGTGGGACGCCGGCTCCGACAAGAGCGCGGCCTGGCTGGCCTACCGGCGCGACGACGATGCGGTGCGCACGTTGGCTTCGGCATTGGGGATTCCGGTGCGCGCGGGCGCCTGACGGGCGTCGCCGACGGACGGTGTCCGTTGCCGCAAGGGCGGCGCGTTGCCACGTGGACCGGTCCCGCGTGGGGCCACTCCGGAGTACGCGCCATGAACACCTCGCTGCTTGCCGCCGCACTGGCGGCCGTTGTCGCATCCACGCTGGCCGGCTGCGATCGCCCGACCGGTGAAACCGCCCCGCAGGCGGAGGCGCCCGACACCGACAGCGCGGCCGCACCGGCCCCGGATGCCACCGCCGCGGCACCGGCCACCCCGCCCACCGACTTCAACCAGCTGGCGCAGCGGCTGGTCACGCAGAGCGCAGCGGTAAAGGAAGGCGACCTGGTCTGGATCAGCGGGCGCCCGCACGACGCCGCGCTGCTGGAAAGCATCGCGGTGGAGGTGCGCAAGGCTGGTGCGTTCCCGACCATCCAGTACAGCAGCGACGAGCTCAGCAAGCGCCTGTTCTTCGACGTGTCCGCGCAGTACGACAGCCAGGCCGACGGCTGGGGCACGGCGCTGGCCGAGACGGCCGACGTCGTCATCAACCTGGACAACGGCACCAGCGAGA
Source organism: Novilysobacter selenitireducens (assembly GCF_020026895.1). Lineage (GTDB taxonomy): Bacteria > Pseudomonadota > Gammaproteobacteria > Xanthomonadales > Xanthomonadaceae > Lysobacter_C > Lysobacter_C selenitireducens. The sequence goes on from NZ_JAINZW010000001.1 coordinate 458,869, forward strand.
ACCTGTTCGAGGGCGCCGATCCCAAGCGCGTGGCCGCGCGCGGCAAGGCCAACGAAGCCATCGGCCAGGCCTTCATGCGCAACAACGTGCGCACGGTCGAGGTCGGCAACAACCTCTACCCGACGCCGTGGCGCGCAGAACGCTTCGGCATGGACGCGGCGGCGCTGTCGAAGATGTTCTGGGACGCCGTCAACCTGGACTACGCCGAACTGGAAGCGCGTGGCGAAGCGGTGCGCAAGGCCCTGGCCGCAGGCGACACGCTGCACATCACCCATCCGGCCGGCACCGACCTGCGGCTGCGCGTGCAGGGGCGGCCGGTGCTGGTCAGCGACGGCGTGCTGTCGGAGGCGGACCTCGAGCGCGGCGGCGCGTCGGCCTCGGTGTACCTGCCGGCCGGCGAGGTCTACACCACGCCCGTGCCCGGCAGCGCCGAGGGCACGCTGGTGGTGCCGCACTGGTACTACCGCGGCAAGGCGGTGGACAACCTGACGCTGACGTTCAAGGGCGGCGAGGTGACCGCGTTGTCGGGCGATGGCCCGGGGTTTGCCGACATGAAGGCCGACTACGACGCAGTGGACGACGCGCGCAAGGCGCAGTTCGCGTTCTTCGACCTGGGCATCAACCCCAACGTGGCGCTGCCGGCGGAAAGCCGCGTCGGCAACTGGGTGCCGGCGGGCACCGTGACCGTGGGCACCGGCAACAACACCTGGGCCGGCGGCGACAACTCGGTGCCACACAGCATCACCGCGTCGCTGCCCGGCGCCAGCGTCACGCTCGACGACACCCCGATCGTCGATGCCGGCGAGTTGAAGCTCTGACCCGAAGCAACCCGGTACCGCGCGTGGGTGTCGCTCAGCCGCCCACGCGCGTGCGCACCGCGTCCATGTCGCGGATCGGGCGCACTTCGATGCAGCCGGTCTGCGCCCACGGGAACTCCGCGGCGATCGCCACCGCGTCATCCACGCTGTCGGCCTCGATGATGTTGTAGCCGGCCAGCACTTCCTTGGTCTCGGCGAACGGGCCGTCCAGCACCTGCGTGCGGCCGTCGCGGATGCGCACCGAGCGTGCCTTGCGCGCCGACTCCAATTGCTGCGATCCCAGCAGCTTGCCGTCGCGCTTGAGCTCGTCGGCGTGGCCGAAGCAGGCCTTCATGCGGGTATCGAACTCGCCCTCGGGCAACGCGTCCAGCAGGGTGTCGTCGTTGTAGACCAGCAGCAGGAATTGCATGGGCGCTCCGGCGGTGCGTGGGGGCGGCCATCATGCCCGCAACAGTGGGCTGAAAAAAGTTTGCCGCGCGTGTCGATCCAGCCGGCCTTCGTCCGTCGTTCCCGTTGAAGGCGCCGCTGCAGGCGCCACAGACGAAGGAGAGCCGCGATGCGCGTCATGGTGATGGTCAAGGCCACCGAGCAGTCCGAAGCCGGACACATGCCCTCCACCGAGCTGCTGGAGGCGACGGGCCGCTACAACGAAGAGCTGGTCAAGGCCGGCGTGATGCTGGCGGGCGAGGGCCTGCACCCCACCGCCCGCGGCGCGCGGGTGCGCTTCGATGGCGCCTCGCGCACCGTCGTCGACGGCCCCTTCGCCGAAACGAAGGAGCTCGTGGCCGGCTTCTGGCTGTGGCAGGTGCGCTCGATGGACGAGGCGATCGAGTGGGTCCGCCGTTGCCCGAACCCGCACGAAGGCCCCTGCGAGATCGAGATCCGCCCGGTGTTCGAGGCCGAGGATTTCGGCGAAGCCTTCACCCCCGAACTGCGCGAGCAGGAACAGCGCCTGCGCGACGCCACCGAAGCGCGCTGATGTTCCGGTCCCCACGCCCCAGTCCCTAACCCCAGCCCCTAGTCCCTAGTCCCCGGAGAAACCCATGCAACTCGTCCCCTACATGATGTTCAACGGCCAGTGCCGCGAGGCGTTCGCCTTCTACGCCAAGGCCATCGGCGCCGAGGTGACCTACGGCCTGACCTATGGCGAGTCGCCGATGTGCGACGAGATGCCGGCCGACAGCCGCGACTGGATCATGCACAGCCAGATCGAGGCCCCCGGCCTGATGCTGATGGGCGCCGACGGCCCGCCGATGGAAACCCCGGCCGGTGCCGGCACGGTCAACAACCTGATGGTCGACACCGTCGACGAGGCCGAGCGCTTGTTCGCGGCACTGGCCGACGGCGGGCAGGTGCAGCAGCCCATCCAGGAAACGTTCTGGGCGCTGCGCTGGGGGATGCTGGTGGACCGCTACGGCAAGCCGTGGATGGTCAACTGCTCGCGCCCGGAGTAGCGCGCTGCCCACGTCCGAAGAGCGCACGCCCGGCCGCAAGCCTTCCCCATTCCCCATTCCCCTCCAACCGGAGCGCCATCCATGCAGATGTTCGTCAATCTCCCCGTCCGCGACCTCGACCGCACGGTCGCGTTCTTCACCGCGCTGGGTTTCAGCTTCAACCCCAAGTTCACCGATGAGAACGCCACCTGCATGCTGGTCGGCGACGACTGCTTCGTGATGCTGCTGGTGGAGCCGTTCTTCCGCCAGTTCACCGACAAGCAGTTGTGCGACACGGCCACGTCGATCGAGACCCTGGTGGCGCTGGGCGCCGACAGCCGCGAGGGCGTGGATGCGCTGCTCAAGGCCGCGTTGGAGGCGGGCGCCCGCGAGCCGCGGCCGGCGCAGGACCACGGCTTCATGTACACGCGCAGCTTCGAGGACCTGGACGGCCACACGTGGGAGATCTTCCACATGTCGGGCGACCCGGCGTGATCGAGGCGAGCGGGGCGCGGGCGTGCACGCGGGTTTGCCCCGGCGGCCGGTCGATGGTGTGATCCGCGTCCATGGACGCGGCCCCTCCCGACGACAGCGCCCGGCACGCCACCCACCGCACCATCGAGGCGGTATGGCGGATCGAGTCGCCCAAGCTGATCGCGCGGCTGGCGCGGATGCTGCGCGACGTCGGCCAGGCCGAGGACCTGGCGCAGGACGCGCTGGTCGCGGCGCTGGAGCACTGGCCGCGCGACGGCGTGCCCGACAACCCCGGCGCGTGGTTGATGCAGACCGCCAAGCGCCGCGGCATCGACCGCATCCGCCACCGCGACCTGGTGGACGATCGCCACGCCCGCTACGGCGAGACGCTGGAGCCCGCGGCCATGCCGGCGCCTGACGATGCCGACCGCCTCGATGACGACATCGGCGACGACCTGCTGCGGCTGGTGTTCACCGCGTGCCATCCGGTGCTGTCGACCGAGGCGCAGGTCGCGCTCACCCTTCGAATGCTGGGCGGGCTGACGACGGCGGAGATCGCGCGCGCCTTCCTGCAGCCCGAGCCGACGGTCGCCCAGCGCATCGTGCGCGCAAAGAAAACCCTGGCCAGCAAACAGGTCGGTTTCGAGGCGCCGCGGCGCGAGGACCTCGCCGATCGCCTGGCCGCCGTCCTCGGCGTGGTGTACCTGGTGTTCAACGAAGGCTACGCCGCCACCGCGGGCGAGGACTGGATGCGTCCGGCGCTGTGCCAGGACGCGATGCGACTGGGGCGCGTGCTGGCCGGCCTGCTGCCCGCCGAGCCGGAGGTGCACGGGCTGGTGGCACTGATGGAGATCCAGGCCTCGCGCATCCCCGCACGCACGCAACCCGACGGCACGCCGATCCTGTTGCTGCACCAGAACCGCGCGCGCTGGGACCGGTTGCTGATCGGCCACGGCCTGGCCGCACTGGACCGCGCGCATCGGCTGGGCGGGACGGACGGCGTGTACGTGCTGCAGGCCGACATCGCCGCCTGCCACGCCCGCGCGGCGCGCCCCGAAGACACCGACTGGGCCCGCATCGCCGCGCTCTACGCACGACTGGGCGAGGTCGCGCCCTCACCGGTGATCGACCTCAACCGCGCGGTCGCGGTGTCGATCGCCGACGGCCCCGCCGTGGCACTGCCGCTGGTGGACGCACTGGCGGCGGACGGCGCGCTGGCCGGCTACCACCCGCTGCCGGCGGTGCGCGGCGACCTGCTGTCCCGGCTCGGGCGCCACGCCGAAGCCGCGGCCGCGTTCCGCGAGGCCGCGTCGCTGACGCGCAACGCGAGGGAACAGGCGCAGCTGGAAACTCGGGCCGCGGAATGCGCACTCAAAGCCACGTAGTCGTAGCGGAGCTCCGATCAGTGTCAGCGACGAAGGCTGCCTAGACCCAACGGGCGGCGGGCAGGACGCCCGCCGTTTCCCGACCGAGCCAGGAAGGCGAGTCGGGAAATCCCCGCGTCACCTCACGTCAGGTGTTTGAAGTGTCGAGGAAGGCCTTTTCTTTGGTTCCGTTTCTTTTGGGCCAGCAAAAGAAATGAACTCGGCCGACAGGACGAAAGCTGTTGCCTTGGATCTTTCAATAACGATAGGCGAGGCCGCGGGGGCACCCGCCCCCGGACGCAGGTAGGGACACCGCGCCGGATCGCAATGGGTTAAGCGCAGCCCCGGAGCGCGGGCCCAGTCCGCGCCCCGTGGCCGCCCGCCTTGACCGGATGGCACCCGACGGCTCCTGACGAGGAGGCAGGCGATTGTCCGGGCCGCCGTCTCAGCGGCCGAGACGGCTCAGTCGCGCCGCCCGCCGTACCACAGGCCCAGCGCGTCGCGGCTGCGCAGCAGGCCACGGCCGCGCACCGCGAAGCGCAGCAGCAGCCACAGGTGCTCGCGCAGGGGGTGGCTGCGCAGCTTGCGCGCCGAGGTCGACACACGCTCGCGCAGGACCACGAACCGGCCCTGCGTCGCCAGCGCCCGGCTCAGGGCGATGTCCTCGGCGGCGTACCAGCGCTCGTCGAACCCGCCCACCGCCTCGAACGCATCGCGGCGGCAGAACACGAAGCAGCCCGCGGCCGCGCGCATGCGCCGCAGCAACCAGTTGGAGGCGGCCAGCCCCGCGCGCACGTGCCAGGCCAACGGCCCGCGCAACGCCACGGTGGCCCCGCCGCCGACCGCGCCGGCCTCCAGTGCCACCAGGGCCGCGCGCAGCAGCGCGGCATCGACCCGTGTGTCGGCATCGACGAACACCAGCGTGTCGCCCCGCGCCTCGCGCGCGCCGGCATTGCGGGTGGCGGCGATGTGGCGGTACTCGACCCGCAGCACGCGTGCACCGGCCGCGCGGGCGATGTCGCCGGTGCCGTCGCTGGAGGCGTCATCGACCACCACGATCTCAAAGCCACCCGTGCCGACCGTCGCGGCCGCCGCCGCATGAAGCGCCTGCAGCGTGGCGGGCAGGCGCGCGGCTTCGTCGTGGGCCGGGACGATCAGGGACAGCATCGGCCGATCATGGCACGCGGTTGCATCGGTCCCGGTGTCGCGATGCTCGGGCAGAATGCGCGGCCGCCGATCCACCCACCTGCCGTGTGCACGCCATGACCGACCCCGTGTTCGCCTTCAGCCCTATCGCCCATGTGCGCTCGCCGTACGCGCACCGCATCGACGCGCCGCACCAGCCGACGGTGGTGGCCGGCACGCGCAGCGGGCAGGTGGAGGCCGGTTGCATCGAGTTCGTGCCCGGCATCCCCGACGAGGCGTTCGGCGACCTTGCCGGCTTCGACCGCATCTGGCTGGTGTTCGCCTTCCACCGCAGCGAAGGCTGGACGCCGCGGGTGCGTCCGCCGCGCGGGGGCGGGCGCCGCGGCGTGCTGGCCACGCGCGCGCCGCACCGGCCCAACCCGATCGGGCTGTCGTGCGTGCAGCTCGACGCGATCGACGGACGCGTCCTCCACGTGCGCGGGCTGGACCTGCTGGACGGCACCCCCGTGCTCGACATCAAGCCGTACGTGCCCTACGCCGATGCCTTTCCCGAGGCGCGTGCCGGCTGGATCGATGCGATCGACCGCAGCCAGGGCGCGCAGTCGGCGCCCGGGCCGCGGCGCCCGCGACAAAGCTGAATTCCGCGCACGCGGTGGCCCTCGCGCGTCGCAGTTGGACGCGCGGCGTCGCGTGAAACGCCGTGGAAGTGACGGGGAGTGCCGTCGTTGTGGGGGTCAGCTGCCCAGCTTGAGCGCCGGGAATTGCCCCGTCATGCGCACGCCGTCGGCCACGCCCCAGCGGATGCCGATGCGGCGCAGGCGCTTCTCGGTGGCCTCGCGCAGGTCCGGCGGCGTGGCGCGCAGGATCTCATCGTGGCGCTCGGCCCACGCCGCGGCATAGGCGAACAGGTCGCGGTGGCGGTGTTGCAGGTCCGGCATGTCCTCTTCGAGCCGAGCGATCGCCGCATCGATACCAGCGGCGTCCAGCGCCCCGGGGGGGCGCTTGGCGGCGGGTCGTGCGGTGAAAAACGGCATCGTTCGGCTCCTGGGGGCGTCGGGCGGGCGGGCGCGTGGACGCCGGGCCTCGGAAAATGACGCAACAACAATGCCAAGGCCGTGATTCCACGGTGAACAGTTCAGCCACCCCCTGAACGCGCATTCAGTCACGCGGCCATCGACAGGACACAGCCGTGCGCCGGCAGGGGTTATTCCCGCCACCGGGCTGCGGCATGCTGAACGGCCCCAGCGCCCGCGAGACCGCCATGCCCGCCCCGACCGCCGCTGATCGATCCCCCGCCGATGTGCGCCCCGACGACGCGCAGCCGTCGGGAGCCGCCGCCGACGTGCTGGTGATCCGCGACCTGTCCAAGACCTACGCGTCGGGCTTCAAGGCGCTCGAATCGGTCGACCTCACGATCCGCCGCGGCGAGATCTTCGCGCTGCTCGGCCCCAATGGCGCCGGCAAGACCACGCTGATCAGCATCGTGTGCGGCATCGTCAATGCCAGCGGCGGCACGGTGGAGGTCGACGGCCACGACATCGTGCGCGACTACCGCGCCGCGCGCGCGACCGTCGGGTTGGTGCCGCAGGAGCTGTCGACCGATGCGTTCGAAACCGTGTGGGCGACGGTGCGGTTCTCGCGCGGGCTGTTCGGCAAGGCGCCGGACGATGCGCACCTGGAGCGCGTGCTGCGCGAGCTGTCGCTGTGGGACAAGCGCGACAGCAAGATCATGACGCTGTCGGGCGGGATGAAGCGGCGTGTGCTGATCGCCAAGGCGTTGTCGCACGAGCCGTCGGTGCTGTTCCTGGACGAGCCCACGGCGGGCGTCGACGTCGAGTTGCGCCACGACATGTGGCAGATGGTGCGGCGCCTGCGCGAGGCCGGCACCACCGTGATCCTGACCACGCACTACATCGAGGAGGCCGAGGAAATGGCCGACCGCATCGGCGTGATCAACCGCGGCCGGCTGGTGGTGGTGGAGGACACGCGCACGCTGATGCGCAAGCTCGGCAAGAAGCAGCTGACCCTGACGCTGCAGGCGCCGTTGCAGGCGATCCCCGAGGGCCTGGCCGGGCAGCCGCTGGAGCTGTCCGACGACGGCGCGTCGCTGGTCTACACCTTCGACACGCAGCACGAGCGCACCGGCATCGCCAGCCTGCTGCGCCAGCTGGCCGACCACGGCATCGACTTCAGGGACCTGCATTCCAGCGAGAGTTCGCTGGAGGAGATATTCGTCAGCCTGGTGCGCGATGGCGCGCCGGTGGCTTCGTCCGTTGAATCCACGGAGGCGCGCGCATGAGCCTCAACACCCACGCCATCCGCGCGATCTACCGCTTCGAGATGGCCCGCACCTTCCGCACCCTCGGCGAGTCGATCGCCTCGCCGGTGCTGACCACGTCGCTGTACTTCATCGTCTTCGGCGCGGCGATCGGCTCGCGCATGGGCGATATCGACGGGGTGAGCTACGGCGCCTTCATCATCCCCGGCCTGGTGATGCTGTCGCTGCTCAGCGAGAGCATCTCCAACGCGTCGTTCGGGATCTACATGCCAAAGTGGTCGGGCACGATCTACGAGCTGCTGTCGGCGCCGGTGTCGTACGTGGAAGTGGTGCTGGGGTACATCGGCGCGGCGGCGACCAAGTCGCTGGTGCTGGGGCTGCTGATCCTGGCAACCGCGCGGCTGTTCGTGCCCTACGAGATCGAGCACCCGCTATGGATGCTCTGCTTCCTGGTGCTGACCGCGCTGAGCTTCAGCCTGTTCGGTTTCATCATCGGGCTGTGGGCCGACGACTTCCAGAAGCTGCAGATCATCCCGCTGATGGTCGTCACCCCGCTCACGTTCCTGGGCGGGGCGTTCTACTCCATCCACATGCTGCCGCCGTTCTGGCAGCAGGTGACGCTGTTCAACCCCGTGGTCTACCTGATCAGCGGGATGCGCTGGAGCTTCTACGGCGTGTCGGACGTCAACGTCGTCGTCAGCGCGGCGATGATCCTCGCCTTCCTGCTGGCGTGCCTGGCGGCGGTGTGGTGGATCTTCCGGACGGGGTGGAAGCTCAAGGCCTGACGCATCGCGCCGGGCCGGGCCACGTCACGCGTCGTCGTTGCCCGCGGCGGTGTCGAGGAACCATGCTTCGACGGTGCCCTTGGCCTTCATCGTCATCGGCTGGCCGCGGCGGTCCAGCGACTTGCCCACCGGCAGCCGCACCCAGCCCTCGCTGATGCAGTACTCCTCGACGTTGTGGCGTTCGACCCCGTTGAAGCGGATGCCGATGCCGCGCTCGAGGACTTCTTCGACGTAGTGCGGGCTACGCGGGTCGGTTGAGAGGCGGTCGGGCGGGGTGTCGTGGCTGGCGTCGGACATGGGTCTGGTCACGCAGGGCGCCCGGGTGGCGCGGGGCGCGCAGGATACGCCGGCCGGCGGCACGGGTCGAACGCGTGCCAGCCCGCTGGTGTCAGTCCGCTCGTATCAGTTCGTGGCGACCAGCTCCTCGGCCACGTCACCCGGCAGCGCGTCGCGCCACGCCGCATAGACCTGGTCGGCCGCCTCCAGCCAGTCCAGCCCTGTGCCGGCCTGCGTCGCATGCCACTGCGCGCCCAGCTCCGGCTCAATCGCGTTCCAGGCGCGGAAGCCGTACCGGTTGCGCGCCTGCAGGCCGAACTGGGTGGCCCGCAACGTCTGGGCGGCGGTCAGGGGCAGGGGGCGCAGGCGTGGGTGGATGACAGCCGACATGGGCGCAGGTCCGGGGTGGGGGTGGCGCCATGCTGGCGATGCGGATGTAAAGGTCCGGTTTACGCGGCGGGCGCGCGGTGAACGGGTTCAGGGTGCGCTGCGTCGACTTGCGGTCGTCGTCGTCGAGTCTTGCGCTGGGCTCGATTTCCAAGAAGCCAAGGCTTTCGGCCTGAAGGCCGAGTTCATTTCTTTTGCTGGCCCAAAAGAAACGGAACCAAAGAAAAGGCCTTCCCCGACACTTCAAACACCTGGCGTGAGGTGACGCGGGGATTTCCCGACTCGCCTTCCTGGCTCGGTCGGGAAACGGCGGGCGTCCTGCCCGCCGCCCGTTGGGTCTGGGTAACAGTCGGGGATTGGTGGCTTCCGAACGAGGCGGGCACGGTGTTGATCCCAAGCCGTCGTCCCGGCGAAAGCCGGGACCCATCTTGACCCTCTCCGCGCTGCACCCCGATCGCTTGAAACCGCACCGCACCGCACCGCGGCCTGCGGATCCTAGTTCCGCTCCCCGCGCCCCTGCGCCTTCGCATTGGCGATGACGGCCCGCACCAGCGCGCGGTCCACGTGCCGCGAGATCGCCACCGCGCCCAGCGCGATCGCCTGCTCGCGCATCGGTGCGGGCACGTCGTAGTGCGCGCCGCTGGTCTTGTTCTGGAACGCGCGGCGCGGCAGGCCCAGGCGCGCAGAAAACGCATGAAGTTCGTCCAGCGTGTCGGCCATCAGGTGGGCCCAGCGCTGGCCGCGCCACAGCGTCACCGCGTCGTCGACGTAAACGGCCATCGCTCAGCGCGCGAACAGCTGCGAGGGGTCGGCGAAGGACTTGAACTCCAGCGCGTTGCCCGACGGGTCGTGGAAGAACATCGTCGACTGTTCGCCCGGCTGTCCGGCGAAGCGCACGTGCGGCTCGATGACGAACGCCACGCCCGCCGCGCGCAGCCGCGCCGCCAGTGCGCTCCAGTCGTGGGGCGAGAGCACCACGCCGAAATGCGGCACGGGGACGTCGTGCCCGTCCACCGCGTTGTGCGCCGCGGGCGTGAAGGCGCGCGCCGCGTCGCTGCGGTGGCAGACCAGCTGGTGGCCGTACAGGTCGAAATCGACCCAGTGCGTGTCGCTGCGGCCTTCCGCGCAGCCCAGCAGCCCGCCGTAGAACGCGCGCGCGGCGGCCACGTCATGCACCGGGATGGCCAGGTGGAAGGGCGGCAGCAGGTGCGGCATGGGCGGCCTCGTACGTCATGCGGATGGGGACGCGCACATCCTCGCACCGGCCGTGGCCGCGGTGCATGCGCGCGCCGCCGGCATAATGGCCCGCCCTGACACCGGAGCCGGCCTTGCCGACCCCCGATCCCCGCACTGCCGAAGCCCGCCGCCTGGACGACGAGCACGCGTCGCTGGGCGACCAGCTCGGCGCGATCATCGCCCACCTGCCGCCCGACACCATCAGCCTGGGCGAGCTGCTGGACGTGTTCGGCGACGAAGGCCTGCTGCTGCTGACGGTGCTGCTGACGCTGGTGTTCCTGATCCCGGTGTCGATCCCGGGGGTGAGCACGGTGTTCGGAGCGGCGATCCTGCTGGTTGGCATCAGCCGCCTGATCGGGCGCGAGCTGTGGCTGCCGGCGCGCCTGCGCACGCGGCCCCTGCCGGCCGACCGGCTGCGGCCCGGGCTGGAGCGGGGCATGGAGTGGGTGCGGCGGATGGAGCGCATCAGCCGGCCGCACCGCCTGTCGGCGCTGGCCGGCGGGCGCGGGATCGATACGCTCAACAACCTCGCCTTCATCCTCGCCGCGCTGCTGCTGATGGCGCCGTTCGGCTTCGTCCCGTTCAGCAACACCTTCCCGGCCGTGGCGCTGCTGCTGTACGCGGTCGGCCTGATCCAGCGCGATGGCGGCGCCATCCTGCTGGGCCACCTGGCCAACATCGCGACGATCATCTACTTCGGCGTGCTGATCGGCGGCGGCGGGCTGGCCGCGCACCAGTTGCTGCAGCGCTTCACCGGCTGATGGCCTGCGCGACGGGGTCGTCGCGTTCTCCCCTCCTGCACGGGTCGCGCCAGTTCGGCGCGGTCCTTTTTCGGGAGGAGACTCGATGAACCGTTCAATCGCACCCCGCATTCCGCTCCGGATGGCCGCACTGGCGCTGGCCGCATTGGGCTCCGTCGCCGGCACCGCCTTGGCGCAGGATGCCGCCGCGCCGGCACCGGCACCGCCGGCCACGGTCGACACCAACGGAGACGGCGTGCTGTCGGCCGCCGAGCATTCCGCGGCAGCCCGCGGCGCCTTCCAGCGCATGGACGGGGACGGGGATGGCCGGATCACCGTGGACGAGATGGGCGCGATGCCCGGCGCCAGCGCCGCAGGCATGCCGTCCGCGGCCGATCGCATGAAGGCCGTCGATACCGACGGCGACAGCGTGCTGACCGTGCAGGAACACGCCGCGGCCACCACGGCGGCCTACACGCGCCTGGATGCCGACAGCGACGGCCGCCTGACGCTGGACGAAGTGCGCGCCGGAGCCGCTGCCGCCCAGGCCGCCCGCCCGGCGCAGCCCACGCCGACGCCGCGCTGACGGGCAAGCGCGCTGACAGGCACCCGTGCCGGCGGCCACGCGCCGCCGGCGTCGACCGGGCAGCCGCCCTTCAAGTTTTGCCGCGACCGGCCGATTCCGTGGCTGAAACGCGGCCGTCCCACCGGCCGACCCGTCCCATTGGCCGACTGGAGACATCGTGCGCCCGGTGCAGGAGGAAGAACTCGTCGTCGGCCAGCCACTGGCGTGGCCGCTGTTCGACCCGGCCGGCAAGCTGCTGGCCGACGCCGGCGCGATGGTGCTGTGCGAGGCGCAGCGGCTGACGCTGCTGCAGCGCGGCTTCGTTGACCCGGCGCTTTGCCTGGTCGAGGACGACACACTGCTGGTCGACGAGACCGGCGAGCCCGAGCTGCCGCCGCCGCCCCTGCCGCCGGTGTTCGGCGAGGTGCGCGCGCTCAAGCGCCGCTTGGCCGACGCCCACATGCAGCTGCTGGCCGCCGGCACGCCCGAGGGCGCGCTGGTCGTGCTGGAGCTGGTGACCGAGCTCCAGGCGCTGGTCGCGCGCGACGCCGATGCCGCACTGGCCGCCGTGCAGCTGGACCTGGACGACGGTGGCCACATCTCCCGCCAGGTGCATGCCGCGATCCTCTGCCAGATGGCGCTGCGCGCACGCGAGCGCGACCCGGCCGAAGTCGACTCGCTGATGGCGGCCGCGCTGACCTACGACCTGGCGCTGGGGCCGATCGCCGACACCCTCAACCGCCAGCAGGGCGAGCTCAGTGCGCAGCAGCGCCGGCAGGTGTCCGCGCACCCGGACGAAGCGGTGATGCTGCTCAAGGCCGCCGGCGTGGAAGACCCGCTGTGGCTGGATGCCGTGCTGCACCACCACGAGCGGCTGGACGGCAGCGGCTACCCGCACGGGCTGATGGGTCGCGACATCGGCGACGGCGCGCGCCTGCTGGCGGTGGTCGACATCTTTTCGGCGATGGTGCGGCCGCGCGCCTACCGCGAGGCGGTGATCGCCCGCAACGCGCTGCGCAACCTGTTCATGGAGCGCGGTACTGCCGTCGACACCGAACTGCCGGGGTTGCTGGTCAAGGAAATCGGCGTGTTCCCGCCCGGCACCGTGGTGCGGCTGGCCAGCGGCGAGGTCGGCGTGGTCACCCACCGCGGCGGCAACGCGGCCTGCCCGCGCGTGGCACGGCTGGTGAACGCCAATGGCACCTTCGCGGCCGTGGCCCGCTCACGCGACACCCGCGAGGCCGAGCACGCCATCGTCGAAGCCGTGCCGCAGGCCCGCTACCAGGCCTTCCTCAGCAACTGCGCCCGGTTCTGGGCCGACGGCCCGCAGGTGCGCCCCGCCCCGAACCGTCCAGCGCCGGCCGCTGCCCCCGTGGTCCTGCCCGCAGCCGCCGTCGAGGCGTCCGTGCCGGCCCCGGAGGACGCCGAAACCGCCGCCGGCTGAACAGGCGGCCGCACGCGGCGATTGCATTGCGACGCGGGGCGGGCTAACGTGCGCCCGCTGTGTTCGTCAAGGGTCACCCGAAACGTGGCCCGATGCCGTAGATCCCTGATCCGCTACATCGTTGCACTCGCTTCCTCCTTGCAACCAGCCAAGCGCCGCGCAAGCGGCATCCAAAACTTCCGTTACAAGGAGCAAGAAAATGTCGAACCGTGAAACCGGTACCGTCAAGTGGTTCAACGATGCCAAGGGCTTCGGCTTCATCAGCCGTGAGAACGGCGAGGACGTGTTCGTGCACTTCCGCGCGATCCAGTCCAATGGCTTCAAGAGCCTGCAGGAAGGCCAGAAGGTCGAGTTCACCGTGACCCAGGGCCAGAAGGGCCTGCAGGCCGACGCCGTCACCCCGCTGTAAGGGCGACGCGTTACCTGCCGCAGCGGCCTTCGTGCCGCGGCGACACCTTCGAAAAACCCGGCTTCGGCCGGGTTTTTCTTTGCGCGCGCTTCAGGCTTCCGGTGCGCGGCCGTTAGTCCACCCCATGTCCCGCGCCCCCCGCCCCGTCCCCGCCCCGAACGCCATCCGGCGCACCGTGGTGTGCGGTGGCGTGACCGGAGCGACGGATCCCGGCAGCGCGGGATGAAACAATCGCCGCCGATGTCCGAGCCTGCCGCGCCCATGGAACCCGCTACGTCGGCCCCGCCGGGCATGTCGCGTGCGCCGGCGCCTGTGCGGGACCGTGGCCTGCGGTTCTGGCTGGGCCTTGGCTACGCGGCGATCGTGGTCGCCTTCGCAGTCGCGCTGGCGGTGCTGGCCAACCTCGGCGCCACCCGGCAGATGGAGCGCGAGGCCGGCCAGCGGCTGGATGCGCAGGCCCGGCACATGGCCGAGCGACTCGACCTGGGCGTGGCCGAACGGCTCGACGACATGCGCCTGCTGGCGCTGCTGCCGTTGCTCCACGACGACCCCGTCGATGCCGCCGCGGTGCGCACGCTGTTCAACGAACTGGCCCGCACCGAACCCGAATACGCGTGGATCGGCTTCGCCGCGGCCGATGGCACGGTGCGCGTGGCCAGCGGCGGCCTCTTGGAAGGGGCCAGCGTCAGCCAGCGACCGTGGTTCCAGGCGGCCCGTCGCGGCCCGCACCTGGGCGACGTGCACGAGGCGGCCCTGCTCGCGCGGCTGCTGCCGGCTCAACCCGGCGGCCAGCCGCTGCGGTTGATCGACGTCGCCGCTCCCGTACGAAATGCCGACGGCAGCCTGCTGGGGGTCGTCGGTGCGCACCTGTCGTGGCGCTGGGCCGAACGCCAGCGCGACCGCTTGCTGGGGCCGGAGGCCGACCGTGGCCTGCAGGAACTGTGGGTGCTGGATGCCCAGGGCCGTGTCCTGATGGGGCCGGACGACCGGGTCGGTCAGGTGCTGGACACACCGAGCGCGCACGCCGTCGCGGCCGCGCGCAGTGGCCACCTCGCCGAGACCTGGGACGACGGCGTCGACTACCTGACCGGCTACGCGCAGACCGGTCGCGATGCCGACGGGCCGACCGTCGGCTGGCGCGTGCTGGTGCGCGAGCCGCGCGAGGTGGCAATGGCCGAAGTGCGCGGGTTGCGTCGGACGCTGACGGCGGTGGTGGCGGTGCTCGCGCTGCTGTCGATCGCCGCCGCGCTGCTGCTGGCGCGCAAGATCAGCGCCCCGCTGCACACGCTGGCCGAGGCCGCCACGGTGATGCGCACCGGCCTCACCGTGGTCCGCCTGCCGCAGCTGGGCGGCTATCGCGAGGCGCAGCAACTGTCGGCCGCGCTCAGCGGCCTGTTCGAGCAGGTCGGGCAGCGTGAGCGCGAACTGCGCGACCTCGCCGAGAACCTGGAACGGCGCGTCGAGGCGCGCACGCAGGAGCTGCACAGCGCCAACAACGAACTCGAGCGCCTGTCGGTGACCGACAGCCTTACCGGCCTCAACAACCGGCGCTACTTCGACACCCAGCTGGCGCACGAAATGCAGCGCGCGCGCCAGCAGCTGCAGCCGTTGTCGCTGCTGCTGATCGACTTGGACCACTTCAAGCGCATCAACGACACGCACGGCCATCCGGCCGGCGACCGCGTGCTGCAACTGGTCGCCGACCTGCTCGACCAGGGCCTGCGGCCGACGGACGCGATCGCCCGGATCGGCGGCGAGGAGTTCGCGGTGATCGCCGCCGGCGCCGACCTCGCGCAGGCCAGCCTCCTGGCCGAGCGCCTGCGCAGCCGCGTCGCCAGTGCCAGCCCGCTGGAGATCGGGCGCCTGGAGTTGCCGATCTCGGTCAGCATCGGAGTGGCCAGCGTATGGCCGGCGGAGGGTGACGCCACCGCCATGGAGACCGCGGCCGAGCGGCTCTACACCCAGGCCGACATGGCGCTCTACCGCGCCAAGCGTGCCGGCCGCGACCGCGTGGAAGGCACGGTCGCCTGATCGCGCACACGGCGGCGGCCGCGCGTGCTCCCGCATAATCGCGCGATGCCTTCGATTGCCGACATCCCGTTGTTGACCTGGCTGCTGGTGCTGGCCGCCTACCTGATCGGCTCGCTGTCGGGCAGCCTGCTGCTGGGCCGTGGTCGCGGCGTCGACATCCGCACCCTGGGCAGCGGCAACGCCGGCGGCACCAACGCACTGCGCACGCAGGGCTGGCGCTTCGCGCTGGGCGTGGTGCTGGTGGACGTCGGCAAGGGCGCGCTGGCCACGTGGCTGGCACTACGGTTCGCGCCGGTGGGCAGCGCATTGACGGTGACCGCGCACGGCTACCTGGCGGCATTCGCGGCGATCGTCGGCCACGTCTGGCCGGTGTGGCACGGCTTCCGCGGCGGCAAGGGCGCGGCGACGCTGGTGGGCGCGCTGGCGGTGCTGTGGCCGCTGGCGGTCGCGCTGATGGTGCTGGCGTGGCTGGCCACGGTGCTGGCCAGCGGGTACGTCGGTCTTGCGACGGTCGTGGCGGCGCTGGTACTACCGGTGCTGGCGTGGATATTCGATGCGGAGTTGCCGCGGATGGCGTTTGCCTGCGCGGTGGCCGTCCTGCTGGCGTGGACACACCGCGGCAACCTGGCGCGCCTGCGCGACGGGACCGAGTCGCGCTTCGCCCGTGCGCGCCTCCTGCACCGCTGGCGCCGGGGCGGGTGATGGACGAGCGCGCGCTGTTGCAGCGGCTGATCACCGGCCCGGTGTCGGGCGACGCGCTGGCGCGCGAGGTCGGCCAGACCCGCGCCGCGGTGTGGAAGCGCATCGAGTCGCTGCGCCAGGCCGGCGTCGCGATCGACGCGCGCCCGGGCCAGGGCTATGCGCTCGCGCAACCACTCGACCTGCTGGACGCCGCGCACATCCAGCGCAGCCTGTCGGACGACGCTCGGCAAAGGCTGTCCGCATGCGAGGTCGCGTGGACCATCGATTCCACCAACAGCGCGCTGATGGCGGCACCGGTGCCGGCGGACGGCCTTGCACGCGTGCTGTTGGCCGAGCGCCAGACGGCCGGACGCGGGCGGCGCGGTCGCGAGTGGGCCTCGCCGCTGGCCGCGCACCTCTACCTGTCGTTGGCGCGCGCATTCGGCGGTGGCCTCGCCCGGCTGGGCGGATTGAGCCTGGTGGCTGGCGTGGCGACGGTCGAGGCGCTGCATGCGCTCGGCGTCACCGCCGCACGGCTGAAGTGGCCCAACGACGTGGTGGTGGTCGACGAGCGCGGCCTGCGCAAACTCGGCGGGCTGCTGGTGGAGGGCAGCGGCGAACACGCCGGCCCGGTGCGCGCGGTGATCGGCCTCGGCCTCAATGTGCGCATGCCCGCCGAAGCCGCGGCATCGATCGAACAACCTTGGTGCGACCTTGCCGGACTCGCCGGCGGGTCGTTGGACCGCAACGCACTGGCGGCGGCGGTGCTGGAACACTGGCTGCCTGCGCTGGACACATTCGAACAGGACGGACTGACGCCGTTCCTGGCTCGCTATGCCGCCGTGGACGCGCTGCGCGGACGCGGGATCGTGGTACAGGGCGAGCACGCGCGACTGGAGGGCATCGCACACGGCATCGCGCCCGACGGTGGCCTGGAGATCACGATGCCGGACGGCGCCACGCGCATCGTGCACGCGGGCGAAGCCAGCCTGCGCCTGGTGCCGACCGCGGAGGCCACGGCGTGAGTCGGTGGCTGTTCGACCTGGGCAACACGCGGCTGAAGTGCGCGTCGCTGGCCGACGACGGAACCATCGGCGACGTGCATGCGCTGGCCAACGATGCTGGCGGCTGGGCCGTCGCGCTCGATGCGTTGCTGCCTTCCCGCGTGGACGTGGCCTGGGTGGCCAGCGTCGCGGCGCCGGCCCTGACTTCGGCGCTGGCCGATGCGCTGGCCGCACGCGCCCGCGCGGTCAGCTTCGCGCGCACCCAGGCATCGGCCTGCGGCGTGCGCATCGCCTACGCGCAGCCGCACAAGCTTGGGGTCGATCGCTTCCTGTCGATGATCGGCGCGCACGCGCGCATCCCCGGGCCCGTCCTGCTGTGCGGCGTCGGCACGGCGCTCACCATCGACCTGCTGGACGCCGACGGCCTGCACCGCGGCGGCCGGCTGGCACCGTCGCCCACCGTGATGCGCGAAGCACTGCACGCGCGCGCAGCGCAGCTGCCGGCGGACGGCGGTAGCTATGCCGACTTCGCCGACGACACCGAGGACGCATTGGCGTCGGGCTGCGAAGGCGCCGCCGCGGCGCTGGTGCGCGACAGCCTGGACGCCGGCACCCGGCTGCTTGGCGCGGCACCGAGCCTTCACCTGCATGGCGGCGGCGCCCCCGCGTTGTTGCCGCGCCTGCCGCAGGCACGGCATGCGCCCGACCTGGTCCTGGCCGGCCTCGCGGCGTGGGCGGGGCAGGGATGACGGTGCGTCCCTGGTGCAGCCGCGTTTTATAGTCGCCACATGCTGATCCGTGCCTCGATCGTCCTCTTGATCGCCCTGAACCTGGGCGTCGCCGCGTGGTGGCTGCTGCGTGACGCGCCTCCGCCGCCTGCACCCGAGCCCCTGCCGGCCGGCGTGGTCCCGTTGCAGCTGGTGGACGAGGCCCCCGCGGGCGCGCCGGCTGCCGCGGCCGGGCCACCCGTCGCAGCCCGCCAGTGTTTCAGTCTCGGACCGTTCGAGGACACGCTGGCGGCCACCCAAGCGCGCGAAGGCCTCGATGCGGACGTGCAAGTGCGGTTGCGCCGCGAGCCGATCGACAGCGGACAAGGCTGGCGCGTGCTGATCCCGCCGAGCGACACCATCGAAGACGCGCAGGCCCTGGCCCGGCGCATCGGCGAGGCCGGCTTCGAGGACTTCCTGGTGATGCGCGAGGGCGCCGACGCCCGCGCCATCGCGCTGGGCCGCTACGGCAGCGAGGCCACCGCACGGCGCCGCGTGGAGGCGATGGCCGCCGCCGGGTTCGACGACGCCGTTGCGCAACCGCTCGGCGATGCCGCGCAGGTGTGGCTGGACATCACCGCGGCCGGGGAGTTCGACGCCGACGCCGCGCGCACCGCGACGGGTGCGGCGCAGCGCGAAACGCGCGACTGCCCATCCGGCGCCTAGGGCCGGGCACGTCGCCGCGATAGAATGGGCGCTTCGCCGGCTTAGCTCAGTTGGTAGAGCAACCGCCTTGTAAGCGGTAGGTCGTCAGTTCGACTCTGACAGCCGGCACCACGACAGGAGTCCGCCATGCAGCGCAGCTATCCCCCCGTTTCCCTGATCGGCGCCCCCACCGACGTGGGCGCAGGCGACCGCGGCGCGCGGCTGGGGCCGGATGCATTGCGCATCGCCGGGCTGGGCGAGGCGCTGGAGGCGCGCGGCGTCGAGGTCCTCGACCGCGGCAACCTGGAAGGCCCGCGCAACCCGTGGCAGCCGCCGGTGGAGGGCTACCGCCACCTCGAGCAGGTGGTCGCGTGGAACCGCGCCGTGATGGACGCGATGGCCGACGAGCTGCGCCAGCAGCGCATGCCGATCCTGCTCGGCGGCGACCACTGCCTGGGCCTGGGCTCGATCACCGCCGTCGCCCGCCACTGCCGCGAGACCGGGCAGAAACTGCGCGTGCTGTGGCTGGATGCGCACGCGGACTTCAACACCCACCAGGTCACGCCGTCGGGCAACGTCCACGGCATGCCCGTCGCCTGCCTGTGCGGGCTGGGCCCGCGCGAGCTCACGCACCTGTCGGGCGAGTCGCCGGCGATGGACGCCGCCGACATCCGCCAGATCGGCATCCGCTCGGTTGACCAGGGCGAGAAGCGGCTGGTCAAGGAGTACGGCATCGACATCTACGACATGCGCTACATCGACGAGGTCGGGATGAAGCGGGTCATGGAAGAGGCGCTGGAAGGCGTCGACGACAACACCCACCTGCACGTCAGCTTCGACGTCGACTTCCTCGACCCGTCGGTCGCGCCGGGCGTCGGCACCACGGTGCCGGGCGGGCCCAACTACCGCGAGGCGCAGCTGGTGATGGAGATGATTGCCGACACCGGGCGCATGCGCTCGCTGGACATCATGGAGCTCAACCCGGTGATCGACAGCCGCAACATGACCGCGGAGATCGCGGTGGACCTGGTGGAGAGCCTGTTCGGCAAGTCGACGCTGATGCGCGACTGACGTCGTCGCGTATTGTCGCAGCGTTGCGCGGTTGTGCGCTGCGGTATCTGAATAGCTCCCGATTGCGAAGGCCGCCGAAGCGGCCCGCTCTACGCGCGCTTCACGCCGGCTCGCGTCTGATTCGCCCCGAGGCGGCCGACCGGGCCTGCCGATGAATCCGACGACGTAACGACGAGGAGATCCACATGAAGCGTTTGATCACCCTGATGCTGCTGGCCATGTTCTCGATGGGCACCCTGACCGCGTGCAACACCATGGCCGGTGCCGGCGAAGACATCCAGGCCGGCGGCGAGAAGATCGAAGACAAGGCCGAGGACTGCAAGGACGGCCGCTGCTGATCCAGCACTCCAAGGTTGCTGCAACGAAAGCCGGGCATTGCCCGGCTTTCTTTTTTTGAAGGGCGTTTCCGTACAGCGGACGAGTGACGACACGGATGAAGCAGTTCAGCGCATTCACCGTGGTCAAGGGTCGATTAACGCTGCCGTGACCCGTGGCCAACAGCCTGGCTGCGAAGCTGGCATCGCGGTGGCGGGACACCGCACTTCCCCCAACAGCAAGAGGACGCACGCAGATGAACAAGGACATCATTGCCGGCAAGTGGACCCAGATCAAAGGCAAGGCCCAGGCGAAGTGGGGCGACCTGACGGACGACGATTTCGACACCGCCGAGGGCAACGCCGAATACCTTTCGGGCCGCCTCCAGGAGCGTTATGGCTGGGAGCGCGACCGTGCAGACAAGGAAGTGCGCGATTTCAGCCAGACGCTGAACTGAGCGCGCGACGCATGCGTGCGGCCCGGCCGAGCGCATGCAAAAAACGCCGTGCGTATGCACGGCTTCGACGAGGGAAAAGCGGGCCACTTGGCCCGCTTTTCTTTTTGCTGGAATTGATACGACGAAAGCAAGTCAGCGCGGCGGATCGGGCACGAACCCGGTCGGAAATGCCTGCGGCCGGTCGTGGTGCGGGCGTCGCCACCACGGGCGCGGCAGGATTCCGCGCGCGACCAGCGCATCGGGTGCGTCGTAGCGCCACTGCAGTACCTGCGTGGGACGGCTCGAGGCGCGTTCGAAGCGGGTATGCCGGGTTGGCGCGTATTCGCGCTCGCCATGGCCGGTGCCGATGCGCTGCGCGGCGGCCGGTGCCGCGGCGCTGGATTCGGCCGCGGCCGCCTGGCGGCGGGAGCCGCCTGCTGCATCCGCGCCCGCGTGCGGTCGGGCGATCGGCGGTGCGGGCGGCACCACCGGCACGGGCCGTGCCTCGTCGAACACCGCGATGCCGATCACGCCGACGTGGTCGGGTCGACCGGTGCGCGCGGCGTAGCTGTTGTCCAGGTGCGTGAAGTGGAAGCCCGCCACGTCCTGCATCGACTTGCGCCAGCCGTCAATCCGGGTGCTCTGCCCGGGCGCAAGGACGTAGCCGGCCTGCGAGGGGTACGCGGTGTCGCCGCTGATCGCGTTGACGCCATCGATGGACAGCACCACCAGCACGCGCCGATCGCTGGTATTGGTCAGCTGTACGCCGTAGCGATGGCCCGGCGTCCCGGCGATCCAGTGCTCACCGCGGTGGCGCACGGGCGACAGCCATTCACCTTCATCGCGGTCGAGCACGGCCATCGATACCGGCCACGCGGCGGCGGTGGCCGGGATGAACAGGGCCACGGCGAGTGCAAGCGCGGCAGCGACACGGCGGCGGGCGGGTGCGAGCAAGCGAGGCGGGGCATGTGACATGGCGGTTCCCTCGGGTTTGGGCAGACGTGTTGGACGGAACAGGTCAACGCGCGGGTGCCGCCAATGGGGTCGGCGGTGCGCGGTAAACTGCCCGGCCCGTTCATCCGGCGGCCGGCCGAGCCGGCGCGCAAAGGCCCGCGATGCAGTCCACCCGTGTCCTCACCGGCATCACCACGTCCGGCACGCCCCACCTGGGCAACTACGTGGGCGCCGTGCGCCCGGCGATCACCGCCAGCGCCGCGCCCGGCGTGGAGAGCTTCTTCTTCCTGGCCGACTACCACGCGCTGATCAAGGTCAGCGACCCGGCGCGCGTGCAGCGCTCCACGCTGGAGATCGCCGCGACGTGGCTGGCCTGCGGGCTGGAGCCGGACAAGGTGTGGTTCTACCGCCAGTCCGACATCCCCGAGATCCCGGAGCTGACGTGGCTGCTGACGTGCGTCGCCGGCAAGGGCCTGCTCAACCGCGCACATGCCTACAAGGCCGCCGTCGACCGCAACACCGAGGCGGGTGAGGACCCCGATGCAGGCGTGACCGCGGGGCTTTTCATGTACCCGGTGCTGATGGCCGCCGACATCCTGCTGTTCAACGCGCACAGGGTGCCGGTGGGCCGCGACCAGGTGCAGCACATCGAGATGGCGCGCGACTTCGGCCAGCGCTTCAACCACCTGTATGGCGAGCACTTCACGCTGCCCGAGGCGGTGATCGAGGCTCAGGTGGCCACGCTGCCGGGCCTGGACGGCCGCAAGATGAGCAAGAGCTACGACAACACCATTGCGCTGTTCGCGCCGCGCGAGCAGCTGCGCAAGCTGATCTTCTCGATCGTCACCGACTCGCGCGCGCCTGGCGAAGCGAAGGACGCCGACGCCTCCAACGTGTTCCAGCTCTACCAGGCATTCGCCAGCGACGCCGAAACGACGGCCATGCGCACGGCCTTCGCCGACGGGATCGCCTGGGGTGACGCCAAGCAGGCGCTGTTCGAACGCATCGATGCCGAGGTCGCGCCGCTGCGCGAAAAGTACGAGGCGCTGATGGCGCGGCCGGCCGACATCGAAGCCACGTTGCGCGATGGCGCGGCACGCCTGCGCGAGCGCCATGCGACGCCGGCGCTGAAGGCCCTGCGCGAGGCCGTCGGGCTGCGTGACCTGTCGGTCGCGGTATCGGATGCGGGTGCGAAAGCGGCGCGCAAGAAGGGCGGGGCCGAACAGCTCAAGGTCTACCGCGAGCGCGATGGCCGCTTCCACGTGAAGCTGGTCGTGGGCAAGGACACGCTGGCCACGAGCCGCGGCGCCGACAGCCCCGCTGCCGCCAACGCGCAGGTGGACGACGTGGTGCGCGGTGGTCAATCCGCGCTGGACGCACATTTCGACCTGGACGCCGGTGCCGACGCGTCGCAGGTCGTCGAGGTGATGCGTGCGCTGCGGGCGGGTGGGGAGTAGTCGAACGCCGTCGCGTCTGTGCAGATTCTGTACGTCCACAGCTTGAATCCAAGGCACTGCAATCCCGTTGCCTGTATCACTACGAACCCATGAATCCCCTCGTCGAACTCAACCTCTCGCTGATCCTGTTCCTGCCGTGGTTCGCCATCCTCGGCGTGCTGTTCTGGCTGTTCCCCCGGCAGCCGCGCGACGCCGCGCGCCGCGTGTTCGATGCCGTGTCGCTGCTGCTTTCGCTGGCGGCGTTCATGGCCAGCATCTGGTGGTCGTTCCATAACGCCGACCCGGTCCACGGCGCCATGTGGAAGCAGGTGCTCGCGACCGCGCTCGGCTACGGGGTGTTCCTGGCGGTGCTGACGGTGGCGTTCCTGGTGCGGATGCGCTGGTTGCGCGTACGAGGCGCCTGACCGCGTATCGGATCGCACCGCCGGACGTCGACGCCGTCACGGCTGCCGGCCGCAAAGCCCGTTAGGCTGGTGGGGCCTGGAGGCTGCGAATGAGCCGGTCCACACCACCCCGCAGGGACGATCCGACCGAGGAAATGCGACGGCTGGCCGCGCTGGCGGCGTACGAGCTGCTCGACACCGAGCCGGAGCAGGCCTACGACGACATCGTCCGCTTGGCGGTCACGCTTTGCAGCGTTCCGGCCGCGACCATCTCGCTGGTCGACCACGACCGCCAGTGGTTCAAGGCCGCGCTCGGTGTCCGGGTGGCACAGACGCCGCGCTCGCAAGCGTTGTGCGACGTGGCCATCCGCACCCCGCGGCAGCTGATGCTGGTCGAGGACGTGCTCGCCGACGCCCGTTTCGCGCACTTCGGGATGACCATCGACGGCCGCCCCGTGCGCTTCTATGCCGGCATGCCGCTGTGCAATCCCGAAGGCCACGCGCTGGGCACGCTCAACGTGCTCGACGTCGAGCCGCGCCAGCTGTCGGCCGAACAGCGGCAGGCACTGGAGCTGCTGGCGCGACAGACCCAGCACCTGTTCGAGTTGCGCCGCTACACGCGGGAACAGGGGCGCCTGCTGGCCGAGCGCGATGCCGCCGCCCGCCGGTTGGAGGCTTCGCGCGACGACCTGGAGCGCCGCCACGAGCGGCTGAAGCACAGCGCCGCGCGCGACCCGCTGACCGGGCTGCTCAATCGGGCGGGGCTGGGCGAGTTGCGCGAGAACCCCGATGCACTGGCGCGGCTGGACGCCGGCCCGTACAGCCTGATGCTGATCGACGTGGACCACTTCAAGCAGGTCAACGACCGCCACGGCCACCTGCTGGGCGACCGCGCGCTGCGTGCCGTCGCCGACAGCGTGGCCGCGTCCATCCGCGAGGGCGACGTCGCGGTGCGGTTCGGCGGCGAGGAGGTCCTGGTCGTGCTGCCGCAGACGCGGCTGGCCCATGCGGCCGAGGTCGCGGGGCGCGTGCGCCAGCAGGTGGCGGGGGTCGCGTTGCCGTTCCCGCTGACGGTGTCGATCGGCATCGCCGGCGGCGAACCCGGCGGCGACCCGCCCGAAGCGGTGTTCGAGCGCGCCGACCAGGCACTGTACCGGGCCAAGGCGACCGGCCGGGACCGCATCGTGGTCGATGACACGCCGCAGGTGGGGTGAAGCGCCCCGGCGGTCAGTGCCGCCTGTAGGAGCGGCTTCAGCCGCGATCGAAATCCGATGCCTCCGTGGAGCTTGGCTCGTGCAGGAGAGAGGTAAGTCGCGATGCGCAGCTTCGACCGAGCGGACGTTCGCGACTTACGTCGCTCCTACAACGGCTCCGGATTCACGCCGACGCCGGCCTTCGATCGCGGCTGAAGCCGCTCCTACAGTGGAGGTGTCAATCCCAGCTGCGCGGTGCGGGACGCGCGCTGTCCTCACGCATGCGCACCACGCAGAAGCGCTGGCCGGTAGGGGCGTCCATCACCACCCAGCGGCCATGCGGCGGGCGCGAGTGTTCGCGCGCGCCCAGTGCGCGCAGCCGGGCGACCTCGGCCTCGACGTCGTCGGTCTCGATGTCCAGGTGCACACGCGAGGGGTGGTCGACCTGCTGCACTTCGATGTGCAGGTCGCCCGGCGTGTCGCCGAGCTGCTGGTACTGCGGCCCGCCTGGCGCACCCGCGTTGCGGTCGGCGACGGTGCAGCCCAGCGCCTGCGACCAGAAATCGGCGGCGGCGTCGAGGTCGTCGGTGTTGCAGTCGATGATGAAACCGGCCAGGCGGCTGCGGTGGGGCATGGGACCTCCCGTGCAGTGCGGTGACGCTCGTGTGTCGGTTGGAGCGCCTCCCCTCCGCCGTGCGAAGGGGAGGCAGGTGCCTTACTGCGGGGCGGCCAGGTCGTCCAGCAGCGCCTTCAGGAAGCGCGCCGCCTCGCCGCCCGTGCAGGCGCGGTGGTCGAAGGTCAGCGAGATCGGCATGCGGCGGTGCACCTCGATGCCGCCGATCACCGCAACCACGTCATGCGACAGCTTGCCGGCGCCGACGATGGCTACGCACGGCGGCACCACGACCGGGGTCGCGTAGCGGCCGGCGAACATGCCGAAGTTCGACAGCGAGATGGTGTAGCCCGCCAGTTCCGAGGCCGGGATGCTGCGGTCCATCACCTGCGTGCGCAGGCGGTTGATGCCCTCGCGCAGGCCGCGCGCGTCGAGCATGTCGGCGTTGCGCAGCGCCGGCACGAACAGGCCGTCGTCGGTGTCCACCGCGATGCCCAGGTCGACGTGCGGGTGCATCGTGCGCACCAGCTTGTCGCCGTCGAACCACGCGTTGAGCGCCGGCACGTCCTTGCAGGCGGTGACGATGGCACGCACCAGGCGCGCGGTGATGTCCTGCTTGCCGATCCAGGCGTGCAGGTCGGCGTCGTCGCACAGGGTGGTCGGGACGACCTTGCTGTGCGCATCGGCCATGACCCGCGCCATGTTGCGGCGCACGCCCTTGAGCTGCTCGGGCTGGCCGCTGGCGGCGACGCCCGGCGGCTGGGTGCGCATGGGCTTTCCGGACTGCGACAGCGTGCTGCGGCTTTCTTCCCTTCTCCCCTCGGGAGAAGGTGCCCGCAGGACGGATGAGGGTTCGGTGCGGGACTGCGAGTGACGCGCCTGCGCCGGACCCTCACCCCCAGCCGGACGCAGCGACGACGGATCCGCCGCCGCCTGCTTCACGTCAGCCATCGTCACCGCGCCATCGGCACCGGTGGCGCGTACGCGGGTGAGGTCTACCTTGAGCTTGCGCGCCATTGCGCGCACCGCCGGCATCGCCTTGACGCCGCCGGCGCTGGAC
Organism: Novilysobacter selenitireducens; assembly: GCF_020026895.1. Taxonomy (GTDB): domain Bacteria; phylum Pseudomonadota; class Gammaproteobacteria; order Xanthomonadales; family Xanthomonadaceae; genus Lysobacter_C; species Lysobacter_C selenitireducens. The sequence continues at coordinate 484,834 of NZ_JAINZW010000001.1, forward strand.
GCCTGCTCGCTGCGCACGGCGTCGGAGCTCTGCATCGCGCCGACCACGGTGCCGCTGTCGGCCCGGGCCTCCCCCTTCGGTGCCGGCTCGCCGTCGTCTTCGATCGCGCCGCCGTCGTCGGAGGCGACTACGCGGTGGTCCGGTGCCGGGTCTTCGCTGCCGACGCCGTGGCCGCCCTTGCCGGCCTTCTTGCCGCCACCGTGATGGTGGCCGGTGTCCTGGCCCGCGGCGCGCTGCGGCATCGACGGGTCGATCTCGAACTCGGCCAGCACCGCGCCGGTCTCGATGATGTCGCCCGCCTCGCCGGCCAGCTTCAGTACCTTGCCCGAGAACGGCGAGGGCACGTCGACCACGGCCTTGGCGGTTTCCATCGAGACCAGGTTGTCGTCCAGGCGGATGGTGTCGCCGACCTTGACCGCCCACTCGACGATGGTCGCGTCGGGCAGGCCCTCGCCCAGGTCGGGGAGCATGAACTTCTTGGTGTCACTCACGCGGCAATCTCCTGTGTGCGGTCCGTCAGCCGGCCGCCAGCGTGCGCTTGGCGGCCTCGACGATGCGTTCGACGCTGGGCAGGTACTTCATCTCCAGGCGGAACAGCGGGATGTGGGTGTCGTAGCCGGTGACGCGTTCGACCGGCGCGAGCAGGTCGTACATCGACTCCTCGGCCAGGCGCGCGGCGATCTCCGCGCCGAAGCCCGCGGTCTTGGGCGCCTCGTGCACGATCACGCAGCGCCCCGTCCGGCTGACCGATTCGGCGATGGTGTCGAAGTCCAGCGGTCGCAGCGTCGCGACGTCGATGACCTCGGCGCTGATGCCTTCTTCCTCCAGCGTCTCGGCGGCCTCCAGCGCCTCCTTCACCTGCGCGCCCCAGCTGACCAGCGTCACGTCGGTGCCGTCGCGCAGCACGTAGCACACGTCCAGCGGCAGGGCCTCGCCGTCGTCGGGCACCAGCTCCTTGTACTGCCGGTAGATGCGCTTGGGCTCGAAGAAGATGACCGGGTCGGGTTCGCGGATCGCCGCCAGCAGCAGGCCGTAGGCGCGGGCCGGCGAGGACGGCATGACCACGCGCAGGCCGGGCACGTTGGTGAAGATCGACTCGTTGGCCTCGCTGTGGTGCTCCGGCGCGCGGATGCCACCACCCCACGGCACGCGCAGCACCATCGGGCAGGTCAGCCGGCCACGGGTGCGGTACCGGAAGCGCGCGGCGTGGCAGATGATGTGGTCGACCATCGGGTACATGAAACCGTCGAACTGCGCCTCGGCCACGGGCTTCATGCCCTGGCTGGCTAGGCCGACGGTCAGGCCGGCGATCGTGGTCTCGTCCAGCGGCGTGTCCAGCACGCGCGAATCGCCGAACTCGGCCTGCAGGCCGGCGGTGGCGCGGAACACGCCGCCATTGACGCCCACGTCCTCGCCCAGCACCAGCACCGTGTCGTCATTGCGCATCTCGTAGGCCAGCGCCTGCGTGATGGCCTCGATCAGGGTGATCGCGGCGGGCGCCTTGGCCTCGCCCTTGCCCTGGGCCTTCTTGTCGGTCTTGGCCTTGTTCACGAGCGGCCCTCCCGAGCGATGGCCTGCTCGCGCTGGGCCAGCAGGTCCGGCGGCGGGTCGGCGTAGAGGTAGTCGAACATCGCCTCCACCGGCTGCACCGGGGTTTCGAGGTAGGCGTTGATCTCCACGTCGACCTTCTTCCCGCACTCCTCGGCCCAGGCCTTCTCCTGCTCCTCGTCCCACAGCTTCTGGGCGGTGAGGTAGGTGCGCAGGCGGGTGACCGGGTCGCGCTCCCAGGCGGCCTTGACCTCGGCCTCGTCGCGGTAGCGGCGGGCGTCGTCGGCGGTGGTGTGGTCGTGCAGGCGGTAGGTCATGAACTCGATCACGCTGCCGCCTTCGCCGTTGCGCGCGCGTTCCATGGCGCGGCGCATGCCTTCCAGCACGGCGATCAGGTCGTTGCCGTCGACCTGCAGGCAGTGCAGGCCGCCGGCCAGGCCCTTCTGCGCCAACGTCGGCGCGCCGGTCTGCGACTTGCGCGGCACCGAGATCGCCCAACCGTTGTTGATGATGCATTGCACGAACGGCAGTGCGTACGCGCCGGCCGAGTTGATCGCGGCGTACGTGTCGGTCTTGGAGCTGCCGCCATCGCCGCAGCAGGTCACCGCCACGCGGTTCTCGCCGCGCAGCTTGAAGGCCAGCGCGGCGCCGGCCGCGTGCAGGCACTGGGTCGCGATCGGCACGCACCACGGGTAGTCGTGCTTCGGACCGGAAAAGTCGTTGCCGCGCTCGTCGCCGCCCCAGTACAGCAGCACCTCACGCGGCTTGACGCCTCGCATGAACTGCGCGCCGTACTCGCGGTAACTGGGCGCGAACACGTCATCGGGCTGCATCGATGCGCCGATGCCGACATGGGTGGCCTCGTGGCCCAGGCAGGCGGCGTATGTGCCCAGCTTGCCAGTACGCTGAAGGGCAATGGCCTTGGTGTCGAAGGTGCGCACGAACAGCATCTGCTTGAACAGGGGCAGCAGTGCCTTGGCGTCCTTGAAGGCCTTGGGCAGCGGGCCGACGGGTTTTCCGTCGGGGCCAAGGTATTGCAGGTACTCGATCTCGAACTTCGCGGCGATGGTCATCGCGGGGGATTCCTCGAACACAGGACCGGTCGATGATAACCACAGCGCCGTAGCCGCCCGTTGCGCGACGCGGCAAGCCTTTTTCAAGCCGATGTGCTGGCGCGGGCGCCTCCGCGAATGACACCCCGCAAACGACGAGGGGCGCGGCTCGTGCCGCGCCCCCTTTGGGACCCGAAGCCGCGCCGCTCAGCGCCGGCCGCGGGCCGGTGCCTGCAGGGTGTCGCGGTTGTTGCCGGGCGCCGGGTCGGGCGTGGCCGACGCCACCGACGCCTCGAACACCCAGGCCTCGCCCCGGCTCGGCGCCCCGGGCACCACCAGCGCGAAGGCGAACCAGCGCGTGCCGGCGGCCATCGCCGCGTTGGCGCTGCACTCGGCGCGGAACGTGTCGCCGGCCAGCCGTACGCACGACCAGCCCGCCGGGGCGGCCGCGGCCGCCACGCGCGGGTCGACGTTGCCTTCGATCAGCAGGCGCGGCTGCACCGCCGCATCCGGGCCGGCATTGGTCACCGGCACGAGGAACGTGGCGACCGCGCCGCGCCGCAGCTGCCCGGCGGCGCCGACGATGCGCACCGACAGGTCGGCGGCGGTCGTGCGGGCCACCGCCACGCTGGCGCGGTTGTCGGCGTTGGCCGGATCGCGTGTCGTCGAATGCGTTGCCACTGCCGGGGTCAGCGGCGCGAGGTCCGCCGTCTCCGGCATCGTCGCCTGCAATGCGAATGCCGCCTCCGTGCCCGCGGCCATCGACGGCGTGGTGCAGGTGACGGTGGTGGTGGCGTCGTCCTGCACCGGCGCGGCGCATGTCCAGCCGGCCGCTACCGCGGTGAGCGTCGGCACCACTGCGGCATCGAACACGAACGCCACGCTGGCGAACGCCGCATCACCCGGGCCGGCATTGGACACGCGCGCGTCGAACACGACCGTCTCGCCGGCGCGTGCCGCGTCGACGCCTGCACCAGCCTCCACTGCGAGGTCGGCCGCGGCGAACGCCGGCACGCGGATCGACAGCCGCACCGGGTCGTGGTCGGACGAGCGCAGGGCGATGCCGGCGTCTTCGAAGTTGTCCACGCCGAAGTCCGCATTGATGCGCGCGTGCTCGACCGAGAGCCCCCCCACGTCGCTTACCACGGCTTCGTTGACCAGCACGTGGTCCAGCGTCTGCGCGTTGCCGGCAAAGACGTAGGAGTAGCGTTCGTCGTTGTCGGCGATCAGCTGGGAGCCGTCCACCAGCAGCGAGGTCAGCGGGCTGTCGACGTACGTCAGCACGCGGTCCGGCGCGGCCTCGTCGCCGCGGATGATGCCCATCACGTCTACATAGCCGTCGTTGACCTCGAAGGCATTGAAGTCGCCGACCAGCACAATGTGCGCGGCCGGGTCGTCCTGTTGCATCTGCTCGACCAGGCCGGCCAGGTACGCCGCCTGCGCGCCGCGCTTGACCCGCACGCGCTCGCTGGTGGTCGCCCAGCCGCTGCTGCCGGGCGAGACGTCATCGATTCCGTTGAGCGAGCGCAGGTGGTTGTTGATGACGGTCACCGGATAGGCGCCGCCGAGGCCGTCGTGCACCACCGCGCGCAGCGCCAGCGGCGGGCGGTCGTTGAGCACGCTGCTGCTGCCGTCGGGGTTGGCGAGCGTCGCGTCCTTGCCGAACTGGGTCACGCCCAGCACCTCCACGCGCGGGCGGCCGTCGCCGGCATCGCGCGTGTTCACCAGGAAACCGACGTTGATGCCGCCCACGTCGTTGCCCGGCTCCAGGTACGGCACGTAGGCCGGGGCGGACGGGCAGGCGGCGGCCAGGCGGTCGGACAGCAGCTGCAGCACGCGCAGGTTCTCGACCTCGACCACGCCGAGGATGTCGGGCGTCTTCAGGTAGTCGCAGATCGCGGCCGAGGCCTTGGCTAGGCGCTTGTCGAGCGCCTCGGGCGTCAGTGTCACCGCGCCGTTGCCGTCGGGCACCTCGTCGAACAGGCGCAGCAGGTTGAAGCCGGCGATGGTGGCCTGGTCGTAGTCGGCGTCGTTGACCGCCTCGGGCAGGCGCCCACCGGCGACCGCCGGTGGTGTCGCCACGTCCGGCAGCAGCGCCCACGTACCTGCGAAGTAGTCCAGCACGCCCAGCAGACCGGCCACCGTCGCATCGATATCGACCGACAGCGCCGCCGCGCCGACCTGGCCGCGGCTGCGGACCATCAGGCGCTCGGGGTTGGTGTCGAAGCGCGGCGGGTCCTTGTCGGCGGGCAGGGTCGCAAGCGCGCGATCCATGACGCCGATGCCGGCCTCGCGGAACGGCCGCGCGACGCCCGGCAGCACCACGTGGAACACGCCATCGCTGAAGGCGCGCGCGTCGTTCTCGTCGATGCTGCCGCCCGAGGGCGCCACGACAACCGACTCGGCCACGCTCACGCGCATGCCTTCCAGGCGCTCCAGCGTGCCGGGCAGGGCATCGGGGCCGAGGTCGGCGGCTGTCAGTTCCACCGGCGCGGGCAGGGCCACGCCGGAGGCCAGCAGTTCGATGGTCGGCGTGACCAGTTCGGTGATGGCCAGCTGGTTGACGTTGGACGAGGGCACGTACTCCTCGACGGTCGCGGTCACGCGCACTAGGTTGCCCACCGCGGCCGTGGCCGGCGGTGCGCTGCCGGTGAACACGAACACGCCGTCCGACGTGGCCGCATTGCCGTCGTCGTTGGCGCTCTGCAGGAAGAAGCCGTTGTTGAACTTGATCGCGGTGACCACGCCCTCGGTGACCACGGCGCGCCCGTCATACGGGGAGGCCAGTCCGTCGCCCTGGATCTGCGCGATCGACAGTGCCAGCGGCGGCTCGGGCGGTTCCGGCGGCTCGGCGCCGCTGTTGCGCGGGTCCGGCGTGCCGCGGGTGAAGTCGGCGGCGTTGTCGTCGGTGTCGACGCTGCCGTCGCCATTGCGCAGCGCCGCCGTCGTGTTGCTGAGCGTGGCGGTGGCGCCGGCGCCCTCGAAGCAGCTGGCGCTGGAACCGAAGCCGACGAAGTCCACCAGTGTCGGCGCGTCCAGCGGGCAGGTGCCCGACAGCGCGCCGTCGCCATCGACCAGCGCGACCTTGCCGTTGGTGGCGGCCATGGCGATGGTGCCGGTGGCGTCGGGCGTGGGCAGGTCCACCGTGCCGCCGGCGCCGTCGGCCTGCTTGACCAGGTAGTAGCCGCCCGGCGCGATGGAGCCCGCCAGCGGCGTGCGTTGCCAGGACGAGCCGGCCGAAGAGGCGTACTGCACGCTCCAGCCATCCAGCGACACCGTGTTCTCGCCCGTGTTGCGCAGTTCGATGAAGTCGCTGCGCAGGGTCGCGCCGGAATTGCCGCCGCCCCCGTACACCTGGCTGACCACCACCTGCGCCGCGGCCGTGCCGGCAACGCCCCAGCCAGTGCACAGCACCAGCGCCCATGCCGCGATGCGGCCCGTCGTTCGATTCATCCCTGGATCCCCGTTGTGGTCGCCCGCCGCCCCGTGCCCCTCGTGGGCATGGCTTGCCTTGTCGCAGGCGGGCAAGAGTGTGCCCGGATCGTGGGCGCGCGGCATGTCAGCGGTGTGACCGGGCGACGGACGGCCCGGGGCCGTGCGCTACCCTTGTCGGCTTCCGGAACGACCGGAGCGGCGCGGCCCGGGCGGGAGGCGCCCCCCGGTCACGACCCGCACGGAGCGGACATGACTGTCGAGAAGAACGAGCGCGCGCTGGAATCGGAAATCCACACCGACCTGTCGGGGCGGATGAGCTACGCCGGCTACCTGCACCTGGACCGGCTGCTGTCGGCGCAGGAACGGCTGTCGGACCCGCCGCACCACGACGAGATGCTGTTCATCGTGCAGCACCAGGTCTCGGAGCTGTGGATGAAGCTGATGATCCACGAGCTCAAGGCGGCCATCGCGCTGCTGCGCGCCGACGAATTGGGCGGCTGCCAGAAGATCTTCGCGCGCTGCAAGGCGATCCTGCGCCAGCTCACCGAGATGTGGTCGGTGCTGGAGACGCTGACGCCGGCGGAGTACATGGAGTTCCGCGAGATCCTCGGGCCGTCGTCGGGCTTCCAGTCGCTGCAGTACCGCACCATCGAGTTCCTGCTGGGCAACAAGAACGCCTCGATGCTGAAGGTGTTCGCCCACGACGAGGCCGCGCACGCCGGCCTGCGCGAAGTGCTGGAGGCGCCCAGCCTGTACGACGAGGCGCTGCGCCACCTGGCGCGGCGCGGGCATCCGGTCCCGGCGCACCTGGTCGAGCGCGACTGGTCGCGCCCGCACGTGTCCGAGCCGGAGCTGCTGCCGGTGTTCGAGCGCATCTACGAGGACGTCGACGCGCACTGGGCGGCGTACCACCTGTGCGAGGACCTGGTCGACCTGGAAACGCAGTTCCAGCTGTGGCGCTTCCGCCACATGCGCACGGTGATGCGGATCATCGGCTTCAAGCGCGGCACCGGCGGGTCGTCGGGCGTGGGCTTCCTCAAGCAGGCGCTGGAGCTGACGTTCTTCCCGGAGCTGTTCGAGGTGCGAACGACCATCGGGCCGGGGCCGGGGTATGGGGCACCGACACCGTAGGGGGCAACCCTGCGCATTCCTGCCATAGGCCTGCGCGTTTCCTGAAACCGTCGTCCCCGCGAAGGCGGGGATCCAGCGACTTGGTTCCGGTTTCAAAGGCAAAGTCGCCGGGTTCCCGCCTTCGCGGGAATGACTTCAGGGTGCGGTCTGGTACGAACGTCCTGTCGGCGCTCCCACGCGCCTCCCTTGCTAGGATGCGGGCCACCTCAATCCGCCCGGACCGCCGCATGTCCCAGCCCACGCCGACCCCGTCCGTTCCGCCGGTTGAGCCCGGCAAACGCGGCCTCGTCACCCGTTTCCTCGACGGCGTGGAGCGCGTCGGCAACAGGCTGCCCGACCCGGCGGTGCTGTTCCTGATCCTGATGCTGGTGACCTGGGCGCTGTCGGCGGTGCTGGCGAACGTCAGCTTCGGCGAGATCGACCCGCGCAGCGGCGAGCCCGTCCAGATCGTCAACCTGCTCAGCGGCGCCAGCCTCACCGCGTTCATGGCGACGATGGTGCAGACCTTCGTCAACTTCGCGCCGTTGGGCGTCGTGCTGGTGGCGATGCTGGGCCTGGGCGTGGCCGAGCACACCGGCTTCATCAATGCCGCCCTGCGCGCGATGCTCGCCGTCACCCCGCGCATGCTGCTGACGCCGGCGGTGATCGCGGTCGGCATCCTCAGCCACATCGCGGTCGATGCCGGCTACGTGCTGGTGATCCCGCTGGGCGCGGTGATCTTCTACGCGGCCGGGCGACATCCGCTGGCGGGTATCGCAGCGGCCTTCGCCGGCGTGTCGGGCGGGTTCTCGGCGACCTTCTTCGTGCCGTCCAGCCTAGACCCGTTGCTGGCCGGCCTCACCCAGGAGGCCGCGCGCCTGCTGGACCCGGCCATCGAGATCAACCCGCTCAACAACTGGTTCTTCACCACGGCCTCGACGTTCCTGATCGTCGCCATCGGCTGGTTCCTCACCGACCGGGTGATCGAGCCGCGCCTGAAGGCCACCGCCGTCGACGGCGACACCAGCCAGATGCCGACGATGGAACCGCTGGCGCCCAACGAGCGCCGCGGCCTGACCGCCGCACTCGTCGCCGGCGGCATCGCGGTGGTGCTGTTCGCGCTCAGCCTGCTGCCCGAGGGCACGCCGTGGGCGGCGCCGGTGGAGGGCCTGGCGCCCGGCACCAACCCGCTGCTGGCCTTCACCGCGCCGCTGATGCAGTCGATCGTGGCACTGATCTTCATCTTCTTCCTGATCCCCGGCGTGGTGTACGGCTACGTGTCGGGCACGGTGAAGACCCACCGCGACGTCATCGCCGGCATGAGCAAGGCGATGAGCGGGATGGGCTACTACATCGTCATGGCGTTCTTCGCCGCGCAGTTCATCTACGCCTTCGGCCAGTCCAACCTGGGCGTGCTGCTGGCGATCAAGGGCGCCAACGGCCTGCAGGCGCTGGGCCTGCCGATGGCGCTGACGGTGGTCGGCATCGTGCTGCTGTCGGGCATGGTCAACCTGGTGGTCGGCTCGGCCTCGGCCAAATGGGCGCTGATCGGCGCGATCATGGTGCCGATGCTGATGCAGCTGGGCGTGTCGCCGGACCTCACGCAGGCGGCCTACCGCGTGGGCGACTCGTCCACCAACATCATCACGCCGCTGCTGCCGTACTTCCCGCTGATCGTCGTGTTCTGCCAGCGCTACGTGAAGTCGGCGGGCGTCGGCACGCTGCTGGCGTTGATGCTGCCGTTCTCGGTGACGCTGCTGGTGGTGTGGAGCGCGTTCCTGATCGGCTTCTGGGCGCTGGGTATCCCGCTGGGCGTCGGCTCGTCCTACACCTACGCCCCGGCGGGGTGACGGACCGCGGTCCACGACGACCGGCTGCTGCGGCCGCCTTCGGGCGGCCGCTCCGGTTCAGCTTTTTGAATGCGGATGGTGCGGCGCAACAGTACGCCCGCGGTTTGACGGGAATGGGGCGCTGCGGTTACACCTTGCCGTCGTTTTGCCGACCGGCGCCGCGCCGGCGGCAAGCATCCACCGCCTTCCCACGCACCACCCCGGCCGCCCGCGGCCGCCAGGAGTCCATCCCGCATGAGTTCCACACCCGGTTCGATCGCCCCGGAAGACAAGACCTTCCTCGGCCACCCGCGCGGCCTGTACATGCTGTTCTTCGCCGAAATGTGGGAGCGCTTCTCCTACTACGGCATGCGCGCGCTGCTGGTGCTGTACCTGACCAAGCACTGGCTGTTCTCCGACGGCGATGCCTCGATGGTCTACGGCGCGTACACCGCGCTGGTCTACATCACGCCGGTAATCGGCGGGTATCTGGCCGACAAGTACCTGGGACAACGCAAGGCCGTGCTCTACGGCGCGGTCCTACTGACGTTCGGCCACTTCCTGATGGGCTTCGAAGGCGAGGGCGGACAGGGCAGTCCGGCGCTGGATGCCTTCTGGCTGGCGCTGGCCTTCATCATCGTCGGCTCGGGCTTCCTGAAGGCCAACATCTCGGTGATGGTCGGCCAGCTGTACCCGCGCACCGACGTGCGCCGCGACGGCGCGTACACGATCTTCTACATGGGCATCAACCTGGGCGCGTTCCTGGGTTCGCTGCTGTGCGGCTGGCTGGGCGAGACCTACGGCTGGAAGTACGGCTTCGGCGCCGCCGGTTTCGGCATGCTGCTGGGCCTGGTCGTGTTCGTCATCGGCAAGCCGCTGCTGCTGGGCAACGGCGAGTCCACCAACCCCACGCGCCTGCGCGACCGGGTAATGGGCCTGCCCTTCGAGTGGCTGCTGTACCTGGTCGGCATCGCGATGGTCGTCGTGTGCTGGTGGATGGTGCAGAACCAGGCCGTGGTCGGCTGGGCGCTGGGCGTCACCGGCGTGATCCTGCTGGCGTACGTCGCGTTCATCGCCGTTACGCGGCTTGACGCGCATGCCCGCAACCGCATCTTCGCCGCGATGATCCTGATGATCGGCTCGGTGCTGTTCTGGGCGCTGTTCGAGCAGGCCGGTTCGTCGCTCAACCTGTACACCGACCGCTACGTCAACCGTGAAATGCTCGGTTGGGAAGTGCCGGCGTCGATGTTCCAGTCGATCAACGCGCTGTACATCATCCTGCTGGCGCCGGTGTTCGCCTGGCTGTGGACGACGCTGGGCCGCCGCGGCCTGGAGCCCTCCGCCCCGGCCAAGTTCGGCCTCGGCATGATCCAGCTGGGCCTGGGCTTCCTGGTGCTGGTGGCCGGTGCGGCCGCCGTTGCCAGCGGCAGCCTGACCCCGGTGCTCTTCATCTTCCTGATCTACCTGCTGCACACGATGGGCGAGCTGTGCCTGTCGCCGGTCGGCCTGTCGGCGATGAACCGCCTGGCGCCGGCGCACATGGCCAGCCTGATCATGGGCTGCTGGTTCTTCGCCTCGGCCACCGGCAACTTCGTCGCCGGCCTGATCGCCGCGGCGACCGGCTCGGAAGCGGCTTCGGGTGCGGATGCCGCGCAGGACGTCGTGCTGGACGTGTATTCCAACATCGGTTGGATTGCCGTGGCCGTCGGCGTCGGCTTCGTGGTGATTTCGCCGCTGATCAAGCGCCTGATGCACCTGGAGACGTTGAAGGACGACGACCACGTGCTGGCGGGCGAGGCCGAGCTGGCCGAGCCGCAGGCCACCGGCCTGAACACGGCGAACGAGCGCAAGGACTACTGACGGTCCTGCTTAGGTAAACGGAAACGGCGGCCTCGGCCGCCGTTTTCTTTTTGGAGTCCGCTACCCGGTCGTGCGGCGCGCATCGCGACGCGCCGGTGGCGGCGCAACCCGATCGGACGCGCTCAGAACGCCTGCGCTTCCGCCTTCAGCTCCAGCTCGTCCAGCCGGTCCAGCAGGCGGAACAGCAGTGCGCGTTCGTCCGCGTCAAAGCCATCCAGCAGCCGCGCCTCGAACGCCAGCGCATGCGGCGCCACCTCGTCGTAGATGGCGTAGCCCGCGCGCGACAGCCGCAGCACCGAACGCCGCCGGTCGTCGTCGTGCGTCTCGCGCCGCAGCTGGCCGGCGTCGACCAGCCGGGCGACGGCGCGGCTCACGGCCACCTTGTCCATCGCCGTGCGCTGCGCAACCTCGCCGGCCGACAGGTCCGGGTAGCGGCCCAGCACGGCCATCACCCGCCACTCGGTCACGCCCAGCCCGAAGCGCTCGGAATACACGCGCGCGATCGCGCTGCTGACGCGGTTGGACAGCACCGACAGCCGGTAGGGCAAGAAGTGTTCGAGGTCGAGCTCGGCATGCGGCCGGTCGTCGCGACGGTTCATGTTGCGCTGTGCCTTGCCTATGGTTTCATGTGAAACTATAACCTCTCAGGCAGGCCCCGCGACCGCGCGCGGCCGGCCCCGGCCACGCTTCACGCAGGAGTCCCCCATGAGCGCACAGTCCGCAGCCCAAGCCCCGAACCTCGGCATGCAGGTCACCACCTTCGAGAACCCGCTGGGGATCGACGGCTTCGAGTTCGTCGAGTTCGCCGCGCCGGAAGGCCAGCAGCAGCTGCTGCACGACTACTTCCGCAACATGGGCTTCACTGCGGTCCTGCGCCACAAGACGCGGCCGATCACCGTCTACCGTCAGGGCAGCGTCAACTTCCTCGTGAACGAGGACCCCGACAGCTTCGCCGCCGACTTCGCCAAGGCCCACGGCCCCAGCGCGTGCGGCTTCGCGATCCGCTTCAAGGAGTCGTCCGACACCGTCTGCAAGACCGTGCTGGGCAACGGCGGCGAGGCCATCGACCACAAGCCGCAGAGCAAGGCGATCGACGCGCCGGTGGTCAAGGGCATCGGCGACTGCATGCTGTACCTGGTCGACCGCTACGGCGACAAGGGCACGCCCTACGGCGACTTCGAGCCGATCGAGGGCGCCGACCAGAACCCGACCGGGTTCGGCCTGACCTTCATCGACCACCTCACGCACAACCTCTACTTCGGCAACATGCAGAAGTGGTCGGACTACTACGAGCGCCTCTTCAACTTCCGCGAGATCCGCTACTTCGACATCAAGGGAGCCAAGACCGGCCTGGTGTCCAAGGCGATGACCGCGCCGGACGGCATCGTGCGCATCCCGCTCAACGAGTCCAACGACCCCAAGAGCCAGATCAACGAGTACCTCGACGCCTACAAGGGCGAGGGCATCCAGCACATCGCCTGCTTCACCGACGACATCTACGGCACGGTCGAGGCCATGCGCGAGCGGGGCATCGAGTTCCTAGATACCCCCGACACCTACTTCGACGTGATTGACCAGCGCGTGCCCAACCACGGCGAGGACGTCGCGCGGCTTGCGCGCAACAAGATCCTGATCGACGCCGACCCGGAGACCAAGCAGCGCAAGCTGCTGCAGATCTTCACCCAGAACGCAATCGGCCCGATCTTCTTTGAGATCATCCAGCGCAAGGGCAACGAAGGCTTCGGCGAAGGCAACTTCCAGGCGCTGTTCGAGAGCATCGAGCGCGACCAGATGAAGCGCGGGGTTCTGTAAGCGCGTCGGATTGCCGATGCAGTGGTTGCTAGCCCCTCTCCCCACGGGAGAGGGGTTGGGGAGAGGGGCCGAGGCATGGACGCACGCACACGGGCCGCGTTGCCTACCCTGACCCTGGACAATGCACGCCAGCTGCGTCGGGGGATGACCGACGCCGAGCGGGCGCTCTGGTGCCACCTTCGCGCCGGTCGGCTGGATGGCCTTAAGTTTCGCAGGCAGCACCCGATCCCGCCGTATGTCGTCGACTTCTACTGCGATGCCGCGCGGCTGGTGATCGAGCTTGACGGATCGCAGCACACTCAAGAACGCGACCTGCATCGAACACGATTTCTCGAGTCGAAGGGACTGACGGTGTTGCGCTTCTGGAACGACGACGCATTGCTGCATACGCAAGCCGTTCTCGACGCGGTCTGGAACATCGTCGGACCTCGGCCCCTCACCCCAACCCCTCTCCCGGTGGGAGAGGGGCTTTAGACAAAGGCACTGCCATGGGTATCGTCTCCAACGGCTACCAATCCGGCTTCGGCAACGAGTTCGCCACCGAGGCGCTTGAAGGCACGCTGCCCGTGGGGCGCAACTCGCCGCAGCGCGTCGCGCACGGGTTGTACGCCGAACAGCTGTCGGGCACCGCGTTCACCGCGCCGCGCAGCGAGAACCGGCGCAGCTGGCTGTACCGGATCCGTCCCGCTGCGATGCATGGCAGCTTCTCGCGCTACCGCGCCGACGACGCCGCGACGTTCCACAACGATTTCTGCGATGGCCCGGTGTCGCCGGACCAGCTGCGCTGGAACCCGCTACCGCTGCCGGACGCGCCGACGGATTTCGTGGATGGACTGTTCACCATGGCCGGCAACGGCGGCCCCGACGCCCAGACCGGCATCGGCGTGCACCTGTACGCGGCCAACCGCGACATGGAGGGGCGCTTCTTCTACGACGCCGACGGCGAGCTGCTGATCGTCCCGCAGCAGGGCCGCCTGCACATCGCCACCGAGATGGGCGTGCTGGAGGTGGAGCCGCAGGAGATCGCGGTGATCCCGCGCGGCGTGCGCTTCGCGGTGTCGTTGCCCGACGGCGAGGCGCGCGGCTACGTCTGCGAGAACTTCGGCGCGATGCTGCGGCTGCCCGACCTCGGGCCGATCGGCAGCAACGGCCTGGCCAATCCGCGCGACTTCCTGGCGCCGCACGCGGCGTACGAGGACCGCGAAGGCGACTTCGAACTGGTCGCCAAGTTCCAGGGCCACCTGTGGCGCGCCTACATCGGCCATTCGCCGCTGGACGTGGTCGGCTGGCACGGCAACTACGCGCCCTACAAGTACGACCTGCGCCGCTTCAACACCATCGGCTCGATCAGCTTCGACCACCCCGACCCGAGCATCTTCCTGGTGCTGCATTCGGCCAGCGACACGCCGGGCACCAGCAACCTGGACTTCGTGATCTTCCCGCCGCGCATCCTGGCGATGCAGGACACGTTCCGGCCGCCGTGGTTCCACCGCAACATCGCCAGCGAGTTCATGGGCCTGGTGCATGGCGCGTACGACGCCAAGGCCGAGGGCTTCGCGCCGGGTGGCTGCTCGCTGCACAACTCGATGACCGGGCACGGGCCGGACGCGGCGACGTTCGAGAAGGCCAGTAGCGCCGACCTGTCCAGGCCCGACGTCATCACCGACACGATGGCCTTCATGTTCGAGTCGCGCGCGGTCATCCGTCCGACGGTGCAGGCGTTCGACGCCGCGCACCGCCAGCGCGACTACCAGGCCTGCTGGGCCGGCTTGCAGAAGCACTTCACCGGCTGACGCTTCGCGGCGGCTTCACGGGGCGCGGCTAGGCTGCGGCGGATTCGTTCCACCGCCCGGAGCCCGCGCATGCGCCACGCCCTGTCGATCGCCGTCCTGCTGACCCTGTCGCTCGCGGCTTGTACCGGAGAGCGCGAAGGTCCTTCGGACACGGCGGGCGATCCCGCCGCGCCGCCGGCGATGGACGCGCCGGCCGTCGCCGACCAGCCCAGCGAAGACATCCCGCCCGCGACCGCCCCCACCCCCGTGCCGCCCGTTGCGGAGGGCACGTTCGCCGCGCGCATGGACGGCGTCGCCGGGGCCCGGTTCGGAATGACCGCCGACGAAGTCCGTGCGGTCTGGGGCGGTGAGCTGCAGGGCAATCCGGCCGAGGGCCAGGAATGCTTCCACCTCAGTCCGGCCGGGCAGTCGACCCCGGCGCAGTTCGCGTTGATGTTCGGCGACGGCCGGCTGGTGCGGTACTCGGCCGAGAGCCCGGACCGCGTCGCGCCCGGTGGTGGTCGGCGTGGAATGGCCGCCGACGACATCCGTGCGATGTATGACGGCCGGGTCGAGGCGAGCCCGCACAAGTACACCGACGGCCACTACCTGCGCGTCACCGGGCAGGACGGCAGCGCGGCCGTCATCGTGTTCGAGACCGATGCCGAGGGCACCGTGACCGAATGGCGCGTCGGCCTCGCGCCGTACGTGGACTACGTGGAAGGCTGCGCGTAAGTAAGCCACGCGTTGGGCCCGGGGCGCCCGGGCCGGGGCGCTCGGCCTAGAATCAACCCGCAGCGGGCCCGCCGTGGGACCGGAGACAAGGGGACGGACATGTGGGCATCGCTGGGATGGTTTGCGCTGGGGCTTCTGCTGCTGGCACTGGGCGGCGATTCTATCGTCAAGGGCGCGGCCGGCCTGTCACGCCGTCTGGGTTTTTCGCCGTTCGTGGCCGGGCTGGTGCTGGTGACCATCGCCACCTCGCTGCCGGAACTGGCCGTCAACCTGCATGCCGTCGGGCGCGGTGAGACCGGGCTGGCGCTGGGCAACGCGGTCGGCAGCAACGTCGTCAACATCGGCCTGACCCTGGGCGCTGCGGCCGTGGCCGCGCCGCTGCTCGTGCGCTGGCGGGCGCTGTCGCCGCTGCTGGGCTTCCTGCTGGCCGGCACGGTGGTCGTGGCGCTGCTGGGCCTGGACGGCACGTTGTCGCGCATCGAGGGCATCGGCCTGGTCGTGTCGTTCGTCGCGGTGCTGGCGTTCGACCTGACGCGCCGGCGCGAGGAGGCGCCGGAGCTGCGCGCGGAGATCGAGGCCTACACCGAGACCCGCGGCGGGCTCGGCCTGAACCTGATCCGCTTCGCCATTGCCGCGGCGCTGCTGTACTACGGTGCGCGTTACGTGGTGGATGGCGCGCTGGGCCTGGGCCCGGCGTGGGGCATGAACCCGCTGCTGCTCGGCCTGCTGCCGGTCGCCATCGGCACGGCGCTGCCGGAAGTCGCCGCCGCCATTGCCGCCGCGCGCCGCGGACAGGGTGACATGGTGCTGGGCCACGTGGTCGGCGCCAGCCTGTTCAACCTGCTGGTGGTCGTCGGCGGCATGGCCGTGCTGCGGCCGCTGCCGGTGCCGGAATCGTTCGTGCGGCTGGAGTGGCCGGCGGCGTTCGTGTTCGCCCTGATGCTGGTGCCGATGCTGCGCGGCGACCTGCGGCTGGGCCGGCGCGAAGGCGGCATCCTGCTGGCGGCATTCGTCGGCTGGGTACTGCTGGAGTGGTGGGTGATCCGCCACTGACCGGGCGCACGCGCCGCTTCATTTCGTGCGGGGCCGATCACATGCCGCGGTTACCCGCGGCCGTCGCCATCCCCGCCGGCAGAACCCTCGCCCGGTTCAGGCACCGCCGGGGCTTCCGGGGTTTCCCCATCCGGCAACGTCGGGCGCTGGTCCGGGGCGAGCGCCAGTGCCGCGCGTGCCATCAGGTGCGCGCTGATCGGCGCGGTGATGAACAGGAACACGGTGATCAGGATTTCGCGCAGGCCCAGCGCGAGTCCGTCGCCGAGCCATGCGTGGTAGCCGATCGATGCGACCAGGATGCAGCCTACGCCCAGCGTGGTCGCCTTGGTCGGGCCGTGCAGGCGCTTGAGGAAGTCCGACAGCTTCACCAGCCCGAGCGAGCCGACCAGCACGAAGAAGCTGCCGATTGCCAGCAGCGCGGTGAGCGCGATGTCCAGGACCGGGCTCATTCGACGATGTCCCGGCGCAGCACGTACTTGCTGAGCATCACGGTGCCGACGAAACCGAGCATGGCGATGACCAGCGCCGCCTCGAAGAACACCGACGAGCGCAGGTACATCCCGAACAGGATCAGCGCGGCGATGGTGTTCACGTACAGCGTGTCCAGGCCCAGGATGCGGTCGGGCACGGTGGGGCCGCGCAGCAGCCGCCACAGGCTCATCAGCATCGCCAGGCCGACCACGTGCAGGGCGACGAGCACGGCGATGTCGGTCATCACGGGAAGATCTCCTTCAGCGGCGCCTCGTAGCGCGCCTTGATCTCGGCCACCGTCGCGTCGGCATCCTTCAGGTTGAATGCGTGCACCAGCAGGTGGCGCCGGTCTTCGGTCAGCTCGGCCGACAGCGTGCCCGGCGTCAGGGTGATGATGCTGGCCAGCGCGGTGATGCCATGGATGTTCTGCAGGTCCAGCGGCACCCAGATGAAGCCGGGCGTCAGGGCGCGCTCGGGACCGAGGATGCGGCGTGCGACCTCGATGTTGGACAGCAGCATGTCCCACAGCACACGCCGCGACAGCACGAGGATGGTGCGGGTGCGTCCGAAGTGCGCGCGCTCGGGCTGCAACAGGCCGGCCAACAGCGGCAGCAGCAGTGCCATCACCGCGGCCAGCGCCAGCTGCCCGGGGCTGAAGTCGCCCACCAGCAGTAGCCACAGCACGAACACGGCCACGCTCAGCGGCGGCGAAGGCAGCAGGCGGTTCATGGCGACGGCTCCCGGATCTGCGGCGTGCGCTCACGTGCGGCCTGCATGTAAGCGGCCGGTTCCAGTACCTGTTGGGCGGCAGCCTGCGCGTAGCGCACCACCGGCGCGCCCCATAGCGTCAGGCCGATGCCGTAGGCCAGCAGCAGCCCCGCGCCGGCCCACTGCGCGCGCAGCGGCGGCGAGGGCGGCCGCACGTCCGCCGGCCACGGCTCGGCACGCCAGAACACCTGGCTGCCGGTGCGTGCCAGTGCCACCAGCGTCAGCAGGCTGGTCAGCAGCACCGTGCCCCACACCCACATCCGGTAGCCGTCGGGCACGGCATCCAGCAGCAGCGCCTTGCCGATGAAACCCGACAACGGCGGCAGGCCCGCCACCGACACGGCGCCGATGCCGAACAGCGCCCCGAGCGGGGCGTTGCGCCGCAGGGGTCCCGCGTAGTCGAGCGCATCGCCGGCGCGCCCGCGCTGGCCGCGGATCAGGTCCATGACCAGGAACAGGCCGGCGGTGACGAAGGTGCTGTGCACCAGGTAGTACAGGCCGGCGCCGACCGTCGCGGGCGTGGACAGCGCGAAGGCGATGAACAGCGTGGCCGCCGAGGCGATCACCAGGTATGCCACCAGCATGCGCAGGGTCGATGCCGCCAGCGCACCGAGGGTGGCCAGCAGCAGCGTCAGCAGCCCGGTCCAGAACAGCCACGGCCACGCCCAGCCGGCGAGCTCACCCGGGCCGTCGCCGAACACCAGCGTGTACACGCGCAGCACCGAGTACACGCCCACCTTGGTCATGATCGCGAACAGCGCCGCGACGGCAGCCGGCGCGCGCGCGTAGGCATTGGGCAGCCACAGGTACAGCGGCAGCAGCGCGGCCTTGGCGCAGAACACCACTAGCAGCAGCCCGGACGCGGCGCGCACCAGCGCCGCATCGTCCGGCGACAGCACCGCGACGCGCGCGCCCATCTCGGCCATGTTGAGCGAGCCCAGCAGGCCGTACAGCAGCCCCAGCGCGACCAGGAACAGGGTCGAGGCGGTGATGTTGAACACCACGTAGTGCAGGCCCGCCCGCATCCGTGCCCCGCGCCCGCCGCTGAGCAGCAGGCCGTAGGAGGCGATCAGCATCACCTCGAAGAACACGAACAGGTTGAACAGGTCGCCGGTCAGGAACGCGCCATTGAGGCCGGCCAGCTGCAACTGGAACAGGCCATGGAAGTGCCGCGCGCGCCGGTCCCAGCCGGCACACGCATACAGCAGGCACGCGACCGCGAGCAGCGTGGTGGTCGCCACCAGGCCGGCGCTGAGGCGGTCGGCCACCAGCGCGATGCCGAGCCGCGCCGGCCAGTCGCCCAGCAGGTAGAAGGTGATCGCGCCGGTGTCGGCCTGGGCCAGCAGCGCGCCCACGGCCAGCAGCAGCGCCAGCATCCCGGTCCAGCCGATCGCGCGCTGCAGCCCGATGCCGCGGCGCTCGAACATGAGCGCCACGGCGCCGAACAGCAGCGGCAGCAGGATCGGCAGCACCGGCAGGTGCGGGGACAACGCCTGCAGCATCAGGGCATCCCCTCGCCGCCGGCATCGACGTGGTCATCGCCGTTGTCGGCGCGGCTGCGCATGGCCACCACGATCGTTACGGCCGTCATCGCAAAGGCGATCACGATGGCCGTCAGTACCAGGGCCTGCGGCAGCGGATCGGTGTAGTTCGCCAGCACGGTTTCGACGCCCGGCTTGAGCACCGGCGGCTTGCCGACAACCAGCCGGCCCGCGGAGAAGATCAGCAGGTTGGTGGCGTACGACAGCAGCGTCAGCCCGAGGATCATGTCGAAGCTGCGAGAGCGCAGCAGCAGGTAGACGCCGGCGGCGGTCAATGCGCCGATGACGAGGGCAAGTGCAAGTTCCACTAGGAGAGTCCTCGTTGCTTGGCCGTGCCGGGCGCCGGCAACCTTCCGGACTGCGCGTTGCGCATTCGGGATTCCGTCGTCCTCCAGATCCCCGACATCACCGCTGCGCGTTGATGTCGCCCCCCTGACTCAAGGGGGCTGAAAACCGGACTACGTTGCCGCGCAGGCTCGTGCGTCACGACGCCTCCGCCCCGGATGGCAACGTCACGACACGTTTTTTGCGGGCCTTCGGCGGCTTGACCGTGCCCATCATCGACAGGATCAGCATCGCGCCACCGAACACCACCAGGTACACGCCGATGTCGAAGCCCATCGCGCTGGCCAGCGGCACTTCGCCGATCAGCGGCAGGCGCGGCTCGGCGTGGCCGCTGGTCAGGAAGGGCAAGCCGAACAGCAGCATCGGCGCGACGCCGGTGAGCAGCGCCACGATCAGGCCGATGCCGATCCAGCGGGTGTAGTCGAAGCCCATGCGCGACTCCACGTAGCGGCTGCCCAGCAGCACGTACTGCAGCAACAGCGGGATCGCCAGCACCAGGCCGGCGATGAAGCCGCCGCCGGGCTGGTTGTGCCCGCGCAGGAACAGGTACGCCGACACCGCAAGCGCGAACGGGAACAGCAGGTGGCTGAGGTTGGCGGGCATCGGCAGGCGGTCGGGCTCACCGGGCATGACTTCCGTGGCGGCGATGCGCGCGCGCCGCAGCAGCGCATGCACCACCAGCCCGGCGATGCCGAACACGGTGATCTCACCCAGCGTGTCGAAGCCGCGGAAGTCCACCAGGATCACGTTGACCACGTTGCTGCCGTAGCCCTCGGGCAGCGAGCGCGCCAGCAGCTCGCCGGCGACGGTGTCGGCCGGGCGCGTCATCACCGCGTACGCCAGCCCGCCGATGCCGGTGCCGGCGACCAGCGCGATGGCGGCGTCGCGCCAGCGCCGCGCGCGGGTATTGGACTTCAGCGACTCCTGCGGCAGGTAGTTCAGCGCCAGCAGCATCAGCGCCACGGTCACCATTTCCACCAGCAGTTGCGTCAGCGCCAGGTCCGGTGCCGACAGGAACACGAACACCACGCTTACGCCCAGCCCGACGGCGCCGACCACGATCAGCGCCACCAGCCGTTGCCGGTGCAGCGCCACGGTCGTGGCCGTGGCCGCCAGCAGCAGCACGCACAGCGCCCAGCCGATCGGCGGCATCGGCTGGCCCGCGCCGGCCTCCACCGATGCCAGCAGGCCCGGCACCGCGGGCACCAGGCCGAGCGCGACGACCGCGACCACCACCCACCACAGCGAGCGCTGCAGGCTGCCGTTGGTCACCCTGAAGGTGAAGCGCCGCGCCACGCCGAGTACGGCGCGCGTGTTGATGCGGAACAGGTGGCGGCCGAACGCGCGGCGCGCGATGGCATGGACGTTGAACAGCCGGCGCAGCCCGAAGTACAGGACCACGCCGCCGACGATGCCGCCCAGGCTCATCAGCAGCGGCAGGTTGATGCCGTGCCACAGCGCCAGGCTGTATTCGGGCAGGTCGGGGCCCAGCACGCCGCGCGCGGCGGCTTCCAGCGCCGGGGCGATGGTCCACGCCGGCGCAATGCCCACCGCCAGGCACACCACCACCAGGATGCCGACCGGCGCACGCATGAAGAGCGGCGGTTCGTGGACCTCGCGCTCGACCGCGCGCGGGCCATCCCCGAAGAAGGTGTCGTGCACGAACCGCAGGCTGTAGGCCACGCCCAGGATGCCGGCGAGGAACGCCGCCACCGTCACCACGATGCGCATCGTGTCGCTGGGTACTTCCAGCGCCTGCGCGAAGAACATCTCCTTGGACAGGAAGCCGTTGAGCAGCGGGATACCGGCCATTGCCAGGGTGGCGATGATCGCCAGCGCGCTGGTGGTCGGCAGCAGCCCGCGCAGGTTGCCCAGCCGGCGCATGTCGCGGGTGCCGGTCTCGTGGTCGATGATGCCGGCGGCCATGAACAGCGAGGCCTTGAACGTGGCGTGGTTGAGGATGTGGAAGAGCCCCGCGACCACCGCCAGCGGCGTCGACAGCCCGAACAGCAGCGTGATCAGGCCCAGGTGCGAGATCGTCGAGTACGCCAGCAGGCCCTTGAGGTCGTGCTGGAAGATCGCGTTCCATGCGCCGACCAGCAACGTCGCCGCGCCGACGCTTGTGACCACGTAGAAGAACATCTCCGTGCCCGCCAGCGCCGGGTGCAGGCGCGCCAGCAGGAACACGCCGGCCTTCACCATCGTCGCCGAGTGCAGGTAGGCCGACACCGGCGTGGGCGCGGCCATCGCGTGCGGCAACCAGAAGTGGAACGGGAACTGCGCGCTCTTGGTGAAGATGCCGGCCAGCACCAGTGCCAGGATCGCCGGATAGGTGGGCGCGGCCTGGATCGCCTCGCGCGCGGCGAACACCGCGTCCAGCTCGTAGCTGCCGACCACCTGGCCGATCAGGATCACGCCGCCCAGCAACGCCAGGCCGCCCGCGC
Source organism: Novilysobacter selenitireducens (assembly GCF_020026895.1). Taxonomy (GTDB): domain Bacteria; phylum Pseudomonadota; class Gammaproteobacteria; order Xanthomonadales; family Xanthomonadaceae; genus Lysobacter_C; species Lysobacter_C selenitireducens. The sequence goes on from NZ_JAINZW010000001.1 coordinate 506,609, forward strand.
CGGTGATGGTCAGCGCCATGCGCGCACCCTCGCGGGCCTCGCGGTCGTGCGACCAGTAACCGATCAGCAGGAACGAGCTGATCGAGGTCAGCTCCCAGAACACCGCCAGCAGCAGCAGGTTGCCGGCCAGCACCATGCCGAGCATCGCGCCCATGAACAGCAGCAGGTAGGCGAAGAACTTCGGCGCGTCCTCGCGCGCGTCCAGGTAATAACGCGCGTACATCACTACCAGCGCACCGATGGCCAGCACCATCGACGCGAACATCCACGCCAGCCCGTCCAGCCGCAGCGAGAACGCCAGGCCCAGCGGCTCGATCCAGGGATGGCTGACCTGCGGCACTTCGCCGCCCAGCACGGCGGGCGTCAGCGCGATGAGGATCGCCAGGCCCGCCAGTGGCGCCACGCCTGCCAGCCACGCCGTCGTCCGCCGCGAGACGTTGCGCGCAAGCAACACCCAGGCGGCCATGAGGAACGGAAGGGCTAGCAGGAGTTCGAGCATCACGCTCCCAAGGCGTTGCGCGACGTGCGCGCGGGCGGGGACGGGTCGTGCAGGGGGGGCTTGGACGCGCCTTTGCGGGCAAGTGCACCGGCGCGGAAAGCCCCCGGATTCTACCCGAAGCAAACGTCGCTCCCGTGTCGCGTGGGTGCTTGCGTATGCTTGCTGCACCAACCGATGCGGCCGCAGTTCGCGCATGACACTTATTAATACGATCGGGTGCGCTGGCCTGTCCGGCGGGTGCATCGACGAGCTCGCTCCCCAGCCGATCCCGGTCCGATGCGCGCACTGATTTTCGGTGCCAGCGGGCAGATCGGCGTGCCGCTGGTGGCGCGCCTGCGTGACGCCGGCTGGGCAGTGGACGCCGTATCGCGCACCGCGCGCGAGCCGTCGCCGGGCATCACCTGGCATCGCGGTTCGCTCGACGCGATGCCGGCAGTGCCGCAAGCGTTCGACGCCATCTTCAGTTGTGGACCGCTGGACGGGTTTGCGCGCTGGTACCGCGGCGCGCCGGTCGAATGCGCGCGCGTGGTGGCGTTCGGTTCGACCAGCGCGGCGGTCAAGCACGACTCGCCCGACGCCGCCGAGCGCGACGTGGCCGCACGCCTGGCAGGGGCGGAGACGACCCTGTTCGAGACGGCAGCGCAGCGGGGGGCCGCGGTTACCGTGCTGCGCCCGACGCTGGTCTACGGCGCGGGCCGCGACGCCACGCTGACGCGCATCGCGTCGCTGGCACGACGGCGCCGCGTGTTTCCGCTGCCACGCGGGGCGACCGGCTTGCGCCAGCCGGTGCATGTCGACGACCTGGCCGACGCGGCGTTCGCGTGCATCGACAACGCCGCCGCGGCCGGCCGCAGCTACGACGTACCGGGTGGCGAGACGCTGGCATACCGGGAAATGGTCGCGCGCGTGCTGGCCTGCCTGCAGCCGCCGGCGCGGCTGCTGGAGTTGCCGCAGCCGATGTTTTCACTGGCGCTGCGCGGCGCTGCGCTGATGGGCATCGGCGCGGGGCTGGGTGATGCGGCGGTGGCGCGGATGCGCGAGGACCTGGTGTTCGATACCGGTCCGGCGGCGCGTGACCTCGGCTACGCGCCGCGGCCGTTCCGGCCGCAGCCGGGGATGTTCGAGCCGCCGCGCTGATCCGTCGCCGTCGTCCCCTTCCGGACGCTGAGGGACGCTACAGCACCTCTTTCGGCGGCAACTCGCGCGACTTCGTGATTGCGCGAAGCGCGATCATCAGCACGCCGCCCAGCACCATCGCGCCGCCGACCCACATCGCCGGGCCCGGGCGGTCGCCCCACACCACGATGCCCAGCACCACCGCCAGCACCGGGGTCAGCAGCAGCCACGGCATCAGCTGCGACACCGGGTGGCGCTGCACCAGCACGTAGTAGAGGCCGTGGCCGAGCAGCGATGAAATGAAGGCCGCGTACGCCACCCCCAGCCAGCCGACCCAGCTCACCTCGCCCAGCCGCGCCACGCTGCCGGGCTCCATCCACAGGCTCAGGCCCAGCAGCGGCAGCACGCTGATCAGCGCGGTCCAGCCCTGCTGGCTGAAGACGTCCAGCCCGCGCAGTCGCTTCATCAGCACCGTGCCCAGCGCTAGCGATGCGGCCGACACCAGCATCAGCGCCAACGCGTCGGGCCGGCGGAACACCAGCGGATCCAGTCCCAGCACCAGCACGCCGGCGAAGCTCACGCCGATGGCAAGCCCGGTGCGCCAGCCGAAGCGGTCGTCCAGCAGCCACCACGCCAGCAGCGCGGTCATCGGCACGTAGCTCTGCATCACGATGGCCGGCGAGGTGAGGTTGCCCGCCAGCTTCAGCGCCAGGAAGCTCAGCCCGAAATGCGCCACGCCCACGCACAGGCACACCGCGACCAGCCGCGGCCACTGCCCGGGCGCGGGGCGCTTGAGCACGAACACCAGCGGCAGCGCCAGCAGCGCGAAGCGCAGCGCGGTGAACAGGAACGGCGGGATCTCGCGCAACGCCAGCGCGGAGGTCAGGAAGTTGAATGCCCACGCCACGCAGATCAGCAGGACCAGGGCGATGTCGCGTGGCGGCATGGGGCGGGAAACCGGGGAGCGGGAACGCCGGACCTTACACGGCCCGGCGCGCTCGCGCGTTGCCGCGCGTGCCGGTTTTGCGCGTCGGGTGCGACGTTGCCGTCAGTAGGCCCAGCCCAGCCGGCGGTAGAGCTTGACCAGCACCCATGCCGGCCCGATCAGCAAGTAGGTCAGGTCGGTGAGGAAGCTGGGCTTGCGACCCTCGATCTTGTGGCCGATGAACTGCGCGATCCACGCCACCACGAAGACCACGATCGCCAGCGTCAGCAATGGCATCCGCCCCAGCGTGGCGAACAGCACGTTGGTCACCAGCCCCAGCAGCGCGAACACCGCGGCCATGCCCAGCCCGAGCCGGCGCGAGGCGCGGTAGTAGAAAAGGAACGCGCCGAACATCGCCAGCCCCGCCCAGAAGCCGTCGCGGAACAGCGTGCCGGGCGACGGGATGCACCACAGCAGGGCGATCACGCTCCACAGGATGGCCGGCACCGCGACCACGTGGATGGCCTGGTTGGTGGGGTCGCGATGGTCGCCGGAGTAACTGGCGAACCAGCGGTCGATGGGGCGGGTAGCGGCGTCCATGGCGGTCTCCGGCGGGCAGTGGCCGGAGTATGGCAAGGGGCGGGCGCGGGTGCATGGCCGGCCCGGGCGCTACTACGCAATCGTTGTAGGAGCGACGTGAGTCGCGACCGCCATCTTCCCATCGCGTCGCCACCCGATTGGCGGATCGCGGCTGAAGCCGCTCCTACAACAGCAGGCTTCCTGTAGGAGCGCCTTCAGGCGCGATCCCTACTCGGTTTGCCTGCGTGGGTAGGGCACGGCAGGCGCCCCCGCCTCAATCGATCCGGATGTCCGCCAGCCGCTCCAGCGCCTCGGCGTACTTCGCGCGGGTGCGTTCGATGACCTCGGGCGGCAGGCGCGGGCCGGGCGCGGTCTTGTCCCAGTCCAGCGTCTCCAGGTAGTCGCGCACGAACTGCTTGTCGAAGCTGGGCGGGCTGGTGCCGACCTCGTACTCGTCCGCCGGCCAGTACCGCGACGAGTCCGGGGTGAGCATCTCGTCCATCACGTACAGGCGGCCATCGGCGTCGGTGCCGAACTCGAACTTGGTGTCGGCCAGCAGGATCCCGCGCTCGGCGGCGAAGTCGGCGGCGTAGCGGTACAGCCGCAGCGTCGCGTCGCGCACCGCCTCGGCCAGCTCGGCGCCGCACAGGCGCACGGCGGTGTCGAAGTCGATGTTCTCGTCGTGGTCGCCGACGGCGGCCTTGGTCGAGGGGGTAAAGATCGGCTCGTCCAGCTTCTGCGCCTGCTGCAGGCCGTCGGGCAGGGCGATGCCGCTGATGCGGCCGGTGCGCTGGTAGTCCTTCCAGCCGCTGCCGATCACGTAGCCGCGCGCGATGCACTCGATCGGCACCGGCTTGAGCCGGCGCGTCACCACCGCGCGCCTTTCGTACAGCGACGCATCCACGCCGGCCGGCAGCACCGAGGCGACATCGATGCCGGTCAGGTGGTTGGGGACAATGTGGCCGGTCTTGTCGAACCAGAAGTTGCTGATCTGGCAGAGCATCTCGCCCTTGCCGGGGATCGGGTCGGGCAGCACCACGTCGAAGGCGCTCAGGCGGTCGGTGGCGACCATCAGCAGGCAGTCGCCGAAACCGGCGTCGGCCGGCAGTACGCTGGCCGGCAGGTCGAACACATCGCGCACCTTGCCGCGGTGGCGCAGGTGCAGGCCGGGAAGATCGGATTCCAGCAGGTACGGTCGGTGCAAGGTCGTTGACAACGTGAGGCCCCCAGGTGGCGCAGGCCCCGCCGGTACTGGCGCATCGCGCGCCCGCGCGACGGGGCCGGGCAGTGTACGCCGGTCGGCGGCCGGGTGCAGGTACACTCGCCGCCGGCCGCGCGGGGCCTCCCGCCACGCCCTGGATCGCCTGCCCGGAGCCCTCTCGCCGCATGAAGCGCACCGCATGAAACGCTGGTACGGAAAACTGCTGGGCGCACTGGCCGGCGCGGCGCTGTTCCGGGTCAACCCGCTGCTGGGCGCATTGATCGGCCTGCTGATCGGCCACGCCTTCGACACCGACTGGTTCAAGCTGCGCCGCGACAACCCGTACGCGCAGCTGGGGCTGACCTCCGACGCCAGCGACGCCGAGGTCGAGCAGGCCTACCGCCGCCTGATCGCCCAGTACCACCCCGACCGCGTCGCCGGGGCCGCGCCGGAGCTGCGCAAGCAGGCCGAGACCAAGGCACGCGAGATCAACGGCGCCTACGACCGCATCAAGACCCTGCGCAAGCGCTGAGCCGCGCGCGGGTTCCGCCGGGCGCCCGTGCCGGCGACAATGCGCGCCTGCCTCCAGCGAGCGCCGCCATGCAACCGACCGTCATCGCCCCGTCCATCCTCTCGGCCAACTTCGCCCGGCTGGGCGAGGAAGTGGAAAACGTCCTGGCCGCCGGCGCCGACTGGGTGCATTTCGACGTGATGGACAACCACTACGTGCCCAACCTCACCATCGGGCCGATGGTGTGCGAGGCGCTGCGCAAGCACGGCGTCACCGCGCCGATCGACGTGCACCTGATGGTGGAGCCGGTGGACCGCATCGTCCCGGACTTCGCCAAGGCCGGGGCCACCGTCATCAGTTTCCATCCCGAGGCGAGCCGGCACGTGCATCGCACGATCCAGCTCATCCGGGACGCCGGCTGCCAGGCAGGGCTCGTGCTCAACCCCGGCACCCCGGTGGAGGTCCTCGACTACGTCCTGGAAGAACTCGACCTGGTGCTGTTGATGTCGGTGAACCCGGGCTTCGGCGGGCAGTCCTTCATACCCTCCGCGCTCGAGAAGCTGCGCATGGTGCGCGGGATGATCGACGCACGCGCACCGCATGTACGGCTGGAGATCGACGGCGGAGTCAAGGCCGACAACATCGCCGAGATCGCCGCGGCCGGCGCCGACACCTTCGTCGCCGGCTCGGCGATCTTCAATGCCGACGACTACGCGGACGTGATCGGGCGCATGAAGTCGGCCGTGGCGGGCGTGCGCTGAGCGACGGCCGCGCATGAAAAGGCCGATGCCGTCGCCGGCACCGGCCTGGAAGATTGGAGGCGATCCTGCCTCCGCCCGTCGTCCCTGGGAATGGACTCCAATACTCCGCGTGTCCGATGACCGGGTGATGACACCGGCGTGTCGCACGCATGTCGCTACCGGGCCGGCCGGGCGCGGGCTTCACGGCCGCTTGGCGCCGCGTTGCTAGCCTGCCGCACCGCCCCCGCAAGCGCCCGTCCGATGTCCAGCCACTGGTGCCTGATCCTCAACGGCAAATCCGCCGGCGACGAACCGCTGCGCGAGGCCGTGCTCGACCTGCGCCGCAGCGGCATCCGCATCGACGTGCGGGTGACGTGGGAAGGCGGCGACGCCGCGCGCCATGTCGAGGAAGCCCTCGCCAATCGCGTGGATACTGTGGTGGCCGCGGGCGGCGACGGCACGCTGAGCGAAGTCGCCACCGCACTGGCGGGGCAGGACGCCGATGCCAGCGGGTTGCCCGCGCTGGCCCTGGTGCCGATGGGCACCGCCAACGATTTCGCCACCGCCGCGGAGCTGCCGCTGGAACCGGCGGAGGCCCTCGACCTCGTCCGCCGCACCGCGCCGCAGCCGATCGACCTGCTGTGCATCGACACCGAAGGGGCCCGCCACTGGTGCGCCAACCTCGCCAGCGGCGGCTTCGGCACGCAGGTCACGGTGGAAACCGACGAGGGGCTGAAGAAGATGCTCGGCGGGCTGGCCTACCTCATCACCGGCATCGCCAAGCTGGGCCGGATCGAGCCCATCGCCGCCCGCGTATCGGGCCCGGAGTTCGCCTGGGAGGGCGGCTTCATCGCGCTGGGCGCCGGCAACGGGCGCCAGGCCGGTGGCGGGCAGGTGCTGTGCCCGGACGCGGTGATCGACGACGACCTGCTGGACCTCACCATCGTTCCGGAACTGGAAGGCGAAGTCGGCGCCACCGTCGGTGCGCTGCTGACCGAAGGCAAGCAGGGCGCCCTCGACCGCGTCGCCGTGCGCAGGCAGTTGCCGTGGGTGGAGATCGAAGGCGCCGAGCCGTTCGTGCTGAACCTGGACGGCGAGCCGGTGGAGGCGCGGCGCTTCCGCATCGACTGCGTCGCCTCGCGCCTGCGCATGCACCTGCCGCCGGGATGCCCGCTGCTGCGCGTGCCGGGCAATCCGTTGCCGCTGGGGGCGGGCGACGCGGCCGGCCCCGAACCGGACGGCGAGTCCGCTCCGGCGCTTGGCCCGCTTCCCGCCTAGGCCTGCATCCGCGCGGCGAAGCGGCTAAAGTAGCGCCCCATGAACCTCTGGGCGACCCTTCATTCCTGCGGTGCCGACACGGGTTGGCGATGGTGGCCGATGCCCGCCGCCGTCCACGCCCCGTCGCATTCCCAGGAAGTGCCGCATGCCGTCGCCCCACACGCTCACCGCCGAGCAGTTCCAGCAGCAGGCCGCTGAAGGCCACACCCGCATCCCGGTCGTCCGCGAGGTCTTTTCCGACCTCGACACCCCGCTCTCGGTCTACCTGAAGCTGGCCGACGGCCCGCACACCTACCTGTTCGAATCCGTCGAAGGCGGCGAGCGTTTCGGCCGCTACTCGATCATCGGCCTGCCGGCGCGTCGCGTGTACGCCTTTGCCGGCCACACGCTGGTGGTCAGCGAGCACGGCGAGTTGGTCGAGGCGCGCGAGGTCGCCGACCCGTTCGCCGAGGTCGAACGACTGCGCGCCGCGCACCGCGTGCCGAAGATCGACGGCCTGCCCGGCTTCACCGGCGGGCTGGTGGGCTGGTTCGGCTTCGAATGCATCGGCTACATCGAGCCGCGCCTGGCCGGCCCGGGCCCCGATGGCGAGACCAAGCCGGATGAGCTGGGCACGCCCGAGATCCTGCTGATGCTCAGCGAAGAAGTCGCGGTGTTCGACAACCTCAAGGGCCGCCTCTACCTCATCGTCCACGCCGACCCGTCCGAGCCGCAGGCGTTCGCGCGCGCCAACCGCCGCCTCGACCAGCTGGTGCACCGGCTGCGCACCAGCGGCGCAACGTATCCCGACACACTCGACGGCGCGGCGCTGGACGAGTCGCACTTCGTCTCCGGCTTCACCCGCGAGGGCTTCATCGACGCGGTGGAGAAGTCCAAGGACTACATCCGCGCCGGCGACGTGTTCCAGGTGGTGCTGAGCCAGCGCCTGAGCGTGCCGTTCAAGGCGCGCCCGGTGGATGTCTACCGCGCCCTTCGCGCGCTCAACCCGTCGCCGTACATGTACTTCCTGGACGTCGGCGAGATGCAGGTGGTCGGCTCCTCGCCGGAGATCCTGGTGCGGCTGGAAGGCATGGGCACCGATGCGCCGACCGTCACCGTGCGCCCCATCGCCGGCACCCGCCCGCGGGGCGAGACGCCGGAAGCCGACGCCGCGCTGGAGGTCGAGCTGCTGGCCGACCCCAAGGAACGCGCCGAGCACCTGATGCTGATCGACCTGGGCCGCAACGACGTCGGCCGCGTCAGCGAGGCAGGCACCGTGGAGGTCGGCGAGCAGTTCGTGATCGAGCGCTACAGCCACGTCATGCACATCGTGAGCGAGGTCACCGGCACGCTGAAGGCCGGCATGAGCTACGCCGACGTGCTGCGCGCCACGTTCCCGGCCGGCACCGTCAGCGGTGCGCCCAAGATCCGCGCGCTCGAGGTCATCCGCGAGCTGGAACCGATCAAGCGGAATGTCTACGCCGGCAGCATCGGCTACATCGGCTGGCACGGCGATGCCGACACCGCCATCGCCATCCGTACCGCCGTCATCCAGGACGGACGCCTGCACGTGCAGGCCGGCGCCGGCATCGTCTACGACTCCGATCCGGAAAAGGAGTGGGACGAGACCATGAACAAGGGGCGCGCGCTGTTCCGCGCGGTGGCCGAAGCGGCGAGGGGATTGTGACGTGCTGTTGATGATCGACAACTACGACAGCTTCACCTTCAACCTCGTGCAGTACCTGCAGGTGTTGGGAGCCGAGGTGGAGGTGGTGCGTAACGATGCGCTGTCGGTGGCGCAGATCGCCGCCATGGCGCCCGAGCGCATCGTGATCTCGCCTGGGCCGTGCACGCCCAACGAGGCGGGCGTGTCGGTCGACGTGATCCGCGCGCTGGGCGCCATCACACCGATCCTGGGCGTGTGCCTGGGCCACCAGAGCCTGGGGCAGGCGTTCGGCGGCGACGTCGTGCGCGCCAAGTCGATCATGCACGGCAAGACCTCGCGCATCCGCCACGAGGGCCGCGGCGTCTTCGCCGGGCTGCCCGACCGCTACGAGGCGACGCGCTACCACTCGCTGGTGGTGGCGCGCGATACGCTGCCCGGGTGCCTCGAGATCACCGCCTGGACCGAGGATGCGCACGGCGGCTTCGACGAGATCATGGGCCTGCGCCATCGCGAGTTTCCGCTGGAAGGCGTGCAGTTCCACCCCGAATCCATCCTTACCGAACACGGCCACGCGCTGCTGAAGAACTTCCTGGAGCGTTGAGCCAGCCATGTCCTTTGTAGGAGCGGCTTCAGCCGCGATCTTTTGATCTTGCTTACGTTTTTTGTAGGAGCGACGTGAGTCGCGATCACGCTAACCGGATAGCGGCGCGGTCAACGATTTCCGGTCGCGACTTACGTCGCTCCTACACACATCAAGAAAAGATTGGATCGCGGCTGAAGCCGCTCCTACAGGCACGGACGCTTCGACTCAGCAGCACATCGCCATCCGCACACCGGGACACGCCATGCCCTTCACCCCGCAAGAAGCCCTCCAGCGCCTGATCGAGCATCGCGAGATCTTCCACGACGAGATGATGGACCTGATGCGGATGATCATCCGCGGCCAGATCTCGCCGCCGCTGACGGCGGCGATCCTTACCGGCCTGCGGGTCAAGAAGGAAACCATCGGCGAGATCGCCGGCGCGGCCACGGTGCTGCGCGAGTTCTCGCGCCCGGTCGAGGTCGCCGACCGCCGCCACCTGGTCGACATCGTCGGCACCGGCGGCGACGGCGCGCACACCTTCAACATCTCCACTGCCAGCATGTTCGTGATCGCCGCGGCCGGCGCCAAGGTTGCCAAGCACGGCAACCGCAGCGTGTCGTCCAAGTCCGGCAGCGCCGACGTGCTGGAGGTGCTGGGCGCGGCCATCGACCTGCAGCCCGAGCAGGTGTCGCAGTGCATCGCGCGCACCGGCATCGGCTTCATGTTCGCGCCGGTGCACCACCCGGCGATGAAGGCAGTGGCACCGATCCGCGGCGAAATGGGCGTGCGCACGATCTTCAACATCCTCGGTCCGCTGACCAACCCGGCCGACGCACCGGCGATCCTGATGGGCGTGTTCCACCCCGACCTCGTCGGCATCCAGGTGCGCGTGCTGCAGGAGCTGGGCGCGCAGCGTGCGCTGGTGGTGTGGGGCCGCGACGGCATGGACGAGCTGTCGCTGGGCGCGGGCTCCCTGGTCGGCGAACTGCGCAACGGCGTGGTGCGCGAATACGAGGTGCATCCCGAGGACTTCGGCATCGCCATGGCCGCCAGCCGCAACCTGCGCGTGGCCGATGCCATCGAATCGCGCACGATGGTGCTGCAGGCGCTGGACAACCAGCGCGGGCTGCCGCGCGAGATCGTGGTCTTCAACGCCGGCGCGGCGCTGTACGTGGCCGGCGTCGCCGACAGCATCAGCGACGGCATCGAGCGCGCCCGTGCGGCGATCGCCTCGGGCCAGGCGCGCGAGAAGCTCGACCAGTTCGTTGCGGTGACCAAGGAGCTGGCGGCGGCATGAGCGGGCCGTTCGCCAGGCTGCCGCAGCCGCCGTACTACGCGGTGGTGTTCAGCTCGCAACGCAATGCGGACGACGACGCCGGTTACGGCCAGGCCGCGGCGCGCATGGTGGAGCTTGCCGCCCGCCAACCCGGGTTCCTCGGGGTGGAATCCAGCCGCGATGCGGACGGGTTCGGCATCACCGTCAGCTACTGGACCGACGAGGCCGCCATCCAGGCATGGAAGCGCCAAGCCGACCACGCGATGACGCGCGCGTACGGCCGCACCCACTGGTACGAGCATTTCGAGCTGCGCGTGGCGCGGGTCGAACGTGCGTACGGCAAGGCGGCGCCATCGGAGCCATCCCCGCAATGACCGCCGGCGCGATGGTGCACCTTGCCGGCTCCAATCCGGCACCGTGGGTTGCGCGCCGCCACCCACGCATTCCGACTCCACCCCTTTACTCGACCGGTACCGCATGAGCGACATCCTCACCACCATCCTGGCCCGCAAGCGCGAAGAGATCGACCAGCGCAGCCGCGTGCGCTCGCTGGACGACCTGCGTGCCCGCGTGGCCTCGCAGCCGCCCACGCGCGGGTTCGCGGCGGCCATCGACCGCAAGCTCGCCGCGGGCAATGCCGCGGTGATCGCCGAGGTGAAGAAGGCCAGCCCGTCCAAGGGCGTGATCCGGCCCGACTTCCATCCTGCCGAGATCGCCCGCAGCTACGAGGCCGGCGGCGCGGCCTGCCTGTCGGTGCTGACGGACGTGGATTTCTTCCAGGGCAGCAACCTGTACCTGGCCGCGGCGCGCAACGCCTGCACCCTGCCGGTGATCCGCAAGGACTTCGTCATCGACCCCTACCAGGTGTACGAGGCACGGATGATCGGCGCCGATGCCATCCTGCTGATCGTCGCTGCGCTGGAGGACGGCCCGATGATCGAGATGGCCAACCTCGCGAACGAGCTGGGCATGGACGTGCTGGTGGAAGTGCACGACATCGACGAGCTGGAACGCGCGCTACAGACCGACTGCCAGCTGGTCGGCGTCAACAACCGCAACCTGCGCACGTTTGAGGTCTCGCTCGACACCACGCTGGAGCTCAAGGGCGCAGTGCCGCCGGACCGCACGCTGGTCACCGAAAGCGGCATCGCCTCGGCCGCCGATGTCGCGCGGATGCGCGAAGCCGGGGTGCACACGTTCCTGGTCGGCGAGTCGTTCATGCGCGAGCGCGACCCGGGCGCGGCGCTGGCGCGGATGTTCGCCGCGTAGGTTCGTGCGCCCATTCGCGCGCGTTTCCACCGCCGCACTGTTTCGTCACAATCGCCCCAACGCATCGAACCGAATCCCGCATGAGTGAAGCCGGCCCCCGATACCCCGCCGCCCGCGCCGGCGCACCGCTGGTGGTGTTCGATTTCGACCACACGCTGTACGACGGCGACTCAGGCGGCCACCTTTTCAAGTGGCTCATCCTGCGGGCGTGGTGGCGCCGGTTGTTGGCGTTGCTGGTCGCTCCGATTGCCGGGCCGATGGTCGCGTTCCTGCCAACGCGGCGTCGCGGGATATCGGCATTCGTGTGGGTCGGGACGATCGGCTTCCACCGCCGTCGCGACCTCGATGCGCTCATCGACCGCTACGTCGAAGCCCACATGGCGCAGATCCGCGGGCGCCTGCTGCCCATCGCCCTGGAGGTGCTGCACCGCCACCGCGAAGCGGGCGACCGGGTGGTGATCGCCACCGGCGCGCCGCCCGAGTTGGCACGCGCGATCCTGGCGTTCGTCGCGCACGAGGACGTGCCCGTCGTCGGCACGCAGGTCGGACCGCGCCTGGGCGCGGTGGTCGCCACCCGGCACTGCCACCACGAGATGAAGATGACGATGCTGCGCGAGGCCGGCTACACCGGGCCGATTGCCACCGCCTACACCGACAGCAGCGCCGACCTGCCGCTGTTGAAGGCGGCGCAGCGGCCCGTCGTCGTCAATCCGAAGGAAGGCAGCGTGGCGATGTTCCAGCGCGTGCTGCCGGCGGACACGCCGATCCTCAACTGGGGATGTCCCGGGCGCGCGGGCGAACCCGTCGCCATGCCGGCCGCAGCGCAGCAGCCGTAACACGCATCTGTAGGAGCGGCTTCAGCCGCGATCACAGCCACATGGCGAGCCGATGTAGGAGCGACGTAAGTCGCGACCGCGGCAGCTGGATGGCTGCGCAAAATCCGGCTTCAGGGTCGCGACTTACGTCGCTCCTACAGAAGGTGAAAAGGCATCGCGGCTGAAGCCGCTCCTACAAGAGCAGGGCGCCGCTCAATCGCCCAGCAGCTTCACGAACCGCTGCGAGTCGTCGCTGTACCCGCAGCCGCAATAGAACGCGCGCGCTTCTGTGCGTTGCGCGCCGCTGGTGACTTCGATGCGCGCCGCGCCGGTGCGCCGGGCGACGGCCTCGGCTTCGCGCAGCAGGCGGCGTCCGACGCCCTGGCGGTGGCAGGTCGGGTCGACCACCAGCGCGGTGATGCGCGCCAGGTCCGCGCCGTTGGCGATCATGTAGAGGGTATGCAGGGCGACCAGGCCGCAGACATGGCCGTCGCGCTCGGCCAGCAGCAGCTGCTGGCGCGGGTCGGAAATGGCGACAAGGATGCGCTCGGCGGCCTCGTCACGCGTGCACGGATACCCCAGAGCCTCGAGCAACGGTGCCACGTCGGCGGCATCGCCTACGGCCGCCGTGCGGACGGTGGTCTGGAGCTGGCCATCGTCGAGGGTGGCCAGCCGTCCCATCAGCGGGTCCCGTACAGGACGACGGTCTTGCCGCGGGCGTGCAGCTTGCCGTCGGCTTCCAGCTTCTTGAGCACGCGACCGGCCATCTCGCGCGAGCAGCCCACCAGGCGCGACAGCTCCTGGCGCGACACGCGCAACTGGGTGCCGTCGGGGTGGCTCATCGCCTCGGGCTCCTTCGCCAGGTCGTGCAGGGCGCGGACGATGCGGTCGGTCACGTCCAGGAAGGCCAGGCGCCCGGCCTTGCGGCTGGTGTCGAGCAGGCGACGGGAGATCTGCGCGCCGATCGCGTACAGCAGCTTGGGCGCGTCCATCGACAGCCGGCCCAGCAGCAGGTCGTAGAAGCGCTCGTGGCCGATCTCCGCCAGCTCGCAGGCGACGCGGGTGCGCAGGATGACCTCGCGCCGGTCGTTCTCGATGAACAGACCCAGCTCGCCGACGAACTCGCCCGGGCCGAAGTAGCCCAGCACCAGCTCTCGGCCGTCGTCCTCCTCGGCAATGATGCTGACCGAGCCGGACACCACGTAGTACAGGGTGCTGGCCGGATCGCCCGGTCGGAACACGTCGGTGCGCGACGGGTAGCGGCGGCGGTGGCTGTGCGCGAGGAAGCGCTCGATGACCGAGGCATCCGGCATCAACGGGCTATGGGTGCGGCGCAGGGCAGTCAAATGGGCAACCGAGGTGGCGGACATGGGCGATGGGCTGGTGTGATCGGCCGAGCTTAGGGCCAAGCGACGTGCGGGGGCAAATGCTGACGCAAACCGCCACGGCGCGGATCCGGGTCCGTTTCACCCCGGGGGCCTAATGCCCCATAATTGCCGATTCCACTGCCAGATCCGGGATCCCCCACCGTGGTCAAACCGCTGCCGCGCCTGAGGTTGCAAGGCTTCAACAACCTCACCAAGGCCCTCTCGTTCAATATCTACGATGTCAGCTTCGCCGCCTCCGAAGAGGAGCGGCAGCGCTACATCGAGTACATCGACGAGGAATACAACGCCGACCGGTTGACCCAGATCCTCACGGATGTGGCCGACATCATCGGTGCCAACATCCTCAACATCGCGCGCCAGGACTACGATCCGCAGGGCGCGTCGGTGACGATCCTCATCTCCGAGGAGCCGGTGGTCGACAAGCGCGACGCCAAGGGCGTGATCTCCGACGCCGTGGTCGCGCACATGGACAAGTCGCACATCACGGTGCACACGTACCCGGAGACGCACCCGGACAACGGCATCGCGACCTTCCGCGCCGACATCGACGTGGCCACCTGCGGCGTGATCTCGCCGCTGAAGGCGCTGAACTACCTGATCGAGAGCCTGGAGTCCGACATCGTGGTGATGGACTACCGCGTGCGCGGGTTCACCCGCGACGTGAAAGGCAAGAAGCACTACATCGACCACAAGATCAATTCGATCCAGGATTACCTGGCCAAGAACATCAAGTCGCGCTACGAGATGCTCGACGTCAACGTCTACCAGGAAAACATCTACCACACGAAGATGCACCTGAAGGACTTCGACCTGGACCGCTACCTGTTCGAGGAAAAGGCGCGCAACCTGTCGTTCAAGGAGCGCATGAAGATCGAGGCGCGGCTGAAGCGCGAGATCGAGGAGCTGTACCACGGGCGCAACCTGGCGGATTGACCGCCGGCTCGACCCAGTCGTATTGCGGAAAAGGCCGGCATTGCCGGCCTTTTTCATGTCGCGGGTTCACGTCCCGCGGGGATACGCAAGCTCTTGTAGGAGCGGCTTCAGCCGCGATGCCCTGTCCCCCGCAATCCGAACCTTTCTGTATTTGTAGGAGCGACGTCAGTCGCCACAGCAGCTCCGGCCGGACACGCATCGCGACTTACGTCGCTCCTACAGGTGGGGCATCGCGGCTGAAGCCGCTCCTACAGATGCCTGAGGCGCGTTGAGTCAGAGCCGGTACGCCACCGACTTCATCAGCTTCGATGCCGCAGCCATCAACGTCGGCACCGGCATCGGCAGGATGCGCGCGCCGGCCTGTTCGGCGGCATCGGCGTGGCGGGCCTCGTCGGCCTTCATCACCTGCAGGATGGCGCGGCTGCGCGCATCGGCCTGCGGCAGCGACTGCAGGTGCTCGTCGATATGGGCTTCGACCTGGCGTTCGGTTTCCACCACGAATCCGAGGTTCCAGCCGTCACCGCGCAACCCCGCCAGCGCGCCGATCGCATAGCTGCCCGCGTACCAGAGCGGGTTGAGCAGGCTGGGGCGGCTGTCGAGTTCGCGCAGGCGGTCCGCGCACCAGGCCAGGTGGTCGGTCTCTTCCTGCGCGGCGGCCAGCAGGTGCTCGCGCGTGGCGCCGTCGCGGGCGACCGCGGCCTGCCCGCAATACAGCGCCTGGGCGCAGACCTCGCCGACGTGGTTGATGCGCATGAGCCCAGCCGCGTGCCGGCGCTCGTCGTCGTCCAGCACGATGTCGGCGTGTTCCTGCGCGGGGTTGGGGCGCTCCGCTGCGGGTGCGCCTGCCACGGTGTCCATCGCGCGTTGCAGGTCGGACAGCAGGCGGTCGAGCGGGGAAAGTGAGCGTGCGTTCATGGCGTGCAAGTGTAGGCGGGCGACCTTACGCCGGCGTGGAGGCCGCCAGGCGCGAGGCGAGGAACTCCAGCGGATGTTGCACCGGCGCCGTGGTCGCACCCGCGAGGTGCAGCCGGCAACCGATGTTGGCGCTGAGCAGCAGCGTGGCGCCGCTGTCCTCGAACTGATGGACCAGCGGGGCGCGGTGTTCGGCCGCGCGGTCGCGGTCCAGCAGCATGTTCAACCCGGCCGCGCCACAGCAGCCGGTGCCCGCGTCGAGCTCGACCACCTCCAGCCCCGGCACGCGCGCCAGCAGGCTGCGTAGGGCGGCAACCGAGTGGACCACGTTGCGCTGCGTGCAGGGCAGGTGCAGCGCCACCTTCATCCGGGTCGGCTGGAACTCGAGCGCGGACGTGCGGCTGGCCAGCCACGCAATCGCATCGATGGTCTCGGCTTCGCCCGCCAGCGCATGCGCGACGGACTCATGGCAGCCACTGGCCAGGGTCAGCACGGTGCCCTGGTCCGCGAATGCCTGCCGGTTGAGCGCCGCGAGGGCGTCGGCCTTGGCGCGGTTGCCACCGTGGGCATGCAGCGCGCCGCAACAGGTCTGGCCGGCCGGTTCGTGCACGGTGCTGCCAGTCGCGGCGCACAGGGCGGCGACGGCGTCGCGCAGCCCGCGTTCGTACGGGCGCGCAACGCAGCCGCTGAAGATCGAAATCGAGGATTCCGAAGCGGAGGGCATCGGCACCGGGGCCGGCGCTGGAGTCGGCGTGCGATTTCCGGGCGAAGGAGGCGGGGGCAAGCCGCGTCGCAACGCCTCCGGGACCCGCCGGTACATCGACAGCAGCATCCCGAGCATCCGGGGTCGCGCGGCAACGCCTTCCATCAAGCGTTGCAGCCACCCGGGCGCACGCCGCTCGCGTTGGCGGCTGCGGGCTTCCACCAGCAGTGCCCCGTATTCAACGCCCGCCGGGCATACCGATTCGCAGGCCCGGCAGCCGAGGCAGTGATCGAGGTGGGCGTCGCCGGCCGGGGTCGGGGCGAGGGTGCCCTGGGCGATATGCCGTACCCACGCGATTCGGCCGCGGGGCGACTCCGCCTCCAGCCGGTCCACGGCATAGGTGGGGCAGCTGGGCAGGCACAGGCCGCACTGCACGCAGCGGTCGGCCAGCGCCAGCAGCGGGTCGGCAGGGCGCGGCGCGGGGCCCGCACCGGCGGGGGGCGCTGCTGGGTGCGGGCGGGCGGACATGGCCGGCGATGCTACACCGGGCGGCGGCGCCCGGACCCGCGTCCACAGGGGGTGGGTTGCGGCAGGGCAGGCGGGCCGGTATCATTCCGCCTCTTTCGTCCCCCGCTTCAACAACGCGAGGCAAAGTTCCGCCGGCGCAACGCCGCGCGCAACCCGCCCGACCAGGTAACCGCATACCGTCATGAAGACTTTCACCGCCAAGAACGAGACCGTCCAGCGTGACTGGTACGTGGTCGATGCCGAAGGCAAGACCCTCGGCCGCCTCTGCGCCGAGCTCGCCCGCCGCCTGCGTGGCAAGCACAAGCCCGTCTACACGCCGCACGTCGACACCGGCGATTACATCGTCGTGATCAACGCCGAGAAGATCGTGGTCACGGGCAAGAAGCTGACCGACAAGAAGTACCACCGTTTCACGGGGTACATCGGCAACCTCAAGACCGAGACCCTGGGCCAGGCGCTTGAGCGCCACCCCGAGCGCGTCATCGAGACCGGCGTGAAGGGCATGCTGCCCAAGAATCCGCTCGGTCGCGCGATGTACCGCAAGCTCAAGGTCTACAAGGGCTCCGAGCATCCGCATTCCGCCCAGCAGCCGCAGCCGCTGGACTTCTAAGGTACCGATCATGGCAATCCAGCAGAATTACGGCACCGGCCGCCGCAAGTCCTCCACCGCCCGCGTGTACCTGCGCAAGGGCGATGGCAAGATCACCGTCAACCAGCGTCCGATCGATGAGTTCTTCGGTCGCGAGACCGCGCGCATGATCGTGCGCCAGCCGCTCGAGCTGACCCAGTCGACCGACAAGTTCGACGTCAACGTCACCGTCGCCGGCGGCGGCACCACCGGCCAGGCCGGTGCGATCCGCCTGGGCATCGCCCGCGCGCTGGTGGAGTACGACGAGTCGCTGAAGTCCGAGCTGCGCAAGGCCGGCTTCATGACCCGCGACGCCCGCGAGGTCGAGCGCAAGAAGGTCGGCCTGCACAAGGCCCGCCGCGCCACCCAGTTCTCCAAGCGCTAATCGCGCTTGGGGCGCTCCTCGGCGGCATCCGCTCCAGATGGTGCGAATGCCGGGCAGAGGCGCTAAAATCAGCTCCATAGCCCCGTCGCCAAGCGGTAAGGCACCTGACTCTGACTCAGGCATTCGGAGGTTCGAATCCTTCCGGGGCTGCCAGATCCAAACGAAGAACCCGCCCACGTGGCGGGTTTTTTGTTGCCTGTCTCCCGGTGATCGCCATGTCGGAGGCGGGTTTCCTCGCGCGGTCGCGACTCCCACGGTCAACCGTTACACTTGAAACCATCGCGCAACGCGCAGTCACATCGAGGTCCCCCCATGAAGCTTGGCTCCCTCAAGGAAGGCGGCCGCGACGGCACGCTGATCGTCGTCTCCCGCGACCTGACGCGCGCCGTGCGCGCCACCGGCATCGCCGACACGCTGCAGCGCGCGCTGGAGGACTGGTCCAACACCGCGCCGCGGTTGAACGCGCTCTCCGATGCGCTCAATGCCGGCAGCGCCGAGGGTGCCTTCGACGTCGACATGGCCCAGCTGGCCTCGCCGCTGCCGCGCGCGTACGAGTTCGTCGACGGCAGCGCCTACCTGCCGCACGTCGAGCGCGTGCGCCGTGCCCGCGGCGCCGAGGTGCCCGAGAGCTTCTACACCGATCCGCTGATGTACCAGGCCGTCAGCGCCGGCTTCTATGGTCCGCGCGATCCGGTGCGCGTGCCCAGCGAGGAGTACGGCATCGACCTGGAGGCCGAGATCGTGGTCGTCACCGACGACGTGCCGATGGCGGTGAGCCCCGAGCAGGCCGCCGGCCACATCCAGCTGGTCGGTCTGGTCAATGATGTCAGCCTGCGCAACCTGATCCCCGGCGAGCTCGCCAAGGGCTTCGGTTTCCTGCAGTCCAAGCCGCGCTCGGCCTTGAGCCCGGTGTTCGTGACGCCCGACGAGCTCGGCGGTGCGTGGAAGGGCAGCAAGCTGCACCGGCCGCTGCTCACCCACATCAACGGTGAATGGTTCGGTGCGCCGGAAGCGGGCGTCGACATGCAGTTCGACTTCGGCCAGCTCGTCGCCCATGCCGCCAGGACGCGTCCGCTGTCGGCCGGCACGATCGTAGGCTCGGGCACCGTGGCCAACGAGGACACCTCGCTGGGCGCCTCGTGTTTCGCCGAGCGACGCACGGTGGAAACGCTGGAGCACGGCAAGCCGAGCACGCCGTTCATGAAGTTCGGCGACACCGTCCGCATCGAGATGCTGGACGAGGCGGGCGCGTCGATCTTCGGTGCGATCGAGCAGCGCATCGAGCGCGCCGACGCCTGACCGGCGGAGCCGCAGCGCCGGCGGATGGTCCGCTTCCGGCCGCCGGCGCCGTTTATCTTGGATGGCCGCGTCGAGCGGGCCTGGGGACTGGGGACCGACACGTGGCCGATCAACTTCAGCTGTATTCGTACTGGCGTTCGAGCGCGGCCTACCGCGTGCGCATCGGGCTGAACCTCAAGGGACTGCCGTACGACACCATTCCGGTGCACCTGGTGCGCGACGGCGGCCAGCAGCACACGCCGGAGTTCCGCGAGGCCAACCCGCAGGGACTGGTGCCGGTGCTCAAGCACGGCAGCCGCGTGATGCGGCAGTCGCTGGCGATCCTGGAATACCTCGACGAAACTTGGCCGTCCCCGGCATTGCTGCCGCCGTTGAGCCGCGACCGCGAGCGGGTGCGCTCGCTGGCGCTCACCATTGCGTGCGACATCCATCCGCTCAACAATCTGCGGGTGTTGCAGTACTTCGAGAACACCTGGCACGTGCCCCAGCCCGAGCGCGAGGACTGGGTCAAGTATTGGGTCGCCGAAGGCTTCGCGGCGATCGAGGCCCTGCTGGTCGACCACCCGTCCACCGGCCGCTTCTGCGAGGGCGACACGCCGTCGATCGCCGATTGCTGCCTGGTGCCGCAGGTCTACAACGCGCGGCGCTTCGGCGTTTCGATGGATGCCTATCCGACGATCGCGCGCATCGAGGCCGAGTGCCTGGCGATGGACGAGTTCGATGCGGCACGCCCCGAACGGCAGCCTGACGCGCCGTAGTGGGGCCAACACGCGGGCAGCCCGCGCGAACGCCGGTGCTGCAAAGAACAAGGGCCGCAATGCGGCCCTTTTCCGTATCGGAAGCGATGCCGGTTACGGCTCGGACTGGAACACGTCCGCATACGGGTCGTGCTCGCCGGTGCCGCCTTCCGACAGCCTGAACTTCAGCGCCAGGCCGTCACGCGAGTCGGCGGCCTTCAGCGCTTCCTCCATTTCGATCTTGCCTTCCTTGTAGAGGCGGAACAGGCACTGGTCGAAGGTTTCCATGCCTTCCTCCAGCGACTCCTCCATCGCCTGCTTGATCTCGTGCACCTGGCCGCGGCGCATCAGGTCGCGGATGTGCGGGGTGTTGATCAGCACTTCGGCCGCGGGGATGCGACGCCCGTCCACGCCCACGACCAGGCGCTGGCTGACCACCGCCTTGAGGTTGAGCGCGAGGTTCATCAGCACGTTCTTGTGCGCGTTCTCGTTGAAGAAGTTGAGGATGCGCTCCAGCGTCTGGTCGGCGTTGTTGGAGTGCAGCGTCGCCAGGCACAGGTGGCCGGTCTCGGCGAAGGCGATTGCCGCCTCCATCGTGGTCGCATCCAGGATCTCGCCGATCAGGATGACGTCCGGTGCCTCGCGCATCGCGTTCTTCAGCGCGTTGTGGAAGGCGTGGGTGTCGAGCCCGACCTCGCGCTGGTTGACGATCGACTTCTTGTGCTTGTGCAGGTACTCGATCGGGTCCTCGATGGTGAGGATGTGCCCAGGGATGTTGCTGTTGCGGTGGTCGATCATCGACGCCAGCGTGGTCGACTTGCCCGAGCCGGTGGAGCCGACGATCAGCACCAGCCCGCGCGGGGCCATGATGATGTCCTTGAGCACCTGCGGCAGCTGCAGCTCCTCGATCGACGGGATCACGCTGCGGATGGCGCGGATCACCATGCCGACCTCGCCACGCTGCTTGAAGACGTTGACGCGGAAGCGGCCGGCGCCCTCCAGGGCGAGTGCCATGTTCAGCTCCAGGTCGCGCTCGAACAGCGGCACCTGGCCCTCGTCCATCAGCGAGTAGGCGATCTTCTTGACCATGCCCGGCGGCAGGCCGGTGTTGCCCAGGGGGTACAGCTTGCCCTCGACCTTGATGTACACCGGCGCCCCGGTGGTCAGGAACATGTCCGACGCGTTCTTCTCCGTCATCAGCTTCAGGAAATAGCCGATGTCCATGCACAACCCCCTCATTGACGGCGACGTACCGTTGCCAGCGCGCCGCCGGCCTGCCCAAAATGGCCGCGCGAAAACCCCATCCGACACGGCACCCCTAATGAACTCAAGCTTCGCACACTTTCGTTGGCCGGCGCTTGCGCTGGTGCTCGTTCTGGCGCTTGCGTCCTGCGCCTCGATGCCGCCGCCCACGGCCGAGCTGGGCGCGGCCCAGCAGGCCGTCGTGCGTGCCGAAGGCGCAGACGCCGACCAGTACGCCTCGGCCGAAATCGCCACCGCACGCGAGGCGCTGCTGCGCGCCCAGTCAGCCATGGCTTCCGGGCGCGAGGACGATGCGCGCCGGCTGGCACTGGCGGCTTCGGCCGACGCCGACCTCGCCTACGTGCTGAGCCGTGACGCCGTGGCGCAGGCCGAACTGGCGCAGCGACGCGCCGAAGTCGAAACGCTTCAGCGCCGCCTGCAGGGAGGTGTCCAATGAACCGGATGACCCTGACGTTGGCGGTGGCCGTAGGTCTGGCCGCACTGGCCGCCCCGGTGGCCGCGCAGGACGCCGGTGCCGACCTGGCGCAACGGTTGACGGCACTGGAAGCCAACGCCGAATTCAGCGGCATGGCCGCCTACGAGCGCCTGCAGGCGCGCCAGTCGCTCGAAATGCTGGCCGCGGCGGGCAGCCGTGAGCGCGAGGGTGCCCGCTACGTGGCCGAGCGCCGCGTGCGCATTGCCGAGGTGGCCGCCGGCACTGCCGCCGCCCAGCGCGAAATCGACCGCCTCGACCGCGAGCGCGCCGAGCTGCTGATCGAAGCCAGCCGGCAGGACGCGGCCCAGGCGCGCGCCGAGGCCGAGCGCCTGCGCATGGAAGCACGTATCCAGGCCGAGGAGGCCGCGCGCCTGCGCGAACAGGCGATGTCGAGCGAAGAGGCGATGCAGGACGTCGAGGCGGCGCTGGAGGGCGTGGCCGGTGCCCAGAGCGCCCGGCTGCAGGCTGCGCGTGAACGCGAGGCAGCGCTGGCGCGCGAGGAGGCGGCATTGATGGCCGGAGGTGACCTGCCGCCGTCCAGCAAGCGCGGCAACAATGAGGTGTACACCCTCGGTGGCGATGCGTTCGGGTCGGGCCAGGCCACGCTCACCGCCGGTGCCGCTGCCAGCGTCCAAGCGCTGGCGGTCTACCTGCAGGCGGGCGGCAATGCGTCCATCCGCGTCGACGGCCATACCGACAGCCAAGGCCAGCCCGAGGCCAATCGCGCGCTGTCGCAACGCCGCGCCGATGCGGTGCGGCAGGCATTGATCGACGCGGGGGTGCCGGCTTCGCGCATCCGCGCGGTGGGCCACGGCGCCGACGAGCCGGTCGCCGACAACGGCACCGCCGAGGGCCGGGCCCGCAACCGGCGGGTCGAAGTGCTGGTCTCGGGCGGCTGAACCGGGCGGGCGCGAGGCTCGCCAGACGCGGTTTATGGGCCGCTTACCAAGCTGACTGCGGCGGCCCTCCCGCGGTTGAGCGGGTTTGCGCCGCCAGCGCTCGCCCGCCCGTCGGCGATGCGACCGGCTGCGCTTGTCGACCCGGGGATGCAGGAGTAGCGTCGAATACCCAGGTGGCTTCCAACCGCCTGGCGATGAGTCGAGCCGATGACCCAAGCGCCCCTGCAGCAGGACCTTGCCGACGTGCACCAGCGTCCGGCCGGCCTGTGCAACCCGGCCCCGGCCATCCGCCCGACAGCCCCTGCGATCCCCCCGCGACGCCCTGGCCCCTGGCCGGGGCGTTTGCATTCGTGCTGAAGGAGGCTTTCATGTTCGAAGAACAACCGCAGCCTGAAATCGACGCGCTGATCAAGGCCAACCCCGAATTCAAACAGCTCTACCAACGTCACCAGGTGCTCGACAAGAAGGTGATGGACGCCGAACTGGGCGTGCTGCCGATCGATGACCTCACCCTGGGGCAGATGAAGCGCGAGAAGCTGGCTGCGAAGGACCGCCTGGTCCGTTTGTACGACGCCCAGCACTGAGGCCTGACGTCGCGGCCCGGGCGGGGTACCTCGTCGGCCCTCCCGGATCGCGGCCCCGGAGCCGCCGCGGCTGCCATTCCCGGCAGCCGCGGCGGCAGTCCGGTTCCGTACATCGACGGCGGCCCGCAAGGCGCGCGGCCGCCCCCTCCCTTAGAATCCCCCGGCCTGCCGCGGCGTCCGCGGCGCTGCCGTTGTCCTGCGCATGCCTATTGCTTCCTCCGTACTCGACCTGATCGGCCAGACCCCGGTCGTCAAGGCCCGCCATCTCGATACCGGCCCCTGCGAGCTGTACTTCAAGCTCGAGTCGCAGAACCCCGGCGGGTCGATCAAGGACCGCATCGGCCTGAAGATGATCGAGGCGGCCGAGGCGCGCGGTGACATCAAGCCCGGCGACACGCTGGTGGAAGGCACCGCCGGCAACACCGGCATCGGCCTGGCGCTGGTCGCGCAGCAGAAGGGCTACAAGCTGGTGCTGGTGGTCCCGGACAAGATGAGCCGGGAAAAGATCTTCAACCTCAAGGCGATGGGCGCGCAGGTCGTTCTGACGCGCTCGGACGTGGCCAAGGGCCACCCTGATTACTACCAGGACATGGCCGAGCGGCTGGCGCACGAGACGCCCGGCGCCTACTTCATCAACCAGTTCGGCAACCCCGACAACCCGGCCGCACACGAGCACGGCACCGGCCCGGAGATCCTCGCGCAGATGGCCGAGGTCGGCGGCTTGGACGCGATCGTCTTCGGTTGTGGCAGCTCCGGCACCATGACCGGCCTCTCGCGCCATTTCGCCCAGCACTCGCCCCACACCGAACTGATCCTGGCCGATCCGGTCGGCTCGATCCTCACCGAGTACATCAACGAGGGCACGCTCAGCGACAAGTCCGCCAGCTGGATGGTGGAAGGCATCGGCGAGGACTTCCTGCCGTCGATTTCCGACTTCACCCGGGTGAAGAAGGCCTATGCCATCAGCGACAAGGAAAGCTTCCTGACCGCGCGCGAGCTGCTGGAGAAGGAAGGCATCCTCGGTGGCTCCTCGACCGGCACGCTGCTGGCGGCGGCGCTGCGGTATTGCCGCGAGCAGACCGAGGCGAAGAAGGTGCTCGTGTTCGTCTGCGACACCGGCAACAAGTACCTGTCGAAGATGTACAACGACTACTGGATGCTGGACAACGGCTTCCTGGAGCGCGAGCCCACCGGCGACCTGCGCGACCTGATCCTGCGCCCGTTCTCCCAGCGCGACACCGTGGTCGTGGCCCCGACCGACCTGCTGGTCACCGCCTACCAGCGCATGAAGCTCTACGACGTCAGCCAGCTGCCGGTGATGGACGGCGACCGGCTGGTCGGCATCGTCGACGAGTCGGATGTGTTGCTGCACGTCTACGGCGACGAGGACCGCTTCCGCGACCCGGTGTCCACCGCCATGGTGAGCAAGCTGGACAAGGTCGACGTGCGCGCCCCGATCGAGTCGCTGCTGCCGGTATTCGACCGCGGCCACGTGGCCATCGTCAGCGAGGGCGACCGCTTCCTCGGCCTGATCACCCGCATCGACCTGCTGAACTACCTGCGGCGGCGCGTCCAGTAGCCCGGGTAAGCGAAGCGCACCCGGGACTCCAGCCCACTTGGCCCTTCACCTTGTTCAGTTACAAGGTCCTGCCAAGGCGGGGTGGGCAGGCCCCGATGTTAGAATCCGCGACCGCGCATGGCCGCGGATGGAAGGATTTGATGAGCACTGACACCCCCCACGGCGGCCCCCACAAGCAGGGCCTTGGCACGCTGGCGATCCATGCCGGCCAGTCGCCGGACCCCAGCACCGGCGCCGTGATGACGCCGATCTATGCGACCTCGACCTACGTGCAGTCCAGCCCGGGCGAGCACCAGGGCTTCGAGTACTCGCGCAGCCACAACCCGACCCGCTTCGCCTACGAGCGCTGCGTGGCGGCGCTGGAAGGCGGCACCCGCGGGTTCGCGTTCGCGTCCGGGCTGGCGGCGACCTCGACGATCCTGGAGATGCTCGACACGGGCAGCCACGTGATCGCCATGGACGACGTCTACGGCGGCACCTACCGCCTGTTCGAGCGTGTGCGCCGCCGCAGCGCGGGTCTTGATTTCAGCTGGGTCGACCTGGCGGACGCGGCCGCGTTCGAAGCGGCGATCCGGCCCGAGACCAAGATGGTTTGGATCGAGACCCCGACCAACCCGCTGCTCAAGCTGGTCGACATCGCGCAGATCGCGGCGATCGCCCGCAAGCGCGGCCTCATCGTGGTGGTCGATAACACCTTCAGCTCGCCCATCCTGCAGCGCCCGCTGGAACACGGCGCGCACATCGTCATGCACTCGGCCACCAAGTACCTCAACGGGCACTCGGACATGGTCGGCGGCATGGTGGTCGTCGGCGACGCCGAACTGGCCGAGCAGATGGCGTTCCTGCAGAACTCCATCGGCGGCGTGCAGGGCCCGTTCGACAGCTTCCTCGCGCTGCGGGGCCTGAAGACCCTGCACCTGCGCATGAAGGCCCACTGCGAGAACGCCCAGGCCCTGGCCGAATGGCTGCAGGGCCACCCGGCGATCGAAAAGGTGATCTACCCCGGCCTGGCGTCCCACCCGCAGCACGAGCTCGCCAAGCGCCAGATGGACGGCTTCGGCGGCATGGTGTCGATCGTGCTCAAGGGCGGCCTCGACGCCGCCAAGCGCTTCTGCGAACGCACCGAGCTGTTCGCCCTGGCCGAATCACTCGGCGGCGTGGAAAGCCTGGTCAACCACCCGGCGATCATGACGCATGCGTCGGTGCCGGCCGAGCGGCGGGCGCAGTTGGGGCTGTCGGATGCGCTGGTGCGGCTGAGCGTGGGGGTGGAGGCGCTGGACGACCTGATGGCAGATGTGCGAACTGCAGTCGAAGGATGCGCATGAGCAATCTGCTAGGTGCGAGTCCTGCGGGTGATTCGTTCGTACGTGATCTGAGAGAAAGCGTTCGTCATCCGGAGTTTTGGGCGTTCTCAAGTTGGCTGGACGTTGTCTGTAAATACCGTCGCACGCGCCTGGGGCTCCTCTGGATGTTTCTTCCCATGGCCATATGGATCACGGTCTTGGGAAATTTCTATGCCGCCGTGATGGGCCATCCGAAAGAGGAGTATCTCCCTTATCTGGGTGTGGGCTATCTGTTGTGGCGCTACGTGGTGATGTGTACCAATGAAGCCGTAGGAGTCCTTAGGACCCACAAGCCCTTTATCCTTGATGGGCGCACACGGCTCACCGATTTTGTCCTTAGAACCATTGCCAAGGCCAGTCTCTATTTTGTAGTTGGAGCAGCGGTCATTGTAGTCGTGCTCTTGTGGTCTCCGGCAGTGAAGTGGGATTCGATGCTGACGGCTTTTCTCACCCTGCCAGTTTTTCTTGCGAATATGGTTTGGTGGGTGTTCGTGATGGCACTTTTTGGTGCGCGTTATCCCGACACAGGCGAGGCAATCGGCACGGTTCTAATCCTTGGATTTCTTCTTACGCCCATACTCTGGGTAGGTGAGCGGTTTCCCATCGATAGTGTCGGCGGAATCCTTGTGAGGTTGAATCCCGCTTTTCACTTGATCGAGCTTGTGCGAGCACCCATCCTCGGTCAAGCGGTTCCGGTATCGACCATCGTCTATCTCACCGTCTTGACGCTGGGTGGATGGCTGTTGGCTCTGGTGCTCTATCGTCGTTATGCACGCTTTGCACCGCTTTGGATATGAGCAAAATGGCTGCTTCTATTAAAGTGACCGGGGCGACAGTCCAAGTCCCATATTACGTCCAACCCGAGCAGAAGCGCGGGGGGTGGCTGGCCACCTTGGTCAATGCAGCTGCGGCCGTTCCCAAGCGTCAATTCGCCACGCTATTGCAGGACATAACATTTGAAGCCAACGAGGGTGACCGCATCGCATTGGTAGGCCGTAATGGCGCGGGCAAGACCACGCTGCTGAGAGCATTGACGGGTGCATTTCGACCGACTCAGGGGGCGGTCGCCGTCACAGGCTCCCGCCAAGCATTGCTCAACATGAGTATTGGGTTCAACCCCGAGGCAACCCTCGTCGAGAACATCTTTCTCCGCGCGACCGCAATGGGGATTCCAGCGGTGCAGGTCAGGGAATTGGTTGATCCGATTCTGGACTTTGCTGAACTGCGAGATGTAGCGAGCAGACGACTCCTGACTCTCTCGTCAGGCCAAAAGATGCGACTCGGATTCGCTATAGCGACCTCCGTACGCAGCGATATCATGTTGCTGGACGAGTGGTTTGGAACCGGCGACATCTATTTTGTGAAGAAGGCGCGCGCTCGGCTTACGGATCATGTCGAGGGCAGCAAGATCGTTGTGGTGGCAAGCCATAATCAGACCCTCACCAAGCGTCTGTGCAACAAGGGCTTGGTCCTTGATCAAGGACAGATCGCCTTTTACGGCCCGCTGGATGCGGCAGTGCGCGAGTACGAGAAGCTGAACTCAATCCGCCAACGAGGCGCCTCCGTTGCAGAGCGCGCTACCCGCGCTGCAACGAGTGCCGGATCTAATCAGCACGCGACGTGAGTGGCTCGAGTATGAGGGCACCGCTTGCAGGTCGTCGTGCCCTGCGGATTCTGTTGGTCGCCTATGAGTATCCGCCAAGCCCGTCGCCGCAATCTTTGCGCTGGATGTATCTGACGCAGGAGCTTTCGGGACTGGGACATGACATCCACGTGCTGACGCCGGAGATCGGGATGCCCGCCTCAGGTCTGGCGGTGCCGGAGCGCGTGCGCGTATGGCGCACGTTTGCCGGTC
Source organism: Novilysobacter selenitireducens (assembly GCF_020026895.1). GTDB lineage: Bacteria > Pseudomonadota > Gammaproteobacteria > Xanthomonadales > Xanthomonadaceae > Lysobacter_C > Lysobacter_C selenitireducens. Next base: position 534,557 of record NZ_JAINZW010000001.1, read on the forward strand.
CACTTAGGGGTGGGCTGGCGTGGCTTGCTAATCGGAAAAAGATGGAGACAGGGAGGCCCACCCAAGGGTCTGACTCGAGGGGCGCAGCCGCTTCTCGCGGCTCGGCAATCAACCCCAGTCTCAATTGGAAGGGAAAACTACTGGCGTGCCTGCAAAGTTCGATGGAATACCTGCTATTTCCCGATGCCAGGGGTGAGTGGAAGTGCTCAGCCACCAAAGGTCTGTCGCGCGTTCTGAAGGAAGTAGAGCCCGATGTTGTAATTAGCTCGCACGAACCTGCGACATCCATTGAGCTGGGTCTGCTGGCAAAGAGGCGCGGCTTCAAATGGATCGCCGATCTCGGTGATCCGATAGTGGCGCAGTACACGCCACCACGTTGGATTAAACGCAGCAGGAATCTGGAGGGCGCCACCGCTCGCTCCGCAGACGGCATAGTTGTTACCACTGATAATGCTGCGGCGTGCCTGCGTCAGAGATACGACCTGCCGCCGGCAAGAGTGGAAGTGATAACGCAGGGGTTCGATCACCGCCTGGCCCCAGGACCACCACTGAAGCGCCCGAGTCACGGTGCACCATGGGAGCTGCTCTATACGGGCAGCTTTTACTCTTTCCGGCGGGCTGAGGAGCTGATAAATGCTGTCCTTGCTTCGGGAGATGTACGGCTCAACATCGCCTCCATGAGCGTGCCGGAGTATGTAAAGGCTGCAGCGGCGGAGCGACCGAGCTCTATTCGCCTGCTAGGTTTTCTCAAGCATAGTGACGCCCTCCGTTGGCAGAGGTACTGCCACGTCCTGATTAACATCAGCAACGGGGGAGATTCGCAAGTGCCCGGAAAGTTCTACGAATATCTCGGGGCCCAGCGGCCGATTCTGCATATCGGAGAGGCCGGGCGTGACCTCGTTGCCAAAGAGATCGAGCGGATGAGCTTGGGCTGGGTCGTGTGCAACGAGACCCGCGACATCATGCAGTTGCTCTCAGACCTGGGCTCGCGAGTAGAGGAATACACGTTACAAGCTCCAGGTCGATCGCAATTCTCCGAGCGCAGCTGGGCAGCGCTCGCACAGGCGTATGAAAATGTGATTCGGGGTGTCGTGCAATGAGCGAAAGGCAAAAGGGGAATCACCCCGAGGGGCGCGACAATACGGCAGCCGGTTTGGTCGCTCCCCAAGAACAGTCGCTGATCCAGCTGCAAAAGGCCGTGCATGTTCTGCAGAGAGAGCTGGAAGCAGCGCGCTCGGAAAACGAGGGTCTGAAGTCGAGCACATCCTGGCGGGTAACAGCACCGCTCCGTGCGATTAAAGCCGCTTTGAAGCGTAGCCGGGGCTCGGTGGATTCTCTCCAGGCTAGGTCCAGTCTGGTGCTTGCTGAAGTCCCGCCTGAAATCAGGCGCTACCACGCTGCTCCACCCGAAGAGTCCAACGAGCTATTTTCGCTTGTGGATGCCTCGTATGCGATGCGGCCACTTTTGGATGTTGCCAATGCACGACGACCGGGTTCGGAAGCTCCACGAATTGCATTCGTCGGCAGCGACCAACTGGCGCATGAACTTCAATTCGACTCTCTAGTTTCGAGAATCACCGAGCGCAACTGGCGCGACGACTTGCAGCAGGGTGAGGTTGATTATTTGCTCGTCGAGACCGTATGGGACGCGGGCGAGAGTGGCTGGTCTACGGCCTTGGTGCGGGAAGGTCGTGGTACAGATGAAGTCCGGGGGCTGCTCGAGTACTGCGCGAGACTGAAGATTCCAACTGTTGTTTGGTTCAGGGAAGTTGTTGCGAATTACGAGCAGTTTGCATGGCTTGGTGCCTTCGCTAACGTACTGTATGCGGTGGATGATGATCTGTTGGCGCGACTGAAGGTCGACTACGCCGATAGACCATGCGCTCTTCTGCCGGGCTTCATTCAGCCGGCGCTCCACAATCCCGTACGGAGTCAGGCTTTATTACGGGCTGTCGGGGCGGGTCCGAGCCGCGCGATTTACGACGGCTGGTGGGACGTTTCAACTAGGCGAGTAGATTGGTCGGTACTCACCGGTATTGCTCCCAATGTACAAATCTGTGAAAGCCAGTGGGAGTTTGGTGGCGTCCGTATTCGGGATCACGAGCCCTCGGCGTCCAGGACCATTGGCTGTGTGGATGAATTAGCCAAGAGCGCATTGCTGAAAGTCTCCTCCCTGGAACTGTTCATTGACGGGGGCTTGCGGACTGATTGGCAGCGCAACCAGGCAATGATGCGCGCAGCCGCCGGCGGTGCCGCAGTGGTAGACAGCAATGCTTCCGGTTCGATCAAGCCGGGCAGCGGGTTTGGTAGATCGGGAGAGTGTGCAGCAACGTTTGCGTCTGCAGTGCAGGGGAGCGAACTCATGCGCTCGACATTAGTCCACCGCCGCCGCCGCGAACTGTTGTCCGGCCACTGCCTGGCCGATCGACTGGATCAAATCTCGCTAGATCTTGGAATTGGGCGGGGGCGGTTGGCCCCTGCTCCCTCGATAGCAATGGTTCTCGTCACGATGCGCCCGCAACTTCTGAGCGGCTGTATCGAGCGGTTCCGTGCGGATCTCTATCAGAACCGTGAACTCGTGATCGTGCTCCATGGTGACCACGATCTCGCGGCAGCGAGGGCGCTCGTGCTCCCGGAAGAGCGCATAAGCATGGTTTCCATGCCTTCCCACCACAGCTTGGGGGAATGCCTGAACGCAGGCATTGCACTCAGTGAATCGGACTACTGGACCAAGGTCGATGACGACGATCTATATGGCCCCAATTACTTGACAGATATAATGCTCGCGCGCCGCTATATGGATTTCGATGTGGCGGGAAAGCCACCCATGTTTGCGTATCTGGAAAGCACCGATGAGCTGTTCTGGGATCCGGTTTGGGCGAGTCATGCGCATCTCTGGCACGCCGCGGCGGAGTCGACCGCGGCCTTGGTAGCGGGTGGCACGATAACGGCCCGTAGGGACGTGTCTGAAAGTATTCCGTTCTCGAGCCTTCGGCGTGGTGGATCCGACAGCGATTTCATTCGGCGTTGCTATGACGCTGGCATCGGCGTGCTTGCTCTGGACGGTTTCAATTTCGCTCGCTATCGGAGCCGGCAGGAAGGGTTCCACACGTGGTCTATGAATGAAGGCGAAGTTCGTAATCGTGCTATCGCGCTTGGTAACCGCAGCGCCGTGGCGACTGCCGTAAACATTTGAAGGCTGTAATCATGAAGGCAATTGGAATTCCTCGGTGGATGCCAGTGCTCACCCCCAAGCGGGTCGCAGCAGGCGTGCTCCTCCTAGTGGCTATCTGCGCAGCAGTTTACGGAGTGGCAAGTGAGGACATCAGGTGGTTTGCGGCGTCGCTTGTATTGTTGGCGCTTGTAGTTGTTGGCATCGCTGCCGGTACGTATCGCAGGGTGGGTTATCACATTCATATGGCCGCGGATGCAGCCATGGAAGCACGACGGGCTAGCGACGCCTTACAACAGATGGCAACCGCCCAGAGCGAGCTGGCAACGATGTTGCGTCGAGGGGGCGTTCATGACTTGCGGACGCTCGTGCTGGGGTCTTTCCGTGAGCTCTTGGATGCGCAGGAATCAACTGCACGAAATTCAGCGTTGCTCGCCGAGAGAGTCGATGGGTCACTCCAGCATGCGACTAAGCTGGAGGCGCTGGTCCAGGCTGTCGAGGCTCGGCTTGCAAGTGTCGGTGCTTCGACGCAATCAATTGTCACGGAACTGACTGAGCACTTGACGACTCGCGATGCGGAGAACTCAAGTGAAGCGCGCCGCTTGTTCGAAGAGCTGCTTTCGACGCAGTGCCGTCTCCACTCTGGGTTGGAGGAGCAGCTTCAGTCGACCAGACAAGAGGTTTTGGGCCACTCGCGTGGACTGGCGAGCGCGGCAGGCAAGCACGATGTACTTGCCAATAACGTTGTCGAGCTGGGAAATCAGCTCAAGTTGTTCCATGGCGAAGTTGTGCCGCCGATACGGAAGATTGAGCGCGAGATCGTCGGGCAGCACCTGAGGTACGAGGTCCTCAATGACGCATTGGCGATGGAGGACGTTCGCAAGAGATTCGATCAACGCGCAGCTGCTCCCCTGATGTCGGGCTGGTCACTCGAACCGTCCACATTGCTGCGCCTGCTCGAGTTCGTTGAGCGCGTGTCACCTAGACTCGTTGTCGAGTGTGGAAGTGGGGTTTCTACCGTCTGGCTTGCTTACGCCATGGGGAAGTACGGCGGAAGGGTGATCGCTCTGGAGCACCATGCGGATTTCGCTGCCGAAACCCGAGCAGAGCTTGCGCGGCATGGCCTGAGCGAGGTCGCTGATGTGCGCCACGCCCCGCTGGAGTCGTTTGACCTGCAGGGAGGGGCGTTTCAGTGGTATGCACGCGAAGCGTGGGAGGGGTTGCGTGAAGTTGAACTACTGCTCGTAGACGGCCCTCCGAAGGCGACCGGGCCGCTCGCCAGATATCCGGCGCTTCCGCTCCTTGCAGGATCGCTGGCAAGCAATGCGACGATTGTCTTGGATGACATGCACAGGCCCGAGGAGCGCGAAGCCCTCGAGCGCTGGATTGATGCGTTCCCCCAGATATCAAAGGATCACTTGATGTGGGGTGAGCGAACGGTTGCGCTTGGATGGTCTGGGACACAGTGATGGGTCCACTGGAGAGAGCCAAGGCAATGCGAGCAGTTTCCGCAGGTCCCGCGCAGTCCGAGTCCCGGGCACCGGAGGAGAGTACGGGTCTGGGCTTCCAGCGCCTGCCGCGCCGGAAAGGTCGCTACGCGGACAGCCTGAGGACATACCTCAAGATTGCGGCGCAGTTGCCGGATGATCGTGTACTTGATCGACTGGTGTTGCGCACGTCGTCGAGGCGCGCAATCGATCTGCTTGCGCTCAGGGCGACGCATGGGCGGATGAGGCTGTCCGAAGTGCTGGAACACGTCTCGGTGCGTGGCACTACCCTGAAGACTATTGCCCAGGTATCGGGTGGAATTGTCGATCCCGTTCACCTCGTACGGCTTGCGCGCGCGCTCGCGCTTCAAGCCCACGAGGAAGCCGATGCAGACCAAGCACTGTCCATTATGCACTGGGTATATACCCAGGCCGGTGCCGAGGCGTTCCACTCTGATCACGCACGTCTGTACCAGAACCTCTCATTTGCGGCGGGCGAATACGCCACCGCGAAGGATCTTGCACGGAGCCTGAAACTGACGCGCGTCGATCGTCGAATGGCGCTTGCGGACCTTCACAACCCTTATGGTTCCGTGCCGTCTGCGGATGAGCCGACTTGGCGGATGCACTTCAGCGAAGTCTTCGAAAAGTCCGGAGTGGCTGCTCCAGTCCATTTGCACGACGGGGCATTGGCACCCTTCGACCGATTGGCAGCCGCCCCGGTCTCGGCCGTGGATCAAGGCCCCCTGGTAACGGTGATTGTGACGACATGGTGCCCCGACCAGGGCCTTGTCACGGCCGTGCGCTCGCTACTGCAGCAGTCTTGGAGGCCGTTGGAAATCCTGATCGTAGACGACGCCTCGCCTGTGGAGTTCACACCTCTACTGGAGGAGGTCTGCGCCCAAGACCCGCGCATACGTCTGATCAGGATGCCTGTCAACGGAGGCACCTATCTCGCGCGGAATGCGGGCCTGCGGGAGGCGCGAGGCGACTTCGTCACGGGGCAGGATTCAGACGACTGGAGCCACCCGAGACGAATCGAGCTGCAGGTCAGGAAGTTGCTGAAGAACGCGCATCTGGTATCCACCACCAGTCATGCCGTCAGATGCGATCCTACGCTGGTTTTCAATGCCCCCGGCATGATGGCGGTGCGAGAGAACGCATCGTCCCTGATGTTCAGGCGAACTCCGGTGCTCGAACGGCTGGGTGGTTACGATGACACCCGAAAAGGTGGTGACACCGAATTCATGTTGCGCATGGCGCGCGCCTTCGGCGAGCGCAGCCATCGCGTCCTGGGCCAGTACCTGGCGCTAATCCGCACCTCCCGGGCATCGTTGTCCAGTTCCGAGTTCAGGCCAGGGTGGCGGCATCCATCGCGGTCCGCCTATCGGCGAGCCTATGAATTCTGGCATTCCCGCTGCTGGGGCGAGCCTGAACTCTTGCGTCTCCAGGGCTCGGGCGCACGCGCGTTCCCGATTCCGGCGCGATTCCAGATTGCGTCGCAGTCCACCGAGGACGCCTTTGTGGCCACCCACGACGTGGTCTTTGGAGATGACCTACGAGGAGTTGGCAACCTTTCACATTTGCGGGCACTGCTGGACGAGGTGAATGTTGCGGTCTCCCGGGGATTTCGGGTGGGCCTGCTGCACCTGAGATCACTTCGCGACATGTCGATCGAACCGATCGACCGCTACTGGGAGCCACTCTCTCGACTCATTCACGATGGGGTGGTGGCCGAAGTACTGGCCACCGACAGCGATCACGTGGGACGGCTGGTCATCCGTCGGCCGGAAGTCGTGATGTTTCTTGGACCCGGCCGGATGCAACTTCGGGCCAAGACGATCCGCGTCATAGCCGAAGAGCCCGTCGTCAATAGCGATGGACGGGTCTGGTATGACCCCGCGGCGTGTCAGCGCAATTTGAAGGACGCCTTCGGCGTGGCGGCCATGTGGCGCGCCAGCGCCATTGCGCGCCCCGGTGTGGCGGCCGTGCTGGGCGAGGGATGCCTGTATGCGCGTGACCACGAGCCCACGGTTCATGCGGTTTCCTGGAGAGCTCCAGCGCGCCTGTTGGAAGGCCGCCGGCCCGTCATAGGGCGCATTTTGCAGGGGCTGCCCGGCGAACTGCCAGAACGTGTGGAAGACCTCCTGGCCGCTTACCCTCCCGATGGAAAACTGCCCGTCCGATTCCTGGGAAGCGAGGAGCAGCTTGCCGCAATTCTTCGAGGGCGGGAGCTCCCGCGCAGTTGGTCCTTCTACGACCCAGCCACCACGGACCCAGAGTTGTTCCTGGCAGGCTGCGACTTCTATGTGCACTACAACAGCGAGCCGTCCGCCGCACCGGATGCGCTGCACGCATTACGCGCAATGGCCAGCGGCTGCGTTGTGCTCATGCCTCCGGGTCAGGCCCAGCATCTTGAAGGCTCGGTGGTCGCGGCGGACATCGACGACGTAGTCCATGTCATCGCGCGGTTCGCCCGAGATTCCGGTGCATTCATCGATCAAGTTGTACGGGGCAGGCGCTACCTGTCAGCGCGCATGGATTGGCTTGAAGCTGCGGCCACTGCTCCGAAGAGGCGCGCGAACCCAAGCGTCCAGCCGAGCAGCGCGTTCCAGTTGCCAGCGCGCGGTACCGCCGTTCTCATCGACCATGCACGTCGCGCGCTTCGCGGTGCTGACGGCCACAGTCTCAGCAAGGACACGGAACGCCTAGACGCGACGATCCTGCGCACCGGATCTGAAAATGGCCGCGAACTGCTGGCATGGCTCGCTTCACGGGGCGAACTGTCATTGTCGGAGATCAAGCGCCATGCGGAGGCGTTCCGGTCTGGGGCCCGCAAGCATGCCGCGCGTTCCGCGCTGGGGGGGCTGGATCCAGCTTTCGCGATACGCCTTGCACGAATTCTGGTGCTCCAAAGCCTGCGTCCTGATGACCGCCTCAACGGGTTGTCGATTTTCGAAGCGGTCGTGGATACGCATGGCGCGGCGGTAGTGCCGCGCAAGTGGGGCCGACTTCTTTTTGACACGGCTGTCGGTCTCGGACGCTTCGGGCTGGCGGCAGCGTGGCTGAAGTCGCTCGATTTCCACAGCCAGGACCGCCTCCTCGCTGCAATCGACTTGCAGCATCCGGACGTCCTCGGTGCCGACGAACCGCAGTGGCTGGGTGCCTTCAACGAGCTGTTCGTTCGCTGGGGCCTTGAGGGGATGGGTTTGCTGCCACCGGCTGTGAACCGCACTCGATTCGATCGTATCGTTTTCGATTCTGTGGAGCCTTCCGTGCGCACTTCAGAGGCGCTTGTCTCCGTCGTCGTCACCGCATGGCGGCCGAATGAGGCGCTCATCTCTTCCCTGAGGTCGATAGTTGCGCAGAGCTGGACCAACGTGGAAATCATCGTCGTCGACGATGCGTCGCCACCAGGCTACATGTCCATCTTCGATCAATGCCGGCAGCTTGATCCGCGGATCCGCATCATCCACCAGGCGGTCAACCAGGGAACCTACGTCGCGCGCAACGCGGCGATGGACGTAGCGTCAGGTGACTTCATCACGTTCCAGGATTCGGACGACTACAGTCATCCTCGACGCATCGAGCTGCAGGCGTTGAAGCTTCTGGATGATGCGTCGTTGATGGCTACGCGTAGTTCAGCGGTTCGGATCGATTCCCGTGCGGTGCTCGCTCAACCGGGTAGTGCGTCGATTCAGGGCAATGCATCGTCGCTTATGATCCGCCGCCGCCCGGTGCTCGAGCGCGTCGGCTTCTTCGACAGCGTGCGAAAGGCCGCGGATACAGAGTATGCGTTGAGAATCGCTGCGGCGTTCGACGTTCCGACACTTGAGCTGGAGCCAAAACAGCCCCTCGCACTCGTGCGGGTGGAGAGCAATTCGCTGTCCAGGGCTGAGTTCCGGCCCGGATGGCGGCATCCGGCACGAAGTGCCTACCGAGAGGCCTACGAACTCTGGCATCAGGAAATACGAGCGGGGAGTGCGTCCGCGTTTCTTGGCTCCGAGGTCGGGGCCAGGAGATTTCCCGCCCCCTCGCGCTTCAGCGTAGATCGTACGATCTCGCCCGAGCCATTCGATGTGGTGTTCTGTGGGGACTGGCGACAGTTCGGCGGCCCGCAGAAATCCATGTTTGAGGAGATTCAGGCACTCCACGATGAAGGCAAGCGGATTGCCGTTTGCCAGATGGAGGCGTTCAGGTTCATGGGAAAGGAGAAGCTTCCTCTCTGTGAACCTGTCCGCCGTTTGATCCACGAAGGTGTCGTGACGCAGCTGAACACCAGCGACGATGTTGCGGTGAGTCTGGTAATACTTCGCTACCCGCCCATCTTGCAGTTTTCCGAAGCGGGGCGCTGCAAGTGGAGAATCACGAGGGCGGTGCTGGTCGCAAATCAGGCGCCCAGCGAAATGGATGGTAGCGACGTTCGCTACAACGTTACGGACTGCATTGCCAATGCACGTCAGTTGCTTGGCATCGATCCCGTCTGGGCGCCACAAGGGCCGCATGTACGCGCGGCGCTCGAGCCTCTGCTGCCGTCTTCCCTGCTTGATCCGTCCGACATGCCTGGCATCCTCCGCCTTGAGGATTGGCAGTGCACGCGTGCCAGGATCACTGGCAGCCGGCCGGTCATAGGGCGCTACTCCCGTGACCACGCTCTGAAGTTCCCTGAACGTGCAGAGGACTTGCTGGCGGCATATCCGGAGACGGACGACATCGATGTTCGTATCATGGGCGGGCTGAAGACGTGCCCGGCGATCCTCGACGGACACATACCCGCGAATTGGGCGCTGAGTGCGTATGGCTCCCAGGACGTCAAGGACTTCCTGGACGGACTCGACTTCTTCGTCTACTTCGATAACGAAAATATCGTCGAGGCGTTCGGCAGGTCGATCCTTGAAGCGATCGCCAGTGGATGCCTGGTAATCCTGCCAGACAAGTTCAAGGCAGTGTTCGGGGTCGGTGCGACGTACTGTGAGCCCGGCGAAGTAGCGGCGCTTGTGCGCTCGCTACACGCAGACCCCGAGGAATACGAACGGCGTCGCCAGCAGGCGATGGATCATGTGCGTAGTCACTTCAGCCACGAGTCGTATGTATCCCGCGTCCAGGCGTTGTTGGGCGCCGGCCACCAATCCGAACAGGTTCAATAGGCATGGGAAGTACATCGGTTGCGTCACGTTCAGCCGTTTCCGGGTTGGCAGGCGGCGGTTTCAGGTTCGAGATCCAGGCGCTTCGCGCCATTGCAGTCCTTGCGGTGCTCGTCTTCCACATTTGGCCCGACGCCCTGCCAGGCGGCTATGTGGGCGTCGACGTCTTCTTTGTCATTTCGGGCTACCTCATCACCGGGATCCTCTTTCGGGACCTCCAGGCGTTGGGTCGGATCTCGATCGGCGAGTTCTACGTGCGTCGTATCAGGCGACTGCTGCCGGCAGCGGCGCTGGTGCTGGTCGTCGTGGCGTTCCTGCTGCCGCTCCTGCCGCAGACGCGGTGGGAAGACACCACCGGGGGGATCGTCGCCAGTGCCCTTTACGTGCAGAACTGGTGGCTGGCGGCGCAGGCAGTGGACTACCTTGCGGCCGAGTCGGCACCCAGCCCCGTAATGCATTTCTGGTCGCTGTCGGTGGAGGAGCAGTACTACATCTTCTGGCCGCTGGTGCTGCTGCTTGTCGGCGCACTCCCGTCCAAGTGGTTGAAGCGGCCGGGTCAGGTGTTTGCCGGGCTGACGTTGCTCGTCGTGCTCGCATCGTTGGCCTACTCCGTGTGGCTGACGTACGAGAACCCTGGCGTCGCCTACTTTTCGACGCTGACGCGTGCGTGGGAGCTGGGCATCGGTGGTCTTCTCGCAGTCACCGTGCGCTGGCAGTCGCTGTCGGGTATGGCGCGGGTTGGCTTGGGCTGGCTCGGTCTTGCCATGATCGGCGCCGCGCTGGTGACCTTCGACAAGACCACGCCGTTTCCCGGCTACACCGCGCTACTGCCCGTGCTTGGCACGGCAATGGTCCTGGCGGCCCGGGATTCGGCGCATCCACTGGCCTCGTACCGGCTCCTGCGGCTGAGGCCGTTGCAGTACCTGGGCGATATCTCCTACTCGCTGTACCTGTGGCACTGGCCCGTCATCATCTTCTACACGGCCGTTGCGGGACGCGCGCCGGGGCTCGTGGACGGCGTTGCCCTCCTTGCGGTCTCGTGCGCCTTGGCGCACCAATCCAAGCACCTCGTGGAGGACACGTTCCGCCATGGGGCCCCGGGCGGGGGGCGGGTCGTGCGTGCGTCCGCCATCGCGGCAGGTTGTATTGCTGTTACGGTCGCCGCCGCTTGGGCCGCACCGAAGGCTTGGCTGAGCGATGATGCAATCGCATCGCCGGACGTACTAGCGAACTCCGCGCCTGTCTCCAAGAATCCCGGTGCTGCAGTACTAATCGACGGCAAAGTGGTCAAGCAGGCACCCCTGCTTCCTGCACCTGACGCTGCCGTCGCAGATGTCCCCGCACCTTATCGCAGCCGCTGCATGTCCCGCGGGAATAACACTTCCGTCAAAGTCTGCTCGTATGGCAACAAGGATTCTGATACGCGTGTGGTCCTCGTAGGTGATACCTACGCGGCCCAGTGGCAGCCAGCTCTTGATGAGGTGGGGCGCCTGAACGAGTGGGATGTGCGCGTAGTCGTCAAAACCGGTTGTGCGCTGGGCGACGTGACGCCGCTTGATGCAAAAGGAAACGTGTTCGATGCATGCGTGAGGTGGCGCTCGGACATGGCTGCGAAGCTGATTGAATGGAAGCCGGATCTCGTGCTTATAGCGCAGGCGCCTACCAACAAGATTCTGGAGGCATCGAGTGGGAAGGACCGAGCCGAGAAGCTCGGGAAGGGCATTGCCTCGTTTGTTAGCACAATGGCGGAGGCGGACATACCGACGGCGCTCATACGGAGCACGCCTACCATTGATAGGGAATGTCTCGCCGCAGCTACGATCAGGACGTGCGCGCGGCCCCGGAGCCGGGCTGTGCGGAAGTTGGATCCGATACTGTTCGCATCAGGCGATCGGGACAGCAGTATGCTCCTGGACTTGACGGATGCGATCTGTACTTCGCAGGAGTGCGGCGCAGTGGTCGGCAATGTGGTGGTCTACCGGGGAGCTGCGCACTTGACCGCCACGTACTCGCGAACGCTGTCGCCGAGCTTCGGACGGGCGCTCGAATCAACAGGTGCGCTACAGCAAGTGAAGATTCCTAGCGCGGACTCCCTCCCTGCTCCCTCAGATCTGCCGCAGCGCGCCACCGCGGCAAAGAGGGACAACCCCGACCTGTATGCCGACGGCTGTCATGCAGATCAGGTTTCGGCGGAGCCAACGTTCTGCACTTATGGCACTCCGGGTTCCGATGTTCGAATTGTGCTCGTAGGTGATTCCCACGCCGCACAGTGGCTCCCGCCCCTGCAGGAGATCGCTGCTAGAAAAGATTGGGAGCTGCTCAGCTTCACGAAGTCAGCATGCGCGTTTTCCGACACAGTTGTTCAAGTTGGTGGGCGTGAGTACAAGTCGTGTACCGAATGGAACGAAAATCTGATGTCCAAGCTCGCTGAGCTGGGTCCTTCAGTAGTGGTTACCAGTCAGTCTAGGGGGCACCGGGCCTTTGGGCACGAAGAGTCAGAGGCCAGCCAAGCGGCCCTCGCCAAAGGGTTGCAAAGCCGTTGGGCTGAGCTGCGGAGGATGGGTAACTCGGTAGTTGTGATCGCCGATACACCTTGGATGAAAAAGGACGTGCCTGACTGTCTTAGCTCCCCGCGAGCGGACATACAGGCATGCAATACGCCGCTTGAAGTCGCAGTACGCTCGCCAGATTCAATACTGGCGGCCGCGCGGCGGTCACCCGATGTAAAGCTCGTCACGCTTAACGAACTTATATGCAGTGACGGGATTTGCCCCGCCATGAAGGACGATATGATTCTTTGGCGCGACCGCCATCATCTGACCGCCAGTTACGCACGGGGATTCGTTCCCCGTATCGAACCCGTGGTCAGTGCCGCTGCGAGCAGTAGAAATTGAACACAGGTAAAGGAATCTGCATGAAACTCGAGAAAGCTCGCTTGGCCATTGTCGGTCTAGGCTATGTAGGTCTGCCCTTGGCAGTCGCGTTTGGTCGTCGGATGCCGGTCGTCGGGTTCGACATCAACGAGGGCCGCATCGAAGAACTGCGCGCAGGGCACGACCGCACGCTTGAAGTGTCGAGCGAAGAGCTCAAGGAGGCCACCCAGCTTCGCTACACAGCGGAACTGGATGAACTCCGGGCCTGCAACGTATACGTCATCACGGTGCCCACACCGATCGATGCAGCTCGCCGGCCGGACTTCGATCCGCTGCTCAAGTCCAGCGCGGCCATCGGCGGCGTGCTGAAGAAGGGCGACATCGTTATCTACGAATCCACGGTCTATCCAGGCGTCACCGAGGAAGTCTGTGTGCCGGTGCTGGAGCGGGCCTCTGGATTGAAGTTCAACGAGGACTTCTTCTGTGGTTACAGCCCCGAACGGATCAACCCCGGCGACAAGGAGCGTACCGTCACCAAGATCACCAAGGTGACGTCCGGCTCTACGCCGGAGATTGCCGATTTCGTCGACGCGCTGTACCAGACCGTGATCACGGCTGGCACCCACAAGGCCAGCTCAATCCGGGTCGCCGAAGCCGCCAAGGTCATTGAGAACACCCAGCGCGACGTCAACATCGCGCTGATGAACGAGCTGGCGATGATCTTTCACCGCATCGGCATCGACACGCACGAGGTACTTGCCGCAGCGGGTACCAAGTGGAACTTCATGAAGTTCGTGCCGGGCCTGGTGGGCGGTCACTGCATCGGTGTGGACCCGTACTACCTGGCGCATAAGGCCACGATGCTTGGTTACAACCCTGAGCTGATCCTGGCTGCGCGCCGCATCAACGACGAAATGGGGCCGCACGTGGCCAACCGGGTGCTGCGCCTGATGGCCAAGGCCGGCCTCAACATCGTGGGTGGCCGCATACTGGTTCTGGGGCTGGCGTTCAAGGAAAACTGCCCCGACGTGCGCAACACCAAGGTGGTGGACGTACTGCGGGATCTGTCCGATACCAATGCGCAGCTCGATGTCTATGACCCGTGGGTAGATGCGGAAGAAGCCCTGCACGAGTACGGCGTGGCTTTGGCCGGCGCCCCAGAAGCCGGCCAGTACGACGCCGTGTTGCTGGCGGTTGCCCACCAGGAGTTCGTTGGGCCCGACGCCACCCTGGATATCTACTCGTTGCTCAAGCCCAACGGAATCGTGTTCGACGTAAAGGGTTGCCTGCCGGCCAACGACCGAACATTCCGTCTCTAATCCCTGCAATCGAGAAGACTATGAAACGCAACTCCCCCATGTTGGCTGCCGCGCTGGCGGTAGCGTTGACGGCATGCGGTTCGCAAGATGCCGACCGTGTTGACTCGTCCTCCTCTACTTCCACAGAGCCGACACAGGTTGCCGAGCCTGCGTCGCAGCCTGCGCCCGAATTCAACGCTGACGTGACTTTCGACGGTAACGGCATTGACCTCCCGTTCGAGGTGGTCCAGCGCTACGACCGGGTACGCCAGACCAGCAAGTCCAAACGCGACCAGAGGCAGGTCTACTTCGAAGCATTGGGCGGCGATGTTCCCGGCGTTGTGCAGCAGGTAGGCACCGCCATGCAGTCGGCGGGCTACAAGCAGGTCTGGGAGCGGCAGGAGTACGGCGGTACCCGGGTCAAGTTCACCAAGTCCGGCACGCAAGCCGTCACCGTGCTGGTCAGGGACGGTGTAGCCGGCCCGAAGCTGCGTGAAGAATTGGCTACCGCCTCGGTGTACTTCACCGTGATCGAACCTACGACCGCGTCCTAAGCGCAGATCGCATCGAGCTGGATGATTGCCCGCGCAAGCGGGCAATCCCGCTTCTGGAGAGTGCATGGTAACCATTGAGCCGTATCGCTTTGGCTTTCTCCTCACAGAGGCGGCCGTGCAGTCCGAGGCGGCCCCTGTCGGCTGGACGCAAGAAGATGCGCTGGGTTTGCGCCTGTGCGTCGACGCTGCCGCGGGCCTCCACCGGGTCGAGCAAGAGGGGCGTCGAGCAGTACTCGTCGGGGATGCGCACGTCTGTCACGGATCTCGTACGCTCGACGATTGCCTACTGGCGATCGCCGGCGGCGACGACCGGGCGCTGGACCTGCTCTCCGGGAGATTCGCGCTGCTGGTGCAAGGGAGTGACGGCAGGCGCTATCTCTACCACGATGCCTTCGGATCACGGTCGATCTACTACCGTATGGATGGCGCATTGGGCGTGGCTTCCCATCCAGCATTGCTGGCCAAGGCATTCGGCGACGCTTTGGACGCCGATACGGTGGCGTTTCGAGACAGCCCGGAATACAAGCAGCGCGGCACGAGCTACTTGCCCGGCGACCTTTCGATGTACCGGAACATCGTCGCGATGGTGCCGAACCACAGGCTGGATCTGGCCAGCAGCCGCAGTGAGCGCTATTGGCCCCGCGAGGCAGTGGCCACTACCGGCATGGAAGAGTTCCTGGCGACATGCGACGAGTACTTCGCTGCGCAGGCCGGGTATATCGATGGCCGATACCGTGCCGTCCTGGGCCTGACCGGCGGCGTCGACAGTCGCTCCCTCATTGCGGCACTGCGTGCGAATCGGGCGCCCTGTCGACTGGTTACATGGGCCGGTGGACGCCTGCCGCCTGAAGAGCGTCCTCCCGTTGAACGCATGATCAAGCACTTGGGCGAGCCGCATCAGTACCTGGAAGTGGGGCGCGCCACCCCCATGGGACGCGATCCCGAGGTGCGTGCAGCGACGGATGCCGCTACGGGGTACTCGAGAGGACCGTCGTCGCTCACCGCGAACATGGCCGCGGTCATGGAGCCGGGCGACGTTTTCCTGCGTGGGTATGGGGGTGAAATCCTCAGGGGGTTCTACAACCGCCACAACCTTGAGCTTCCCGAACGCACGGCCAGCGAGCTCACCCGAATCTACCTGACCCGCCGGGTGCAACGCCCGTCCAAGGCATTCAAGCGTTTCGCGGTGGAAAGCTTCGAGGAGTACATCGAGCGGACGCAGTTCGACTGCGACCTGCAAGGACTCGATGCACTGGATGTCTTCTATTGGGAGCAGCGCATGGGCGTCTGGGGTGCCACGATGCTCTGTGAAATGGACCCCGCAGTACGATCAATGGCGGGCTTCAACAGCCGGAAAATGTATGAGGTGGCATTCGGGCTGCCGCGTGATCAGCGGATTGGTTCCGAGCTGCTGCTTGAACTAACGCGCCGTTATGACCCAATCCTTGCAGGGTTGAATCCTGTGTCATAGCCAGACTGGGGGAGTAGCGTCAGGACCTGCCAGGATTTCGCCCCGGTTGTATCTTCCATCACTTCAGTCGATAGGTGTCTGGCCTCATGTTTAGAGTCCGAATTGCAGGCGATCATTCCGCGTATCACTGCGGGTCGGCGGCGGCTTTCAAATCGATCGCCGCGGCTTGTTCGCGTGCGGGAACGCTCGTCGCCGCCGATGAGGACTACGACGTACTGGTAGTGAATGGCGAAGGCTCCATGCATCATGATTCGGTCACCTGCCGTAAGAAACTTCGTGAGATCCGATCGGCCTTGGATGAGGGCAAACAGGTGCACCTCATCAACACTGTCTGGCAGTCCAATTCGGCTGAGTCCGCAGAGATCCTCAAGGAGTGCGCGACAGTAAGCGTCCGGGAGGTGTTGTCCCAGAGCGAGCTAAAAGCAGTGGGAGTCGCGAGCCAAGTGGCACTTGACCAATCGTTCTTCCTTCCGATTGATGAAGACGTGGTAGCGCAGGACTTTCATGGAGAGGCTGTCCTCACTGATTTCTACAGCAGGGATCTCTCCACCTTCGCCAAGGTAACTACGCAATGGACGTGGAGCGTTCCTTACGTACAGATGCACGAGTGGGCGTGGGCTTCCCTTGTAAATTCGCTTCGCAGCGCCAGCGTACTGCTCACCGGCCGGCACCATGCGGTGTACGCGGCGTGCCGTGCACGGACCCCGTTTTTAGCTCTCAAAGGAAATACGCACAAGATCGAAGGCCTGATAGCAACGTCCGGCATTGATATACCCGTTTACGACAACTATCCGGAGTTACTAAAGGCATATCGCTCCAAGCGGTGGCTGGATCATGACTACGGACGCCTATTTGACTGGATGAGCGAGCAGACTCCGTGGGAGCTGCGTCTATGAGTCCGAAGTTCCAATCCGTGCTGCCAGAGGTAGTCCGATTTTTGGAGGGTGCCCACTGCACCGTGCTTGGTTCGGCGCCCGGGCGCATGCTGCCGAAAGCTTACGAAGAAACTGCGGTCGTGTGCGCAAATGGTGCTGGATTGGGGTTGACGAGGAGCGCTGACCTGACCGTGCTAGGGGCAGGCGTGTGCAGGGGCTCTGACAAGACGAGCCGCCATACATTGCGGAACATGAACGGTCGGTGGAGTGAGCGGGTGCTATTCGTGCATCCCGGGACATTGGAGGACTACACCGAGCGCTTCAGAGACTTCGGATTTACTTGGGAAACGCATGATGTCATGACGGCAGAGCAGCGTGCCCGCTTTGTACTTGAGCTTACAGGCTACTCGTCGGGCGGACTCACAGGCCCATTCGCCATCTCAAACGGCGTACTCGCCCTGTTGCTGGCTGCGGCGGCGGGCGCTCGTCGAATCGATTCGGCTGGCTTCTCGTTCAGCACGGGGCACTACTACATTCCAGGGCAGACCACTCCACGCAACCATGCTCCCCATGATGCGCAAGCATTGTCATGGTTGGCGAAGAACGCGCCTGTCTTCAGTTCGGACGAGGAAATGAGGGCAAGATTCGGGTTTGCTGCACTACAGGCAGCGTAAGCATCAACGTCACATGCCTACAGAGACTCAGGTAGAAAGTTCTGCAACCAGCTTCGCGATGATCTCGCCGGACCTTCCCTCTCCGTAGGGGTTATGCCTGGCTGCCATGCGTGAATACGCAACGTCGTCGTCAAGGAGTTTGATGGCAGCGTCCACGATGGCGGTCTCTTCCGCGCCGACCAGCAGCACGGTCCCTGCCTCCACAGCCTCTGGGCGCTCGGTATTTTCTCTAAGTACCAGCACGGGCTTCCCGAGAGAGGGCGCTTCTTCCTGCACCCCACCGGAATCGGTCAGGATCAGGTCCGCCCGCCTCATCAGGTAGACAAAGGGCAGGTAGTCCTGGGGCTCGATCAAGTGGACGTTGTCATGACCAGAAAGTAGGCGGTGAACTGGCTCTTGAACTGAAGGGTTGAGATGGACCGGGTAGACCACCTGCACGTCATCGCGCGACGCGAGCGAAGCAATGGCTCGGCAAATTTGCGTGAAGCCCTCCCCGAAGTTCTCGCGCCTGTGACCCGTGACCAAGATAAGCCGCTTTTCAGAAGACAGGTACGGGAAGTTGGATGCGACGCTTTCTTCAACGCGCTGGTCACCACTAAGCAGGGTCACAGTTCGAAGCAGCGCATCAATGACCGTGTTACCGGTAACGTGGATCGACTCCGCTGGGATGCCTTCCACGATCAGATTGTTCTTGGCTTTCAGCGTCGGCGCGAAGTGGACAGAGCTGAGCCGAGAGATCAGCCGGCGATTCATCTCCTCAGGCCAAGGAGACATCATGTCGCCAGACCGCAGCCCTGCTTCCACGTGGCCAATGGGTACCCGTGCATAGAAACCTGCAAGTGCAGACGCCAGCGCAGTTGTGGTGTCGCCGTGCACGAGCATCAGATCCGGCTCAAGGCGTCCGATGATCGGTGCCATTCCCTGCAGGATTCGGGAAGTGAGATCTGGAAGAGACTGCGCGTGGCGCATGACATCCAAATCGGCGTCAGGACGCAATTCAAAAAGCTCGAGAACCTGATCGAGCATTTGTCGGTGCTGCGCAGTAACCACGACCTGTACGCGGACGCTAGTAAGCTGACGCAGCGCATGAACGATTGGCGCCATCTTGATGGCCTCGGGCCGTGTCCCGAAGACCACCATCACATTCTTTCCCATGTCGGCTCTGGACTCTGGGTTCGCTCGATCAGCTCGGCTCAACCCAATGCCGCTTCCAACTCCGGCAATACCTTGAACAGGTCGCCCACCAGGCCGATGTCGGCGATCTCGAAGATGGCCGAGTCCGCGTCCTTGTTGATCGCCACGATGGTGCCGGCGTCTTTGATGCCCGTCAGGTGCTGGATCGCGCCGGAGATGCCGACGGCGATGTAGAGCTCCGGGGCGATGATCTTTCCGGTCTGGCCGACCTGCATCTCGTTCGGCACGTAGCCCGCATCAACCGCGGCGCGCGAGGCGCCCACGGCGGCGCCGATCTTGTCGGCGAAGTCGTAGATGATCTTGAAGTTCTCCGCCGAGCCGACGCCGCGGCCGCCCGACACCACGCGCTTGGCGCTTTGCAGGTCGGGACGGTCGGACTCGCCGGCGGCCAGGCCGACAAAGCGGGTGTGCGTCGGCAGTTCGGCATCGACCGAGGCGTTCTCGACCGGGGCGCTGCCGCCGTGGCCGGCTTCTGACCACGACGCGGTGCGCACGGTGGCGACCACGGTGTGGTCGGCCGGTGCCTCGACGGTCACGATGGCGTTGCCAGCGTAGATCGGGCGCTTGAAGGTGTGGCTGCCCTCGACGGCCATCACGTCCGACACCTGCGCCACGCCCAGCAGCGCGGCGACGCAGGGCATCAGGTCCTTGCCGAAGGTCGTGGAGGGGCCGAACACGTGGCTGTAGCCGTCGGCCAGCTTGGCCACCTGCGGCGCCAGCACCTGGGCGATGGCGTGCTCGTTGGCGGGGTTGGCCACGGCGATCACGCGGGCCACGCCGTCGAGCTTCGCGGCCTGCGCGGCGACGTCGGCCGGGTCGGCGGCCAGCACGACCACGTCGATGGCCTCCGGCGTCAGCGCTTGGGCGGCGGTCACGCACTTGGCGGTGGAGCCGTTGAGCTGGCCGTTGAGGTGCTCGGCGATGATGAGGACTTTGGACATGGCGGGTGGTTCCTGTTCCGTCATTCCCGCTGCCGCGGGAATCGAATGGCGGTGGGTAAGGGCTGCTACGCGCGCATCGTTGGACGATGCGCCGGCGTCAGAGCAGTCCCTTCTGCTTGAGCGCGGCCACCAGTTCGGCGGCGTCCTTCACCATCACGCCCTTGCCACGCTTGGGCGGGGCTGCGTGCGAGAGCGTCTTGAGCGTGTCGCCCACGTCCACGCCCAGCTCATCAAAGGCGATGGTCTCGAGCGGCTTGCTCTTGGCCTTCATGATGTCGGGCAGCTTGATGAAGCGCGGCTCGTTCAGGCGAAGGTCGGTGGTGACCACGGCCGGCAGGTCGACCTCGAGTGTCTCCAGCCCGGCGTCGACCTCGCGGGTCACGGTCGCCTTGCCGTCGGCCACTTCGACCTTGGACGCGAACGTCGCCTGTGGGCGGCCCCAAAGGGTGGCCAGCATCTGGCCGGTCTGGTTGGCGTCGTCGTCGATGGCCTGCTTGCCCAGGATCACCAGGTCCGGCTGCTCCTTCTCGATCAGCTTGAGGAAGGTGCGGGCCGCGGTCAGCGACTGGATCGGCTTGTCGGCGACCACGTGGACGGCGCGGTTGGCGCCCATGGCCAAGCCGTTTCGCAGGTGCGCCTGGGCGTCGGCCGGCGCGATGGTGGCGACCACGACCTCGGTGGCGATGCCCTTGTCGCGCAGCCGCAGCGCCTCTTCCAGCGCGATCTCGTCGAACGGGTTGGCCGACAGCTTGACGCCGTCGGTGACCACGCCGGAGCCGTCCGGCTTGACCTGGATGCGGACGTTGTAGTCCACCACGCGCTTGTAGCCGACGAGGATCTTCATCGTGCGGGGGTTCCTT
This sequence comes from Novilysobacter selenitireducens, assembly GCF_020026895.1. Taxonomy (GTDB): domain Bacteria; phylum Pseudomonadota; class Gammaproteobacteria; order Xanthomonadales; family Xanthomonadaceae; genus Lysobacter_C; species Lysobacter_C selenitireducens. The sequence continues at coordinate 555,100 of NZ_JAINZW010000001.1, forward strand.
GAGTAATGCGGGAGCCCGGCCCGGGGCCGGCGGCCGGCCATTCTAGCCGAGCGGGCCTTCCGGCGCAGTCGTCGCGCGGCCCTCGGCTATGCTGTCGGCCCCCACGGAGGTGCCCCATGCTGCATCCGGTCGTACTCAGTGGCGGCAGCGGAACCCGCCTGTGGCCGCTGTCGCGCAAGAACCAGCCCAAGCAGTTCCTCGCGCTGGTTGGCGAGCGTTCGCTCTACCAGGAAACCGTGTTGCGGGCGGCGGCGCTGCCCGATGCGCAGGCGCCGATCACGGTGTGCAGCGACGACCACCGGTTCATGGTCGGCGAGCAACTGCAGGCGATCAGTGTGGACAGTGGCGGCATCCTGCTCGAACCCGCCCCGCGCAACACGGCGCCGGCGATCGCGCTGGCGGCGCTGCACGCTGTCGCACGGGACGCGGACGCGACCCTGCTGGTGATGCCGGCCGACCACCTGATCGAGGACGAGGCCGCGTTCCGCGACGCGGTCGCCAAGGCGAAGGTGTTGGCGCACGAGGGATGGCTGGTGGCATTCGGCATCGAGCCGGACTATCCGGAGACCGGCTACGGCTATATCCGCCGCGGCGCAGCGCTGGGTGAGGCCGGTTACCGCATCGACCGCTTCGTCGAGAAGCCCGATCTGGCCACGGCCGAAGGCTATCTGGCCGAAGGCGGCTACGCCTGGAACTCGGGCATGTTCCTGTTTTCCGCGGCCCGCTACCTGGAGGAACTCGGCCGCCACGCGCCCGGCATCCTTGCCGCGGCCCGCGAGGCCTATGCACGCGCATCCTCCGACCTCGACTTCACCCGTGTCGACGAGGCCGCCTTCAAGGCCAGCCCGAGCGACTCCATCGATTACGCGGTCATGGAGAAGACCGACCGCGCCGCCGTGGTGCCGGTGAGCTGCGGCTGGAGCGACATCGGGTCGTGGTCGTCGCTGTGGTCGGTGGCCGAGCGCGATGCCAACGGCAATCGCCACGAGGGCGACGTGATCTCGGTCGACACCAAGGACAGCCTTGTACGGGCGAGTGAGCGCCGCCTGGTCGCGACCATCGGTGTCGAGGATCTTGTCATCGTCGACACGCCCGATGCCACGCTGGTGGCACGCAAGGACCGGGTGCAGGACGTCAAGGCCGTGGTCGATGCCCTGAATGCCGCGGGCCGCACCGAGCACCTGTCGCACCGCAAGGTGTACCGGCCGTGGGGCAGCTACGACTCCATCGGCGTGGGGCCGCGCTTCCAGGTCAAGCGCATCGTGGTCAAGCCCGGCGCCGCGCTCAGCCTGCAGAAGCACGCGCACCGCGCCGAGCACTGGATCGTCGTGTCAGGCGTCGCGGAAGTCACCTGCGACGACCGCGTCTTCGACGTGCACGAGAACCAGAGCACCTATATCCCGCTGGGCGCGGTCCACCGCCTGCGCAACCGCGGCACCGAGCCGGTCGAGCTGATCGAGGTGCAGTCGGGCAGTTACCTGGGCGAAGACGACATCGTCCGGCTCGAGGACGTGTACGGGCGGTCCTGACGGCCGGCCGCACCGGCATCGGCCGAACGTACGGTTCGGTCGGGTCCACCACTGGCGGTAGACTTGCCACCCATCCCGCAATGGAGTTGTCCGATGGCCCAGGCCACCGCCGCGCCGGCTTCGCGCGATCCCCGCAACAAGGTCTACCCGAGCGCCGCCGCGGCGCTGGACGGGCTGGTGGCCGACAACCAGACGCTGGCCGTCGGCGGCTTCGGTCTGTGCGGCATCCCCGAGGCGCTGATCGCTGCGTTGCGCGATTCCGGCGCCAAGGGCCTGACCGCGATCTCCAACAACGCCGGCGTGGACGGCTTCGGCCTCGGCCTGCTGCTGGAAACCCGGCAGATCCGCAAGATGATTTCGTCCTACGTGGGCGAGAACAAGGAGTTCGAGCGGCAGTTCCTGGCCGGTGAGCTGGAGCTCGAGTTCAACCCGCAGGGCACGCTGGCCGAGCGCCTTCGCGCCGGCGGCGCGGGCATCCCGGCGTTTTTCACCGCCACCGGCTACGGCACGGTGGTGGCCGAGGGCAAGGAAACGCGCGAGTTCGACGGCAAGCACTACGTGCTGGAGACGGCGCTGACTGCCGACGTGTCACTGGTCAAGGCGTGGAAGGCCGACAGGGCCGGCAACCTGGTGTTCCGCAAGACCGCGCGCAACTTCAACCCGGCCTGCGCGATGGCCGGCAAGGTGTGCGTGGCGGAAGTCGAGGAAGTGGTGGAGGTCGGCGATATCGATCCCGACCACGTGCACCTGCCCGGCATCTACGTCGACCGCATCGTGCACAACCCGACCCCCGAGAAGCGCATCGAGCAGCGCACCGTGCGAGGAGCGAAGTAATGGCCTGGACCCGTGACGAGATGGCGCAACGCGCCGCGCGCGAGCTGACCGACGGCGCCTACGTGAACCTCGGCATCGGCCTGCCGACGCTGGTGGCCAACCACATCCCCGACGGCGTGGACGTCTGGCTGCAGAGTGAGAACGGCCTGCTCGGCATCGGCCCGTTCCCGACCGAGGACGAGGTCGACGCCGACCTGATCAACGCCGGCAAGCAGACGGTGACCGCGCGCAAGGGCGCCAGCTACTTCGGCAGCCATGACTCGTTCGCGATGATCCGCGGCGGCCACATCGACCTGGCGATCCTTGGCGCGATGCAGGTGACCGACCAGGGCGACCTCGCCAACTGGATGGTGCCGGGCAAGATGGTCAAGGGCATGGGCGGCGCGATGGACCTGGTGGCCGGCGTCAAGCGCGTGGTCGTGCTGATGGAGCACACCGCGAAGGACGGCAGCCACAAGATCCTGCCCGAATGCACGCTGCCGCTGACCGGCGTGGGCGTGGTGGACCGGATCATCACCGACCTGGCGGTATTCGACGTCACGGACAACGGGCTGGTGCTGGTCGAGACGGCGCCCGGCGTTGATGCGGACGAACTCAAGGCGAAGACGGGCTGCCCGTTCAGCTGACTCGTTCAGTTTGTTCTGAACCAGCAGCAACCTGAACGGGTGAATATCTCCGGTTCGGGACGGCGTACTTGGTGTCGTTGTGTGAAGGCCGCGTAGACTCCGGGCTCGAGGGTCAGGGGATGGCCCTCGGCCGGCATCGCCGGCACTCGCTTTCACCATAGGGTTTGCCGATGAACACCAGATTTGCATGGGTGCTGGCAGCGGCCGTTCTGGCCGGCTGCTCGAATGACTGGTCTGCCGGCCTGGGACTGGCTGATGACGGCCAACAGCAGGCTGCGGCCACCGCGCCGGACGCGGCATCCATTTCACCAGTCAACGGCGTGCGGCCCATCGGGTTTGCCAGCGCGCCTGATCGCGGCGACCTGCTGCAATACCCCGCCGAGCCGGTGGTCCGACGCACCGGCGCCTACACCTGGCACGCCACACGCCTGAGCGAAGAACACGCGATGGCCGCCGTGGTGAGCGGCCGGATGCGCATCACTGCGCCCGACGGCACGCCGATCGCGCTGGACTACGCGCGCCACGTCGAGCACCCGGACGGCAACTGGAGCTGGGTCGGTCGCAACCCGGATGCCCCGGGCCAGGATGCCGTGATCACCTTCGGACCCGAGGCCGTGTTCGGCTCCGTGCCGCAGGGCAACGACCTGCCACCCCTGCGCTTGACGATGGCCGACGGCGCGGGCTGGGTGGTTTCGGCTGATCCGCGCCAGCTGGCGGATATCCGCAACAGCGCAACCCACCCCGACGGCCCCGACTATCTCGTGCCGCCCAAGCTGACCTCCGCATCCGGGGCGTCGTCCGGCATGGCGATGGCCGGCGCGCAGCCCCAGGCGGTCACTGCGAGTGCGGCCACCACGGTCGACGTGCTGGTGGGCTACACCAACGGCTTCGCGTCAGCACGCGGCGGCACCTCCGCCGCCGCGACCCGCGTCCACAACCTCGTGGACATCACCAACCAGGCCTATGCCAACAGCCAGGTGGACGCCCGGTTGCGCCTCGTCCACTCCATGCAGGTCACCTACGCGGATGCGACGGACAACGGGACCGCGCTTGAGGAGCTGACGGGTTTCAAGGCCCCCTCGACCCAAACCACGCCGGCGCCCGCCTTCACTGCGCTACGCGCCGCTCGGGATCAATACGGTGCGGACCTCGTCGTACTTGTCCGTCAGTTCAAGGACCCTGAGAACGATGGCTGTGGCATCGCGTGGCTGATCGGGGGAGGCCAGTCGGGCATCAGCCAGAGCGACGAGTTTTTCGGCTACTCGGTGGTCAGCGACGGTCAGGATCAGGGTGCCGACGGCAAGACGTACTTCTGCCGTGAGGAAACGTTCGCACATGAAGTCGGTCACAACATGGGTTCGCAGCACGACGAGGAGACCGCCGGCGATAGCTATGGCGCGTATGACTACTCGTTTGGATACAAGACCAGTGAGGCGGCAGGCGATTTCTACACCGTCATGGCCTACGGTGACACCGGTCAAACGGCATATCGCGTGTTCTCAAACCCTTCAGTGTCTCTGTGCGGCGGGCGCGCTTGTGGAGTGGCCAACCAGGCCGACAACGCCCGGTCGCTGAGGCAAGCGACACCAGTGATCGCGCAGTTCCGGCAGTCGGTGGCCGAAGACACAACCGCCTTCGTCAAGCACGATATGGATGGCGACGGCAAGTCCGACATTCTCTGGCGATACGGCGGCGACATCGTCGGAAATTTCCGGATATGGACGATGGGCGGCAGCGATCGCTCGGACGTCTGGCAAACAACCCTGTCTTCAGGCTATCGCGTGGTGGCCACAGGGGACTTCAACGGGGACGGCATTGGCGACGTCGTTTGGCGTCATCCGGAGGTGGCCGATCTCAGGCTGTGGCTCGGAAAAGGTGATGGGCGATTTGATGGCTACTGGGTGCCGTCTTACAACGGGAATTGGGACGTCGTGGGTGCCGGCGACATCGATGGGGACGGCAAGTCCGACCTTCTGTGGCGCTACAAGGGCGATATCACCGGCAACTTCCGCTACTGGATCATGGATGGCGCGCGTCGCGACCGAGTGGGGTCTACGACACTGAGTTCTACATACGCGGTGGCCGCGACCGGCGACTTCAATGGTGATGGGCTGCTGGACATCCTGTGGCGCGCGCCGGGTGCTGGCAGGGTCAGGATGTGGTTGGGTAATGGCCTCGGCTTCGCCGGTCATTGGGTGGAGAGCTATAACCAGAACTGGACGGTAGAGGGCGCCGGTGACATCAATGGCGACGGCAAGGACGACATCCTCTGGCGTTACAAAGGCGATATCGATAAGAATTTCAGATATTGGCTGATGGACGGTGCTCAGCGCCTCGATGTAGGCGGCACGACACTGTCCTCGCCCTACGAGATCGTGTCGACGGGCGACTACAACGGTGACGGCAAGCTCGACATCCTGTGGCGCGTCGACGGAGCGAGTCGGCTCCGTATATGGATCGGTAACGGCCGGACCTTCGGAGGCGCATGGATCACGAGCTACAACTTCAATTGGCAGGTCTTGGACCCGGATCTGTAATAGACAGGGCTTACAGGTTCCGGTAATTCGGCCCCGACCCGCCCTCCGGCGTCACCCAGTCGATGATTTCGTACGGGTCCTTGATGTCGCAGGTCTTGCAGTGGACGCAGTTGGCGGCGTTGATCTGCAGGCGCTTGCCGGTGCCGGTGCCGGCGGGGCCATCGGGGTCGTCGACGATCTCGTAGACGGCCGCGGGGCAGAAGCGGGTGCAGGGATTGCCGTACTCCTGCGTGCAGCGGGTGACGCAGATGCTGGGGTCGAGCACGCGAAGGTGGACCGGCTGGTCCTCGTCGTGCTCGGTGGCGGCGAAGTAGACGCCGGCCAGTCGATCGCGCGGGGGCAGCTCGCGCTCGCCCCAGCCCCGGTCGGGTGAGTCGTACTCCTCCAGCTTCTCCAGCGACGACCAGTCCGGCGAATTCTTCAGCGTCCACGGCGAGCGGCCGCCGGTGACGGTTTCCCATGCGGCGTTGAGCAATCCGAACCACAGCCCGCGCTTGAAGCCGGGCTTGATGTTGCGGACCTTGCGTAGCTCGGCCATCGCGTCGGAATCGCGCAGCTTGGCGTCAAAACCATCGGGCGAGAGTGCGCCAGCGGCGAGGTGCTCGGCCGCCAGCATGCCGCTGCGGATCGCCTGGTGGGTGCCCTTGACCTTGGGCACGTTGAGCAGGCCGGCGGTGTCGCCGATCAGCAGCGCGCCCGGCATTTCGACCTTCGGCAATGACTGCCAGCCGCCGGTGACGATGGCGCGCGCGCCGGCGGATTCGATCGTGCCGCCGTCCAGCAGCGGCTTGACCATCGGGTGGTTCTTCCACTGCTGGAAGGCCTCCCACGGCCGGTAGTTCGGGTCCTTGTAGTCCAGGCCGCTGACGAAGCCCAGCGCGATGCGGTTGTTGTCCAGGTGGTACAGGAAGCTGCCGCCGTAGGTCGCGGTGTCGGCCGGCCAACCGAAGCTGTGCACGATCTTGCCGGGCGATGTGCGCCCTTCCGGCACCTGCCAGAGTTCCTTGATGCCGATCGAATACCCCTGAGGGTCGCTATCGGCATCGAGTTTGAATTTCTTCACCAGCCGCTTGGTCAGGTGGCCGCGTGCGCCTTCGGCGAGCACGGTGACCTTGGCGCGGATATCGATGCCGGCGGTGTAGCCCGGCTTGTGCGAGCCGTCGCGCGCCACGCCCATGTCGCCGATACGCACGCCGACCACCGCACCAGCGTCGTCATGCAAGGTTTCGGCGGCCGCGAAGCCGGGGTAGATCTCCACGCCCAGCGCCTCGGCCTGCGGCGCCAGCCACGCGCACATCGCGCCCAGGCTGACGATCACATTGCCGTCGTTGTGCATGCCGGGCGGCACCGGCAGCTTGCGGCCACCGTCCTTGCTCAGCAGCCAGAACTCGTCTTCGGTCGCGGGCACGCAGATCGGCGGCGGGTTGTCGCGCCAGTTCGGCAGCAACGCGTCGAGCGGGCCGGTTTCGATCACCGCGCCGGACAGGATGTGCGCGCCGATGGTGGATGACTTCTCGATCACGCAGACCGAGATCTCCGGGTTGAGCTGCTTGAGGCGGATGGCGAACGAGAGCCCGGCCGGGCCGGCGCCGACGGTGACGACGTCGTACTCCATGACGTCGCGTTCGGTGTCGGGGGTCGTCTCGCTCATGCTGGCTGCTCCGTGTCGCGGCTCGCGGGAAGGGCCGGGATTGTCGCAAATCCACCGTGCTAGCGTGGTGCATGGCCCTTGAAACGATCCCGCTGCCGGACGCCGCGGTCGCCCTTGACGCTCAGTGGCTGGCCTCTGGCGAGGCCGATGCGCTGCTGCGCGAGTTGATCGATGCGGTCCCGTGGGCCAACCACCGCGTCCGCCTGTTCGGGCGCGAGCACGACGCGCCACGCTTGAGCTGCTGGATCGGCGACCCGGGCGCGCAGTACCGCTACTCGGGCACGCGCCACGCACCCCATCCGTGGCCGCCGATGCTGGTGCCCGTGCGCGACCGGCTCGCACGCGAGCTTGGTGTCCCGTTCAACAGCGTGCTGGCCAACCGTTACCGCGATGGGCGCGACTGCATGGGCTGGCATCGCGACGACGAGCGCGACCTCGGACCGGCACCCGTGATCGCGTCGGTCAGCCTGGGGGCGACGCGGCGGTTCGTGCTGAAGCACGTCGACCGCCCCGCCACCAAGGCCACGTTGGAACTGGTATCGGGCAGCCTGCTGGTGATGGGCGAAGGCTCCCAGCAGCATTACCGCCACGCGCTGCCGCGCACCGCGCGTCCGGTCGGCGAGCGCATCAACCTCACGTTCCGGCTTGTTAAGGGGCTAGGGACTGGAGGCTAGGGCCTAGCGGGCACGGTTACTCGAACTTGGCGATGCACTGAAGCCACCAGGACGACCCGCAAATCTTCGGGGCAATGAGGCAGGCTTTCGCCAGCCCCTGGCCCCTGGCCCCTAGCCCCCTGGCCCCAGCCGCTCTAGTGCGCCCCGGCCTCGTGCTGCTGTCCGGTGGTCAGGATCCACCCCGCCATGTCGCCGCCCAGCGTGGACAGCCCCCGGTCGAATGCGGCCACGACGTCGGGGATTGCCGTGCTCGATGCGGGCTCGGCCTCCAGGAACGTCCGCGCTGCGACCACCTTCTGGTCCTGCGCGTGCAGCAGCTTGGCGTTGACTTCGATCGTCGCGGCCGGCAGTCCACCGGGCTGCGGGTAATCGGCTTCGAAGCGGCGCAGGTCCAGCACCAGTTTGTAGTCGGCACTGATGCCGCTGCCCTGGCGGGCCACGGCCGGGATCTTGCCGGAGTCTTCCAGTGCGCGAAGCAGCGTGTCCTGCAGCATGTCGGTCGGGCGCTTGGCCCAGTTCGCGCCCTTGTAGACCTGCAGTTCCGCGGGGCTGGGGCGCACGGCAATGCGCAGGCTGTCGATCATCCGCGCCGCCTCCGGGCTGGTGAGCGACAGCTGCCAATCCACCGTCGGCCACGACGGGTCGGCCTGCACGCGCGGGTCGGGCGAATAGATGGTGATCCGGTCGCGCTTGCCGCCGCCGAGCAGGCCGCAGGCGGTCAGCACCGTCAGGAGTGCGAAGGCGGCGAGGGCGCGCACAGGCGCACGAAAGGAAGGGGGCAGGGCGCTCATTCGGGTTCGAACTCCTTGGGCGCGTCGCGGCCGAGCAGGTAGCCGGCGGGGTTGTTGTCGAGGCGGTCGCTGATGCGGCGCAGGTCGCGGACCAGCCCGCGCAGCTCGCCCAGCGTCGGGCCGAGCTGGGCCAGGCCATCGTTGGCGAAGCTGCTGATGGCGGCGCGGTTCTCGTTGAGGATGCCGTTGGCGCTGAGCGCGGTGCGGTCGAGGTTGGCCAAGGTGTTGTCGAGCTTGGAAACCAGCGCGGGCAGCTTGTCGACCAGCTCGCGGTCGATGTCCTGCACCGCCTGGTTGGTGGTGGCCAGGGTGGCGTTGAGCTGTTCGCTGGCCTGGCGCGCGTTGACGATCATCGCGCGCAGTTCCTCGCGCTGCTCGGCCACGGTGCCGGTCATCGTCTCGATGTTCTCCAGCGTGTTGGCGACGCGCTCGACGTTCTCCTCGCTCAGCACCTGGTCGAGCCGGGCGACCAGGCGGTTGGCGGTGTCGGCGATGTTCTGCAGCGCGGACGGCTCGGTCAGGATCACCGGGATGTCCCGGTCGTCGACGTCGGCGAGCGCCGGGCTGCCGGGCGTGCCGCCGGTGAGCTGGATGATCGGGCTGCCGGTGATGCCGGTCATCGACATCTTGGCGCGCGTATCGGCCTTGACCGGCGCGTCGGCCTGCAGGCGCAGACGTGCGATCACCTGGCGCGGGTCGTCCGGCGCCAGGCTCAGCGCATCGACCGTGCCGACAGAGATGCCGTTGTACTGGACGTTGCTGCCCTCCGACAGGCCGGTGACCGGTTCGTTGAAGATCACGTCGTATTCCCGCCAGCTCTTCTCGGACGAGTACTTGGCCGCCCACAGCGCGAACAGCAGCAGGAACAGCGACACGATGATCGTGAAAGCGCCGATCAGCACGTAGTTGGCGCGTGTTTCCATCTCAACCGCCCTGGGCCGCGTGGGCCCGTTGTGCCGCGCGCGCGCGCGGTCCGTGGAAATAGTCCTGCACCCACGGGTGGTCGACCTGTTCGATCTCCTCGCGTGGGGCGCATGCGATCACCTTTCGGTCGGCGATCACCGCGATGCGATCGCAGATAGCGTAAAGGGTGTCGAGGTCGTGTGTGATGAGGAACACGGTCAGGCCCAGCGCTTCCTGCAGCGTTCGGATCAGGCGGTCGAACGCGGCCGCGCCGATCGGGTCCAGCCCGGCCGTGGGTTCGTCCAGGAACAGCAGCGGGGGATCGAGCGCAAGCGCGCGCGCCAGGCCCGCGCGCTTGCGCATGCCGCCCGAAAGTTGCGAGGGCAGCTTGTCGAGCGCGTCCGCCGGCAGTCCGGCCAGCTTCACCTTCAACAGGGCCAGCTCGTAGCGCAGCGAATCGGGCAGCTCGGGGTGGTGCTCCTTGAGCGGCACCTGGACGTTCTCGCCCACGGTCAGCGAGGAAAACAGCGCGCCATCCTGGAACAGCACGCCGGTGCTGCGCTCAATCTGCCGGCGCAGTTCCGGGTCGTCGCTGCGCGCATCGATGCCGCGCACTTCGATCTCGCCCTCGTTGGGGACGCGCAGGCCCAGGATCGAGCGCATCAGCACCGATTTGCCGGTACCCGATCCGCCGACCACGCCGAGGATCTCCCCGGGCATCACGTCCAGGTCCAGCCCGTCGTGCACCACCTGCTCGCCGAAGCGGTTCACCAGCCCGCGCACGCGGACGATGGGTTCCTGCGACGGGTGCGCCCCGGCGATGCGCGCGCGGTCGGCGGCGTCGCTCACCAGCCCATCTCCATGAACCAGATCGCCGCGAACGCGTCGATGATTATCACCAGCGAGATCGCCTGCACCACGCTGGAGGTGGTGCGCTCGCCCACGGACTGCGCGGTGCCCTCGACCTGCAGGCCCTCCAGGCAGCCGATCAGCGCGATCACCATCGCGAACACGGGCGCCTTGACCAGGCCGACCAGGAAGTGGCGCAGCTCCATCGTGTCCTGCATCCGGGCCAGGTAGGCCTCCGGCGGAATGTCCAGGCCGTAGGCGCCCACCGTCAGGCCGCCGAGCAGGCCGGCGATCATCGCCACGAACGTCAGCAGCGGCAGCATCACCAGCAGCGCCAGCACGCGCGGGATCACCAACAGGTCGATCGGGTCCAGGCCCAGGGTGCGGATCGCGTCGACCTCCTCGCGGCTGACCATCGCGCCGATCTGCGCGGTAAAGGCGCTGGCGGTGCGGCCGGCGAGCAGGATCGCGGTCAGCAGCACGCCGAACTCGCGCAGGAACGCGATGCTGACCAGTTCGACCACGAAGATGACGGCGCCGAAATCCTTGAGGATGGTCGAGCCCAGGAAGGCGATGACCGCGCCGACGAGGTAGCACAGCAGCGCCACCAGCGGCACCGCGTCCAGGCCGACCTGCTCCATGTGGTGGACGGTGGCGGTGGCGCGGAAGCGACGCGGATCGCGCACCATGCGCAGCAGCTTGAGAAGCACTTCTCCGAAGAAGGCGACCAGCGCCAGCACTTCCTTCCAGTTGTCCGTGACGGCAAAGCCCAGGCGGGCCAGCGCGGCGGCCACGCCGTACTCGCGCTTGCGCTTGGGGCGGTCATCGGCGACATCCTCGATGGCGGCCACCAGCGCGCGGTGGCGCTCATCGAACGTGAAGCCCTCGAACGGCAGCTCGCGGCGGCGTGCGAACCGGATCAGCTGCAGCACGCCGAGCGAGTCGATCCGGTCGACGCCACGGACGTCCAGGGCGCGCACCGATTCGGGCAGGTTGGTCAGTGCCTGGCTGATCGCGGTGGCATGGCGCAACGTCCAGCGGCCGGACAGGCGCGCGGCGTCCGGCGTGTCGCCCTCGTGGCTGGCGGTCGGGGTGTGCGCGGGGGGTGCGGTCATGGGTCCGGGCGAGGATACACAGGGGCGCGTGCGGGGCGTGAGGGGCGTTGCAGGCGGTCCTTGTGATTCGAGCGACTGCCGCATGACAACCGGCCACATCGTCGTGCCATGCTTCCGCGCATGACGCCCGCCCCCCTGAGCAACGCGACCTACGCCGCGCGCATCCATTTCGTGATCGAGCTGGCCGAGCGGCTGCACGCCTACGGCACGACGTCGCAGCGCCTCGAGGCGGCAATCACTTCCGTGGCGCACAAGCTCAAGCTCGAGTGCGAACCCTGGTCCAATCCCACCGGGATGATCCTGACCTTCAGCGACCCGCAGCGTCCGCCCGGCGAGAGCGACACCACCCGCGTGATCCGCCTGCCGCCCGGCGAGAACGACCTGCACCGGCTGGGCGAGACCGACCGCATCGCCGAGGCGGTGCTGGCGGGTGAGCTCAACCTGGCCGAAGCGCACTCGGCGATGCAGGCACTGGACCGGCCGCCGACCAGGACCGCGCGGTCGCTGCAGGTGCTGGGCTTCGTGCTGGCGGCGTCGGGCGTCGCGGGCCTGCTGCGCTTGCCGTGGCTCGACATCGGGGTGGCCGCGGTCAACGGCCTGCTCATCGGCCTGCTGGTGCTGCTTGCGGACTCGCGGCCGCGGCTGAAGGAAGGCGTGGACGCGATTGCCGGCGTGGTCGCGGCGGCCGTGACCGTGCTGGTGGCCAGTTTCGTGGCGCCACTCAACCAGAACACCGTGATCATCGCCTCGCTGATCGTGCTGCTGCCCGGACTGGCACTCACCAATGCGATGAGCGAGCTGACCAGCCAGCACCTGGTGTCGGGCACTGCGCGGTTTGCCGGTGCGGTGACGACGGTGATGAAACTGACCGTCGGCACCGTGATCGCGCTGTACGTGGCATCGCTGGTGGGTTTGGAGCCTGCGGTGCGCGCGCTGCGGCCGCAGCCCGACTGGGTGGAATGGGGCGCGCTGGTGGTGGCGGCGTTCGCGTTCGCGGTGCTGTTCCGTGGCGACCGACGGGATTATCCGAAGGTGATGGCCGCGGCCGCGGGGGGCTACCTGATTTCAAGGTACGCGGGCATCGCGTTCGGCAGTCCCGCCGGGGTATTCCTCGCGGCGCTCGCCATCACCGTCGCGGGCAACGCCTATGCGCGCTGGTGGATGCGGCCCGGCGCGATCATCCGCGTGCCCGGCATCATCATGCTGGTCCCCGGCAGCACCAGCCTGCGCGGCCTGCTGACCCTGATCCAGCAGCAGGACGTGAATGCGGGGCAGGAGGCGATGCTGGCGGTCGTGAATATCCTGCTGGCGCTGGTGGCGGGCCTGCTGTTCGGCAACCTGTTGCTTCCGGCGCGCCGGAATCTCTAACTCCGTCCCGTGGGGGAGATGCGGGCCAGAAAAATGGAAAACGCCGGCGCTGGGCCGGCGTTTTCTCTTCCTGACCGCAGCAGGCGGTTTACTTAATTGCGAACTCGTCCACCGTGCGCCCGGCGCTGGTGTAGGCCGCCAGCCAGCGCGGCTGCTTGCCACGCCCGGTCCAGGTTTCCGACGGGTTGGCCGGGTTGCGGTACTTCGGCGCCACCTTGCCCAGCGGCTTGCGGGCCTTCTTGGCCTTGCCGGCCGCCGCCGGCGCGCGCGGGGTGGAGGTGCCGCTGCCGAACAGCTCGGCCAAGGTGTAGCCCTCGGCCTTGGCCTGCGCGGCCAGCTTCTTCTTCACGACGGACACCGGCTTGCGCTTGGCCAGGGTGGTCTTGCGCTTCTTGGCCTTGCTGATCAGGGACTCGAGTTCCTTGGCCGACAGCGAATTGACGTCGATCGACATGAATATCTCCGGATAGGGGGTGCGGGAGGAAAAAACCGTCCCTGGTGCCGGGCGCCATCATACGGCTCCGCTACGCCCGGCGTAAATGCATGGGCGTAATGGCATGGTTTTATCGCCGGCGCGGCCGCGATAATCCCAGGGTGGTGCCGGGACTAAATCCCGGCATCGGCCATCAACCGGCGAGCCGGGCGTCAATACGTCCGAAGAGGGCGGTCCGGTCGAGGTTTTCGGATTCGGCAGCATCGCGGCGGCGATATTCGAACGTGCCGGCCTCCAGCCCGCGTCCCGACACCACCACCCGGTGCGGGATGCCGATCAGCTCGATATCGGCAAACATCGCCCCCGGCCGCAGGCCGCGGTCATCCAGGGCGGTTTCGACGCCGGCCGCATTCAGGTCGCGGTACAGCGCCTCGGCGGCCTCGGTCACGGCGGGATCGTTCTTCGGGTTGATCACGCAGACCACGGCCTGCCAGGGGGCCATCGCCGACGGCCAGCGGATGCCGGCGTCGTCGTGGTTCTGCTCGATGGCCGCCGCGACGATGCGTGAGACGCCGATGCCGTAGCAGCCCATGGCCGGCACGGCGGCCTTGCCGGTCTCGTCCAGCACCGTGCACTTCATCGCCTCGGCGTACTTGCGGCCCAGCTGGAACACGTGCCCGACCTCGATGCCCCGCGCGATGCCCAGCGTGCCGCCGCCATCGGGCGAGGCATCCCCGGCCACGACGTTGCGGATATCGGCCACGACGTCCGGCTCGGGCAGGTCACGGCCCCAGTTCACGCCGGCCAGGTGCTGGCCGGGCACGTTGGCGCCGATCACGAAGTCGCCCATCGCGGCCACGCTGCGGTCGGCCACCACGCGGATGGGACGCTTCGGATTGACCGGGCCCAGGAAGCCGGGCTGGCTGCCGAGGTGGCCTGCGATCTCGGTTTCGGTCGCCAGACGGTAGTCGGCCAGACCCGGAACCTTGGAAAGCTTGATTTCGTTGACGGCGTGGTCGCCGCGCACCAGCGCCAGCACGAACTGCGGCGCGCCCGGTTCGTGCTGGCCCATCAGGGCGATGGACTTCACCGTGCGCGCCAGGTCGACGCCCATCAGCGCGGCGACGTCCTCGCAGGTCTTCTGCGTGGGCGTGTCGACCGTGCGCATGGCTTCGGTGGCGGCCGGGCGTTCGCCCGGTGCCAGCGCTTCGGCCAGCTCGACATTGGCGGCGTAGTTCGAGCCCTCGCAGAACGCGATCGCGTCCTCACCCGAGTCGGCCAGTACGTGGAACTCGTGGGAGGCCGAGCCGCCGATCGCGCCGGTATCGGCGAACACCGCGCGGAACCCGAGCCCCAGCCGCGTGAAGATGCGGCCGTAGGCGTCGTACATCACCCGGTACTGGCGATCGAGGTCCTCGTCGCTCAAGTGGAAGGAGTAGGCGTCCTTCATCAGGAACTCGCGCGCGCGCATCACGCCGAAGCGCGGGCGGATCTCGTCGCGGAACTTGGTCTGGATCTGGTACCAGGTGACCGGCAGCTGCTTGTAGCTGGACAGCTCGTTGCGTGCGAAGTCGGTGATGACTTCCTCGTGGGTCGGGCCGAAGCAGTACCAGGCCTCCTTGCGGTCCTGGATCTTCAGCAACTGGCCACCGAACTTCTCCCAGCGTCCGGTCTCCTCCCACAACTCGCGCGGCTGCACCGCCGGCATCAGCAGCTCGATGGCGCCGGCGGCGTCCATCTCCTCGCGCACGACGCGCTCGACCTTGCGCAGCACCCGCAGGCCCAGCGGGCTCCACGTGTACAGGCCGGCGGCAAGCTTGCGGATCATGCCCGCCTTGAGCATCAGCTTGTGGCTGATGACCTCGGCGTCGGCGGGGGTTTCCTTGCTGGTATGGAGGTGGAACTGCGACAGGCGCATCGGCGGCGTTCAGGCGGGTGGGCCGCGCATTCTGCCACGCCCGACCAGCGTCACCGCCCGCCGGCGCGTGGGATCGTCGACTCCCGGTTGTCCCGCCACTCGCGCGACGGAAGGCTCAGGACGCCGCGTTCTCGCCGCAGTTGGCGCGGATGGACGCTTCGGCCAGCGCGCGCTGGTCCGCCCGTTGCTGCGCATCCATGGTGCTGTCGGGCGTGCCGTCGCCATCGCTGTCAACGCCGACCGGGCCGTCGCCGGCGAGCGTTTCGAGATTGGATCGGGCGATGGTGCACTGGCTGTTCTCGGCCGGCTTTTCGGCCGCGGCCTCGCCCGCGGCCGGCATGCCCGGCCGGTGCCGGATTTCGCGGCTCTCATAGTTGCTGCCGGCCGGCGGCGCATCGGAGTAGTGGGTCACGCCCTGGGCGTCCTTCCACTTGTAGACCTCGCCGGCCAGGGCGGGGGCGGCGACCAGGGCCACCAGCAGGCCGGCCCCCAGCAGCGGGGTGGCGCGGACAGCGGAAAGGCGGGCGGGACGGGCCATGCTCAGCTCCAGGCGGGGTCGCGGGCAGTACAGGGACGCCGATTGCAGCACCGCGGCGGGCTGCAGGCAAGCGCTACACTTGAAAACATGGACCCATCGCACACGCCACGGCCCCGCGGCCGGGGCATCTACCTGCTCCCCAACCTGTTCACCACCGGCGGCCTGTTCGCCGGCTTCTACGCGATCATCGCCGCCACGCAGGGCCGGTTCGACGACGCCTGCATCGCGGTGTTCGTCGCGGCGATCCTTGATGGCGTGGACGGGCGGGTGGCGCGCCTGACCAATACCCAGAGTGAATTCGGCGTGCAGTACGACTCGCTCGCCGACCTGATCAGCTTCGGCCTGGCCCCGGCGCTGGTCATGTACCACTGGGCGCTGTCGTTCACCGCGGCCGACGGGCCCACCGCGGGCAAGGTCGGCTGGGTGGCGGCATTCCTCTACGCGGCATGTGCGGCGCTGCGGCTGGCGCGGTTCAACTCGCAGGTGGCGCAGGTCGACAAGCGCTGGTTCGTCGGGCTGGCCAGTCCGGCGGCGGCGGGTCTGGTCGCCAGCTTCGTGTGGCTCTGCCACGCGCTGGGGTACCTGGGGGAAGACCTGCGCTACGTGGCGCTGGGCGTCACGGTGACGGCCGCGCTGCTGATGGTCAGCCGCGTGCGCTACTCCAGTTTCAAGGGCGGGGCGCGGCACGACCGGGTGCCGTTCCCGGCGATCCTGGCCGCGCTGGTGGTGCTGGTGGCGGTCGCCATCGACCCGCCGGCGGTGCTGCTGCTGGCCTGCGCCACGTATGCGGCCAGCGGGCCGGTGGCCTGGCTGGTCCGCAAGGCGCGGCGCGAGCCGGCGGAGCCGGTCGCATGAGCCTGCCGTGGACCGCCGAGCAGTGCGAGTGGCTGCGTGCCATGGGGCATGCCGTGTTCATGGCGGGCGCGCCTCGCGTGTCGTTGGCCGATGAGGCGCACGATGAGGCCCCGATGCACGCGCCGCCGGCGCTGAGGTCCGAACCCCCTGCGGTGGCCGGACCCGCTCCAGCCGGTATTCGCCCAGCCGTGGAGGCGAAACGCCCGCCGCTTCAGCCACCCATCGTTCCGACGCAAGAGGCGCGGGCGGCCCCATCCCCGGTCACCGCTCCATCGGCCGGCCTGCGCACCCTGCACCGCGCACTGCTGCGCGCCGCCGGGCAGCGCACCGCCCGCGCCGCCGAGGCCGTCCTGCAGGAGCTGGGCGTGGATACCGCTGCGGTCCAGGGCGATGCGGTGGCCAAGCGCGCGCTGTGGGTGCGGTTGCGGGCACGCCGCCGGCAGGGCCGGCAATGAGCGCCCTGGCCAGCGACACGGTGCTCACCGCGCCGCTGTTGCGGCCGATGCGTGAATCCGACCTCGACGCGGTGCATGCGATCGAGATCCGTGCCTATCCGTTCCCGTGGACGCTGGGCATCTTCCGCGACTGCCTGCGTGCCGATTACCCGGCCTGGGTCCTGCACGAGGACGGCCGCATCCTGGGCTACTTCCTGATGAGCATCGCCGCGGGCGAGGCGCACGTGCTCAACGTGTGCGTCGCGCCGGAAGCCCAGGGGCGCGGACTGGGCCGCAAGCTGGTGCGCGCGTTCCTGCACCTGGCGCGCGGGCGCGCCGTGCAGCGGGTATTCCTTGAGGTGCGACCGTCCAACCGCGGCGCCATCGGGCTGTACCACGAGGAAGGCTTCAACGAGATCGGGCGCCGGCCGCGCTACTACCCCGCGCGCGATGGCCGCGAGGACGCGATCGTGATGGCGATCGAACTGGTGTGACGTGACCGGACGCGGGATCGCACAGACCGTGCGACCCGGGTCTCAGGCCCACAGCCTCAGCCCAGCTTGGCGCGCTGCGCCGCCAACGCCTCGAGTTGCGTCGTCCAGTCGGCCAGGCGCTTGCGCTCCTGCTCCACCACCGCCGGCGGGGCGTTGCTGACGAAGGTATCGCTGGCCAGCTTGCCGCGGCACTTGCCGATCTCGGACTCGACCTTCTTCAGCTCCTTGTCCAGGCGCGTGCGCTCGGCGTCGAGGTCGACCAGGCCCTCCAGCGGCACCAGCAGGCGCAGGTCGCCGACCACCGCGGCTGCCGATGCCGGCGCGGTGCCGGCGTCGTCCAGCCACTCGATGCGCTCGAGCCTGTTGAGGAAGCGCAGCGAGCCGGCGAAGCGGTCCGTACGCGCGTGGTCTGACGCGTCGCCGCCGGCCAGCAGCAGCGTGACTTGGCGCGCCGGCGGCACGTTGAGCTCGCTGCGGATGCGGCGCAGCGCGGTGACCATGGCCTTCAGCCACTCCACGTCGTCGCTTGCCGAGCCGAAGCCGGACACGTCGATGTCGCCGGCCTCCGGGTAAGCCCGCAGCATGATGGTGTCGCCGTCGATGCCCAGGCGCGGTGCCACCTGCTGCCACAGCTCCTCGGTCACGAACGGCACCAGCGGGTGCAGCAGGGCGAGCAGGCGCTCCAGCACGTGCAGCAGGGTGTGGCGGGTGCTGGCCGCGGCCTCGGCGTCATCGCCGTTGAGCGCGGGTTTGGCCAGCTCGACGAACCAGTCGCAGAAGTCGTTCCACGCAAACTCGTACAGCGCCTGGCTGAGCAGGTCGAAGCGGTAGTCGGCGAAGTGCTTCGCGGCCTCGGCGGCGGTGGCGTCCAAGCGCGCGAGGATCCAGCGCTCGGCGTCGGTGCGCGGCTGGGGCACGCCTTGGAACACGGCGCCCTCGGTGTTCATCAGCACGAAGCGCGTGGCGTTCCACAGCTTGTTGCAGAAGTTCTTGTAGCCCTCCGCACGCCCGAGGTCGAAGCGGATGTCGCGCCCGTGTCCGGCCAGCGCGGCGATGGTGAAACGCAGCGCGTCGGCACCGAACGCCGGGATGCCGTCCGGGAACTCCTTGCGCGTGGCCTTGGCGATCTTCTCGGCCATCTTCGGCTGCATCAGGCCGGTGGTGCGCTTGGCCAGCAGGTCGTCCAGGCTGATGCCGTCGATCAGGTCCAGCGGGTCGAGGATGTTGCCCTTGGACTTGGACATCTTCTGGCCGTGCGCGTCGCGCACCAGCCCGGTGATGTAGACGTCCTTGAACGGCACCCGGCCGGTGAAGTGGTCGGTCGCCATGATCATCCGCGCGACCCAGAAGAAGATGATGTCGAAGCCGGTGACCAGCACCGACGACGGCACGAAGCGGTCGAAGCCGCGCTCGGCCATCAGCTTTTCGTTGGGCCAGCCCTGCGTGGAGAACGGCCACAGCGCCGAGGAGAACCACGTCTCCAGCACGTCGCTGTCCTGCGTCAACGCGACATCGCTGCCGAGCGAGTGCTTGGCGCGGACCTCGGCTTCGTCGCGGCCGACATAGATGCGGCCGGCGTCGTCGTACCACGCCGGGATGCGGTGGCCCCACCAGAGCTGGCGGCTGATGCACCAGTCCTGGATGTTCTCCATCCAGTGGCGGTAGGTGTTGACCCAGTTGCCGGGCACCAGCCGGATCTCGCCCGGCTTTCCATCGGCACCGTCCACTAGCTCGAGACCGCGTGCGCCCAGCCCGTCCATCTTCACGAACCACTGGTCGGTGAGGTACGGCTCGATCACCTGGCCGGTGCGGTCGCCGCGCGGGACCTGCAGCTTGTGCGGCTTGGTCTCGACCAGCAGGCCGGCGTCCTCGAGCTCGGCCACCACCGCGTCGCGCGCGGCGAAGCGGTCCAGCCCGCGGAAACGCTCGGGCACGGCGTCGTTGGTTGCCGCTTCCGGGGTGAAGATGTTGATCAGTGGCAGGCCATGGCGCTGGCCCACCTGGTAGTCGTTGAAATCGTGCGCCGGCGTCACCTTGACCACGCCGGTGCCGAACTCGCGGTCCACGTACGCATCGGCGATGACCGGGATCTCGCGGCCGGTCAACGGCAACGTGACGGTCTTGCCGATGAGGTGCGCGTAGCGCTCGTCCTCGGGATGCACCATCACCGCGGTGTCGCCGAGCATGGTTTCCGGGCGCGTCGTGGCCACGACCAGCGTTCCGCTGCCATCGGTCAGCGGGTAGGCGATCGACCACAGCGAGCCGTCCTCCTCCTCGTTGACCACCTCGAGGTCGGAGATCGCCGTCTTCAGCACCGGGTCCCAGTTGACCAGCCGCTGGCCGCGGTAGATCAACCCGTCCTCGTGCATGCGCACGAACGCCTCGACCACCGCCTCGGCGGCCATCGGGTCCATGGTGAACACGCTGCGCGACCAGTCGCCGGACGTGCCGAGCCGGCGCATCTGGCGTTCGATGGTGTCACCGGACTGTTGCTTCCACTCCCAGACCTTGTTGATGAAGCCCTCGCGGCCCAGCGAGTCGCGGGTCTCGCCCTTGCCTTCCAGCGCCAGGTTGCGCGAGACCACCATTTCGGTTGCGATGCCGGCGTGGTCGGTGCCCATCTGCCACAGCGTGTCGAAGCCGCGCATGCGGTGGTACCGCACCAGTGCGTCCTGCAGCGTGTGCTGGAACGCGTGGCCCATGTGCAGGGTGCCGGTGACGTTGGGCGGCGGCAGCAGGATCGAGTACGGCTCGCCCTCGCCGCGCGGCTTGAACGCACCGCTGGCCTCCCATTGCTGGTACAGGCGCGCTTCGAACTGGGTCGGGTCGTAGCTGGGGGACAGCGAAGTCGTCATCTCGATTGCTCTGGCTCGTCATCCCCGCGAAGGCGGGGATCCAGTGTCTTGGAGTCATGCGTCGCCCGGATCGCGACGGGCGGAAACCGTAGCCCGGGTAAGCGCAGCGCACCCGGGGCGCGGGTCCCGGGTGCGCTGCGCTTACCCGGGCTACATATCGTGCTTTTCAACGTCCAGGCCGCGGGCCTGGTACTGCTTCCAGCGCTCGCGCAACGGGCCGCGGGCGGATTCGTCTGCCGGCACGACTTCAAGCACCCGCTCGAACGCACCGTCCACCGGCTCGTCGCGCAGGTTGATCACCAGCGGGCGCATCGGTGCGTCGTGTTCGGGCGCGGCGATCAGCACCGCGGCCTCTTCTTCGTCCGCATCCTCGCCGGCGATCTGGTGCGGGATGAAGGCATCCGGGTCGAACGACCACAGCAGGTCGTCGAGCTGCTCGGCCTGCGCCACGTCGCGCGCCAGCAGCAGCACCGGCTGGCCCGCGTCGCAGGCCTTGCGCGCCAGTTCGCACACCAGCAGCAACGGCTGCTCGCGGAAGCGCGGTTTGGCGATCAGGTAGAAGTCGGCGCGCATGGCGTTGGAGGCGAGGAGTAGGGGGCAGGGATCGGGGGCGGGGCGTCAGGAGAAAAGGCCTCGGCCCTGCACCCCACTCCCCAACCGTCTCTTACTTGCCCGCCCGATCGATCAGCCACTGGCTGAGCAGGCCGACCGGACGGCCGGTGGCCATGCCGCGCTTGCCTTCATCCGATGCCGAGCCGGCGATGTCTAGGTGCGCCCAGCGCTGGCCTTCGGTGAAGCGCGACAGGAAGCAGCCGGCGGTGATGGCGCCGGCCCAGCGGCCGCCGATGTTGTAGACGTCGGCGTAGCTGGAATCCAGCATCGGCTGGTACTCGTCCCACAGCGGCAGGCGCCAGGCGCGGTCGAACACATGCTCGCCGGCATTGGTCAGCTCGGTGGCCAGGTCATCGTGCTTGGTCATCAGGCCCGAGGCGTACTTGCCCAGGGCGACCATGCAGGCGCCGGTCAGCGTGGCGACGTCCACCAGTGCCTCGGGCTTGAACTTCTGGGCCCAGGTCAGCGCGTCGCACAGGATCAGCCGGCCCTCGGCGTCGGTGTTGCCGACCTCGATGGTGATGCCGGCCATGCTGGTCAGCACGTCGGAGGGGCGGTAGGCGTCGGCGTCGGGCATGTTCTCCACCGCCGGCACCACCACCACCAGGTTGACCGGCAGCTTCATGCCGACCGCGGACACGAAGGTGCCCATCACGGTGGCCGCGCCGCACATGTCGAACTTCATCTCCTCGATGCCGCCCTGCACCTTGAGGTTGATGCCGCCGGTGTCGAAGGTGATGCCCTTGCCGACCAGCACGTACGGCTTGGCATCGCCGGCGCCGGTGTACTTCATGGCGATCAGCTTGGGGGTGTTGGCCGAGCCGCGGCCCACGGCCAGCAGCGCGCCCATGCCGAGCTTCTCCATCTCGGCCACGTCCAGCACCTCGCACGAGGTGGTGTCGAAGCGGCCGCAGAACTCCTGCGCCTGCGCGGCCAGGTACGACGGGTTGCAGACGTTGGGCGGCAGGTGGCCGAGCTCGCGCGCGAACTGCACGCCGGCGGCGATGGCCTGGCCCTGGGCCAGCGCGGTTTCGTCGTCGCCCTGCAGGGTCAGCGTGCGCAGGCCCGGCTCGACCTTGGTGCGCGACTTCTCGCCCAGCGTGGCGGTGTACTGGTAGCAGGCGTGGTCGGCGGCGATCGCGGCCTGGCGGATCGCCCAGGCGCTGTCGCGGCCTTCCACGGCAATGGCCGGCAGGGTCAGCAGCGCATGCGCGGCAGGGCCGGCCTTCAGTGCGCGGGCGGCATCGCCCACGGCCTTGAGGTATTGCGGCACGCCGAACTTGGCCTGCTCGCCCAGGCCCACCACCAGCACGCGCGGCGCGGTGACGCCCGGCACGTCGTGCAGCAGGGCGGTCTTGCCCGACTTGCCGCTGACATCGCCGCGGGCGGCCAATGCGGCCAGGCGACCATTGCTGGCAGCGTCCAGTGCCTTGGCGGCTTCGGTGAGACCGCCGTCGGCGAAGGCGCCGACGACCACGCAGTCGCAATCAAAGGCGGCGGGGGCGGAGGAGTTCAGCTTGAATTCGAGGGCCATGAAGCGGTTCCGGGAAGCGAAAGACGAAAGAGTGCCGGCGTTGGGCATCGAGGCCATGCCGGCCGGGACGGCGGTCGTCGGCGCGGCCACGAGGGGCGGCGCGGACCGGCATCCAGCGAACCTGCAAGTCTAAAGCATGGTCCCCGGGGTGTCCGTCGGGCGCGCCGCCGCCGCGCAGGCGCCGGCGCCACGCCAGGGTCAGAGGCCGCTCATGCACATTCAGTACACTGCGCCGTCCCGTACCGTGCGCTGCGCTCCAGGCCCCGCCACGGCGCCGCTCCAGCCCCTGCCTGCCTCCCCCGATGCCGAAGCTCGATCGCTACCTGCTGAGCGAATTCGCCCAGTCCACGTTCGCCACGATCGTGGTGCTGCTGATCGTGTGCGTGGGCGGGGCCTTTACCGACGTGCTCAGCGATATCGCCCGGGGCCGGGTGCCGGCCGGGATGATGCTGGCCCAGCTGGGCCTGGTCCTGCTCAACTGGCTGCCGCTGATCCTGCCGCTGGGCCTGATGCTGGGCCTGATGCTGGCGATGAGCCGCCTGTACCGGGATTCGGAAATGCCGGTGATCGCCTCGATCGGCGTGGGGCCGCGGCGCCTGCTGCGCCCGCTGATGCTGCTGACGGTCCCGATGGCCCTGGTGATCGCGGCGTGCTCGCTGTGGCTGGGGCCGATGGCCGAGCGCATCTCGCGCGAGATGATCGCCGAGGCCAACCGCAACCTGATCGTGGCCGGCCTGCAGCCGGGCAGCTTCACGGAGATCCCCGGCGGCGGCGGGGTGGTCTTCATCGGCAACATGTCCAACGACGGCAGCCGCTTCCAGCGCGTGTTCGTGTACCGGCAGGACGGCGACCGAATGGACGTCACCACGTCCAACGACGGCGAGATCGCGCTGGGCGAGGACGGGCAGCGCTACCTCGTGCTCAACGAAGGGTTCCAGGTGGAAGGGCCGCTCGATTCGGGTGCACTGGACTGGCGGCTGATGCGCTATGCCAGCAACGAGATCCTGATGCCGGTGGGCGAGGGCAACGTCGACCCCAACCACCCCGAGATCCTCTCCACGCCCGCATTGCTTGGCGACGAGCGCCCCGAGGCGCAGGCGCAGCTGCACCGTCGCATCGCACCGCCGCTGCTGGCGCTGGCGTTCGCGCTGATGGCGATCCCGCTGGCGCGCAGCACGCCGCGCCAGGCGCGCTACGGCCCGATGGTCATGGGGTTCCTGACCTACCTGATCGGCATGAACCTGATGCTGATGGGCACCGGCTGGCTGGAGGAAGGGCGCCTGCCGGCGGCGGCCGGGCTCTGGTGGCTGGTGGTGCCGCTGCTGGCCCTGGGTATCTGGCAGTTCGCCGGTGACGGGCGCATGGGTCGCCTGCGGCGGGTGCTTTCATGATGCCGTTCCCCAAGATCCACGACCTGTACGTCGGCCGCACGGTGCTGGGCACGCTACTGCTCACGTGGGGCGTGCTGCTGGGCCTGGACGCGATGCTGGCGCTGGTGTCGGAGCTGGGCGATGTCGGCCAGGGCCGGTACGGCGTGGTCGATGCGCTGACCTACGTGGCCTACACGGTGCCGCGCCGCGCGCACTATCTGTTTCCGTATGCGGCGGTGATCAGCGCGCTGATGGCGCTGGGGCAGTTGGCGGCCACCTCCGAGCTCACCGCGCTGCGCGCGGTCGGGCTTTCGCGGCGTCGGCTGGGCGTGACGGTGGTCGGCGCAATCGCGGTGGTGACCGCGCTGATGGTGGTCAACGGCGAGACGCTCGGGCCCTGGGGCCAGCGCCAGGCCGATGCGCTCAAGGCGTCGTCGCGGTCCAACGACATGATCGTGGCGCGCTATTCGGGTGTCTGGGCGCGCGAGGGCAACACCATCCTCAACGCACAGGGCGGCGAGGAGCGCGACGACGGCGAAGACCGCTGGCTGGAGCTGCAGGACGTGCGCCTGTACGAGTTCGCACCCGACGGCCGGCTGGAGTCGCTGGCGCTGGCGCGCATCGCCGAGCACCGGCCGGGCGGCTGGCTGCTGCGCAACGTCACCCGCACCTATTTCGATGCGCGCTCGGTCAGCCAGACCGAGGTGCAGGAGGAGCGCTGGGATTCACAGCTCGATGCCACTGCGTTAAGCGCCGACATCGACCGGCCACGCTACCTGTCGGCGTCCCAGCTGCGCGCCGCCGCGGCCTACCGCGAGCGCAACCAGCTCGATGCCAGCGAGTTCCAGGAGCACTACTGGGGCCGGTGGTTCTATCCCGTCAACGTGCTGGCGCTGTGCCTGGCGGCGATCCCGTTCGCGTTCGGCACGCTGCGCAGCGGCGGCATGGGCCGCCGGTTGTTCATCGGCATCGTGTTCTCGCTGGGGTTCTGGCTGCTGCAGACGCAGTTCGTGCAGCTCGCCAGCGTCTACAAGTTCGACTACCGCGTTGCCTATGCGCTGCCGACGGCGATCATGCTGGCGGTGTCGGCGTTTCTGTTCCGGCGGCGTTCGGGCTGACACTGCGTCGCAGCACGAGGTGGGGAGCCAAGCGGGGTTGATGCACAGGTACCCGCCGCGTGCCGCTGGCCCGGTCGTACCGCGCAAGGTCCCGGGGACTACCCGCGCGCGGGTTTTTCCGTCCGCACCAATCGAGTCCCACTGGCCCGGTCGTGCCACGTAAGCCGATCACGGTCGACCCACGCCCACCAGAACCCCAGTCCCGCCAGCAACAGCGACACCGTGCCGACCGCATAGCGGATGGAGAGCGCGCGCCACGACGCGGTGCCGCCATCGCGTGCTTCCACCTTCAGCCGCCACGGCCGCATGCCGAGCGTCTGCCCGCCGCGGCGCCAGCTGGCGATGGCGTACGCGCCGGTCACGGCCCACAGCGCGACCAGCTCCAGCCACCCGGCCAGGGTGTCGGCGCGCACCGGCTCGCCGCCATGCAACTGCAGGCTGACCGCGCCCACCACGAACCACAGCGCCAGTGCCGGGAACAGGTCGTACAGCAGCGCCAGCAGGCGCCAGCCGATGTGCGATGAGGGGCGGGGCGCAGGCGCGCGCAGCGGGTCGTCGGAAGCCATCGCAACAGGATAGTCGCTAAGCTCATGGCCATGACCGAGCGCCCCCGCACGCCCGCGCAACGCCGGCAACTGGCGATGGCGCTGCCGCCGTTGCCCGACGCCGACAGTGGCGACATCAACCGCTTCCTCGATGCGATCTGGGCCGAGCACGGATTGGCGCGGCCCACCCTCGACAGTTACCGGCGCGACCTGGAAGGCACCGCGCGCTGGCTCGCGCCACGCGGCGGCGGGCTCGTCGTGGCTGACCGCGCTGCCCTGTTCGACTACCTGGCATGGCGCGCGCAGCAGCAGTATTCGCCGCGCAGCAATGCGCGCCTGCTGTCGGCGCTGCGCACATTCTTCGGCTGGACCGTGCGGCAGGGCCTGCGCGCAGACGACCCGACCGCGTTGCTGCAGCCGCCCAAACTGCCGCGCTCGCTGCCCAAGGCGCTGGCCGAGACCGAGATCGAGGCGCTGCTGGCGGCACCGGACGACTCCAGCCCGGAAGGCCTTCGCGACCGCGCGATGCTGGAGCTGATGTACGCCTGCGGCCTGCGCGTCAGCGAGCTGGTTGGCCTGCCAGCCACCGGGGTCAACCTGCGCCAGGGCGTGTTGCGCGTGGTCGGCAAGGGCGGGCGCGAGCGCCTGGTGCCGCTGGGCGAGGAGGCGCGGCACTGGCTGGAGCGTTACCTCGCGCAGTCGCGCCCGGCCTTGGTGGGCAAGCGCACCCTCGCGCCGCTGTTCCTGACGCCGGCGGGCGAGGCGCCTACGCGGCAACAGTTCTGGCACGTGGTGAAACGCCAGGCCGCGGCGGCCGGAATCGACCCGCGGCGCATCAGCCCGCACGGCCTGCGCCACAGTTTCGCCACCCACCTGCTCAACCACGGCGCCGACCTGCGCGCGCTGCAGATGCTGCTGGGCCACAGCTCGCTGTCGACCACGCAGATCTACACGCTGGTGGCGCGCGAGCAGCTCAAGAAGCTGCATGCGCAGCACCACCCACGGGGGTGAATGCGTTGATGGGTCCCTGGTCGACTGTAGGAGCGGCTTCAGCCGCGATCCAGTTCACGGCGTGATCCGGCCCTTCGTGCAGGAGCGAGGCAAGTCGCGATTCGCATGCGCACGACGGTCTTGGTCGCGACTCACGTCGCTCCTACAAGAGGGAGTGGATCAGCGAGTACGGTCCATCATCGCGGTCGCGGCTGAAGCCGCTCCCACGAAAGCCGCCCGCCGCCCGGTACCCACTCACCCGGCGTTCCGGCTGCGCTCGGCTACGCATGCCACAATCGCGGGCCGATCCACCGTCGCGGCCCGGCCGCACTCCAGGATGTCCCGATGAAGCGTTTGCTCCTTGTTGCGTTCAGCGCGATCAGCCTTTCGGCCTGTGCCCAGGCCCCGGATGCGCAGGCGCCCGCCGCCGCGCAGGACGGTGTGCCGGCCGCCGCCGTGGCCGCGTCGCCCAACGAGCCGACGCCGGCCGCCGGCACGCCCGAAGCGCGTGCGCTGGAGGCGATCCGCGGCCTCAATCCGAGCATCCCGGTGGAACGCATCGCCGAGTCGCCGATGCCCGGCTTCCGCGAGGCCATCGTGGGTGGGCAGGTGGTGTACGTCAGCGACGACGGGCGTTACCTGTTCCTGCCCGGCAGCGGCGGTGCGCTGTACGACGCGCAGGACAAGCGCAACCTGACCGAGTCCGCCCTGGCCGGCATGCGCCGCGACCTGCTGGCGAAGATCCCGCAGAGCGAGCGCATCGTGTTCGCCCCGCCCAACCCGGTGCACACCGTCACCGTGTTCACCGACGTGGAGTGCGGCTACTGCCGCAAGCTGCACAGCGAGATGGCCGAGTACAACCGGCAGGGCATCGCGATTGAATACCTCGCCTTCCCGCGCATGGGCCTGGGCAGCGAGGACTACAAGAAGATGGTGTCGGTGTGGTGCGCCGACGACCGCCGCAAGGCGATGACAGACGCCAAGGACGAGAAGCGCATCCCGCAGCGCGACTGCACCACGACGGTCAACCAGCAGTACGACATCGGCCGCCGCGTCGGCCTGACCGGCACGCCGATGATCCTGGCCGAGGACGGCACCCAGATGGGTGGCTACGTGCCGCCGGCCGAACTGCGCCAGGCACTGGACAAGCGCAAGGCCGAGCAGGCGCCGGTCGCCGCGGCCGCCACGCCCGCCGGCTGACCTGCCCGTCGGAACGGGCCCCTGATTCGGGCCCGACCCCGGACCATGCCGCCGGCCGGGTAGCCGGCCCGCGGCCCCGCTACAATAGCCGGCCCGTCGACACCCGGTTCCCCGGACATGATCGTCCTCGAGGGCGCTTCCGCCCTGTCCGCGTTCCGCCGCGAACGCCTCCAGTCCCGCCTCGCCGCCCTCCATCCCGACCTGCGACTGCTTGACGCCTGGCCCGTGTACTGGGTCGAGCCCGAGCCCGGTGCCACGCCCGACAGCGAGGCGCTGCAGCGCATCCTGCAGGCCGGTGGGGCGCATGCCGCGCGCAGCGAGGGCGCGGTCTCGCGCTTCGTGACGCCGCGCCTGGGCACGCTGTCGCCGTGGGCCAGCAAGGCCACCGAACTGCTGCATGGCGCGCGCCTGCCGGTGAAACGCGTCGAACGCGGCCTGCGCTACGACCTGGCCGGCTGGCCGTCCGACCCCGCCGTGCAAGCGGCGGTGGGCAAGGTGCTGCACGACCCGATGACGCAGTCGCTGCTGGAGACGGCCGATGCCGGCGCCGCGCTGTTCGCCACGCCGCCGCGCGGCCAGCTCGAGCGCATCGCGCTGGCCGACCTGGACGCCGCCAACGCGCGCCTGGGCCTGGCGCTGGCCGACGACGAGATCGCCTACCTGCGCGAGCGTTACGCCGCGCTGGACCGGCAGCCGTCGGATGTCGAGCTGATGATGTTCGCGCAGGCGAACTCCGAGCACTGCCGGCACAAGATCTTCAACGCCTCCTGGACCATCGACGGGCGCGAGCAATCGCAGTCGCTGTTCCGGATGATCAAGCACACCCACCAGCGCACGCCCGAGCACACGCTGTCGGCCTACAGCGACAACGCGGCCGTGGTGGCGGGCTACCCGGGGCGCCGGTTCCGGCCCGACCCGGACACCGGCGCCTATCGCGCCGAGGCGGAAGTGGATTCCGCGTTCTGCATCAAGGTCGAGACCCACAACCATCCGACCGCGATCGCGCCGTTCCCCGGGGCTTCCACCGGCGCCGGCGGCGAGATCCGCGACGAGGGCGCCACCGGCCGCGGCGGCAAGCCGAAGATGGGCCTGAGCGGGTTCTCGGTGTCGCACCTGCGCATCCCCACGCTGCCGCAGCCGTGGGAAGGCGAGCGCGCGCTCAACCCGCGCATGGCGCCGGCGCTTGAGATCATGCTGGACGGTCCGATCGGCGCGGCCGCGTTCAACAACGAGTTCGGACGGCCGAACCTGGCGGGCTATTTCCGCAGCTTCGAGCTGGACGAAGGCACGCATGCGCGCGCCTACGACAAGCCGATCATGCTCGCCGGCGGCCTGGGCGCGATGGACCGCGGCCAGGTCGAGAAGCTCGGCATGAAGCCCGGCGACGCGGTGGTGGTGCTGGGCGGGCCGGCGATGCTCATCGGCCTGGGCGGCGGCGCCGCCAGTTCGGTGGCGTCTGGCGAAAGCGCCGAGGACCTGGATTTCGCCAGCGTGCAGCGCGACAACCCGGAAATGGAGCGCCGCTGCCAGGAGGTCATCGACCGCTGCGTGGCGCTGGGCGCCGACAACCCGGTCGCCACCGCGCATGACGTCGGCGCCGGCGGCCTGTCGAATGCGATCCCCGAGCTGCTGCACGACTCCGGCCTGGGCGGCGTGGTCGACCTGGACCGCGTGCCCAGCGACGACCCGTCGCTGTCGCCGATGCAGCTGTGGTGCAACGAATCGCAGGAGCGCTACGTGCTCGGCGTGCCGACCGAGCGGCTGGGGGAGTTCGCCGCGATCTGCGAACGCGAGCGCTGCCCGTTCGCCGTGGTCGGCCACGCCACCGCCGAGGAACGGCTGGTGGTGGGGTATGGCGCGACGGTCGAGTCGGTGTATGGCGACGGCTCTGCTTCGACCCTTCTTCCTCCGGGAGAAGGGGCCCGAAGGGCGGATGAGGGTACGACGGAGCAGCAGAGCTCCCATGGCGTGCCCGACGCCTCGAACGTACCCGGTGGTTCGACTGCCGCCACTTCGCCGAACCCTCACCCCAACCCCTCTCCCGGTGGGAGAGGGGCTATGGATCTCCACCCGATCGACCTCCCCATGGACCTGCTGTTCGGCAAGCCGCCGAAGATGCACCGCGACACGCAGCGTCCGGGCGACGCGCCGTGGCCGGCGCTGCGCTGGGACGGGCTGGACCTGCATGACGCCGCGCTGCGCGTGCTGGCGCACCCGACGGTGGCGTCCAAGCAGTTCCTCATCACCATCGGCGACCGCAGCGTCGGCGGCCTGACCGCGCGCGACCAGCTGGTCGGCCCATGGCAGCTGCCGATGGCCGACTGCGCCATCACCTTTACCGGGTTCCACGGCTTCACCGGCGAGGCGATGGCCATCGGCGAGCGCACGCCGCTGGCGCTGCTGGATGCGCCCGCCGCCGCACGCATGGCCGTGGGCGAGGCGATCACCAACCTGTGCGCCGCGCCGGTCGAGTCGCTGGACCGCATCAAGCTGTCGGCCAACTGGATGGCCGCGGCCGGGCACGACGGCGAGGACGCATCGCTGTTCGACGCGGTCAAGGCCGTGGCCATCGACCTGTGCCCGGAGCTGGACCTGAGCATCCCGGTCGGCAAGGACTCGCTGTCGATGCAGGCGCAGTGGCAGGACGGCGGGCAGGCGCACAAGTCGGTGTCGCCGGTGTCGCTGATCGTCAGCGCGTTCGCGCCGGTGGTCGACGTGCGCGCGCAGCTGACGCCGTTGCTGGACCGCGACGAGGATTCGGAGTTGTGGCTGATTGGCCTGGGCGGCGGCAAGCAGCGCCTCGGCGGCTCGGTGCTCGCGCAGGTGCATCCGGACGCGACCGTCGCCGACGTCGGGCTGCCGGCCTTCGCCGGGCAACCGTCGGAGGACGGCAACCGCAACGGCGGCGTCCCTGACCTCGACAATCCGCAACGCCTGCGCGACTTCTTCGAACTGATCCGTGACGCGCGCGAAGCCGGCCTGCTGCGCGCCTACCACGACCGTTCCGACGGCGGCGCGTTCGCGACGCTGTGCGAAATGGCGTTCTGCTCGCGCATGGGGCTGGACATCAGCCTGGACGGGTGGGGCGAGGATCCGTTCCGCACGCTGTTCAACGAGGAACTGGGCGCGGTCGTGCAGGTCACGTCCGAGGACCGCGCGGCCTTCGCGGACCTGGTGGCGCGCCATGGCCTGATCGACTGCGCACAGCGCATCGCGCGTCCGGTCGCGAGCCGTGTAGAGGGACCGGATGCGGCCGCTACCATCCGCGTGCTGGACGACGGCGAAGTGCTGGTGGAGTGGCGCTGGGACGAGCTGTTCGACGCCTGGTGGGCGACCACCCACGCGATGCAGCGCCTGCGCGACAACCCCGAATGCGCCGATGAAGAGCGCGCCAGCGCGCGCGATTTCAACGCGCCCGGACTGGTGCCGAAGCTGGCCTTCGACCCTGCCGAGGACATCGCCGCGCCGTTCATCAACACGGGCGCGCGGCCGAAGGTCGCGATCCTGCGCGAGCAGGGCGTCAACGGCCAGGTCGAAATGGCCGCGGCGTTCGATCGCGCCGGCTTCGAGGCGTTCGACGTGCACATGAGCGACCTGATCGCCGGCCGCGTCGCGCTGGACGGTTTCGCCGGCCTGGCTGCGTGCGGCGGCTTCAGCTACGGCGACGTGCTCGGCGCGGGCCGCGGCTGGGCGACGTCGATCCTGGAACGCCCGGCACTGCGCGAGGCGTTCGAGGCGTTCTTCTCGCGCGGCGACAGCTTCGCGCTGGGCGTGTGCAACGGCTGCCAGATGCTGAGCCAGCTCAAGCCGATCATCCCGGGTGCCGGCCACTGGCCGCGGTTCCTGCGCAACCGCAGCGAGCAGTTCGAGGCGCGGCTGGGCCTGCTGGAGGTGGTCGAGTCGCCCTCGATCTTCCTGCGCGGCATGGCCGGTTCGCGCATCCCAGTGGTGGTCTCGCACGGCGAGGGCCGCGCGGCATTCGACAGCGCCGCCGACCAGGCCGCTGCGCGCGTGTCGCTGCGCTATGTCGACGGCGACGGCAGCGTGGCCGCGCAATACCCCGCCAACCCGAACGGTTCGGAGGGCGGCACCGCCGGCCTGACTAGCGACGACGGCCGCGTGACCATCCTCATGCCGCACCCCGAGCGCACCCTGCGCACCGCCAACCTCAGCTGGGCCCCGGCCGACTGGGGCGACGATTCGCCGTGGCTGCGCATGTTCCGCAACGCACGCGTGCAGGTGGGCTGAGGCGTCCACGCACAGCCGCGGGAGCGCGCGCGCGACCTGCTAAAGTCCGGCGGTCACGGGCTTAGGAGGGCGGCGTGGGCGCAACGGCGGACGCGGTGGGCGGCATGGACGGCGGCATCGACGGCAATCCCGTCGAGGACCGCATCGTCCAGGTGCTGGTCGACAAGGGGCGGCTGAAGGAGGCCGACCTCGGTCGCGCGCGTCGGCTGCAGGCCGAGACCGGTGGCAGCCTGCTCGCACTGCTGTCGCGGCTCGGGCTCGTGTCGGAGCGCGACCACGCCGAGACCGTCGCCGAGGTCACCGGCCTGCCGCTGGTGTCCGCGCAGGACGCGCCGGACCTGCCGCCCGAGGACGTCGCGCTCAGCGTCAAGTTCATGAAGCAGTTCCACGTCTGCCCGCGCCAGTCCGACGCGCAGGCGGTCGAACTGCTGATGGCCGACCCGCACGACGACTACGCACTCGACGCGGTGCGTCTGGCGATCCAGCGGCCGCTGCGGCTCAAGGTCGCGCTGCGTTCGGAGATCGACGGGCTGGTGGAGCGCTGGTACGGGCAAGGCCGCAGCGCGATGGGCGCGATTGTCGAGACCGCCGAGGGCGAAGCCGGCGACATGGACGACGTCGAGCATCTGCGCGACCTCGCGTCCGAGGCCCCGGTGATCCGGCTGGTCAACCTGGTGATCCAGCGCGCGGTCGAGATGCGCGCGTCCGACATCCACATCGAGCCGTTCGAGAACCGCCTGAAGGTGCGCTACCGCGTCGACGGCGTGCTGGCCGAGGGCGAGAGCCCGCCGCCCAACCTGACGGCCGCCGTGATCAGCCGCATCAAGATCATGGCCAAGCTCAACATCGCAGAACGCCGGCTGCCGCAGGACGGCCGCATCATGGTGCGCGTGCAGGGCAAGGAGCTGGACCTGCGCGTGAGCACCGTGCCGACCGCGCACGGCGAGTCGGTGGTCATGCGCCTGCTGGACCGCGAAACGGTGGTCTTCGACTTCAAGCGGCTGGGCTTCACCGATTCGTTCCTGCCGCAGTTCGAGAAGGTGCTCACGCAGCCGCACGGCATCCTGCTGGTCACCGGCCCTACCGGCTCGGGCAAGACCACCACGCTGTACACCGCGCTGAGCCGGCTCAATACGCCGGACGTCAAGATCATCACGGTCGAGGACCCGGTCGAATACCAGATCGAGGGCATCAACCAGATCCAGGCCAAGCCGCAGATCGGCCTGGACTTCGCCCACGCGCTGCGCAGCATCGTCCGCCAGGACCCGGACATCATCATGATCGGCGAGATGCGCGACCTGGAAACCGCGCGCATCGCGATCCAGTCCGCGCTCACCGGCCACCTGGTGCTGAGCACGCTGCACACCAACAACGCCGCCGGCGGCATCACCCGCCTGCTCGACATGGGCGTGGAGGACTACCTGCTGACGTCCACCGTCAACGGCATCCTGGCCCAGCGCCTGGTGCGCCGGCTCGAGCCCGTGCACGCCGAGCGCTACCCGGCGAGCCCGGAGGAGATCGACAAGTTCGGCCTGCGCCGCCTGCAGCCCGAGGGCGAGATCTTCCTGTACCGCCCGCGCGGCTCGGACATCGCCCCGACCGGCTACCAGGGGCGCACCACGATCATGGAATTCATGGTGATGGACGACGCCCTGCGCCGCGCCGTGATGCGCCACGCCGGCATGGGCGAACTGGAACAGCTGGCCCGCGAGGCCGGCATGCGCACGATGTACGAAGACGGCATCGCCAAGGCACTGGCGGGGCTGACGACAATCGAGGAAGTCCTGCGGGTGACGGAGGAGGCGTGAGTGTCGGGTCGGTCTGTGGACCATCCCTTCAGCCGTCATCGCCGTTCTTCGTTGGAGTAGGACCCGCGAACCAGGCGCCGCCGTCTCTTTGAATTTCCCAGCCCCTGGTCCCTAGTCCCTGGCCTCTCAATCCATGCCCCTCTACACCTACAAAGCCCTCAACACCCGCGGCGAGTTGCTCCACGGCCAGATGGAGGCCGCCAGCGATGCCGAGGTCGTGCAGCGGCTGCAGGAGCAGGGCCACCTGCCGGTGGAGGCGCGGCCGGCGGGCGAGGGCGGAGGCGAGGCGGGCTGGCGGGCGCTGCTGAAGCCGCGGCCGTTCGCGGGTGCGCGGCTGGTGCAGTTCACGCAGCAACTGGCGACGCTGCTGGGCGCGGGCCAACCATTGGACCGCGCGCTGACCATCCTGCTGGAGCTGCCGGAAGACGAGGCCGCCAAGCGCACCGTCACCGAGGTGCGCGACGCGGTGCGCGGCGGCAGTTCGTTGTCGACCGCGCTGGAACGCCAGCACGGCACGTTCTCGCGGCTGTACGTGAACATGATCCGCGCCGGCGAGGCCGGCGGCAGCCTTCACGAGACGCTCGCCCGCCTGGCCGATTACCTGGAGCGCAGCCGCGCGCTGCAGGGCCGGGTCATCAATGCATTGATCTACCCGGCCATCCTTCTGGTGATGGTGGGGCTGAGCCTGCTGTTCCTGCTGGGCTACGTGGTGCCGCAGTTCGCGCAGATGTACGAAAGCCTGGACGCCGAGCTCCCGCTGTTCACCCAGGTCGTGCTGGGCGTTGGCCTGTTCGTGCGCGACTGGTGGATCGTGCTGGTGGTCGTGCCGGTGCTGGCGCTGTGGTGGGTCGACCGCAAGCGCCGCGACCCCGCCTTCCGCGAGCGCCTGGACGGCTGGCTGCTGCGGCGGCGTTTCTTCGGCGCGCTGGTGGCCAAGGTCGAGACCGCGCGCCTGGCGCGGACGCTGGGCACGCTGGTGCGCAATGGCGTGCCGCTGATGGCGGCGCTGGGCATCGGGCGCAACGTCATGGGCAACCGGGTGCTGGCGGCCGATGTCGCGGCGGCGGCCGAGGAGGTCAAGAACGGCGTCGCCCTGTCGACCGCGCTGGGCCGCGGCAAGCGCTTCCCGCGGCTGGCGCTGCAGATGATCCAGGTCGGCGAGGAGTCCGGTGCGCTAGACACCATGCTGGTGAAGACCGCCGAGACCTTCGACCACGAAACCCAGCTGGCGCTGGACCGCATGCTGGCCGCGCTGGTGCCGCTGGTGACCGTGGTGCTGGCCGGCGTGGTGGGTGTCGTCGTGCTGGCGGTGCTGACCCCGCTGTACGACCTGACCGGCGCGGTGGGGTGATCGCCCAGCTGAACCGTTCCAGTTGTCCGGTCCCGCCTGAACGCGCCGCGCGCACCCGGGCGGTTCCGCATCGGTCGCCGGCCGGGTACGGTCGGCTTCTTTCCACGCACACGGATGGACTCATATGCGCAATGCCCCGTTCCGCTCCCGATCGGCCAACCCCCGATCGCTGACCCGCTCGCCGTCGCCGCTGCGGCAGGCCGGCATGAGCCTGATCGAGATCATCATCGTGATCGTGCTGATCGGCGCCGTACTGACGTTCGTCGGCTCGCGCGTGCTGGGTGGCGCCGACCGCGCCAAGGCCAACCTGGCCAAGTCGCAGGTCACCACGCTGGCGCAGAAGGTCGAGTCCTTCCAGATGGACACCGGCCGCTTCCCCGCCACCCTGGACGAGCTGGTGACCGAGCCCGGTAATGCCGCCGGCTGGCTGGGCCCGTACGCCAAGTCCACCGAGCTGCTGGACCCGTGGGGCAACGAGATCGTCTACCGCGCGCCCGGCGAGAGTGGCCCGTTCGACCTTGTGATCCTGGGCAAGGACGGGCAGGTGGGCGGCAGCAGCTACGACGCCGACATCGCCTACGAGTAAGCACGCGGACCGCCACCCATGAAACGCCGCCGCGCCCGCGGGGTGTCGCTGCTGGAAATGCTGCTGGTGGTCGCGCTGATCGCGGCCACCACGCTGCTGGCAGCGGCTGCGCTGGGTGGCGGCTTCCGCGGCATGCAGTTGCGCTCGACGGCCAAGGAAATCGCCGCGCAGCTGCGCTTCACGCGTGCACGCGCGCTGTCGACCGGGCAGCCGCAGCGCTTCGTCATCGATCCGCGCGGCCGGCGCTGGGAAGCGGCCGGCAGCCGCGACGGCGAAATTCCCGAGGCCATCGGCGTGAGCTTCTACGGTGCGCGCCAGGTGCAGCCCAGCGCCGGCGAGGGCGCGATCGTGTTCTTCGAGGACGGCGGCGCCACCGGCGGGCGGGTGCGGCTCAACGTGGGCGACGCCGCATGGGACATCGACGTGGCGTGGCTGACGGGCGAAGTGCGGATGCGGCGCGGGAGTGACGAACCGTGAGTCCCTGCATCGCGCCCATTCGCTTTCAAATCGAATCGCGCAGTCCGCGAACCCAGTCCGGCTACACCCTGATCGAAGTCATCGTTGCCTTCGCGCTGCTGGCGCTGGCGTTGACGCTGCTGCTGGGCACGCTGTCGGGTGCCGCGCGCCAGGTCGGCTGGGCCGGCGATGCCGGGCGCGCGGCGCTGCACGCGCAATCGCTGCTCGACCAGCAGGGCATCAGCGAGCCGATCCAGCCGGGTGAACGCACAGGCGAGTTCGACGACGGCCGCTACCGCTGGACGCTCGGCGTGACGCGCTGGACCGACCCGGCGCTGCCGCCCGCCGACCCGCAGCCGGTCGCCAGCAGCAACCGGCTGTATCGCCTGCACCTGGCGGTGGTGTGGGGCGACGGCGGCCCCCGCCAGCGTCTGGACCTGCAGACGCTGCGGCTGGTGCAGGCGTCCGGCCTGCAGTCGGAGGCATTCCCGTGAGGTACGGCCGCACGCCCGCACGTGAATCGCGCGGCTTCACCCTGATCGAGGTGCTGCTGGCCACCGTGCTGCTGGCCGCCGGGCTCGGCATCGCGTTCGCCACGCTGACGGCCGCCACGCGCACCGTGCAGCGCGGCGAGGCCATGGCCGCGCGTGGCGAACGCGAGCGCGCGGTGCTCGGCTTCCTGCGCGGCCGGCTGACCGGCACCCGCCCGGTGGCCTTCGCCAGCGACCCCATCAACGCGCTGCCGCAGCGCTTCATGGGCACGTCGGGGCGGATGCGCTTCGTCGCCGACCTGCCCGATTATCTCGGGCGCGGCGGGCCCTACCTGCACGACTTCGCCATCGAGGACGACGGCGAACACGTGCGGGTCGTGCTGTCGCTGTCGATGGTGCAGGCCGGACTGACGGTCGAGGAGGACACCCCGGTGCGGCCGGAAGTGCTGGTCGAAGGGCTGCAGTCGGCGAGCTTCCGCTACCGCGCGCTCGACGGCGAAGGCGGGGTCGGCCCGTGGCAGGACGAATGGGAGACCCACGAACAACTGCCACTGCTGGTCGAAGTGCGGCTGGTGGACGCCGACGGCCGCGCCTGGCCGCCGCTGGTCGTGGCGCTGCCGCAGGCCGGGCTCGGGTTCGGCGGGGTGGCGTTCTGATGCGTGTCGCACGCGCCCGTCGATCGCGTGCCTGTGCACGTGCGCGGACACGCACGCGCGGTGCCGCCCTGCTGCTGGTGCTCTGGCTGATCACGTTGCTGACGGCGCTGGTCGGCGGCTTCGCGCTGGTCGCCCGCATCGAAGCGTTGCAGGGGCGTGTGCTCGCCAGCGGCGCGGCGGCGCAGGCGGCTGCGCGCGCCGGGCTGGAGTACGCGCTCACTCGCGTCGACCACGCCGACCCGCGGCTGCAGTGGCGGCCCGACGGCTCGCCGCAGGCATGGCAGTTCGGCGCGGCCGAGGTCGAGGTGATGCTGGTCGACGAGAACGGCCGGGTCGACCTCAACCACGCCGACTACGCACTGCTGGAAGCACTGCTGCGGCGCGTGGGCGTGGAGGCCGCGCCGGCGCAGCGGATGGCGGGCGCAGTGGTGGACTGGCGCGATCCCGATCCGCTCACCCAGCCCGCCGGCGGCGGCGAGGACGCCGACTACGCGTCGGCTGGGCTGCCGT
This sequence comes from Novilysobacter selenitireducens, assembly GCF_020026895.1. Taxonomy (GTDB): domain Bacteria; phylum Pseudomonadota; class Gammaproteobacteria; order Xanthomonadales; family Xanthomonadaceae; genus Lysobacter_C; species Lysobacter_C selenitireducens. The sequence continues at coordinate 592,979 of NZ_JAINZW010000001.1, forward strand.
ACGGCGCCAAGGACGCGCCTTTCGAAAGCGTCGCCGAACTCGAGCAGGTGCTGAGGTTCACCCCGGAGGTGTACGACCTGCTGCGGCCGCACGTCACCGTGTTCAGCGGCCGCGCGCGGCCCGATGCCGCGTTCGCTTCGGCCGAGGTGCTGGACGCGATGGGGATGGACGGCGCGCAGGTCGTGGAGGCGCGGCGCCAGGTCGACCCGGTGACGGGCCGGCCGCTGGGCGCGCTGCCGTCGGAAACGGGGCTCGTCGTGGGCAGTCGGAGCGGCACGTATAGTATCCGCAGTCGTGCGCGGCTTGCCGACGGCCGCGAATCGGAACTGCGGGCCGTCGTGCGCGTAGGTGGCAGTGCGGTGCCGGGGATGGCATACACCGCGCTGCAATGGGAGGAAGGAGCTTCGCCGCGATGACACCGTTGAGGGACCGCCTTGGGCCGATCGGCGCCCGGCTCCGGCCGGGTGCGGGCGGCACGTTGCGCGCGTTCCTGGCGTGGTGGGCGCAGGCGCTCGCGTCGTGGTTGCCGGCCGCCTGGCGCCAGGCGCTGGGCATGGATCGCGGCCGCCTGCTGCTGCATGTCGACGGCGACGACCTGACGCTGCGCCTGCACCGGGGCGGCGGCATCACCGACCTGGGGACGGTGCCCGGCCTCGCGCCCGAAACGGACCTGGCCGGCCTGGCCACGCCCGCGACCGACCCCTTGGCCCGCCTGCTGAAGCCGCGTGTGGCCGAACTGCCGCGCTGGCTGTTCCTGCCCGCGGCCAGCGCGTTGCGTCGCCGCCTGGTGTTGCCGGCGGCCGCGGCGGACCGGCTGCGCGACGTGGTCGGCTTCGAGATCGACCGGCAGACGCCGTTCGCGCCCGCCGATGTCGCCTTCGATGCACGCGTGCTGGGCCGCCGCGAATCCGATGGCCAGCTCGATGTCGAACTGGTCGCCGTGCCGCGCAGCGCGATCACGCCGCAGACCGCCGCGCTCGGCCCGCTCGCCAGCACGCTGGCGGGTATCGACGTCGCCGCGGCCGACGGCGCGCCGCTGGGCGTGAACCTGCTCGCGCCGGCCGACCGCCATCGCCACCGCGACCCGTGGCGCACGTGGAACGCGGTACTGGCCGCCGTCGCCGTGCTCGCCTGCGGGCTGATGCTGTGGCAGGTGCTGCAGAACCGTCGCGCCGCCGCGGATGCCTTCGAGCAGCAGATTGCCGCGCAGGCGCAGGCCGGCCGCCGCGCCGCGGCCGCGCGCCAGCAGCTCAACAGCCTGGTGGCGGGGCAGGCGTTCCTCGACCGTGCCCGCGCCGAGCGCCCGGTGGCGGTGGAGGTGATCGACGAACTCGCCCGCCGCCTGCCCGACGAGACCTACCTGGAAAAGCTCTCGATCGAAGGCCAGCGCCTGATGCTGATCGGCCTGAGCAACGAGGCCGCCGCGCTCGTCGGGCGCCTGCAGGGCAGCGCGCTGTGGCGCTCGCCGGCGCTGGCGGGTGCGTTGCAGCCCGACCCGGCCAGCGGTCGCGACCGCTTCACCCTGACCGCCGAACTGGTTCCGCCCACGCCCGTGCCGGCGCCCGCCGCGCCGCGCCCGGCAACGGAGGCTGCCGATGCCGACGCGTCCCGCTGACCGCGACCGCTGGCTGGCGCTCGGGCTGCTGCTGCTCGCGCTGGCACTGGCCTACGCGGTGCTGGTGCACCCGTGGTGGACGGTGCCGATGCTGGACGCCGAGCAGCGCATCGAGTCGCTGCAGCAACGCGAGTTGCGCCTGCGCATGCAGGTGCAGCAGGCGCCGCAGGTGCAGCAGCGGCTGGTCGAACTGCAGGCGCGGCAGGGCGAGGACGCGGGGTTCCTGCCCGAGTCCAACGCCGAACTCGCCACCGCGGCCCTGATCCAGCGGCTGGAGACGGTGGTGTCGATGGCCAGTCCGGGCAACCGCAGCTGCGCGATCACCAACCGCTCGCCGCTGCAGGCCGCCACCCGCGAGCCCTTCACCCGCGTCACCGTGCAGGTGCGCATGCGCTGCGGCAACGGCGAGCTGGCCTCGGTGCTGCACGCACTGGAAGGCGGCTCGCCGCGCGTGTTCGTCGACAACCTCAACGTGCTGGTGCAGCGCATGTACTTCGCGCCCGGCACCGGTGCGCCGCGCGGCGACGGCGGCCTGGAAGTGACCTTCGACCTGTATGGCTACCTGCGCCCGGCGGCTGTGGAGGCGACCGGTGCGGATTGAGGACGCCGGCGTGCGCACGGGCTGGCTGGCCACGGTGGCGGGCTGGGCCGTCATCGGCTGGGTGCTGGCAGTGGCCGGCATGGGCGGCCGCGTCGACACGCTGCCCGACGACCCGACGCTGCTCAAACCGCTGCCGCCACTGCCGCCTGAGCGCGCCGACCGCCTGGGCGCGCTCAACCAGTACGACCAGTTCGTCGACCGGCCGCTGTTCAGCGCCGACCGCCGGCCGCATCCGTTCTACCTGCAGGGCGAAGGCGAGGCGGAGGGCGATTCGCCGTTCGACTTCGTCCTGACCAGCGTGCTGATCACGCCGACGGTGAAGCTGGCGATCCTGCAGCCGGCCGATGGCAGCCAGCCGGTGCGCGTGCGCCTGCAGGAAGCGCCCGAGTCGCACCCGGCCTGGCAGCTGGTGGCGCTGGGCGCGCGCAGCGCGGTGTTCGAGGGCCCCGAAGGCCGCCGCGAACTGGCGCTGCGGGTGTTCGACGGCGTCGGAGGCGAGCCGCCAACGCAGGTGTCGGGGCCGGACACCCCGGGCGCGACGCCCAGCCAGCCACGACCCGCCCTGCCCGTCGCCCCGCCGCTCTCCCCGCCGCCCGGTGACGCCGCGCGCCCGGCGCTTGCTCGCCCCGCGCCGCGCAGCGCGGACGATGCCGGCGGCGCGCCCGCCAGCGAAGACGCCGCCCCGATGACCGACCAGGCGCAGATGGATGCGATCCGCCAGCGCATCCAGGCGCGCCGCGAACAATTGCGCCGGCAGAACGCCAACCCGCCGCCGCCCCAGCCCGTAGAGTGATGCGATGAGTCCACTGCCCACGCCGCGCGCACGCGCCCTTCCCGCTCCAGCCCGCCCGAACGATGCCGCGCCGTCGGCGGTCGCCCGGGCGGCCCAGCGCAGCGTGCTGGCGGTGGCGGTCGCCGCGATGCTGGCCTCCTGCGTCAGCACGCCGGTGCCCAACGTGCGCCGGGATGGCGACCCGGCCGCCATGCGCCGCGCGCAGGCAGGTGCCGCCGCGCAGGACGCCGGGGGCGTCGACGTGGAAGCGATCGAGCCCGACGACGTCGGCCCGCGCCCGCAGATCCGCCGCGGCACCGGGCAGGTGATCAACCGCAGCGCCGCCGGTGCCGCCGCGCCGGACCTGGGCGGCACCTCGGGCGCGGCCACGTTCAACTTCGAGGGCGAGTCGCTGCACGCCGTGGTCAAGGCGATCCTCGGCGACATGCTCGGCCAGAACTACGTCATCGCCCCGGGCGTGCAGGGCACCGTGACGCTGGCCACGCCCAAGCCGGTGAGCCCGGCCAGCGCCATGAACCTGCTGGAGATGGTGCTGGGCTGGAATAACGCTCGGATGGTCTACAGCGGCGGGCGCTACAACATCGTTCCGGCCGACCAGGCGGTGGCCGGCAACGTCGCCCCGCGCACCGGCCCGGCGTCCACCGCGCGTGGGTTCGAGTCGCGCGTGGTGCCGCTGCGCTACATCTCCGCCGAGGAGATGAAGAAGGTGCTGGAGCCGTATGCGCGGCCCAACGCCATCGTCGGCGTCGACAACGCACGCAACGTGATCAGCATCGCCGGTACCCGCGCTGAGCTGGAGAACTACCTGCGCACCATCGAGATCTTCGACGTCGACTGGCTCAGCGGCATGTCGGTGGGCGTGTTCCCGCTGCAGTCGGGCAAGGCCACGCGCGTGGTCGCCGACCTGGAGAAGGTGTTCGGCGAGGACAGCGAGTCGCCTGTGGCCGGGATGTTCCGCTTCATGCCGCTGGAAGGCGCCAACGCGGTGCTGGTCATCACCTCGCAGGCCGATTACCTGGACGACATCCAGCAGTGGCTGGAGCGCATCGACGGGGCTGGCGGTGCGGTGCAACTGTTCGCGTATGAACTCAGCTACATCAAGGCCAGCGACCTGGCCGAGCAGCTGGCGCAGGTGTTCGGCGCCGGCGGCGGTTCCAGCAATGAGGGGGGCGGTGGTCCGCCCTCGCTGATGCCGGGCCTGGACCCGGTAGAACTGCAGGATGGCGAGCGAGGCAGCACCGCGACCATCGGCGGCAAGGATGGCGGTATGTCCGACGGCGGCATGTCGGGTGGCGGCCTCGGCGACGGGCAACTGTCGCTGGACCCGCGCAGCGGTGGCAACGGCAGCGTCACCCTGGAGGTCGACGGCGACCGCGTCGGCGTCTCGGCGGTGGAGGAAACCAACACCCTGCTGGTGCGCAGCAGCCCGCAGGCGTGGCGCTCGATCAAGGACGTCGTCGATCGGCTCGACGTGATGCCGATGCAGGTCCACATCGAGGCGCAGGTGGTCGAAGTGCAGCTCTCGGGCGCACTGGAGTACGGCGTCAACTGGTTCTTCGAGCGTGCCGTCACCGATGCAGGCCTGCCCAGCGCGGTCGGGCGCGATACGTGGAGCACGCTGGCCGGCAGCGTGCAGTCGGTGGTGGGCGACCCGGCCGGCCTGGCGTGGACGTTCCTCGGGCGCAACGCCGCGGCGATCATCAGCGCGCTGGACCGGGTGACCGACCTGCAGCTGCTGCAGACGCCGTCGGTGGTAGTGCGCAACAACGTCGAGGCCACGCTCAATGTCGGCAGCCGCATCCCGATTTCATCGGTGACGGTGAACCCCGGCCTGGGCGGCAATGACACGATCAGCCAGGTGCAGTACCTGGACACCGGCATCATCCTCAAGGTCCGCCCGCGCGTGACGAAGGACGGCATGGTGTTCCTGGACATCGTGCAGGAGGTGAGCACGCCCGGCACGGTCGCCGACCAGAACGGCAACGTGCGCATCGATACCCGCCGCCTCAAGACCGAGGCCGCGATCCAGAGTGGCGATACGGTGATGCTGGCCGGCCTGATCAGCGATGGCGTCAATCGCACCGGCTCGGGACTGCCCGGCCTCAGCCGCATCCCCGTGATTGGCGGGCTGTTCGGCGCGCAGACCTCGCGCACCGAGCGCAACGAGGTGATCGTGCTGCTGACCCCGACCGTCGTGCGCAATCCGCAGGAAGCCCGCGACCTCACGGACGAGTACGGCCGCCGGTTCCGCGCGATGGAGCCGCTCAACCGCGCGCCGCGCGACTGAACACCGTGTCGGACCTGCCCATCGTCGTGGTGCCGCTGAGCGCCGACGACGACGCGCTGGATGCCTGCCTGGCCGCGCTGGATGCCGGCACGCCCGCGGGCACGCGGGTGTGGCTGGCCGACGACGCGCAGGCCGGCCCGCGCGGTTATGCGGTGATCGAGCAGTGGATGGGCCGCACCGCCCTGCGCGCCGACTACACGCGCCGGCCGCGCGGCGTGGGCGAGGTTGCGCACCTGGATGAAGTGCTCGGCGCGTGCGGCGACGCCGACGTCGCCGTGCTGGCTTCGGACAGCCGGCCGTTGCCGGGATGGCTGGAGCGCATGGCCACCTGCATGGCGGCCGACGGCGCCATCGGTTCGACCACGCCCTGGAGCAATGCGGGCGAGGCGGTGGCGTGGCCGCGCGTCGGCGAGATCGCACCGCCGCCCGTCGATGGCGAGCGCCTGGCGCGTGCCGCGGCGGCGATGCCCGCACTGCGTCCCGAGCTGCCGGCCGCGGTCGGCCATGCCGTTCTGCTGCGCGGTGCCGCGCGGCGGCGGGCCGGCGGACTGGACGCAACCAGCTACGGGTCGTGGTACGCGGCGCTGATCGACCTGTCACTGCGCCTGGCCGGGTTGGGCTGGCGCAACGTGCTGTGCGAATCGGCGTTCGTCGCCCGCGATGCCGAGGGCGTGCCGTTCGACGGCGACATGGAGCGCCTCGCGGTGCGCTGGCCGGACTGGCACGCGCGGCTGGCGAACTTCCTCATGCACGACCCGCTGCATGCAAGCCGCCAGCAACTGGCACACCTGCTGGACACCATCGGGCCACCGGAGCCGCAGCGTGACCTCTTCGTCTGACCCCGCGGTGGCGCGCGCCGGCGGCATCGCCGCGGTGGTAGTGACCTATCTCAGTGCCGAGACCATCGACGCCTGCCTGGCGCGGCTGCGCGCGGCCGACGGCGTAGCCGCGATCCGCGTGGTCGACAACGGCCCCACCGAGCCCCATCGCGACGACGGCACGCTGGCCATCGTCCAGCGCCACGCACTGGCCGACCCGCGCGTGCGCTTCATCGCCAACCCCGACAACCCGGGATTCGGTGTCGCCTGCAACCAGGGCGCCCGCGCGGCACTGGAGGACGTGCCCGGCGTGGACTGGCTGGCCTTCGTCAATCCCGACTGCCTGGTCGAGGCGGACACGCTGGCGCGGATGCGTGAACTGGCGGCAGGCCATTCGCCGTGTCTGCTGGGCGCGGACCTGGTCGACGAAGCGGGGCATCGCGACGCGGCGGCGCGGCGCAGCGACCCCGACTTTGCGCGGATGCTGGGCCGGCTGTTGCGGCCATCGCAGCGAGGCACCGCGGTGCGTCGGGACGATGCGCGCGACCTGCAGCCGGTGGATGCGGTGTCCGGTGCGCTGATGCTGGTGCCGCGCTCGCTGTTCGAACGCATCGGCGGCTTCGACGAGGGCTATCGCCTGCACGCCGAGGACCTCGACCTGTGCCGCCGCGCCCGGCTTGCCGGCGCCTGCGTGGCGGTCGCCAACCGCGTCACGGTCGTGCATGTGCGCGGCGTGTCCAGCCGTTCGCGCCCGGTGTTCGTGGAGTGGCACAAGCACCGCGGGCTGTGGCGTTACTTCCGCAAGTTCGAAGCGCCCCGGCGCGGCATCGCCACGCGCATCGCCGTGTTCGCCGCGATCTGGCTGCGCTTCCCGCTGGCCGTCGCGCGGGCGGCGTGGCGCGCGCACTAGTAGTGCTCCGTCGTTACAGGCGCGGGCGGCGCCGACTTCAGCGGTAGAGGTTGATCTCGTCGCGCAGCGTCCGTGCCGCGGCCGCCGCGGCATCGGCGTAGTCCTCGCCGGCTGAGGCGTACAGCACGGCCCGCGAGCTGCTGACCACCAGCCCGGTGCCATCGGCGGTGCGGGCGTTCTCGACCACGGCCTGCACATCGCCGCCCTGCGCGCCCACGCCCGGCACGAGGAAGGGCATGTCGCCGACGATCGCGCGCACCTCGCGCAGCTGCGCAGGCCACGTCGCGCCGACCACCAGCATGCAGTTGCCATGGCCGTTCCAGTCGCGCGCGATGGTGCGCGCGACCTGCTGGTACAGCGGCCGCTGCGTGCCGTCGTCGCCATTGACCACGAGGTCCTGCAGGTCGCCTGCACCCGGGTTGGAGGTGCGGCACAGGATCACCACGCCGCGGTCGCTGCGCTCCAGGAACGGCTCGACCGAATCGCGGCCCAGGTACGGGTTGGCGGTGACGGCATCGGCCGCGTAGCGGTCGAACGCCTCGCTGGCGTAGTGCCGGGCGGTGCTGCCGATATCGCCGCGCTTGCTATCCAGGATGACGGGGATGCCGGGATGCGCGGCGTGGATGTGCGCGATCAAGCGCTCCAACGCGTCTTCTGCACCCAGCGCGGCGAAATGCGCGATCTGCGGCTTGAAGGCGCACACGTACGGCGCGGTGGCGTCGACGATGTCGCGGCAGAACGCGAACACCGCATCCGGATGGTCGTTGAAGCGCGCCGGGAACTTCGAAGGCTCGGGGTCCAGTCCCACGCAGACGAGCGTGTCGGCGTCGGTCCAGCGCTGCCTGAGTGCCTGCATGAAACCCATCGTCGTTCCTCGCAAATCCCGGTTCCGTAGGAGCGGCTTCAGCCGCGATCGGATGTCTGTCGAAGCGCGCCGTTTCCACGATCGCGGCTGAAGCCGCTCCTACAGCGCACCATTCAACTTGCCAGCATGCGTCCACGACGGCGCCTGACAAGACCGAGGCCGCCAGTGGCGGCCCCGGGTCGGATCGTTACTTCAGTGCCTTGAACCGCAGCCGGTGCGGACCGGCGTCGTCGCCGAGGCGGCGCTTCTTGTCTTCCTCGTATTCGCGGTAGTTGCCCTGGAAGAACTCCACGTGGCTGTCGCCCTCGAAGGCGAGGATGTGCGTGGCGATGCGGTCCAAGAACCAGCGGTCATGGCTGATCACGAACGTGTTGCCGGGGAACTCCAGCAGCGCGTCTTCCAGCGCGCGCAGCGTCTCGATGTCCAGGTCATTGGACGGTTCGTCCAGCAGCAGCACGTTGCCGCCTTGCAGCAGCGTCTTGGCCATGTGCAGGCGGCCGCGCTCACCGCCCGACAGGCTGCCGACCATCTTCTGCTGGTCCTGGCCCTTGAAGTTGAAGCGGCCGATGTAGGCGCGCGACTGGATCTCGATGCCGTTGATGTTGAGGATGTCCAGGCCGCCGGAGACTTCCTGGAACACGTTGTGGTCGCCCTCGAGCTTGTCGCGGCTCTGGTCGACGTACGCCAGCTTCACGGTCGAGCCGATGTCGATCGAACCCGAATCCGGCGTTTCCTTGCCGGTGATCATCTTGAACAGCGTCGACTTGCCGGCGCCGTTGGGGCCGATGATGCCGACGATCGCGCCCGGCGGGACCGAGAACGACAGGTCGTCGATCAGCAGGCGGTCGCCGAAGGACTTGGTGACGTTCTTGAACTCGATGACCTTCTGGCCCAGGCGCTCGCCCGGCGGGATGAAGATCTCGTTGGTCTCGTTGCGCTTCTGGTAGTCGACCGCCTGCAGCTCCTCGATGCGGGCCAGGCGGGCCTTGCCCTTGGAGCGGCCGCCCTTGGCGTTGCTGCGCGCCCACTCCAGTTCCTTGGCGATGGCCTTCTGCCGCGCCTTCTCGCCGGCCTCTTCGCGCTTGAGGCGGTCTTCCTTCTGCACCAGCCACTCGGTGTAGTTGCCCTTCCACGGGATGCCGCGGCCGCGGTCGAGCTCCAGGATCCACTCGGCGGCGTTGTCCAGGAAGTAGCGGTCATGCGTCACCGCCACCACGGTGCCGGTGTAACGGGCCAGGAACTGCTCCAGCCACTCCACCGACTCGGCGTCCAGGTGGTTGGTCGGTTCGTCGAGCAGCAGCATGTCCGGCTTGCTCAGCAGCAGGCGGCACAGCGCGACGCGGCGCTTCTCGCCGCCCGACAGCGGGCCGATCTTGGCGTCCCACGGCGGGATGCGCAGGGCATCGGCGGCGACTTCCAGCTGCTGCTCCAGCAGGTGGGCGTCGTTGGTCGCCAGGATCGCCTCCAGGCGCTGCTGCTCGGCGGCCAGCTTGTCGAAGTCGGCGCCTTCCTCGGCGTAGGCGGCATACACGGCGTCGAGCGCGGCCTGGGCCTGCATGACCTCGCCGACGCCTTCCTCCACCGCTTCGCGCACGGTCTTGTCCGGGTCCAGCTGCGGTTCCTGCGCCAGGTAGCCGACCTTGATGCCGGCCTGCGGGCGCGCCTCGCCCGAGAAGTCGGTGTCCACGCCGGCCATGATCTTCAGCACGGTCGACTTGCCGGCGCCGTTGAGGCCCAGCAGGCCGATCTTGGCGCCCGGGAAGAAGGACAGCGAGATGTCCTTGATGATCTGGCGCTTCGGCGGCACGGTTTTGCTGACGCCGTTCATGGTGTAGATGTATTGCGACATGGGGGCTCCGCAGGCGGACGGCGACGTCCCGGCGGGCGGGACATCGCAAATGGATCGGGATAGCCGGCCATTATACGGGCCGGCCGGCACGCGGTCCGGGCCTTGGGGTCGGGCGTTCATCCGGGCGTGCCTTGCCCCGTTCGGGCGGGTGGGGTGATGCGGGCGGGAGCCGCCCGGCTGACGTGCACCGGTCCGGGCTAAACTCGCAGGCCTTCCCACCAGCCCCCGGAGCGCCGATGTTCCCGCGCGATGCACGTATCGAAGGTTTCGACCCCGAACTGGCCCAGGCCATCAGCGACGAGCGCCGCCGCCAGGAGGACCACGTCGAGCTGATCGCCAGCGAGAACTACGCCAGCCCGCGCGTGCTGGAGGCCCAGGGCAGCGTGCTGACCAACAAGTACGCGGAAGGCTACCCGGGCAAGCGCTACTACGGCGGCTGCGAGTACGTCGATGTCGCCGAGCAACTGGCGATCGACCGGGTCAAGGAACTCTTCGGAGCAGGCTCCACGGAAGGGATGTACGCCAACGTGCAGCCGCATTCCGGCAGCCAGGCCAACCAGGCCGTGTACCTGGCGCTGCTGCAGCCGGGCGACACCATCCTGGGCATGAGTCTGGCCCACGGCGGCCACCTGACCCACGGCGCCAAGGTCAATATCAGCGGGAAACTCTTTAACGCCGTGCAGTACGGCGTCAACGACCAGGGCCTGATCGACTACGACGAGGTCGAGCGCCTGGCCGTCGAGCACAAGCCGAAGATGGTGGTCGCAGGCTTCTCGGCCTACTCGCAGAAGATCGACTGGGCGCGCTTCCGCGCCATCGCCGACAAGGTCGACGCGCTGCTGTTCGTCGACATGGCGCACGTTGCCGGGCTGGTGGCCGCGGGCGTTTACCCGAACCCGCTGCCGCACGCGCACGTGGTGACCTCCACCACCCACAAGACGCTGCGCGGCCCGCGCGGCGGCATCATCGTCGCCAAGGACCCGTCCGAGGACCTGGTCAAGAAGCTGCAGTCGATCGTGTTCCCGGGCATCCAGGGCGGCCCGCTGATGCACGTCATCGCCGCCAAGGCCGTGGCCTTCAAGGAGGCGCTGGAGCCGGAGTTCAAGGCCTACCAGCAGCAGGTCGTGAAGAACGCGCAGGCGATGGCCAACACGATCATCGACCGCGGGTACAAGATCGTGTCCGGCGGCACCGAGAACCACCTGATGCTGGTGGACATGATCGGCAAGGGCATCACTGGCAAGGCGGCCGAAGCCGCGCTCGGCCGCGCCCACATCACCGTCAACAAGAACGCCGTGCCGAACGACCCGCAGAAGCCGTTCGTGACCTCGGGCCTGCGCCTGGGCACGCCGGCAGTGACCACGCGCGGCTACGTCGAAGCCGATTGCGTCGACCTGGCCAACTGGATCTGCGACGTGCTGGACGCACCGGAAGACGAGGCGGTGATCGCCCGCGTGCGCGACGCGGTGACGGCGCAGTGCGCGAAGTATCCGGTGTACGGATAAGCGACGTTGCACTGTCCCTTCTGCCAGCACACCGACACGCGCGTGATCGATTCGCGCGTGTCCGACGACGGCGCGACGATCCGGCGGCGACGCGTGTGCGAGGCGTGTGGCGAGCGGTTCTCGACGCTTGAAACCATCGAGCTGAAGCTGCCGGCGATCATCAAGTCCGACGGCCGGCGCGAGCCGTTCGACGCGCGCAAGCTGCGGCACGGCTTCGACCGCGCGTTGCAGAAGCGCCCCGTGTCGGAGGAGCAGATCGAGGCGGCGGTGCGCGCGGTGGTGCACCAGCTGCGCATGACCGCCGAGCGCGAGCTGGCATCGCTGCGCGTGGGCGAGTTCGTGATGGCCGAGCTGCGCAAGCTCGACCACGTCGCCTACGTCCGGTTCGCCTCGGTCTACCGCGCGTTCGAGGACGTCGCCGACTTCCGCGAGGAGCTCGACCGCCTGGAAAGCGACAGTGCCGGCGAGGGCCAGTTGCCGCTGCTCGACGATGCCGCGCCACGGACGAAGGGCCGGCGGCGGTAAGCGAATCGTTGTCATCCCGGCCGTAGCAAGGGATCTGCTGCCGGCGGGGGGGTTGAATCAGGTCCCACATTGCGTTCGGGACGACAAGGGCGCGGAGGTGTGAGCCGCCACCGGTCGCCGATCCCGTACGCCGTCCACCCGCCGGGAGTCCCATGTCCGCGTCCACGCCACCCGTTTTCTCCGCCACCGACCACCTGCACATGGCCCGCGCGCTGCGCCTGGCCGAACGCGGGGCGTGGACGACGCGCCCCAATCCGATGGTCGGGTGCGTGGTCGCGCACGGCGAGGAGGTGGTGGGCGAGGGCTGGCACGTGCGCGCCGGCGAGCCGCACGCCGAGGTGCTGGCGCTGCAGGCCGCCGCCGGCCGCGCGAAGGGCGCCACCGCCTACGTCACGCTGGAGCCGTGCGCGCACACCGGCAGGACCGGGCCGTGCGCACACGCGCTGATCGACGCGGGCGTGGGGCGCGTGGTCGCGGCGATGCGCGACCCGTTTCCGCAGGTCGATGGCGCCGGGTTCGATGCGCTTCGCGAGGCCGGCATCGAGGTCGCCAGCGGGCTGATGGAGCCGCAGGCGCGCGCGCTCAACCGCGGCTTCCTGTCGCGGATCGAACGCGGCCGGCCGTGGGTGCGGGTGAAGCTCGCCACCAGCCTGGACGGGCGCAGCGCGCTGGCCAGCGGCGACTCCAAATGGATCAGCTGCGAGGCCTCGCGCGCCGACGTCATGCGCTGGCGCGCGCGCGCCGGGGCCATCGTCACCGGCGCGGGCACGGTGCTGGCCGACGACCCGGCTTTGACCGTCCGTTTGGGTGACGGCGAAACCGACCGCGACTTCGTGCCGCCGCTGCGCGTGGTGCTCGACCCCGGACTTGCCACCACGGCGCGCGGCCGCGTGCGCGAAGGCGACGCGCCCACGCTCTACATCCACGCGCCGGACGCCAAGGCGACGCGCGGCATGAGCGCCCAGGCCGCCGCGGTCGAGGTGCGCGCCGGGCGCTTCGACCTGCACGCCGTCTTGCGCGTGCTGGCCGAGCGCCAGGTCAACGAGGTGCAGGTGGAGGCGGGCGCCACCTTGGCGGGTGGCTTCATGGAGGCCGGCCTGGTCGACGAACTGCTGCTCTATGTCGCGCCCGTGCTGCTGGGCCCCGAGGCGCGGCCGATGTTCGGCGGGCTGGATATCGATTCGATGACCCAGCGCATGCAGCTGAAGATCGTCGAGACGCGCCGTGTCGGCGAGGACCTGCGGCTGCTGCTGCAACCGGTGGCCGCGCCGGCATGAGCCACATCCGGCAGGGAGGCCGTCACGGATGAAGAACCGAAGCAATCGACCGCCCGTGCTGGTCTGGGTGATGCTGGTGTTGGTGGTAGGCCTGCTGGCCGGCGGCTGCGCTTGGCGGATCGTCGAGTCCGGCCGCGCCGACACGTTGCCGGGCATTGCACTCGCGGTGCTGGGCGCCGCGCTGCCGGTCGCTATCGCGCTTGCGGCCGTCCTGCTTGCGTCGCGCAAGCGCCGCGGGCGGCGTGACTGACGTGGCATGCATCGCCACGTGGATGAGGTAACGGACATGACGCAAGGGACGTTCCCCGACCACTTCTCCGGCGTCGCCGATGCCTACGCGGCGGCGCGCCCCGAATACCCCGACGCCCTGTTCGACGCGCTGGCCGCCGTGGTGCCGGCCGACGCGACGGTGTGGGAGCCGGGCTGCGGCAGCGGGCAGGCAACGCGTGGGCTGGCGGCGCGCTTTGCCCATGTGCATGCCACCGACCCCAGCGCCGAGCAGGTCGCCTGGCACTGGGCGCACGGCGATACGTCGGGCCGCGTGACCGTGTCGGTCGAGCCCGGCGAGCGCACCCCGCTGGCGGACGGCAGCGTCGGGCTGGTGGCGGTGGCGCAGGCGCTGCACTGGTTCGACCGGCCGCGCTTCTTTGCCGAATGCGAACGCGTGCTGGCGCCGGGCGGCGTGCTGGCCGCGTGGGGCTACCCGGATTTCCTACCACCGGAAAGCATGGCGGACGCAGTGGCGGCCTACCGGGCACAGATCGAGCCACACTGGCCACCCGAGCGGGTGGAGGTCGACTCGCACTACGCCGGCTACGACTGGCCCTTTGCCGCGCTGCCGGCGCCTTCGTTGTGGCTTGAGGCGGAGTGGTCGCTGCCGCGCTTCCTACGCTACCTGTCGAGCAGCTCGGCCAGCGCACGCTGCCGCGCGGCCACCGGGGACGACCCCGTGGCGCGGCACGCCGCGGCGCTGTCGGCGGCATGGGGCGACACGGACGAGGCGCGGACCATCACCTGGCCGCTGTTCCTGCACCTTCGTCGCAAGGCCTGAGCCCGCGCCCGCCGCCCGCGATTTAAACTCCGGGCCCCCGAAGCACGGAGTACCGCGATGTTCACAGGCCTGATTGAAGGCGTCGGCCGACTGGCGTCGCGCGAGGCGCGCGGCGGTGACGCGCGGCTGCGTATCGACGCCGGCACGCTGCCGTTCGAGGACGTGCAACTGGGCGAGAGCATCGCGGTCAACGGCGTGTGCCTGACGGTGGTCGCGTTCGACGGTGCGGGTTTCGACGCCGATGCATCGACCGAAACCCTGGGCCTGACGACGCTCGGTGCGTTGCCGCCCGGGCGCGCGGTCAACCTCGAGCGCGCGATGCGACCCACCGACCGCCTCGGCGGGCACATGGTCAGCGGCCACGTCGATGGCGTCGGCCGCGTCGCGTCCGTGCACGAGGACGCCCGCGCCCAGCGCTGGCACTTCGAGGCGCCGCCGTCGGTGCTGCGCTATATCGCCACCAAGGGCTCGATCTGCGTGGACGGCGTCAGCCTGACGGTCAATGCCGTGGACGAGGCCGAGTTCGAGGTCGCGCTGGTGCCGCACACGGTGGCGCATACGGCCTTCGGCCAGACGGCCGTGGGCGATGCGGTCAACCTGGAGGTCGACCTGGTCGCGCGTTACGTGGAGCGCCTGCTGCAGTCACGCGGCTGAACATCGCGTCTGATCCGGCCCGGAACGCTGCATTGCGGTCGCCCCGGCGGGCGTGGGGCGGGGCAGGGCGTAAAATGCCGGCCCCTGTCGACCCGCGGTCCGCGCCATGCCCTTCAGCCCCATCCCCGAACTGCTCGAGGAGATCCGCGCCGGCCGCATGGTCGTGATCGTCGACGACGAGGACCGCGAGAACGAGGGCGACCTGATCATGGCCGCCGAGCTGGTCAAGCCGTCGGACATCAACTTCATGGTGACCCACGCGCGCGGGCTGGTCTGCCTGTCGCTGATCCGCGACCGCTGCCGGCAGCTGGGCCTGCCGCCGATGGTCCGCGACAACACCTCGCAGCACCACACCAACTTCACCGTCAGCATCGAGGCCGCCGAGGGCGTCACCACCGGCATCAGTGCCTACGACCGCGCCCACACCATCCGCACGGCGGTGCGGCCGGATGCCTCGCCGTCGGACCTCAACCAGCCCGGCCACATCTTCCCGCTGATGGCCCAGCCGGGCGGCGTGCTCAACCGCGCCGGCCACACCGAAGCGGCGGCCGACCTCGCGCTGCTGGCGGGGCTGGAGCCGGCCGGCGTGCTGGTGGAGATCCTCAACCCCGACGGCTCGATGGCGCGGCGCCCGGAGCTGGAAGCGTTCGCCGCCGAGCACGGGCTGAAGATCGGCTCGATCGAAGCGCTGATCCGGCACCGGCTGGAAACCGAGCACACGGTCGAGCGCGTCGATGCGCGCGGGATCGAGACCGAGCAGGGCCCGTTCCAGCTGGTGACCTACCGCGACCGCCTCAGCCACGGCCTGCACTTCGCGCTGGTGCGCGGCACGCCCGACAAGGCCGAGCCGACGCTGGTGCGCGTGCACGTGCAGAACCCGCTGGCCGACGCGCTGCACTGGCGCCGCCCGGACTTCGGCCCGGCCGTGGGCGAGGTGCTGGCCTCGATCGCCGCCGAGGGCCGCGGCGCGCTGGTGCTGCTGGGCGACAACGCCAACGCCGATGCGCTGCTGGCCCGCATCCAGGCGCCGGTGCAGCCCGACGACGAGCCCGCCCCGGGCCACGCCCTGGCCGAGTGGCGCCGCAACGGCGCCGGCGCGCAGATCCTGGCCGACCTGGGGCTGGGGCGCCTGCGCGTGCTTGGCACGCCGCGCAAGCAGGTCGGCCTGGCCGGGTACGGTCTGGAAGTCGTCGAGTACGTCGCGCTCTGAGGTGCCGCAGGCCTCGCCTGCGGGGGCGCAGGGCCGGGCCACGCCGAGCCCCGGCCCCGAGCCGGCTACACTAGCGCCCCCCGCCGAGACCCGATTCCCATGCCCCATATCGAAGGCGACCTGCGCCGCCCCGCCGGCGCGCGCTACGCCATCATCGCCAGCCGCTGGAACCCGCGAATCACCGATACGCTGGTGGCCGGCGCGCGCAAGACCTTCGCCGAGCACGGCGTGGACGACGCCGCGGTCGACGTGGTCCGGGTGCCGGGTGCGTGGGAAATCCCGGTGGTCGCCGGCCGCCTGGCGCGCAGCGGCGACCATGCAGCGATCGTCGCGCTGGGCTGCGTGGTGCGCGGCGACACGCGCCATTTCGAGCAGGTCGCCGACGGATGTTCGGACGGGCTGATGCGGGTCGCGCTGGACACCGGCGTGCCGGTCGCCAACGGGGTGCTGGCGGTGGACCGGTTCGAGGATGCCGAGGCGCGTGCCGGCGGCAGCCATGGCAACAAGGGCGAGGAGGCCGCGCTGGTCGTGATCGAGATGAGCCACCTGATGCAGCAACTGCCGGAGGTGGCGCGATGAACCGCCGCCGCCCCGACGGCGTCGACCCCGTCGCCCGCTCCCGTGCGCGCCGCCGCGCGCTGCAGGCCGTGTACGCCTGGCAGATGTCGGGCACCGGCGCGCGCGAAGTGATCGCACAGTTCGCCCACGAGCAGGCCAAGGAGCCGGCCGACCTCGCGTATTTCGAGGACCTGGTGCGCGGCGTCGACGAACACCGCAAGGACCTGGACGCCGCACTGGCGCCATTCCTGGACCGCGACATCGAGCAGGTCGACGCGATCGAGCGCGCCGTCCTGCGCCTGGCCGCCTACGAGCTGCGCCACCGCCCGGACGTGCCCTACCGCGTCGTGATCAACGAGGCCATCGAGATCGCCAAGCGCTTCGGCGCCGAGCACGGTCACACCTACGTCAACGGCGTGCTGGACCACGCCGCCGCCGACTGGCGTTCGGTCGAGGTCGGCGCCGGGCGATAGCTTTCGCTCCCTCCCCTGCATGGCAGGGGAGGGAGCCAAGTCAAGAATCCGGCACGCCGCAGGGAACGGCCTTGGAATTCGACCTGATCCAACGCATCCGCCAGCGCGCCACCACCCGCGACGACGTGGTGCTGGGCATCGGCGACGACGCTGCGCTGCTGCAACCGCCGGCGGGCCGCCAGCTGGTCGTGGCCATGGACACGCTCAATGCCGGCGTGCATTTCCCGGTCGATACCGCGCCCGCCGACATCGGCTGGAAGGCGCTTGCCGTCAACCTGTCTGACCTCGCCGCCATGGGCGCGGAGCCGGCGTGGTGCACGCTGTCGTTGTCGTTGCCCGACGCTGACGCTGCATGGGTCGACGGCTTCCTCGACGGATTCCTGGAGCTGGCGGACCGTCACCGCGTGTCACTGGTGGGCGGCGATACCACCCGCGGCCCACTGTCGGTGTGCGTCACGATGCACGGCTTCGTCGAGCCCGGCCGCGCGTTGCGCCGCGACGGCGCACACGCCGGCGAAGATGTCTGGGTGACCGGTACGCTCGGCGATGCCGCCGCGGCGTTGTCGCTCCTGCTCCCTCTCCCTCCGGGAGAGGGCCGGGGTGAGGGTCCGGCGAAGGGGTCAACACCCCAAGCGGTCGTCGCACGTCCCGACCTCGAACCCTCACCCCAACCCCTCTCCCGGGGGGAGAGGGGCTCGGTGGCCCAGGCCGCAGCATTGATGCAGCGCTTGCACCGCCCCACGCCACGCGCTGAGGCCGGACTCGCGCTCGTCGACATTGCCCACGCCGCCATCGACATCTCCGACGGGCTGCTCGCGGACGTTGGCCACATCGCGCGCGCGAGCGGCGTGTCGATCCACATCGACGCGGACGTCCTGCCGACCTCCGACCCGTTGCGGGCGACCTTCGGCACGGAGGTGCGACGTGCCCTGCAGGCCACCGGCGGCGACGACTACGAGCTTTGCTTCACCGCGCCCGTGCACGCGCGCGATCGGATCGCCTCACTGGCCTCCAGCTTGGGCCTGGGGATCACCCGCATCGGTCGCGTCGAGGAAGGCGAAGGCACGCACGCGCATCTCGCCGACGGAACCGGGTGGCACCCCCGTCGCATCGGCTACTCGCATTTCGAGGGCTGACCTGCAGGTGCGACGCAAGTCGCGATCCGTATCCGGTCGGCGCCCAAGGGGCCGACCGCTCAAGCCAGCGGCAGCAGCTTCCCAGGGTTGAGGATGGCGTCGGGGTCGAACACCGCCTTGACCTGCCGCATCAGCGCGAGCGTTGGCGCGTCCACCGCCTGCGGCATGAAGTCGCGTTTGGCCAGGCCGATGCCGTGTTCGCCCGACAGCGTGCCGCCCAGCGAGATGGCAAGCGCGAACACCCGGGCCAGCGCCGCCTGGGCGCGCTGGGACTGCGACGCGTCGGCCGGGTCGTACATCAGGTTAACGTGCAAGTTGCCGTTGCCGGCGTGGCCGAAGCAGACGATCGGCAGGTCGAACTCGCGTGCCAGCACCTGCACCCCGTCGACCAGTTGCGGGATGCGCGATACCGGCACCACCACGTCCTCGTTGATCTTGCCCGGCGCCAACGTGCGCAGCGCCGGCGACAACGCCTTGCGCGCGGCCCACAGACGCGTGCGAGCGGTCTCGTCGGCAGCATCGTCCAGCGATACGAGGCCATCGCCACCGGCGGCGCGCATCAACGCTTCGATGTCGTGCGGCAGGCGGGCCGCGTCGCCGTCGGCCTCGATCATCAACAGCGCGCCAGCGTCCGGCGGCAAATCCGCGCCGCCGACGTCGCGTGCCAACCGCACCGCGTGCGCGTCCATGAACTCCAGCATCGATGGTGTCACCGGCTGCGCCATCAGCCGCGCCACGGCCTGGGCCGCGCTCGACACGTCCCGGTAGATCGCGCGCACCGCGCGCCGTGCGGGCGGCGCGGGCGTCAGGCGCAGGGTGGCTTCGACGATCAGCGCCAGCGTGCCCTCGCTGCCGACCAGAAGCCGGTGCAGGTCGAGCCCGGTCGAACCCTTGGTGGTGGCCGTGCCGCTGGTGATGAGCTCGCCGGCGCCGGTCACGGCTGTCAGTGCCAGCACGTTGTCGCGGCTGGCGCCGTACTTCACCGCCCGCGGACCGCCGGCATTGCAGGCGAGGTTGCCGCCGACGGTGCTGAACGCCGCGCTCGTGGGATCGGGTGGCCAGAACAGCCCGTGCGGCGCGAGTGCGGCCTGCAAGTCGCCGTTGAGCACGCCAGGCTCGACCACCGCGCAGCGGTCGCCCGGGCGGATGTCGATGATGCGGTCCATGTGCTCGAACGACACCACCACGCCGCCGTCGACCGGAACGGCCGCGCCGGTGGTGTTTGTGCCGCGGCCGCGGGCCACCACCGGCACGCGGTGGCGGCGGCAGGCGCGGACCAGCTCGAGCACCTGCGCGCGGGCGTGCGGTAGGACGACCGCATCGGGCAGCGCCTCGCGCCGGGAGTTGTCGTAGCCGTAGCCGACACGCTCGCCGGGGTCGGTGCGCAAGCCATCGCCGAGCAGGTCGGCAAGTTCGCGCAGCAGGGCCTCGGGCAGGGTCATGGTCGCGTCAGCAGTCGTCGGCGCGGAATGCATCGCGCAGCCAGTTCAATCGGGGCGCACCGGCATCACCCGAGGCTTCGACCACGTCGAAGCGGCACGATGCGTCGGCGTAGCGTGGGTGGGACTGCAGGAACGCCTGCGCCGCACGCACCAGCCGGCGCCGCTTGGCCGGCGTCACCGAGACAGCGCCGCCGCCGAACGCATCGTCATGGCGGTGGCGGACCTCGACGAACACCAGCGCCTCCGAGCGGCCGGTCGCGTCCCACATCACCAGGTCCAGTTCGCCGAAGCGGTAGCCGACGTTGCGCGCGATCTCGCGCAGGCCCGCGCGCTTCAGGTGCGCGCAGGCCGCGGCCTCGACCGCGGCCCCGGTGTCGCGTGTGTCAGCGCTCGGCACCGGCCAGCGGGACCTGGCGACCGCCGATGAAGGTCGACCATGCCGGCGTGCGCTGCACGTGGCCGAAGCCGTCGATGCGCAGCGTGCCGGTCGCGCCGTCGACGCGGCCGTCGGCACTCAGGGCGAGGTGTTCGAGGTAGGCGGTCAGCAGCCACGCATCGAAACCGAACGCGAACAGGCGCGCGCCGCCGCCCTTGGCGGTCGGCAGCGTCGCCGCCGCGCTCTCGACGCCGGGCAGGCCGCGGATGCTGCGGTTGTTCCAGGCGATGGTCGGGAACGCGATGCCGTCGAGCACGCTGTCCTCTTCGGCGTTGCCGGTGCCCGACAGCAGTTGCGAGGTCGCCACGCGCGGCTTGCCGGCCAGTCCGGCCATCGCCAGCTTCGGCACCACGCCGTGCGCGTCCTCGCCGCGCACGGCCAGGAACACCGCGTCGACGCCGCCGTCCTTCTGCGCGAACACCGAGAAGTCCTCGGTGCGCGAACCGACCACGTCGGTCACCACACCGCCACGCTCGGCCAGGCGCTCGCGCAAGGACGCGATGGCGCGCTGCTGGGTGTCGGACTCGCCGCCGACCGCGAGCACGCGCCGCGCGCCGCGGTCGAGGAGGTAATCGGCCGCCGCGACGCCTTCGTCTTCCGGCGACAACGCGAAGCTGGCGTTGCCCGCCGGCGGCGCGACGGTGCCGCGGTTGAGTGCCAGCACCGGCACCTGCAGCGTGCCGCGTCCGAACAGCGCGTCCACTTCGTCGCGCCCAAGCGGGCCGACCACGAAGTCATGGCCGCCGGCTACCGCGCGGTCGTACGCCGACAAGGTGCCGCCGGCGGTGCCGTGGGTGTCGATGAAGGTGATCTCGGGGCGACGCCGGCGCTCGCCGTAGTAGCCGGCCAGCAGGCCGTCGCGGACCGGCGATGCGGCCGTTGCCAGGTCGCCCGACAACGGCAGGAGCACGGCCAGGCGCATCGGCGGGCGATAGCCATCACTGTCGGCCGGCGGACGGTTGCCGGCATCGAACTGCCACTGCACCCGGTCGAAAGGACGGGGCAGCGGCAGCCCGCGACGCAGCAGTGCGCGCCCGGCGTAGTTGTAGAGCGGGTCGCCCTCGGGCATGGCCGCGGCTTCGCGCGCCAGCGTTTCGTCGTCCAGCTGCGAGAGCAGGGTGTCGATCCGCGCTTCGGTCCGGGTCCTTTCGGTGCCGGCCTGGCCGGCGGCATCACGCGCCAGTTGCGAAGCCTCGGCGATCACCGGGCTCTGCACCACCGGCTCGGGCGCGGGTGCGGTGCGGGTGGCGACCGTGCCGCAACCGGCGACCAGTCCCAGCACCAGTGCGGCCAGCACCGTGCGCACGGCGAGCGGGGTAGCGCGTGTCATCGAAGGGCTCATCGGCAACCGTCGCCTCGGGGGCGTTTGCGTGAAAGGGGTACGATTCTACCCATCCCCCACGTGGAGGCACGATGCAGACAGGCGCACCGCCAAAGGCCGGCACGTTGTACGTCGTCGCCACCCCGATCGGCCACCTGGGCGACCTGTCTGTCCGCGCGCTGGAAACGCTGCGCACCGTCGACGCGATCTGCGCCGAGGACACGCGCCACACGCGGCAGTTGCTGTCGCACTTCGGCTTGGAGCGTCCGCTGCTGGCGCTGCACGAGCACAACGAGGACGCGCAGGCCGCATCCCTGGTGCGGCGGCTCGCGGAAGGCGAGTCGCTGGCACTGGTGTCGGATGCCGGCACGCCGCTGGTCAGCGACCCGGGCTATCGGCTGGTGCGCGCCGCGCGCGCGGCCGGGCTGCGGGTGTCGCCGGTGCCGGGTGCGTGCGCGGCCATCGCCGCGCTGAGCGTGGCCGGCCTGCCGTCGGACCGGTTCGTATTCGAGGGCTTTCTTCCCGCGAAGGGGGCGGCCCGGCGCGACCGGCTGGCACGCCTGGTGTCGGAACCGCGTACGTTGCTGTTCTACGAGTCGGGACACCGGATCGAGGATTCGCTGGCCGACATGGCCGCCGCGTTCGGACCCGAGCGCCCCGCGGTGCTGGCACGCGAGCTGACGAAGCTGTTCGAAACCGTGCTGGGCGAGACACTGGGCGAGCTGGTCGAGCAGGTCGGCGCCGACCCCAACCAGCGCAAGGGCGAGTTCGTGGTGATGGTGCAGGGCGCCGGCGAGGATGCCGATGCGCGCATCTCCGAAGGCCGGCGTGTGTATGCGACGTTGAGCACCCACCTGCCGCCGTCGACGGCAGCCAAGCTTGCCGCCGAGTTGACCGGTGCGCCCCGCAAGGCGCTTTACGGGGGTGACGCGGGAATGGGCAACAGGGAATAAGGAAGGTCGGGTACGCCCCGGCATGCCAGCGCGTTCAGCCCACTGAACCGGATTGCCGTATCCGCCGCGTTGGCGCACGCGCTCCCGTACAATCGCTGCCGGCGGAGTCGGCCAGGCAGCCGCGTCATGCGCAAGCATGCCGAGGAAAGTCCGGGCTCCACAGGGCACGGTGCCAGGTAACGCCTGGGCGGCGAGAGCCGACGGAAAGTGCAACAGAGAGTAGACCGCCGAACGGTTCCTTCGGGGATGCGTGGCAAGGGTGAAACGGTGCGGTAAGAGCGCACCGCGAGTCTGGCAACAGACCGGCACGGCAAACCCCACCGGGAGCAAGACCAAATAGGGAGGCAATGCCGCGGCCCGCGGTGCCTCCGGGTAGGTTGCTTGAGCGTCGCGGCGACGCGGCGCCTAGAGGAATGGCTGCCCACGACAGAACCCGGCTTATCGGCCGGCTCCGCCACCTTTTGTCGATATAGCGGCCCGGATGCGCGCAGCACGTCCGGGTGTTTACGTGAGCGCTGGGCCGGACGCCGCCGCACGAAGCAGCGGGACGCCGGTGGGCCCCTCCTGTAGGAGCGGCTTCAGCCGCGATCCGCCGCATCCCCCCCGTTCAGCCCATTGCGGACGACGTCGACCGCGACGCCGGGCGCGTCGCCGCCGACCGTGCTGCGGCGCACCAACGTCACCGGCCGATTCCCGTGAATGCCACGTGACGGCATCGAAGCCTGTGGATATCTCAAAAAATGAGACGAAACAACGGTTAGTGGATAAGTCTTGAATAAGACTCTGAAGTTCGCTGCAAGTCATTGACGCGCCTAGTGAAAACCCACCCTGAAACTTGTTGACAACCCTGTGGGGCGTGCCTAAGGTGGGCTTCCGAGGGGAAACCGGGGTTTTTGTGGTTTTCCGTGGCCGGAGTCGCTCTTTCGGGGCGTTTCCATCGACAGGCAGACCCGCCCGGTAGAGGCGGGCTCCCATAGGTGCTCAATGTTCCAGGGCGAGACCGCGATCACGATCGACGACAAGGGCCGGCTGGCGGTGCCCACCGCCCACCGTGACGTCGTCGCGCGCGATTGTGGCAACCGCCTGGTGATCACCTACAACCCCTTCGAGTCCGGCTGCCTCTACCTCTACCCGCAGCAGGTCTGGGAGCGCGTGCGCGACCAGGTCAACAAGCTGCCCAAGGCCAAGAAGACCAGCCGCGTGATGCAACTCAAGCTGGTCGGCGCGGCCACCTTCGTCGAGCCCGACGGCAACGGCCGCATCACCGTGCCGGCCAGCCACCGCGCGGCCGTCGGCATCGAGAAGAAGGCCGTGCTGCTGGGCATGGGCGACAAGTTCGAGTTGTGGAGCGAGCAGGCGCACCACGCGCAGATCCGTCAGACCATCACTGACGAGGATCTGAGCGAGGACCTGCTCGACCTGCAGCTATGACGGGCGGTGGCGTGGACCGCGCCTCGGCGCCCTCCGGCCACCTTCCCGTGATGTTCTCGCAGGTCCTGGACGGCCTGCGCGTGGACGGGAACGGAACCTACCTGGATGGCACGTTCGGCCGCGGCGGCCATGCGCGCGGCGTGCTCGACCAACTCGGCCCCGGAGGCCGGCTGCTGCTGATGGACAAGGACCCCGAGGCGATCGCCGTGGCCGAACGCGAGTTCGGTGCGGACCCGCGCGTGTCCATCTTCCGCGGCAGCTTCGCCGACCTCGCCCGCTGGGACGCGACCGCCGGCGGGCTCGACGGCGTGCTGCTGGACCTGGGCGTCTCGTCGCCGCAGCTGGATGTCGCCGAGCGCGGCTTCAGCTTCGGCAAGGACGGCCCGCTGGACATGCGCATGGACCCGGATTCCGGGATCAGTGCAGCGCAGTGGCTGGCCGAGGCGACCGAGCAGGAGATCGCCGACGTCCTGTGGACCTACGGCGAGGAGCGGATGAGCCGCCGCATCGCGCGGGCCATCGTCGCCCAGCGCGATGCCGAGCCGCTGACCCGTACCGCGCAACTGGCGGGCCTGATCGCCCGGGTCATGCCGCGCGGCGAGCAAAAGATCCATCCCGCCACCCGCAGCTTCCAGGGCATCCGCATCTTCATCAACCGTGAGCTGGCCGACTTGGAAACCGGCCTGGACGCCGCGTTGGCGCAGCTCAAGCCCGGCGGCCGGCTGGCGGTGATCAGCTTCCATTCGCTGGAAGACCGCATCGTCAAGCAGTTCATCGCGCGCCACGCCAAGGCTCCGCCGGCCAACCGGCGGCTGCCGCAGGCCGACACGTTCGTGCCGTCGCTGCGTGCGATCGGCTCGGCGATGAAGGCGCACGCCGAAGAAACCGGCGACAACCCGCGCGCGCGCAGCGCCGTGCTTCGCATCGCCGAGCGGCTGGACACCGGCGGAGGTGCCGCATGAGCCTGCGCCTGCTGCTCACCGTGCTGATCGCCGCCAACGTGGTGTCCGCGCTGGCGGTGGTGCACGCGCGCCATCGCCATCGCCAGCTGTTCGTCGAGCTGACCGCGCTGGAGAAGGCGCGCGACGAGCTCAACATCGACTTCGGCCGGCTGCAGCTGGAGCAGGCCACGTGGGCCGAGAGCAACCGCATCGACCAGGTCGCGCGTGACCGCCTGGGCATGCGCTTCCCCGAGGCCGACGAAACCGTCGTGGTGCGCCCATGAACCGCGCGCCCGGCCGCCCCCCGCACCGCGCCGACGCTGCCACGCCGTGGCAGCGCCTGAAGACGCGTTTCGCCGCTCGCCCGGGCGGCGTGCGCACCCGCATGCGCTACAACGTCCGCAGCCGCGTGCTGATGGTCGGCGGCGCGATGGCACTGTGCTCGGTGGCGCTGGTGGGCCGCGCGTTCCACCTGCAGGTCGTCGACAACGAGTTCTACCGCAAGCAGGGCGACGAGCGGATCCTGCGCGAGATCGCAATCCCGACCTCGCGCGGCATGATCACCGACCGCAATGGCGAACCGCTGGCGGTGTCGACGCCGGTGGAGTCGGTGTGGGGCAACCCGCAGGAGCTGCTGGCCAACCCCGAGCGCATCCCCGAGCTGGCCGAGGCGCTGGACGTCCCCGTGGACTACCTGACGCGCAAGATCAGCCAGCGCGGCAGCAAGGAGTTCATGTACCTCAAGCGCCGCATCAGCCCGACGGCGGCCAAGCGCATCCTGGCCCGCGGCATCCCGGGCGTGTTTTCGCAGCGCGAGTTCCGTCGCTTCTACCCGCAGGGGGAGGCGCTGGCGCACGTGCTGGGCTTCACCAACATCGACGATCGCGGGCAGGAAGGACTCGAGCTGGCGTTCGACGACTGGCTGCGCGGCAAGCCGGGCGCCAAGCGCGTCATCCGCGACAGCCGCGGCCGGTTCGTCGAGGACGTGGAACTGATCCGCGCCGCCGAAGCCGGCCACGACCTCACCCTGACCATCGACCGCCGCATCCAGTACCTGGCGTTCCGCGAGCTGCGCAGCACCCTGTTGCGCACCGGCGCCAGCGCGGGCTCGGCGGTGGTGATGGACGTCGACACCGGCGAGATCCTCGCCATGGTCAACCTGCCCACCTACAACCCCAACGCGGTTGATCCGCGCAACGCCGACGCGCGCCGCAACCGCGCCGTGACCGACGTGGTGGAGCCGGGCTCGACCATGAAGCCGATCACGGTGGCCGCGGCGCTCAGCGCCGGCGTGGTCACGCCCGACACGCCGGTGGACGTGTCGCCCGGCTACATGTCGCTGGGGCGCTACACCATTCGCGATTTCCGCAACTACGGCATGCAGACCGTTACCGGTCTCATCACCAAGAGCTCGAACCTGGGCGCGGTGAAGCTGGCGGAAAAGCTCGAGGACGACTACTTCCATGAGTTCGTGAGCAGCTTCGGCTACGGCCAGAAGCCGGGCAGCGGGTTCCCGGGCGAGTCCTCGGGCGTGCTGCCGCCGCCGGAGCGCTGGTACGGCTCGACCAAGGCGACCATGTCCTACGGCTACGGCCTGTCGGCCACGCCGCTGCAGATCGCCACGGCATACGCGGCACTGGGCAATGGCGGCAAGCGGGTCACGCCGACCTTCGTCAAGGGCGAGCGCCACGAGACACGCGAAGTGCTGTCGCCGCAGGTGGCCGACCAGGTCATGCAGATGATGCAGACCGTCACCGAGGAAGGCGGCACGGCGACCCAGGCGGCGATCCTCGGTTACCACGTGGCGGGCAAGACCGGTACCGCGCGCAAGTTCAACGACACCGGCGGCTACTCGCGCCGCTACGTGTCCTTCTTTGCCGGCGTGGTGCCGGTGGAGAACCCGCGCTTCTCGATGGTGGTCGTGGTCGACGACCCGGACGCCAGCAAGGGCTACTACGGCGGCCTGGTGTCGGCGCCGGTATTCAAGAACGTCATGGACGGCGCGCTGCGACTGATGGACGTGCCGCCGGACGACATCGACACGTGGCTCGCGGCGCAGGCCGAGGCCGACGCCAAGCGCCGCAAGGCCGCCGATGCCGAAGCGGGCACCGCGCCAGTGGTGCCCGTCGTGCAGGCCGCCGTGTCGGCGCCGTCCGCGGTGCCCGCGGTATCCCGGGGCGCGGCGCCATGACCGCGGTGCGTCTGTCCGACCTGCTCCCCGACGTGTCGGGCATCCCCGCCGGCCTGCATGTCGGCGGGCTTGCGCAGGACACGCGCGAGCTGCGCGCCGGCGATGCGTTCCTCGCTGTCGAAGGCGAGGGCGGGGGCGCGCACGGGCTGAACTTCGTCGAGCAGGCGCGCGCGGCCGGTGCCGTCGCCATCCTGTTCGAGCCGCCGGCGCCCGAAGGGCTGGCCGCGCCTGCCGATGCGATCGCCGTGTCCGGCCTCCGCGCACGCATGGGCGGACTCGCCCACCGCTTCCACGGCAATGTCACCGAAGCCATGGACGTGGTGGGCGTGACGGGCACCAACGGCAAGACCTCGACCGTGCAGCTGCTGGTGCAGGCGTGGGCGATGCAGGGGCGCACCGCCGGCAGCATCGGCACGTTGGGCGCCGGTTTGCACGGGCACCTGGTGGCAACCGGCTTCACCACACCGCTGGTGCTGCGCCTGCACGCGCTGCTGGCGCAGATGCACCGCGATGGCGCGCAGGCCATCGCAATGGAAGTCAGCTCGCACGCGCTCGACCAGGGCCGGGTGGACGGCGTGCAGTTCGACGTCGCGGTGTTCACCAACCTCACCCGCGACCACCTCGACTACCACGGCGACATGGACAGCTACGCGCGCACCAAGGCGCGGCTCTTCGCGTGGCCGGGCCTGCGCGCGGCCGCGATCAACCTCGACGATGCCTTCGGCCGCGAGCTGCTGGCATCGCTGCCGGCCGGCGTGCGCGGCATCGGCCTCAGCTCGCGCGGCCGCGATGGCGCCGCCGTGCGCGCCGAGGCGATCACCCTCGACAACCGGGGAATCACGTTCGACCTGCGCATCGGCGACGCCACGTATCCCGTGCGTTCGCCGCTGCTGGGCCGCTTCAACGTCGACAACCTGCTGGCCGTCGCCGGCGCGCTGCACGCGCAGGACTGGGCGCCGGCCACGATTGCCGACACGCTCGGCCACCTGCAGCCGGTCGCGGGCCGCATGAACCGGTTGGGCGGCGACGTCGATGCCGCCGGCCGGCACCGTCCGCTGGTGGTGGTCGATTACGCCCACACGCCCGACGCCCTGGAGCAGGCGCTGAACTCGCTGCGCGCCCACGCGCAGGCACGGCTGGTCTGCGTGTTCGGCTGCGGCGGCGAGCGCGACCGCGGCAAGCGCCCGCAGATGGCCGCCATCGCCGAATCGCAGGCCGACACGGTCATCGTCACCGACGACAACCCGCGCAACGAGGACGGCGACGCCATCGTCGCGGAGATCCTCGAGGGCTTCCGCAACCCGGGACGCGCGCTGGTGCAGCGCGACCGCGCCGCCGCGATCGCACTGGCCATCGCCGAGGCGGGCCCCGATGACATCGTGCTGATCGCCGGAAAGGGCCACGAGCCGTACCAGGAAGTCGCCGGTGTGCAGCACCCGTTCGACGACACCGACGTCGCGCGCCGGCAGCTGGAAGCACGCGCATGACGCCGATGATGCTGTCGCAGATCGCGCAGGCCACCGGCGGGCGCCTGGTCGGCGAGGACCGTACGGTCGCCGCGGTCGCCACCGACACGCGCGCACTCGGCCAGGCGGGCGACGCCCTGTTCGTCGCGCTCAAGGGTGAGCGTTTCGACGGCCACGATCACGTCGAGGCCGCAGCCCGCGCCGGCGTTGCCGCGGCACTGGTGTCGCACGAGCTGTCAATCGACCTGCCGCAGGTGGTGGTCGCCGACACCCAGCGCGCACTGGCCGACTGGGCCGCCGCGGTGCAGCGCGATCGGCACGCGCGGGTGATCGCCATCACCGGCAGCAACGGCAAGACCAGCGTCAAGACGCTGACCCTGGCGGTGTTGCAGCAAGTCGCCAACACCTATGCCAACCCCGGCAACCGCAACAACGAGATCGGCCTGCCGCTGGCGGTGCTCGAGGCGCCGGAGGACGCGGCCTTCGCCATCTACGAGATGGGCGCGGGCCAGCCGGGCGACATCGCCTACCTGACCGCCATTGCCCGGCCCGACATCGGCCTGGTCAACAACATCGCGCCGGCGCACCTGGAGCGCATGGGCAGCCTGCTGGGCGTGGCCGATACCAAGGCGGCGATCTACGACGCGCTGCCGGTCGATGGCGTGGCGGTGATCAATGCCGACGACGCGTTCGGGCCGTTCTTCGCCGAGCGCGCGCATGGCCGCCGCCTGCTGCGGTTCGGGCTGGAGGCAAGCGCCGACGTCACCGCGCGCGACATCCGCCTGGACGACACCGGCAGCCGATTCGTGCTGGTCACGCCACTGGGCGAGGCCGAGACGCGCGTTGCCATGCCCGGCCGCCACAACGTACTCAATGCCTTGGCCGCCGCGACGATCGGTCTGGCGGCGGGCGCCGACATGGCGCAGATCGTCGCCGGTCTGGCTGCGGCCGAGCCGGTGCAGGGTCGCCTGGTGGCACATCGCTGGGGTTCGCACGCCACCCTTGTGGACGACAGCTACAACGCCAACCCAGGCTCCGTTGCCGCCGCCATCGACACGTTGGCGGCGGGACCCCACGAGGGCTGGCTGGTGCTGGGCGACATGCGCGAGCTGGGCGACGACGCCGCCGGCATGCACGCCGAGGTCGGCCGCCGCGCACGAAGCGCCGGCTTGCGTCGGCTGTTCGCGCTGGGGCCGCTGAGTGCCGCGGCTGCCGACGCGTTCGGCGAAGGCGGCAGCGTCCATGCCGACCACGCGTCGCTCGCCGAAGCACTGCGCGAAGCACTCAACGCACATGCGCCAACGCCGGTCCGGGTACTGGTGAAGGGTTCGCGTGGCAGCGCGATGGATCGGATCGTCGCGGCGCTGCTGTCGGATGCGCCGCACTCGGGCAAGGGGGACACCGATGCTGCTTGAACTCTCGCGTTGGCTGCAGCAACTGGAAAGCATTTTCGGGCTGTTCGGGTACCTCACCCTGCGCGGCATCCTCGCCGCGCTGACGGCGCTGGCGCTGTCGCTGTGGTGGGGGCCGTCGGTGATCCGCCGGCTGGGCCAGCTCAAGGGCGGCCAGCCGATCCGCACCGACGGCCCGCAGTCGCACTTCTCCAAGGCCGGCACGCCGACCATGGGTGGTGCGCTGATCCTCATCACCGTGCTCGCCTCGGTGCTGCTCTGGGGGGACCTGCGCAACCGCTACGTGTGGCTGGTGCTGGCGGTGATGATCGCCTTTGGCGCGATCGGCTGGTGGGACGACTGGATCAAGATCGTCCGCCGCGACCCCAACGGCATGCGCTCGCGCACCAAGTACCTGCTGCAGTCCATCTTCGGCCTGGGGGCGGGCTTGTTCCTGTACATGACCGCCGATGCGCCGGCCGCGACGACGTTCTACATCCCATTGTTCAAGGCCGTGGCGCTGCCGCTGGTGTCCTTCAGCTTCGTCGCCATCGCCTACTTCTGGATCGTCGGCTTCTCCAACGCGGTCAACCTGACCGACGGCCTGGACGGGCTGGCGATCATGCCGACCGTGCTGGTGGCCTGCGCGCTGGGCGTGTTCGCCTATGCCTCGGGCAACGCGGTGTTCTCCGAGTACCTGCAGATCCCGCAGGTGCCGGGCGCGGGCGAGCTGGTGATCATCTGCGCGGCCATCGCGGGCGCCGGGCTCGGGTTCCTGTGGTTCAACACCTACCCGGCGATGGTGTTCATGGGTGACATCGGTGCGCTGGCGCTGGGCGCGGTGCTGGGCTGCATTGCCGTGATCGTCCGCCAGGAACTGGTGCTGGTGATCATGGGCGGCATCTTCGTGATCGAGACGCTGTCGGTGATGGCGCAGGTCGCGTCGTTCAAGCTGTTCGGCAAGCGCATCTTCCGCATGGCGCCGATCCACCACCACTTCGAGCTCAAGGGCTGGCCCGAGCCGCGCGTGATCGTCCGCTTCTGGATCATCTCGGTGATCCTCGTCCTCGTCGGCCTGGCCACGCTGAAGGTGCGTTGATGACCGAACGCGCCGCCAACGCGAATCCGCGCCAGGCCACCCGCCTGGACGCCATTGCCGGCCGCTTCGATCCGTGGCTGCTGGGACTGGCGTGCGCGATCGCGTGCCTGGGCATCGTGATGGTGGGCTCCAGTTCGATCGCCATTGCCGAGGGCCTGGACGTCGGTCCGTTCTATTTCCTCGGCAAGCACCTGCTGATGCTGACGGCCGGCGCGGGGTTGGCGTTCTGGATGGCGCGCACCGAGCTGAAGGTGCTCGAGCAGCGCGGCCAGTTGCTGCTGCTGCTGTGCATTGCATCGCTGCTGCTGGTGTTCATCCCGGGCATCGGCCACAGCGTCAACGGCGCGCAGCGCTGGATCCGGGTGCCGGGCATCTCGACCTTCCAGATGGTCGAGGCGGTCAAGGTGATGTACATCGTGTGGCTGGCCAGCTACCTCAAGCGCTACAGCGAGGAAGTCAGCGCGACGTGGCCGGCCATGCTCAAGCCGATCGGCGTGGCCATCGTGCTGGTGGTGCTGCTGGCGCTGCAGCCGGACTTCGGCTCGCTCTCGCTGATCCTGGCCATCACCGGCGGCATGCTGGTGCTGGGCGGCGTCAACATGCCGCGCATGTTCGGCCCGGTGCTGGTCGGCCTGCCGCTGCTGGCGGTGGTCGCCATTGCCGAGCCGTATCGCGTGCGTCGCCTGACCTCGTTCATGGACCCGTGGGCCGACCCGTTCGACAGCGGCTACCAGCTGACCAACGCGCTGATGGCGGTGGGCCGCGGCGAGTGGTTCGGCGTCGGTCTGGGCAGCTCGATCCAGAAACTGCAGTACCTGCCCGAGGCGCACACTGACTTCATCATGGCGGTCATCGCCGAGGAGCTCGGGTTCGTCGGCGTGTGCCTGGTGGTGGCGCTGTTCGCCGCGCTGGTCGGGCGCGCGTTCTGGGTGGGGCTCAAGTGCGCCGAGATGCGCCGCCATTTCTCCGCCTACTGCGCGTTCGGCATCGCGTTGTGGTTCGGCCTGCAGAGCTTCGTGTCGATCGGCGTGAACCTCGGGCTGCTGCCGACCAAGGGCCTGACCCTGCCGCTGATTTCCTACGGCGGCTCCAGCACGCTGATGAGCTGCGTCGCAGTGGGGCTGCTGCTGCGCGTGTCCTACGAGCTCGACCGCGCCCAGCGCCAGGTCGCGCGCCTGCGTGGCGAAGCGGCGCAGCCGTCTGCCGGTACGCCGCCCACCGCCTCGCCGCTGCCAAGCGCGGCGCCGGTGGTCGCCCGTTCGGTCGATGCCGTCCGCGGCACCAGCCGCCTGCGCCAGCGCGTCGAGCCGACGCTTGGGAGGGCGGGATGAGCGCGGCGGGCGACATGCAGCGGCCGGTAATGATCCTGGCTGGCGGCACCGGTGGGCACATCTTCCCGGGCCTGGCCGTGGCCAAGGCCTTGCGCGAGCGCGGCATGCAGGTGGTCTGGCTGGGCGCGGACGGCGGCATGGAAACGCGCCTGGTGCCGCAGCACGGCATCGAGATCGAGACCATTGCGGTGCGAGGCATCCGTGGCAAGGGCATCGGCACGTTGCTGGCGGCGCCGTTCAAGGTATGGCGCGCCGTGCAGCAGGCGCGCGCCGTGCTCCAGGCCCGCCGGCCGGCGGCCGTGATCAGCTTCGGTGGCTTCGCAGCGGGTCCGGGTGGCTTGGCCGCGCGCCTGGCGCGCGTGCCGCTGCTGGTGCACGAGCAGAACCGCGCGCCCGGCATGACCAACCGCGTGCTGGCACGCCTGGCCGAGGAAGTGCTGACCGGTTTCCCCGATACCTTCCCGGACCGTATCGAATCGGTGGTCGGCAACCCGGTGCGCGACGAGATCGCCGCGGTGCCGGGCCCCGACGTGCGCTTCGCCGACCGCGCCGGTCCGCTGCGGCTGCTGGTGCTGGGTGGCAGCCAGGGCGCGCGTGCCCTCAACGAATCCGTGCCCGATGCGCTGCGTCGCCTGCGTGGGACCGTGAAGTTCGAGGTGCGCCACCAGTGCGGCGAGGCGATGAGTGACGCCGCCACGCAGGCGTATGCCAAGGCGGGCGTCGCGGCCTCGGTCGAGCCCTTCATCGCCGACATGGCCGATGCCTACGCATGGGCTGACGTCGTGGTCTGCCGCGCCGGTGCGCTCACCCTGGCCGAGCTGTGCGCGGTGGGCGTGGGCAGCATCCTGGTGCCGTTCCCGCAGGCGGTGGACGACCACCAGACCAAGAACGCCCAGTACCTGTTCGACCGCGGCGCCGCACAGGTGCTGCCGCAGGGCGAAACCCTGGCCGAACGCCTCTCGGCCACGCTGGAAATCCTCTCCGAGCGTGTCGACCTGCTGCGCATGGCGCAGTCGGCGCGCGCGCTCGCCCAACCCGACGCCGCACGGAAGGTCGCCGCCATCACCCTCGATACGATCCAACGCCACACTCCGGGGGCGCGCGCATGAGCGTGACCGTCCGCCGCCGCCTGCAGTACACCGGCGACCTCGCCAAGGCCTTCCCGCGTGTCCACTTCATCGGCGTGGGCGGCGTCGGCATGAGCGGCATCGCCGAAGTGATGTGCACGCTCGGCTACAAGGTCTCGGGCTCGGACATGGCCGACAACGCCGTGACCCGGCGGCTGGTTGCGCAGGGCGTCACCGTGCACCGTGGGCATGCCGCTGCCAACGTGCTCGGCACCGACTGCGTGGTCGTCTCCAGCGCCATCAAGGCCGACAACCCGGAGCTTCTGGAAGCGCACGCGCAGCGCATCCCGGTGGTGCCCCGTGCGGAAATGCTGGCCGAGCTGATGCGCTTCAAGCGCGGCATCGCCATCGCCGGCACCCACGGCAAGACCACGACCACCTCGCTCACCGCCAGCGTGCTGGGCGAGGGCGACATCGACCCGACGTTCGTGATCGGCGGCCAGCTGCTGGCGGCCGGCTCCAACGCCAAGCTCGGCGGCGGCCAGTGGCTGGTGGCCGAGGCCGACGAGAGCGACGGCAGCTTCCTGCGCCTGACCCCGCAGATCGCGGTGGTCACCAACATCGACGCCGACCACCTGGAGAACTACGGCGGCGACTTCGCCAACGTGCAGGCGGCATTCGACGAATTCCTGCACCGCCTGCCGTTCTACGGCCTGGCGATCCTGTGCATCGACGATCCGGAAGTCGCCGCGCTGGCCCTGAAGACGCCGCGCCACGTGATGACCTACGGCTTCGATCCGGCTGCCGACGTGCGCGCCGAGGACGTGGTGCAACAGGGCGCGCGCATGCGATTCAACCTGTGCCTGCCCGATGGCACGTGCACGCCCATCATGCTGGCGCTGCCCGGCCGCCATAACGTGCACAACGCACTGGCCGCCGCGGCGGTGGGCTGGCAGCTGGGCGTCGAGCCGTCCGCGATCAAGCGCGCGCTGGAGAGCTTTGCCGGCATCGGCCGCCGCTTCAACCTGCTGGCGCAGGTGCCCACGCCCGATGGCGGGCTGGTCACCGTGGTCGACGACTACGGCCACCATCCCAAGGAGCTGGCCGCGGTGTTCGAGGCCGCCCGTGGGGGCTGGCCCGACAAGCGCCTGGTCGTCGCGTTCCAACCGCACCGCTACAGCCGCACGCGCGACCTGTTCGACGAGTTCGCCGCGGTGCTCTCGGGTGTCGACGTGCTGGTGCTGACGGAGGTCTACGCCGCCGGCGAGGCGCCCATCGCCGGCGCGGATTCCAAGGCCCTGGCACGCGCGATCCGCGTGCGCGGGCGCGTCGACCCGGTTGTGGTGCCCGGCGCCGCCGACCTGTCGAGCGTGCTGCCCGACGTACTCGCCGACGGCGACCTGCTGCTGATGATGGGCGCCGGCGACATCGGCCACGCCGCGCAGCAGCTGGTGGTCACCGGCTTCAAGCCGGCTGTCGACGCCACCGGGGAGGACGCATGACCGCATCGTTCGCCCCGCTCAAGCTCAACGATCCGGCCGGCTTTGGCCGCGTCGCCGTGCTGATGGGCGGCACCAGCGCCGAGCGCGAAGTGTCGTTGGACTCGGGCCGCAACGTGCTCGAGGCGCTGCAGGCGCGCGGCGTCGACGCCTTCGAGGTCGATGGCATCCCCGCACTCGTCGATGCCATTCGCGCCGGTAAGGTCGACCGCGTCTTCAACATCCTCCACGGCAACAAGGGCGGTGGCGAGGATGGTGTGCTTCAGGGCCTGCTGGAAGCGCTGGGAGTGCCGTTCACCGGCTCGCGCGTGCTCGGCAGCGCGCTGAGCATGGACAAGATCCGCACCAAGCAGGTGTGGCTGGCCGAAGGCCTGTCCACGCCGCGCTACGTGCGACTCGCCAAGGGTGCGGACGTGCACGCCGCCGCCCGTGAGCTGGGCCTGCCGGTCATCGTCAAGCCGTCGTGCGAGGGCTCCAGCGTCGGCGTCTCGCGCGTGCTGGACGATGCCGCACTGGACGACGCGGTCGCGCTGGCCGCGCGCTACCCGGGCGAAATGCTGATGGAGCAGATGGTGCAGGGCGACGAGTTGACCGTCGCCGTGCTCGCCAGCGGCGAGGGCTACACCGCGCTGCCGTCGATCCGCATCGTGCCCAAGGGCGAGTGGTACGACTACAACGCCAAATATATCGCCGAGGACACGCAGTACCTGTGTCCGGGCCTGGAGGGCGACGACGAGCGCGCAATCGGCGAACTGGCGCTGGCCGCGTTCATCGCCGCCGACTGCCACGGCTGGGGCCGCGTCGACGTCATGCGCGACCGCGACACCGGCCGGCTGTACCTGCTGGAAGTGAACACTGCGCCGGGCATGACCAGCCACTCGCTGGTGCCCAAGGCCGCGCGCCAGGTCGGCGTGTCGTTCGAAGAGCTGTGCTGGCGCGTGCTGGAGACGTCGCTGTGAGCGCGCTGCTGCGCCTGCTGGGCTGGCTGCTGGCGGTCTCGCTGGTGGTCCTGCCCGTGGTCGCCGTCATCAACGGCTGGGTCGGCAGCGAGCGCTGGCCGCTGCAGCGCCTGCGCGCGACCGGCACGTTCGAGCGCGTCGACGAGGCGCGCCTGCGCGAGGTGCTGGTCCCGCACGCGCGCGAAGGTTTCTTCGCCGTCGACCTCGATGCCGCACAGGCTGCGGTCGCGGCGCTGCCGTGGGTGGAGTCGGCCGAAGTGCGCAAGCGCTGGCCGGACGTGCTGGAGGTGACGGTCACCGAGCACCGCCCGTTCGCGCGCTGGGGCGAGGACCGGCTGCTGTCCGAGCAGGGCCGGCTGTTCCCGGTGAGCGGCATCGAAGTGCCGACCGGGCTGCCCAACCTGTTCGGCCCCGAGTCGCGCGTGCAGGACGTGGTCGAGCTCTACAACGAGTCGCGCACGCTGATGGCCGGCGCCGGCCTGCAGGTTCGCGACGTGGCGTTGGACGCGCGCGGTAGCTGGACGCTGGGCCTGGAGGGCGGCACCGAGGTGGTGGTTGGCCGCGCCGAGGCGCGTGCTCGCATCGCCCGCTTCGTGCGCCTGGTGCCGCAACTGCTGGCTCAGCCCACGCAGCGTCTTTCACGCGCCGACCTTCGCTACACCAACGGCTTCGCGCTGACGTGGGAGGCGGTCGAACCGCAGCCCGAGCCGGTGGACGAGGGCGCGAGCGTGGGCGCGGTGTCGACCGCATTCGCTTTCCGTACGACCCCGGCGCCGGGCATTCCGTCCCCGGCCGCCGCTTCAAAGGCATTGTCATGAATCGCAAGGGCGACAAATCGCTGATCGTCGGGCTCGACATCGGCACCTCCAAGGTGGTGGCGCTGGTGGGCGAGTACACGCCCGCCAACGGCGGCCCGGCGCAGCCGATCGAAGTCATCGGCATCGGCAGCCACGAGTCCCGCGGTCTGCGCCGCGGCGTGGTGGTGGACATCGAGTCGACCGTGCAGTCGATCCAGCGCGCCATCGAGGAAGCCGAACTGATGGCCGGCTGCGAGATCCGCTCGGTGTACGCATCGATCTCCGGCAGCCACGTGCAATGCCGCAACTCGCAGGGCATCGCCCCCATCCGCGACGGCGAGGTCAGCTTCGGCGACCTCGACCGCGTGCTGGAGGCGGCCAAGGCCGTCGCCATCCCGGCCGACCAGAAGATCCTGCACGCCATCCCGCGTGATTACGTGCTCGACGATTCGCAGGAAGGCATCCGCAATCCGGTCGGCATGACCGGCGTGCGCCTGGAGGTGCACGCGCACCTGGTGGTGTGCGCACAGTCGGCCGCCGCCAACGTCAGCAAGTGCGTGCAGCGCTGCGGCCTGCAGGTCGACGACCTGGTGCTGGGCGTGCTGGCCTCCAGCCACGCGGTGCTGACCTCGGACGAGCGCGAGCTTGGCGTGGTGCTGGTCGACATCGGCGCCGGCACCACCGACATCGCGGTGTTCGTGCACGGGGCGATCGCGCATTCGGCCAGCTTGGGCATCGCCGGCGACAAGGTCACCGAGGACATCGCGCACATGCTGCGCACCCCGACGCCCGAGGCCGAGCAGATCAAAGTCCGCTACGCCTGCGCGCTGGCGCAGATGGCTACGGCCGAGGAGTCGATCCAGGTCCCCAGCGTCGGCGATCGCCCGCCGCGCCGCATGCCGCGCCATTCGCTGGCGCAGGCGGTGCAGGCGCGCTACGAGGAAATCTTCGAGATGGTCCAGGCCGAACTGCGCCGCAGCGGCTTCGAGCAGCACGTGCGCGCGGGCATGGTCCTGACCGGCGGCGCCGCAAAGATGGAAGGCGTGGTCGAACTGGCGGAAGAAATGCTGCAGATGCCCGTGCGCGTCGGCATCCCGCAGCACGTCACCGGCCTGGGCGAAGTCGTCGGCAACCCGGTGCACGCCACCGGCGTGGGCCTGCTGCTGATGGGCAGCCAGATCGAGAACCCGCGCCGCCCGGTGCTGCCCACGGGGCGCGCCGGCTCCTTCTTCAACAAGCTCAAGAACTGGTACCGGGGGGAATTCTGATGACCCCGGCACTTTCGACGCGGTCCCGGCAGGCAGGCAGGCGACGACGAAGACGCGGTACCCCGGCAGCAACCCCCACGCACATAACTAGCACCATATAAGAGGACTCGGACATGGCACATTTCGAACTGGTAGAGAGCATGGCCCCGAACGCGATCATCAAGGTGATCGGCGTGGGCGGCGGCGGCGGCAACGCGGTCGCGCACATGGTCAGCGGCAACGTCGACGGCGTGGAGTTCATCACCGCCAACACCGACTCGCAGGCCATCAAGAACTGCGGCGCCAAGCTGCAGCTGCAATTGGGCAGCAATGTCACCAAGGGCCTGGGCGCCGGCGCCAACCCGGAAGTCGGCCGCCAGGCCGCGCTGGAAGACCGCGAGCGCCTGATGGACGCGATGCAGGGTGCAGACATGGTGTTCATCACCGCCGGCATGGGCGGTGGCACCGGCACCGGCGCGGCGCCCGTCGTCGCGCAGCTGGCCAAGGAGATGGGCATCCTGACCGTGGCCGTGGTGACCAAGCCGTTCCCGTTCGAGGGCCGCCGCCGCATGCAGGTGGCGCTCAAGGGCATCGAGGAGCTGAGCCACCACTGCGACTCCCTGATCACCATCCCCAACGAGAAGCTGATCACCGTGCTGGGCCGCAACGCCACGATGATCCAGGCCTTCCGTGCCGCCAACGACGTGCTGCTCGGCGCCGTGCAGGGCATCGCCGACCTGATCGTCCGCCCGGGCCTGATAAACGTCGACTTCGCCGACGTGCGCACCGTCATGTCCGAGATGGGCCTGGCGATGATGGGCACCGGCTCGGCCCGCGGCGACGACCGCGCGCAGGCCGCCGCCGAAGCCGCCGTGCAGAACCCGCTGCTGGACGACATCAACCTGTCGGGCGCCAACGGCATCCTGGTCAACATCACCGCCGGCCCGGACTTCACCATGGCCGAGTTCGACGAGGTCGGCCGCACCATCGAGGCGTTCGCCTCGGAGGACGCGACCGTCGTCATCGGCACCGTGCTGGACCCGGACATGCAGGACGAGGTCAAGGTCACCGTGGTCGCCACCGGCCTGAACCGCGCGGTTGCCCGCCAGGGCCGCCCGAACGAGCGCGAGTCCGGCCGTGCGGTCAGCCACGTGCAGCTGGTGCGCGACGGCACCACCGGCCTGCCGATCGACGCGGTGTCCGACGGCTACGCACCCAGCCACAACGCGCCGCCGGCAGGCTTCGGCCAGCTGCGCAGCCGCTCGGCAGGCGCGTCTGAAGCCCCGGCCCCGTCGTCCGCTCCGGCGGCGGCGGATTTCGGCGGTAGCGACAGCTACCTGGATATCCCGGCGTTCCTGCGCCGCCAGGCCGACTGAGCGTCCGTCCGAGTCCGTAGTCTTGGCCCCCGGGACAACCCGGGGGCGTTTTGACCGGCCGATCACGGTCGGCCGGTCAGTTTCAGCAGCGCGGGTGACACGGGTGGGACGGTGCGTCCTTTCCGTTCAGGTTCAGGCACCTGCGTGGTACTCTTCCGCCGTTTTGAAGCGCCCGTCCCGCCACGGGACCCGCGTCGCACCAAGGCCGTTACCAACAAGCGTCCACGCATCGAAAGGCCTGTTCCCGACCCATGCTGCGCCAGCGAACCCTCAAGAACGTGATCCGCGCCACCGGCGTGGGCCTGCACAGCGGCGAGAAAGTCTTCCTCACCCTGCGCCCGGCCCCGGTGGAGACGGGCATCGTGTTCCGCCGCGTCGATCTCGACCCGGTTGTGGAAGTACCTGCGCGCGCTGACCTAGTCAGCGAAACGGTGCTGTGCACCGGCCTGAGCTGTGGTCCGGCAAAGGTGCAGACCGTCGAGCACCTGCTGTCGGCCCTGGCCGGGCTGGGCATCGACAACGCTTATATAGAACTGTCGGCACCGGAAGTGCCGATCATGGACGGCTCGGCCGGTCCGTTCGTGTTCCTGCTGCAGTCGGCGGGGATCGAGGAGCAGGACGCGCCCAAGCGATTCATCCGCATCGTCAAGCCGGTCGAAGTACGTGACGGCGACAAGTTCGCCCGG
Source organism: Novilysobacter selenitireducens (assembly GCF_020026895.1). Taxonomy (GTDB): domain Bacteria; phylum Pseudomonadota; class Gammaproteobacteria; order Xanthomonadales; family Xanthomonadaceae; genus Lysobacter_C; species Lysobacter_C selenitireducens. Next base: position 632,739 of record NZ_JAINZW010000001.1, read on the forward strand.
TTCGAGCCGCACGACGGGTTCCGGATCGGCTTCACGGTCGAGTTCGACCACCCGGCCATCCCCGCGTCGCAATCGCGGGCGGAGGTCGAGTTCTCCACCGCCTCCTACGTCAAGGAAGTCAGCCGCGCCCGTACCTTCGGGTTCATGCGCGACCTGGAGTACATGCGCGAGCGCAACCTCGGCCTGGGCGGCTCGATGGACAACGCGATCGTGCTCGACGAGTTCCGCGTCCTCAACGATGACGGGCTGCGTTATGCCGACGAGTTCGTGCGCCACAAGATCCTCGATGCCGTGGGCGACCTGTACCTGGCCGGGCATCCGATCATCGGCGCCTACGAGGGCTTCAAGTCCGGCCACGCCCTCAACAACACGCTGGTGCGGGCACTGATGGCCGAGCGTTCGGCCTGGGAGGAGGTCTCCTTCCGCGGGGATGAGCCGGCGCCGATGGTGTTCGGAGCGCCGCAGACGGCCTGAGCCGGGGCCTGCTGCGCCAGCGGGGCACGGCTCTCATAGGGACCGACGCGTCCATCCCGCTGCTCGTGTGATGCCGGGCAATCCAAATCGGGTGCCATGTCACAGAGGTGAACACCTCGTGACGGCTTAACGATTTTTTAACCACATCCTTCCAAAACGCTTCCGAAGCCTTAACAAACAGGCCGGCAGGCGCCGTTAGCATGCCCCGTCACTTGATCACGCAGCCGTCACCGGCATGAACCATGCCAACGGTTCCGCGCTCAAGCGGTATCGCCGGAATCCGAAGGATCGGAGCTCTCCGATGGTGCCAACGCGGTCTTGAACGCCAATTGGGCGGCCGCGGACAGGGGGATGGCTGGAGCGGTGGCCTGCATGGGGCGGGGCATCGGAGGGGCGGTCTTGATGACCACTTCAGTCGCGGCGAGACCGAGGGATCGGGCCGCACCGAGCAGTTCCGGCGTCGCGAGCCTCAGCTTGGCCCGCCACACCGGTGCATCGACCAAAAACACGAGCCTGCCGTTTTCGAAGTTAGCCAGTCGCGCATGCGCGGCCAGCGGATCCGGCAGGAGGGGGCGTAACCGACGGTCCAACCCATCGAGCCACATGGCTCGACGGATCGGGTCGCCAGCAGGCTCCGCCAACAGCGCATCGAGCGCCGGCAGCGGGGATGAAGGTGGACGCGGGGGCTTGGGCTTGAAATCAGACATCGGACTTATGACCTATCAGACCATCGTAAACAAATCGCGTGCAGTGCTTGAGAACGCCCTGCACATCGCCGGCCAGCATGGCCAGCGCCGTCCCGGCGTGGCCCTGGCGCTGCTGCTGGGTGTCGGCTTCACCGCCGGCACGGGTGCAGGCATCGGCTACACCGCGTCGCTGCGCGCCGAAGTACGCGACCAGCAGGCGCAGATCGAAAGCACCCGCCGCGACGCGCAGCGCGAGATCAATGCCTTGGCCGCGCGGCTGGGCGAGCTGCAGGCCGAGGCCAACCGCCTCAACGCCCTCGGCGAGCGCCTGACCCGCATCGGCCAGCTGCAGGACGGCGAGTTCGACTTCGACAAGCCGCTGGGCGTGGGTGGTAGCGGCCCGACCCGCGACATCAGCAAGACCGAGATCGGCCAGGACATGGCGTCGCTGCAGATGCAGTTCCAGGCCTCGGGCGAGCAGTTGACCGTGCTTGAGGCGCTGCTGTTCAACCGCCAGCTGGACATGAACGCCGTGCCCTCGCGCGCGCCGATCGCCGGCAGCTACATCACCTCGGGCTTCGGCTACCGCTCCGACCCGTTCGGCGGCGGTCGCGCCTCGCACAAGGGCATCGACTTCCACGCCCGCACGGGCGACCCGGTGCTGTCGGTGGCCGACGGCGTGGTCAGCTTCGCGGGCGTGCGCTCGGGCTACGGCAAGGTGGTCGAGGTCGACCACGGCAACGGCTACGTCACCCGCTACGCACACAACTCGCGCCTGACCCGTCGCGTCGGCGAGCTGATCCGTGCCGGCGGCGAGATCGCCAAGGCCGGCTCCACCGGCCGCTCGACCGGCCCGCACGTGCACTTCGAAGTCTGGGAGAACGGCCGCGTGGTCAACCCGCGCAAGTTCCTCAACCAGGCCTCGCCGCTGCAGGGCTGAGTGCCGCGGGCCTCGCGACGCGGGACATTGGATATCAGAACGCCCCGGCTCCGGCCGGGGCGTTTTCGTTTGGTGTCTCGACCGCGACTCTTTGACCCCCTCCCCTGCCTGCAGGGGAGGGCTGGGAGGGGTGCTCTTAAAGCAGCGCATCTCCAAAGCACCCCCTCCCAACCTCCCCCTGCTCCGCAGGGGGAGGGGCCAGTCCCGCCACATGTCTGTACAAGACCTGCGGCTTGCAAGCGCCCCACTTCGTTCCGGCCCTTCGCAGCACACCTGCTTCGGGCGCTCGTGGCGGCACAAGCCTTTGGCTTGTAAGCGCCGCCACTCGTTCCGGCCCTCCGGGGCGCAGCCCCTACGGGCGCTTAGTGGGGCGCAAGCCTGCGGCTTGCAAGCGCCCCACTTCGCCCCCAGCTACAATGCGCGATGCCATGGGGCGCTCGGCGCCCCTTTTTATTGCCATGCATTTGATGGCCATGGGTTCGGCATGACGGCGTGCCCGTGTGTCGGCGACTCCCCTTCCGCTTTCCGATTCCGGTACTGAAATGCTCAACAACCTGCTTACCCGCGTCTTCGGCAGCCGCAATGACCGCCTGCTGCGACAGTTGCAGCGCACCGTCGTCCGGATCAACGCCCTCGAGCCGGAGATGGAGAAGCTCTCCGACGCGGAACTGCAGGCCAAGACCCCCGAGTTCCAGCAGCGCATCGCCGGTGGCGAGTCGCTCGACAAGATCCTGCCGGAAGCGTTCGCCGTCTGCCGCGAGGCGTCCAGGCGCGTGCTGGGCATGCGCCACTACGACGTCCAGCTGATCGGCGGCATGGTGCTGCACCTGGGCAAGATCGCCGAGATGCGCACGGGCGAGGGCAAGACCCTGGTCGGCACGCTGCCGGTGTACCTGAACGCGCTGGAAGGCAAGGGCGTCCACGTAATTACGGTCAACGACTACCTGGCGCGTCGCGACTCGGCATGGATGGGCAAGCTCTACAGCTGGCTGGGCCTGAGCGTCGGCGTGGTGTACCCGGGCATGCCGCATGGCGACAAGAAGGGCGCGTACGGGTCGGACATTACCTACGGCACCAACAACGAGTTCGGCTTCGACTACCTGCGCGACAACATGGCGCTGTCGAAGGACGACCGCCACCAGCGCGGCCTGAACTACGCGATCATCGACGAGGTCGACTCGATCCTGATCGACGAGGCCCGCACCCCGCTGATCATCTCCGGCCCGGCCGACGAGTCGCCGGACCTCTACATCAAGGTCAACCGGATCGTCCCGTCGCTGATCCGCCAGGCGTCCGAGGACGGCGAGGGTGACTACTGGGTCGACGAGAAGCAGAAGCAGGTGCATCTGTCGGAAGCCGGCCAGGAGCACGCCGAGGCGCTGTTGCGCCAGGCCGGCATCCTGCACGGCGAGGACGACTCGCTGTACGGCGGCCAGAACCTCAGCGTCGTCCACCACCTCAACGCCGCCATGCGCGCGCATGCGATCTACCAGCGCGACGTCGATTACATCGTGCGCGACGGCGAGGTTGTGATCGTCGACGAGTTCACCGGCCGCACCCTGGCCGGGCGCCGCTGGTCCGATGGCCTGCACCAGGCGGTCGAGGCCAAGGAAGGCGTGCCGGTCCAGCGCGAGAACCAGACGCTGGCGTCGATCACCTTCCAGAACCTGTTCCGCATGTACGGCAAGCTCGCCGGCATGACCGGTACCGCCGATACCGAGGCGTTCGAGTTCCAGAGCATCTACGGGCTGGAAGTGGTGGTCATCCCGACCCATCGACCGATGGTGCGCAAGGACCACCCGGACCTGGTGTTCCTCAACCGCCCGGGCAAGTACCGCGCGGTGGTCAACGAGATCAAGGAATGCCACGCCAAGGGCCAGCCGGTGCTGGTCGGCACCACGTCGATCGAGGTGTCCGAGCTGCTGGGCAACCAGTTGCGCGAAGCCGGCATCCACCACGAGGTGCTCAACGCCAAGCAGCACGAGCGCGAGGCGACCATCGTCGCTCAGGCCGGCCGTCCGGGTGCCATCACCATCGCCACCAACATGGCCGGCCGTGGTACCGACATCGTGCTGGGCGGCTCGCTCGAAGCCGAGTTGGCCGACCTCGAGAAGGAGACCGGCGCGCCGGTCGACGAGGCGACCCGCGCCAAGCTCAAGGCGGCATGGCAGGAGCGCCACGATGCGGTCAAGGCCGCCGGCGGCCTGCACATCATCGGCACCGAGCGCCACGAGTCGCGCCGCATCGACAACCAGCTGCGCGGTCGTTCGGGCCGCCAGGGCGACCCGGGTTCCAGCCGGTTCTACCTGTCGCTGGAAGACAACCTGATGCGCATCTTCGCCGCCGACTGGGTGCAGAAGGTCATGGCGCGCATGGGCCTGAAGGAAGACGACATCATCGAAAGCCCGCTGGTGACCAAGCAGATCGCCAACGCGCAGCGCAAGGTGGAAGCCCACAACTTCGACATCCGCAAGAACCTGCTGGACTTCGACGACGTCAACAACGACCAGCGCAAGGTGATCTACGGCCAGCGCGACGAGCTGCTGGAAGCCGAGTCGGTGCAGGAGAACATAGACGGCATCCGCGAGGACGTGGTCTACGACATCGTCTACCGCTACGTGCCGATGAACTCCGTCGACGAGCAGTGGGACCTGCCGGGTCTGGAGGCGACGCTCGCCGAGGAACTGGGCCTGCGCGTGGACCTGACCGGCCTGCTGCGCGAGCGCCAGGAACTGGACGCCGAGGGCATCGCCGAGCACGTCGTCGATCGCGTCAACGCGCACTTCGCCGAGCGCGAATCGCAGCTGGGCACCGAGACGATGCGCATGCTCGAGAAGCACATCATGCTCAACGTGGTGGACCAGAACTGGAAGGAGCACTTGGCCCGCATGGACTACCTGCGCCAGGGCATCCACCTGCGCGGCTATGCCCAGAAGCAGCCCAAGCAGGAATACAAGAAAGAAGCGTTCGCGCTGTTCTCGGAGATGCTGGACAAGGTCAAGCGCGAAGTGGTCACGCTGCTGGCCCGCGTGCGCATCCGCACCGAAGAGGAAGTCGCCGCGCTGGAGGCCGCCGAGCGCGCGCAGGCCCAGGCCCAGGCGCAGCAGATGCAGTTCCAGCACGCCGACGCCGGCGGCTACAGCGCCGACGAGGAAGCGGCGACCCCCGACTACCAGCACGGCGACCGCGATGCCTTCGCCGGCGTGGGTCGTAACGATCCGTGCCCCTGCGGCAGCGGCAAGAAGTACAAGCATTGCCACGGACAGCTGGCCTGAGGCCGACGGCTGTCAGCGCCTCCCCCTGCAACGCAGGGAGAGGTTGGGAGGGGGTGCTTTGACCTGCGCCGCTCCAAAGGCACCCCTCCCCAACCCTCCCCTGCAAGCAGGGGAGGGGCTCGAAAACCTGCCGTATCGGGTATGCGACAACCCGTTTCCTGGCCCTGCGCTTCTTGATGACCGAGATATCCACCCCAGCCGTTGAAGTCGTCGCCGGTGTCATCCGCGACGCGCGCGGCCGGGTGTTGCTGGCCCGCCGTACGGAGGGCCGCGATCTCGCGGGGCTCTGGGAATTCCCCGGCGGCAAGCGCGAACCCGGCGAGAGCGCCCAGGCCGCGCTGGCCCGCGAGCTCCGCGAGGAACTGGGCATCGAGGCCGAGATCGGCGCGCCGTTGATCCGCGTGCCGCAGGCCTATCCGCACAAGCGGCTGTGCCTGGACGTGTACGCGGTCGACCGGTGGAAGGGCACGATGCGCGGATTGGAAGGGCAGGCGCTGGCCTGGGTGCCACAGCACAAGCTCGTGCAGTACCCGATGCCGCCGGCCGATCGCCCTGTTGTCGCGGCGCTGGAGCAGGCGCCGCTGTACCTGGTGACGCCCGCCCCCGGCGATGACGACGATGCGTGGCTGGCTTCGTTGCAGGTGGCGCTCGACGGCGGCGTATCGAGGGTGCAGCTGCGCGCGCCCGGCATCGATCTGGCGCGTTGGTCGGCCCTCGTCGCCCGCGCCGTGCGCCGCTGCCGCAAGGCGGGCGCGGACGTGCTCGTCAATGGCGATATGGCGTTGGCGGCCGCGAACAAGGCCGGCCTGCACTTGCCGGCGGCCCAGCTGGCCACGCATGTGCGCCGACCCGTGCCCGAAGGCGTTTCCCTGGCCGCCTCATGCCATACGTTGGACGAGCTGCAGGCCGCCCAGGCACTGGGGTGCGACTTTGCGGTCGTCGGGACCTTGGCCTCCACGCCCAGCCATCCACAGGCCGAGGTGCTCGGCTGGGAGGGGTTCGCGCAGTTGCGGGAACACGTGTCGATGCCGCTGTACGCGATCGGCGGCCTAGGCGCGGAAGATCTGGAACGGGCCCGTCGCCACGGCGCGCAAGGTATCGCGGCGATCCGCGCGCTCTGGCCCGCCTGACCTGCAGGAGCCGCTTCAGCCGCGAACGCGGCGTTGCCGGTTCAGCACCCGGCCTTCCTCTTGTAGGAGCGACGTAAGTCGCGACCGAAACCCACACCCCCGCGCGGCCCCGGTGTGGCAGCGAAGAGTGCCTACGCAAAAGGGCTTCGCGGCTGAAGCCGCTCCTACAGACGGCTACTTCGCCTCTGCGAGTCCTCTGTACAGCTGGTCCAGCCGAGCCACCTCGCCATCCAGCGCCTCCAACGCGCCGTCATTGACGATCACATCGTCCGCGATGGCCAAGCGTGCTTCCCGCGAAGCCTGTGCCGCCAGCATCGCGCCGGCCAACGCCAAGTCGACCTCGTCGCGTCGCATCAGGCGCTTGATCTGCACCTCGACGGGCACGTCGACCACGAGGATGCGGTCGATCCACGGGTACGCATCCCGCCCGCCGCCCTCGGTCAACAACGGAATGGCAGCGATGGCGTACGGTCCCAGTGCGGCTTCGCATTCCTGGCGCAGCCACGCACGCACGCGCGGGTGGATGATCGCCTCCAGGCGTTGGCGCGCTGCAGGGTCTTCGAACACGCGTTGCCGCATGGCGGTGCGGTCAAGCTCGCCGGCTGTTGTGAGGACACCCGGTCCGAAGGTCGAAACCACCTCGGCCAACCCGGGCGACCCCGCCGCCACGGCCTCGCGAGCAGCCAGATCGGCGTCGGCCACCGCGACACCCAACGCTTCGAACCGGCGCGTTACCTCGGATTTGCCTGAAGCCACGCCGCCGGTCACGCCGATGATGTATTCTCTCATCCCGCAAGGATGCCATGCAGCCAGCCGGCGATCGGAGCTTCGGCTGTAGGAGCGGCTTCAGCCGCGGAGACAGTCGTTCATCTCGCCGCTCGTGCCAGCGCAGCGTGCTATAGGAGCGACGTCGGTCGCGACCCGCGCCGCAGCGGCACCTACGTTGGCGCGATTCACGTCGCTCCTACATCAAGGCAAGCGCATCGCGGCTGAAGCCGCTCCTACGGGAGCGCGGGGGACCGCTTACGCCAGCCCGGCGTACCGCATGTAGCCATCCACCAACTGCTCACCCCAGAAGAACGCGACCCAGCCGGCCACCGCGAGGTACGGACCGAACGGGATAGGCGTCGCCTTGTCGCGGCCCTTCGCCGCCAGCCAGATCGACCCGACGACGGCGCCGACCAGCGACGACAGCAGGATGGTCGGCAGGATGCCGTTGAGGCCTACCCATGCACCGATTGCGGCCAGCAACTTGAAGTCGCCGAAGCCCATGCCTTCCTTGCCGGTGAGTTGCTTGAACAGCCACCACACGGTCCAAAGGCTCAGGTAGCCCGCTATCGCGCCCAGCAGGGCGGCCTTGGGCTCCATGTAGAGGTTGTCGGCCGCCGCAATCAGGCCCAGCCACATCAATGGCAACGTCAGTTGGTCGGGTAACAGCTGGGTGCGGAGGTCGATGCCCGACAGGGTGATCAGGAAGCACGTGAACAGACAGGCGCCGAACCCCTGCCAGCCGAATCCGAACCGCCACACGCAGGCAACCAGAAGCACCGCGGTCAGCAGTTCGACCAACGGGTACTGGATGGATATGGGCGTCTTGCAGGTGCGGCACTTGCCGCGCAGCGCCAGCCAGCTGAAGAGCGGGATGTTTTCGTACCAGCTGAGCTGGCGCTTGCAGGCGGGGCAGTGCGATCGCTCGACCACGATGCCCGGCGGCGGCGGGTCGTAAGCGTCGGGCTCGCCCAGCATCTCCCGGCTGTCGCGTTGCCATTGCCACTCCAGCCGGCGCGGCAGGCGCAGGATCACCACGTTGAGGAAGCTGCCCACCAGCAGGCCGAGGCCGGCCACCAGCGGAAAGCCGATGGCCGGGTTTTCGTCGAGGAATGCCATGTGTCGGTCGTGCCGTCCTTAGATGGTGGCCGCCAGCTTGAAGATCGGTAGGTACATGCCGACCACCATGCTGCCGACGATCACGCCCAGGATGATCATGATCAGCGGCTCCAGCAGGCTCGACAGCGCGTCCACCGCGTTGTTGACCTCCTGCTCATAGAACTCGGCGACCTTGTACAGCATCGTGTCCAGCGCGCCGGCCTCTTCGCCGATGGCCACCATCTGCACCACCATGTGCGGGAACAGGTTGACCTGCTTCATCGCCAGGTTGACCTGGTAACCGACCGACACGTCATCGCGGATGCGGCGCACGGCAGTCTCGTACACGACGTTGCCGGTAGCGCCCGCAACAGTATCCAGCGCCTCCACCAGCGGTACACCGGCCTGGAAGGTCACGGCCAATGTCCGTGCAAAGCGGGCGATGGCCGAGTTGTGCAGGATCTGACCGACCACCGGGAGCTTGAGCATCATCCGATCGATGAAGTGGGCGAACTTCACCGAGCGGTTCTTCGCCATCACGAATGCCACGCCCGCGCCGATGACGATGAACAGCACGAGCCACCAGTACGCGATCATGAAATCGCTGGCGGCCAGGATCATCAGGGTGAAGGCCGGCAGCTCCGCGCCGAAGCTGGCGAAGGTCTTCTCGAATTGCGGCACCACGAACACCAGCAGGATGGCGCTGACCAGAATGGCCACCGCGACGACCGTGGCCGGGTAGTACAGGGCCTTCTTGATCTTGCCCTTCAGGTTTTCGATGTTCTCTTTGTAGCTGGCGATGGTGTCGAGCACCGTCTCCAGCACACCCGCCGATTCGCCTGCCCGTACCAGGTTGCGGAACAACTCGTCGAACTGCACCGGGTGCTTGCTCAGCGCCTCGTACATCGAGGAGCCGCCTTCGAGGTCGGCGCGGATCGTGTTGACCAGCTCCTTCATTTTGGGGTTCTTCTGGCCCCCGGAGATGATTTCCAACGCGGTGACGATGGGCACGCCCGACTTCATCATCGTCGCGATCTGGCGGCTGAAGATGGCGATGTCGAGCGGGGTGATGCGCTTGGCGTTGGTGAAGAGCGGCTTCGGCTTGACCTTCACCACCTTCGGGTTGATGCCCTGCTTGCGCAGTTCCGCGCGAAGCATGTTGGCGTTCTTCGCAGGCTGCTCGCCCTTCATCGTGGTGCCGCGCTTGTCCACGCCCTCCCAGACGAACACCTGGAGCGGGTTCTGGCGGCGGACCACGGGGGCGGCGGGCTTGGTAGCGGTACGGGTCGCGGACATGGCTTAGTCCTTGGTAACGCGGTTGATTTCAGCGAGGCTGGTGACGCCGTTCTTGACCTTCAGCAGCGCCGACTGGCGCAGGTCACGGACACCGGATTTCTGTGCGGCTTCGGCAATCTGCATGGCGTTGCCGCCGGCCAGCACGATGGCCTGGATGTCGTCGGTCATCGGCATGACCTGGTAGATGCCGGTACGGCCCTTGTAACCTTCGGTGCAGTCCGGGCAGCCGACCGCTTCATAGATGGTAAGGCCGGCGTCGATCTCGTCCTGGGTGAACCCCTCGGCCAGCAGAGCGTTGGCGGGCAGGTGCACTTCGCGCTTGCAGTCGTGCAGGCGGCGCGCCAGGCGCTGGGCGATCACTACCGTCACCGACGAGGTGATGTTGAACGGCGCCACGCCCATGTTCATCAGACGCGCAATGGTCTGCGGCGCGTCGTTGGTGTGCAGCGTGGACAGCACCATGTGACCGGTCTGCGCGGCCTTGATGCCGATCTCGGCCGTCTCCAGGTCGCGGATCTCGCCGACCATGATCACGTCCGGGTCCTGTCGCAGGAAACTGCGCAGCGCGGCGGCGAAGGTCATGCCGCGCTTGACGTTCATCTGCACCTGGTTGATGCCTGGCACACGGATCTCGACCGGGTCCTCGACCGTGGAGATGTTGCGGCTGTCGTCGTTGAGGATATTCAGCGCGGTGTACAGCGACACCGTCTTGCCCGAGCCGGTGGGACCGGTGACCAGCACCATGCCGTAGGGCTTCTTGACCGAGCTGACGAAGATTTCCTGCTGGTCGGCTTCGTAGCCGAGCTTCTCGATGCCCAGCTTGGCCGCGCTGCCGTCCAGGATACGCAGCACCACTTTCTCGCCGAAAAGCGTCGGCAGGGTGCTGACGCGGAAGTCGATCTGCTTGGTCTTGGACAGGTTGAGCTTGATGCGGCCGTCCTGCGGCACGCGCTTTTCGGCGATGTCCAGCTGCGCCATCACCTTCAGGCGCGCGGCGATACGCGCCTGCAGCTTCACCGGGACCTTGGCGACCTGCTTGAGCAGGCCGTCGATGCGCAGGCGCACGCGGTACTCGGTCTCGTACGGCTCGAAGTGGATGTCGGAGGCGCCGCGGCGGATCGCATCCACCAGCACCTTGTTGACGAACTTGACGACCGGCGTGTCGTCGCCCTTGGCGTCCACGCCGGTGTCGCCGGCCAGCTCCTCATCGCCGCCGCCGACTTCGAGGTTTTCCATACCCTCGTCGTCGTCGCCATCGGCCAGTGCGTCGCTGGTTTCCAGCATCTTGTCGATGCCGCGACGGATGGAGTCCTCGTCTACGAGGATCGCCTCCACCACCAGGTTGGTCTGGAACTTGATCTCGTCCAGCGCCCGGCTGTTGGTCGGGTCGGCCACGCCCACGAACAAGCGGTTGCCGCGCTTGAACAAGGGCAGCGCGCAATGCTTGCGCAGCAGCTCCTCGTTGACCAGCTTGACGGCCGCTTGGCTGGGGTCCAGTGCAACAGCATCGAAGATCGGCACGCCGAACTCGAGGGAGTTGGCGGCGGCCATTGCCGGCGGCGCCACCAGCTTCTTTTCGATCAGGTAGGTCGCAATCGGCTTGCGCTCGGCGCTGGCCGCGGCCATGGCCTCGCGCGCAGCGCTTTCCTCCAGTGCCCCGTCCATGACCAGGCGCCGGGCAATGCCGGTGATCCCCACCAGGTTGGCGGTCGCGACGGTGTTCATGCTGCCCCCAGTATTTCCCCGGGCCGACTTTACCGCAAACCCGCGCCCGCGCGAGGTCCCGGGCAGGGCCATGCCCGCCGAGTGTGACGGACCGCTCGGCTTGGCGACGGGCGGCCAGAATTGTCCGGGTTCAAGGTATCTTCCCCCGCTGGGAGGGGACCATGCGAATTTCAGTGGTGTTGCCGGCCAAGAACGAAGCCGAAGGGTTGGCTCGGACCTTGCCGGGCCTGAGAGAAGTGCTGCCATCTGCCGAAATCATTGTCGTGGACGACGGCTCCAACGACACAACGGCCGACGTGGCGCGCCACCATGGCGCGCGTGTTGCTGCTTCGCCCTATTCGATGGGAAACGGCGCGGCCATCAAGCGCGGCGCACGCCTGGCCAGCGGAGATGTCATCGTATTCATGGATGCGGACGGCCAGCACAACCCGGCCGATATCCCAATCCTGCTGGAGCGGATCGAAGCCGGCTATGACATGGTGGTTGGTGCTCGCGACGGCAGCGGGCAGGCCAACGTGCATCGGGGGCTCGCCAATCGGTTCTACAACACCCTGGCGAGCTGGATGACCGGGCACCGGATCCTAGACCTGACCTCCGGCTTCAGGGCGGTCCGGGCCGACCGGTTCCGAGAGTTCCTCCATCTGCTGCCTAATGGCTTCAGTTACCCGACCACGAGCACCATGGCTTTCTTCCGTAGCGCGTATCCAGTGGCCTATGTACCCGTCAGTGTGGCGCGTCGGGTGGGAACAAACAGCCATATTCGTCCGCTCCGGGATGGCATCCGCTTCTTGTTGATCATCTTCAAGATTGCCACGCTCTATTCACCCCTCAAGCTGTTTCTGCCCACTGCCGGGGTGTTCATGCTCATGGGTTTGGGATGGTACGCATGGACACTGGTAACCGAGGCGCGTTTCACCAACATGAGTGCGCTGTTGCTGAGCGCATCGGTGATTGTGTTCCTCATCGGGCTGATATCCGAACAGATCACCTCGCTGACATACGTGCGCGACCGTGATTGATCCCTCCGGCCCTGCTCGGCCGGATGACCCGGACCGGGAGTTTACCGGCAAGTACGAAGAGGCCGGTTGGGCAGGAGCCTGGCTCGTCGATCGCTTTTACTGCGAAGTACATCGCTTGCTTCTGCCACACCTGAGGGAAGGGTGTTCCCTGCTGGAGGTGGGCTGCGGAGCCGGCTTTTCAACGCAGCGAGTGCTGCCGTGGTTGCCAAAGTCGTCGACGTTCGTCGGATCCGATGTGGGGGAAAGCCTTCTGCATAAGGCGGCGCAGCGCAATCCAGGGGCGTGTTTCGCGCGCCAGTCGGTCTACGACCTCGCCCTTGCCGATAAAAGCGTCGACATCATCGTGATGCTGGAAGTGCTGGAGCATCTGGACGATCCCTGCCGTGCGCTGTTGGAGCTGCGGCGGGTGGCCAAGGAGGCCGTCATTCTCTCGACTCCACGAGAGCCCCTCTGGCGCTTTCTCAACCTCTGTCGCGGCAAATATGTCCGTGAGCTCGGCAATACGCCGGGCCACATACAGCACTGGTCGAGTGGCGGCCTGCGGAGGCAGGTTGCGCCATATTTCGAGATTCGTGCAACCGCGCAACCGGTCCCATGGACGATCCTTTCACTGAAGCCACGGCCTTGAAAAGGCGCTGGGCCGTCCTTGCCCGCGCAATCCGAGCGGGTTACGTCATCGCTGTTGTGGTTGCAGTTGCGTGGGCGATCATCAGCACTGACTTTTTGGCCCAAGGGCAAGTACTTGCGAGCCTGATGCGACCCGCCGGCTGGGCATTCATCGCCGCATGGTGCGTGATGGTGGTCATGCTCGGTTGGCTCTGGCGCCTATGGGTGGAATGGCGATACGGCGTGACGCTTAGAGCCGCGGAATGGTTGCATGCACAGGCCATGGCGTGGTCGGGTCGTTACCTGCCGGGAAAGCTGGGTCTGATGCTGGGCAAACTTGCTGTCGCGCGCGACCGACTCGGATGGCGCAAGGTGGGGAGGTCAGTACTGGTCGAGCAGATGGCGTTCGTCGCAGCGGGGATTTTCACTGCGGTGTTGCTGATGCCTTCCTACTTGGTGGAAGGCTTCGACGAGCTGCCGAGGTGGGTGGTTTCAGGTTGGCCGATCTTCCGTCCGCTGATCGCTGCAGGAACAGTCTGCGCATTCATCCTGGGTCTGCGTGTGCTGGATGGGATCACCACAGGAGAAACGGATGAAGGAGGAGCTCATCCCGGGCTCGGCAGGCGTGTCGTGCTTCTCGGCCTGTATGTAGCACCGCATGTGCTGGTTGGCATCGCCTTTTACGCGCTCGTGCTGGCAACCAGCTCGGGAACAGTGACCCCGTCGATCGCTCATTGCATCGCAATTCTGGCGCTGGCACATGTCGCCGGAATCCTGGCGATATTTGCGCCGGCGGGGCTTGGCGTTCGCGAACTGGTCCTGGCCGCCGGGCTAAGCCCATTCATGGGGTTTCAGGAATCACTGCTGATCGCCGCAGCTCTGAGAATGCTCACCTTGGTGGCGGACAGCTTTGTCGCGGGTTCGATCGCCATTACGTGGGCTGCCGCCAAGCGTGATGGATCGTCGAATAAAGACAGCGCCTGAGCGAACGCCACCCGTACATCGCCGGCGATTCGCAGCCATCAGAGGGATACGTAAGAAGCACCGCTTGAGACCGCGTGCGCATGCACAGTTGTCGAGTGACCGGAAAAGTCACACGCATGAGCCCTCCTTCAGAGCATTGCTCCTACAGCCTGCCTGAGGCGTGCAATCTCAAGGCTGCCCGCAACTTCGTACGTCTCTACTCTCGAAGCGACCTCCCCGAGTACTGCTTCTGCCCGGGCCCTGTCCCCCAGGTGGACGTAGATGCGCACCAGAAGTGCGCCTACGGCCGGGTCAGCGTTTGGCTGCCACGCCATCTCGGCCTGGTAGCGCGCCGCGTCCCATTCACCGGCACGAGCGTAAAGGGTCGCGGCTGTCGTTCTGAGCATCCATTTCGGTCTGGAAGTGTTCGGTTGGGTTGCAGCCCCGTCGATGATTCGGACGATCGCATCGGCCAGCCGGCCGGGTGTGAGTGCCCCCCCACATCGCCCCTCTTCGAGTGCTCGCGCCAATGGCCTGAATGAGGACGCGTCCGAGAGTCGAATGGGGGCGATGGCCGAATCCACTGCTCTATCCAGATTGTCCAGGTTCGGCGCTGCGCCCGCGAAACAGTCGATGGTGATCGAGTGCACGAACCCCTGCATGCGGTTGCGTTGATCAGGACCCATAGCAAGGCTCTGGGCCAATTCTTGAGCGTCAACAAACCGCCGCTCCTTCAAAGCGACGCCCGCCTTTACTATCTTGGCGCGCATGGAATCAGGTCGGTGCCTCAGGGCCTGTTCCGCGAGTGCCCCTTCCGATCGCCATGTTTGGACCTGGGTCCAGGAGACCCACATCAGTCCGGCGAGAATGCCCGGCACGAGTATCGTTCGCCCAATCACGAACAGCGCTTGGCTGTGAAGCCGAACCCGCTGTCCCAGCAGAAAAAGCAGACAGGCCGAGGCGAGTAGCAGGCCGGTCGCGGGCAGGTAGTTTCTGTGCTCGAAATAGAGCTCAAGTGGCAGGAACGTCGACTCGACCCCGTGCGCCACCAGGAAGAATGTCCACCCCAGAAATACAGTGGGCGCTCTGCGACGGTAGCTGTAAGCGACTCCGGTAATGGCGAGTAATGCGACGATGCTCGCCAACGTCTCCGGTGGGGACAGCAACCCCTCCGAGACGGCGAAATCGTCGACAAATACCCCCATGAGCCCGCCCCGGGGCCAAAGCAACAGACCGATATAGGTCATGAGTGCCCGCGGCTGGCTCAGCAGGCGTTCCAGCATCGTGAAGTCACGGGTGTCATACAGCCCCAGCAGCTTCTCCGGCGCTACCACCAACAGACCGGTGGCAAGAAGCATGGGGGCCAGCAGAAACAGGCCAAAGAACCACTGGACGCGGCGCTCCCTGGTGAAGAGTCCCCGGAAGTAGGCGATCTCGATCAGCAGGCACAATGCAGGCGCGACCGCCGCATTCTCCTTGCTGAGCAGCCCGATAAGGAATGCCGCGGGAAAGGCTACAAAGAGAAAGCGTGAGGCGCGTGCCGTGTCGCCTATTGCAAGAAGCCGGCGGCCCTGCACGTAGGCCAGCAGGGCGAGGAGCACGAAGAAGGTGCTGAGTTGCGCCATGCGCTGGACTGCATACAGCACGGTGCTGACGTTGATCGGGTGCAGAAGCCAAATGACGGCGACTGCAAGCGCTATCCGTTCCGCATATGCAGCCAAGCGGACGTCATGTGCCAACAACCGGCGAAAGAGCTGCCAGACAGCGGTGGCACACGCGAGGTGGATCAGCAAGTTGCCGAACTTGAACGGGAATGGATGCATGCCCCCGGTGGCCACGGTGAGCAGAAAACTTGCCATTGAGACCGGTCGGCCGAGTTCTCCCGACGCATTGCCCCAGATGATCTCGCGTGCGCTGGCCGTGCCTTGGAGCCATTTCTCCAGTGGCCCAAAGTTATATGCATCGTCCAGTACGAAGGGGCCGCCAAGCCCGCTCCAGTACAAGCCGACCGCTGCCGCACACGCTGCATAGAACATCAGCCGGCAGAGGGTGCTTTCGTTCAACAGTCGGTCAAGGGGTGTCGCTGCCCCACCAGGAACATTCATTGGTCAAGGATTCGGTCGGCACTCGGCAGGAATCTGGCTGGCGGGTACGCCGTTGGTCTCGGTGCACGTCCACTCCACGCGCCCATTGCCTTCGCCCGGCTCCAGCCGGAACTGCGCCACGGGTCCGCCGGTGTCACGTGTCACGGCCGTGATAATCCCCTCATTGGCAATCGTGACGGTGTCGCAATAGGTGCTCGAACCGAAGACGTAGCCGGTGCTGGTAGGGGTGATGCGCGCCAGCTCGCCCAAGTCCTGCGCCGATTCGCCAACCGAAAGCTTGGCGGCCGCCGCCACATGCAGGCACTCGCTGTTCTTGGTGCGGACCGAGAAGTCCTGGTAGGCAGGCAACGCGATCGCTATCAGGATGCCGAGGATCGCGATGACGATCATCAGCTCGATCAAAGTGAAGCCAGCCATTTCGGCTCTTCCCCTGGAACGAGGCAGTTCAACAGTCTGCATGGCCATGCTCTCCCCCTGGCTTGTGCTTCATGGTGTGATCGGCTTGAAGCGGTCTGTCGCGCTCGATCAGAAAACGAAACCCCGGCAAGCCGGGGTTTCGATATGACGCACTAACAACGTTCGAACTAATTACGGACGGC
The DNA here is from genome assembly GCF_020026895.1 of Novilysobacter selenitireducens. Classification (GTDB taxonomy): domain Bacteria; phylum Pseudomonadota; class Gammaproteobacteria; order Xanthomonadales; family Xanthomonadaceae; genus Lysobacter_C; species Lysobacter_C selenitireducens. Next base: position 649,423 of record NZ_JAINZW010000001.1, read on the forward strand.
ACTCTGCCGGGATCTGCGAGGCCTTAGCACCAGCAGTCTCCGCACAGGTCCAGTCGATGCGGCCGGCGGTGAAGTCGGGCGTCAGCTCGAACTCGGCCATCACCTCGCCACCGGTGGCGGTTGCGACCGTGTTGATGATGCCGCCATCGGCCACGGCCACGTCAGCACAGTAGTCGCTGGCGCCGAAGGTATAGCCGGTGTTCGAAGCCGTCACCGAATCGAGGTCACCGCGGTCCTGCGCGGTCTCGGAGACCGACAGCTTGGCGGCAGCGGCGATGTTCAGGCACTCGGCGTTCTTGGTGCGGACGGTGTAGTCCTGGTACGCCGGCAGCGCGATGGCGATCAGGATGCCGAGGATCGCGATCACGATCATCAGCTCGATCAGGGTGAAGCCTTTCTGGTTCTTCATCATGGTGTTTCCCCTAGGAGTGGTTTGGAACTTCACGTGCCTGCAGGGCCGGCGATTCCGGTCCTTCGGCTTGCCGTGCGTGCTGCACGTGCCGAGTAAGAATACGCATAAGGCGTGCCAAGTGTTCAGCGGCGGTTGCCGCTGTCGCGAACTGAAAGGCGTGTCACGGTTTTGGCGCGGGTGGCTGCCGGTGGATTGACGCGACGGGTCAGGTCGGGGGTGCGATGTGACGTTGGGGGGCAGGTTTCCGGTTGCGTGCCAGTGCGGGATGCGTGTGTGTGGCCATATTTCGGGTGCTGCGCACGCACGTGGCGTTTCGTCCGATCGCAGTGGCGCAAAGTCGATGCCGGTTGCGGTGGTGGGGGGTACGACGGATGCCGGGAGACAGGGAAAGCCGCTGGGTTCCCGCGTTCGCGGGAATGACGGTGTCCGGGGGCGGGCGTGGATTGTTGGCTGGCGCGCCTGTAACCCGTAGCCCGGGTAAGCGCCGCGCACCCGGGTGCTATCGAAGGTGGCGGCGGGTCCCGGGTGCGCTTTGCTTACCCGGGCTACGGTGTCAGTCCGTCCGGCCCGTCGGCGCAAGCCGGCGGGCAATCGTCGAGCCGCGAGCCGGTGGCTCATTGGTCTCCGCGGGCCGAAAAGCACCCCTCCCCAACCCGTCCGGCCCGTCGGCGCAGCCGACGGTCGTTCGTCAAGCCGCGAGCCAGTGGCTCGCAAGCGGCTCTCCTCACCCCCTGCAGGCAGGGGAGGGGCAGCCCTCAGTCGATGCCCAGCTTCTTCAGCTTGTAGCGCAGCGCCCGGAAGGTGATGCCCAGGGCGGCGGCGGTGCGGGTCTTGTTGTAGCGGTTTTCCTGCAGCGCGTGCTGGATGGCGGCGCGCTCGATCTCCTCGATGTAGGAGGGCAGGCCGCTGGTGGCGGTGTCGCGCGGGTCGAGGGTGCGGGGGTCGACCCCCGCCGGGCCAGCGCCCGCGGTGCCCGAACCGGTCGCAGGTGTGGGTTGCGGCAAGCGCAGGTCCTGGGCGTTCAGGCACTCGCCCTCGGCCAGCGCCAAGGCGCGTTCGAGGATGTTCTCCAGCTCGCGCACATTGCCGGGGAACGGGTAGGCGCGCAGGGCTTCGAGTGCGTCGTCGCACAGGGTCGGGATGGCACGGCCCTGGTGGGTGGCCAGGCGCTCGAGGATGCGGGCCGAGAGCCCCGGCAGGTCGTCCAGTCGCTCGCGCAGCGGGGGCACGCGCAGCTCGATGACATTGATGCGGTAGTAGAGGTCCTGGCGGAACCGGCCGTCGGCGACCAGTTGCGACAGGTCCTTGTGGGTGGCCGACAGGATGCGGACGTCGACGTTGACCTCGGTGTTGGCGCCGACCGCGCGGATGGACTTTTCCTGGATCGCGCGCAGCAGCTTGACCTGCATCGGCAGCGGCAGCTCGGCCACCTCGTCCAAGAACAGGGTGCCGCCGTCGGCGGCCTGGAAGAGGCCTGGCTTGTCGACATGGGCGCCGGTGAAGCTGCCCTTCTTGTGGCCGAAGAACTCGCTTTCCATCAGCTCGGCGGGGATCGCGCCACAGTTGACCGGCACGAACGGTCCGTTGGCGCGGCCGCCCTCGGCATGGATGGTGCGGGCGACCAGCTCCTTGCCCACGCCGGACTCGCCGGCGATGTAGACCGGCGCCTGGCTGCGCGAGACCTTGGCGATGGTGCCGCGCAGCTCGGCCATGGCCGGGGATTCGCCGTACAGGCGCGCGGCCACGGCGCTGGTGTCGTTGCGCTGGGTTTCGCCCAGGTCGAGCGCGTGGCGGACCAGGTCGCGCAGCACGGTGAGGTCGACGGGCTTGGCGACGAAGTCGAAGGCGCCGGCCTTCAGCGCTTCCACCGCGGCCTCGACGTTGCCGAAGGCGGTGATCATCGCGACCGGGGTATTGGGGTGCTTCTGGCTGATCTCGGCGACGATCTCCATGCCGGAGCCGTCGGGCAGGCGCATGTCGGTCAGGCACAGGTCGTAGCTGTTGCGCGCCAATTGCGCCCGCGCGTCGCCGACGCTGGAAGCGGTGTCGCAGCGCAGGCCCATGCGGCCCAACGTCATGACGAGCAGTTCGCGGATATCGCGCTCGTCGTCGACCACCAATGCACTGCGGGTTTCGGCCATCCGTTCCTCCGGCCGACACGATAGCGGAAGCGCCATCCCCGGGCCAAGGCGCGATGGTAGGGGATTGACCCGCCCCTGCGTTACCGCTGGCCTGGCGTGCGTGCCGTCGGGGCGGTGCCCGGGCGGGCGCCCGGGTGGTTGCGGCTGGCTTCCCCGGCGGCCATGCGGATGCGGAAACAACTGCCGCCACCGGGCATCGGCACGTGGTCGAGCGAGGCCTGGTTGCCGCGGCACAGCTCCCGGGCGATGTACAGGCCCAGGCCCGTGCCATGGCCGGAGGTGGTGAAGAAAGGCCGGAACAGCTGCTGGGCGACCTGCTCGGGGATACCCGGGCCCCGGTCGAGCACGTCCACCAGCGGCGTGCCGTTGGCGTCGCGGTGGACGTTGAGCTGGATCCGTGCCGGCTCCCCGGGCAGGCGGCCGTACAGCAGCGCGTTGTGCACCAGCACGGTCAGCACCTGGTGCAGCTGGCGCGGGTCGAACATCGCGGTGATGCGCGCCTCGCTGCCCGTCGCGCGCAGGCTGTCGTCCTCCAGCGGATGGCTGGCGGCGTATTCGTCGATGAAGTGGCGCGCCAGCGCAACCAGCTCGACGTGCTCGGGCTTGGCCGGCTCGCGGCGGGCCAGGCCCAGCACGTTCTCGATGATGCCGTTCATGCGTGAGCCCTGCTGGCGAACGATTTCCAGCAGCCGGCGGTCGGCCGGACGGATGTCGTCGGACTCCTCAAGCAGCTGCACGGCGTAGTTGATGGCCGCCAGCGGGTTGCGGATCTCGTGGGCGAGGCTGGCGGAGAAGCGGCCGAGCGTCGCAAGGGTGAGCGACTCGGCGCGGCGCGCGGCCAACGAGGTGTCGTCGAGGAACACCAGGGTCTGGTCGCTGCCGGCCAGCAGCCGGGTAAAGCGCGGCACGACCTCGGGCTGGTCGGGCGAGACCTGCAGTGGGGCGTCGCTGGCGATTGCGCCCTCACGCCAGGCCGCCAGCCGTTCGGCCAGTTCGGGCAGGGCGACGTCGAGCGTGCGCTGGCCGTCGCCGGCCTCGCCCAGCAGCAGGGTGGCGGCCTCGTTGGCCAGCCGCACCCGGTTGTGGCCGTCCACCAGCAGCACGCCGGTACGCAGGCGGCGGATGATCAGTTCGTTGACCTCGACCAGGTGCGCGGTTTCGTGGCCGCGGTGTTCGGCCAGCGCGTGCGCGGCGCGCATCTGCCGGCCCAGCACGCTGGTCAGGGTGGCGATGGCCAGATAGCCGATCGAGAACATGATCGGCTCGGCCAGCCGCCGGCCTTCGCTTTCCTCGACCAGCGACGTCCAAGCGAACTCGCCGATGATGCCGAGCACCGCGACCAGCGCCATGCCGAGGCCGTAGCGCGTGCGGAGCAGAAGGGCGGCCGCGCCGACGTTGAACATCAGCATCAGCGCGATACCGGTGCCAGCGCCGGGGACCGCATGGATGGCGAGGATGCCGAAGGCGAGGTCGGTGGCGATGCCCGCCAGCGCCTGCCCTTGGAGGTCGCCGCGACGGCCGAAGGCGAACAGCAGTGCAGCCAGCGCGAGGTAGGCCAGCGACAGGGAGCGGGCGAAGATGTCGTGGCGCGGCTCGCCCACCAGCCCGTCGATCGGCCCGAACAGCACGAACACCAGCAGCGCCGCTTCCAGCAGGCGGTACAGGGTGAAGAAGTAGAGCTCGCGGCGCAGGGCGCTGTCGGCATTGGCAACGTCGACGGCAGGCAGGCGTGGCAGCAAGCGGTGTCCCCTTCCCGGCTCGGTGCCCGGAGTATAGGCATGGACCCGTCCGTACCTGTAGGAGCGGCTTCAGCCGCGATGCCGAACCATGGAGTTGCGTTGTAGGAGCGACTTAAGTCGCGACCTGCGTGGGCAGCCGCGGGTGCGCAGTCGCGACTTACGTCGCTCCTACAGGAAAACCATTGGGCGGATCCGATCGCGGCTGAAGCCGCTCCTACAAGGGCGCGGGACCGCGGCCCGGCGGGCCCCGCCCCCCCCGTTTTGCCCGCCCCGCCGCAATCGGCGACAATGGCCGGCCCCCTCGCGCCCGCACCGTCTTCCGGTCGCCGCCGCGCGGGCATTCCGTTCAATTCCCCTCGGTGACGCATGAATTTTCACGAATACCAGGCAAAGCAGCTCTTTGCCGACTACGGCATTGCCGTGCCGGCCGGACGCGTGGCGCGCACGCCCGAAGAAGCCGTTGCAGCCGCCAAGGACATCCCGGGCGACCTGTGGGTGGTCAAGGCCCAGATCCACGCTGGTGGCCGCGGCAAGGCCGGCGGCGTCAAGCTGGCCAAGAACTTCGATGAAGTGAAGCAGTACGCCGCGGCGATGCTGGGCACGAAGATGGAGACCTACCAGTCGGCCGGCGTGGCACTGCCGATCGACACGGTGCTGATCTCCGAGGGCACCGACATCGCCAGCGAGCTGTACCTGTCGGTGCTGGTGGACCGCTCGACCCAGTCGATCACCTTCATCGCGTCGGCCGAGGGCGGCGTGGAAATCGAGAAGGTCGCCGAGGAGAATCCGGACGCCATCAAGTCGCTGCACGTGAACTACGTCCAGGGCCTGCAGCCGTACCAGTGCCGCCAGATGGGCTTCGACCTGGGCCTCAACGCCAAGCAGGTCGGCCAGCTGACCAAGATCATGATGGGCCTGTACAGGCTGTTCAACGAGAAGGACCTGGCGCTGGTCGAGCTCAACCCGCTGGCCATCCTCACCAACGGCGACCTCGCCGTGCTGGACGGCAAGGTCAACTCGGATGACAACGCGACCTTCCGCCACAAGGACCTGGCCGCGATGCGCGACATCCGCCAGGAAGACGAGACGGAAGTGCAGGCCAGCCAGCACGACCTCAACTACGTCACGATGGACGGCAACATCGGCTGCATGGTCAACGGCGCCGGCCTGGCGATGGCGACGATGGACGTGATCTCGCTGGAAGGCGGCTCGCCGGCCAACTTCCTGGACGTCGGCGGCGGCGCCACCAAGGAGCGCGTGACCGAGGCCTTCAAGCTGATCCTGTCGTCCGACAAGGTGAAGGCGATCTTCGTCAACATCTTCGGCGGCATCGTGCGCTGCGACATGATCGCCGAGGGCATCATTGCCGCGGTCAAGGAAGTGGACGTCAAGGTGCCGGTGATCGTGCGCCTGGAAGGCACCAACGTGGAAGCCGGCAAGGAGTTGCTGAAGAACTCCGGCCTGGCGATCACCCCCGCCGACGACATCAACGACGGTGCGAAGAAGGCGGTTGCGGCCGTCGCCAACGCCGCCTGATCCGAGCGTAGCCCGGGTAAGGCCGTCAGGCCGCACCCGGGTCTGGCATCCCCCACATCGTGATCCCGGGTGCGCTTCGCTTACCCGGGCTACAGGAAAACAAGGACTCGCAATGTCCGTTTTGATCGACAAGAACACCAAGGTGATCGTGCAGGGCTTCACCGGCCAGCAGGGCACCTTCCACGCCGAGCAGATGGTCGAGTACGGCACCAAGGTTGTCGGCGGCGTCACGCCTGGCAAGGGCGGTACCGAGCACCTGGGCCTGCCGGTCTTCAACACCGTGCAGGACGCGGTCGACGAGACCGGCGCCGACGCCTCCGTCATCTACGTGCCGCCGCCGTTCGCGGCCGACGCGATCCTCGAGGCGGCCGATGCCGGCATCCGCGTCATCGTCTGCATCACCGAGGGCATCCCGGTGCTGGACATGCTGCGCGTCAAGAACACCCTGAAGGGCTATGACGACGTGGTGCTGGTCGGCCCGAACTGCCCCGGCGTGATCACCCCGGGCGAGTGCAAGATCGGCATCATGCCGGGCCACATCCACATGCCGGGCAAGGTGGGCATCGTCTCGCGCTCGGGCACGCTGACGTACGAAGCCGTCAAGCAGACCACCGACGCCGGCCTGGGCCAGTCGACGTGCATCGGCATCGGCGGCGACCCGATCAACGGCACCAACTTCATCGACGCGCTGAAGCTGTTCCAGGACGACCCGCAGACCGAAGGCATCATCATGGTCGGCGAGATCGGCGGCAGCGCCGAGGAAGAGGCGGCCGAGTACATCGCGCAGTTCGTGACCAAGCCGGTGGTCGGCTTCATCGCCGGCGCCTCGGCCCCTCCGGGCAAGCGCATGGGCCACGCCGGTGCGATCGCATCGGGCGGGCAGGGCACTGCTGCCGGCAAGTTCGCCGCGATGGAGAAGGCCGGCATCACCACGGTCAAGTCGCCCGGCGACCTGGGCGCGGCGATCGCCAAGCGGCTGGCCAAGTAAGGCATCCGCAGCGGTACCGAAAAGGCCACCTTCGGGTGGCCTTTTTCGTGGGCGCGGCATCGCGTGACATCACCTGGCCGCCGGCTGCCCTACCATTCCCGGATGACCCAGACCCTCCGCCTCGCCCTCGCCCAGTTCGACTTCCCGGTCGGCGCCGTCCGCCGCAACGCCGCGCGTATCGCCGAGATGATCGTGCAGGCGCGCGACGAGTACGGTGCGCAGCTGGTGCTGTTCCCGGAGCTGGCGCTCAGCGGCTATCCGCCCGAAGACCTGCTGATGCGGCCGGGCTTCCTGGCCGACTGCGAGGCCGCGCTGCAGGAAATTGCCGCCGGCGTGAGCGGCATCACCGCCGTGGTGGGATGGCCGCAGGCGGCCGGCAGCATCGTCTACAACGCCGCCAGCGTGCTGCGGGACGGCCGCATCACACACACCTACCGCAAGCGCGAGCTGCCCAACTACGCGGTGTTCGACGAACGCCGTTACTTCGATGTCGACCCGGACGGCGGCGCCTGCATGTTCGAGGTCGACGGCATCCGCGTCGGCGTGCTGATCTGCGAGGATCTGTGGTTCCCCGAGCCACTGGCCGAAACCGTGGCCGCCGGCGCGGAGCTGGTGCTGATCCCGAATGCCTCGCCGTTCGAGCGCGACAAGCACGCGCAGCGTGACGCGCTGATGGCGCAGCGGGCGAAGGAAACGCAGGCGCACGGCATCGGCACCGCACTGGCCTACCTCAACACCGTGGGCGGGCAGGATGCGCTGATGTTCGATGGCGCGTCTGTCGTCGCAGACGGCGATGGCGCGGTGCACCCGGCCGCAGCGGCGTTCACCGACCAGTGGCTGGTGGTCGACTTCGACCGGGAGACGCGCCGCTTCCAGGCCGTGCAATGGATGGTCGATGGCGACGAAAGCCGCGACGCGCTGGCGTGGCGGGCCATCGTCCGCGGCACGCGCGACTACTTCCACAAGAACGGGTTCCGCAAGGCTTGGCTCGGCCTGTCGGGCGGCATCGATTCGTCTCTGGTGCTGGCCGTGGCCGTGGATGCCTTGGGCGCGGAAAACGTCACTGCCGTGCGCATGCCTTCGCGCTACACCGCCGACCTGTCCAACGACCTGGCGGCCGAGCAATGCGCGTCCCTGGGCGTCGAGCTGCTGACCCTGCCGATCGAGAAACCGTTCCAGGGCTACCTTGACGCGCTGTCGGAGATCTTCGAAGGCCACGCGGTGGACACCACCGAGGAGAACCTGCAGTCGCGCACCCGCGGCGCGCTGCTGATGGCGCTGTCCAACAAGTTCGGTGGCCTGGTGGTGACCACCGGCAACAAGAGCGAATACGCGGTCGGCTACGCCACGATCTACGGCGACATGTGCGGCGGCTACGCGCCGATCAAGGACCTGTACAAGACGGAGGTATTCGCATTGGCACGCTGGCGCAACACCGTCGGCGGATCGGCCCCCCACGGCGGCCAGGTCATCCCACAGGCGGTGATCGACCGCCCGCCCTCGGCCGAACTGCGCGAGAACCAGAAGGACCAGGACTCGCTGCCGCCGTACGACGTGCTCGACGCCATCCTGCTGCGCCACATCGACCAGGAGCAGTCGCGCGAGGACCTGGTGCAGGCCGGCTTCCACCCGGCCACCGTCGACCGCGTGCTGCACCTGGTGCGCATCAGCGAGTGGAAGCGGCACCAGTCCGCGCCCGGGCCCAAGGTGTCGCGCCGGGCCTTCAGCCGCGAGCGGCGGTATCCGATCACGAACGGGTACGGGACCTGACACTGACTCGATGTAGCGGTGCCCTTGTAGGAGCGGCTTCAGCCGCGATCGTCATGCGGATGTCGATGCCGCTGTAGGAGCGACGTAAGTCGCGATTCACGACGGGACTGACGTTCGATAAGGCTCGGAGTTCGGTCGCGACTTATGTCGCTCCTACAAAAGACCTCGGGAATGCGATAGCGGCTGAAGCCGCTCCTACAGTTGCCCCATCCCGGAAACGAAGACGCCGCCCATTGGGCGGCGTTTCCATGTTGCGGTGTCGCGTGGTCAGTCGTTATCCAGCGCCGACTTCTCACCCGCGAACGGGTTCAGTTTGCGCCAATCGCTCGGGTAATCCGGCCAGTCGCCGCTCAGGTACGGGTGGTTCGGCTCGTTCTGCTGCAGCACGCGCTCGGCATCGGTGGCCAGCGTCTCGTTGCCCAGGCCCGTGTAGGCCGCGGCCAGCGTGGCGACTGCGTCGTTCTGGTAGATGCTCTGCGGGTAGGTTTCCAGCAGGTAGGTCGCGCGCTCGGCGGCGGCCACGTAGGCGGTGCGGCGCAGGTAGTACAGCGCGGTGTCCAGCTCGTGGCGGGCGAACATGTCGCGCAGCTCGCCCATGCGCTTGCGTGCGTCGGCCGCATACCGGCTGTTGGGGTAGCGGTCGGCAACGATCGAGAAGTCGTTGTGGGCCTGCATCGGCGTGGCCAGGTCGCGGCGGCTGGCATCCAGGCGCCACACGCGCTGGAGGAACACCGCGTCGCGGCTGGAGTTGGTCAGCCCGCGCAGGTAGTACATGTACGGCGTGTTGCGGTGGGTCGGGTAGGTGCGGATGAAGCGGTCGATGCTGCTGATCGCCTCCTCGTGCTTGCCGGCCTTGTACTGGGCGTACGCGGTCTCGATCAGCGCCTGCTCGGTGTACGGGCCGTACGGATACTGCGCAACCAGCCGCTTGTAGGTGGTCTCGGCCGCCGACCAGTTGCCGTTGCGCATGGACTGGTGGCCCTTGTCGTACAGCGCCTCGACCGGCTGGTTCTCGTCGGCGTTGTCGTCCTTGAACCAGCCGCCGATGCGGGCGCACCCGGTGCCGGCGAAGGCGATGATCAGCAGCAGGGCAAGCAGCCGGAAGGCGGGGCGGTTCGGGGCGGAACGCTGGGTCATGGCAGGTCTTGGCGGGCGCCGGAGGCACGAAAGGCCGATAATAGCAGCCCGTGGCGGGCCCCCGGCCCACCCGGCGCTTAACCGCCGGCCACCCCGCAGCCAGTTGCAGACCTCATGGATCCCACCCCCCAGGAACTCACCTCCACCGTGCCCGACAGCGCCGCAGGGCGCCGCTTCGACGCCGTGCTGGCGGAACTCTTTCCCGAGTATTCGCGCTCCCGGCTGTCGAGCTGGATCAAGTCCGGTGACGCGCTTCTGGACGGCGAGCAGGTGCGCCCGCGCGACCCCGTGCGCGGTGGCGAAGCCGTCAGCCTGCGCGTCGTGCAGGAGGTGCAGACGCATTCGGAACCCGAAGACATCGCGCTGGACGTGCTCTACGAGGACGCGCACGTGTTCGTCATCGACAAGCCGGCGGGCCTCGTCGTCCACCCGGGCGCGGGCAACCCCACCGGCACGCTGGTGAACGCGCTGCTGCACCGCGACCCGGCGCTGAACGCGCTACCGCGCGCGGGCATCGTCCACCGTCTCGACAAGGACACCTCCGGGGTGATGGTGGTGGCGCGCACGCTGCCGGCCCACACCGCGCTGGTGGAGCAGCTGTCGGCGCGCGCCGTGCACCGCCAGTACCTGGCCGTCGTGGTCGGCGCACTGGTGTCGGGCGGCACCGCCAACCTGCCCATCGACCGGCACCCGCGCGACCGCATCCGCATGGCAGTGCGCGAGGACGGCCGCGACGCGGTCACCCACTACCGGCTGCGCGAACGCTTCCGCGCGCACACCCTGCTGGAGTGCCGCCTGGAAACCGGCCGAACCCACCAGATCCGCGTGCACATGCAGCACCTCAAGCACCCGATCATCGGCGACCCGTTGTACGGCGGCCCGCTCAAATTGCCCAAGGGCGCGACGCCGGAACTGGTCGATACGCTGCGCGGGTTCAAGCGCCAGGCGTTGCACGCCGAGACGCTGGAGTTCGCCCATCCCGTCGGCGGCGAGCCGGTGCGCTGCAGCGCGCCGATGCCGGCCGACATGCAGGCGTTGGTCGCGGTGCTGCGCGACGACAGTGCCGCGGCGGCGGAGCGGGCACGCTGATCGTGCGCCACCCCGCGCTGCTGCAGGCCGACTGGCCGGCGCCGGCCGGGGTGCATGGATTCACGACGCTGCGCCATGGCGCGGGTGTGTCGGCGCCGCCGTTCGAGACGTTCAACCTGGGGCTGCGCTGCGGCGACGCGTTGGATGCGGCGATGGCCAATCGCGACGAGCTCTCGCGCATCGGCGGGTTGCCGTCGTCACCGGCGTGGTTGCAGCAGGTGCATGGGGTGGGGGTGGTGCGGGTGTCCGAAGGGCCGCGTATCAAGGGCACCCCTCCCCAACCCGTCCGGCCCTCAGGCGCAGCCTTCGGGCGTTCATCGGATCGCGAACCCCTGGTTCGCGATCGATCCTCTTCACCCCCTGCGTTGGCAGGGGAGGGGGCTGTCGACTCCGAGCCCGAGGCCGATGCGGCCGTGACGTCGACGTCCGGCACCGTGCTCGCCATCCTCACCGCCGACTGCCTTCCCGTGCTGCTGTGTTCCCGTGATGGCGACGAGATCGGCGCCGCCCACGCGGGCTGGCGCGGACTGGCGGCGGGCGTGCTGGAGGCGACGGTGGCGGCGATGCGCACGCCGGCCGACCGGTTGATGGCGTGGCTGGGCCCGGCCGCGGGGCCGGACGATTACGAAATCGGCGTGGAGGTCTACGACGCGTTCGTCTCGCGCGACTGGCGCGCGGGCGCGGCGTTCGCCAGTACCCGCCCGAACCATTGGCGCGTCGACCTGTATGCCCTGGCCCGGAGGCGGCTGCAGCAGGCGGGAATCGAGCCCGATGCGATCCATGGCGGCGGGCTCTCGACCATCGGCGAGCCCGACCGCTTCTTCTCGCACCGGCGCGACGCGCGTACGGGACGGATGGCGACGCTCGCCTGGTTCGAGTAGCCACGCGCGCTCGGCATGCAGTATCGGGCAGTTCGCGACGGGTGACTTGATCGGGCACGTGCCGGCCGCATCTGGAATCGACCCCATTTGGAGCGACCGACATGAGCCTGCAGGACGAGCTGGATGCGCTGCCCGGCGTGACCGCCACCCCGGACGATGCCACCCGCGGCTTCGTGTTCAACCACACCATGCTGCGGGTCAAGGACATCGCGAACTCGCTGGACTTCTACACCCGCGTGCTCGGCTTCACCGTGGTGCGCAAGCGCGATTTCGACGAGGCCGCCTTCAGCCTGTACTTCCTGGTGCGCGTCGCTGACCGCTCGGCCATCCCGGCCGACGAACCCGCACGCGGCCAGTGGCTGCTCTCGCAGCCGGGCGTGTTGGAGCTGACACACAACCATGGCACGCAGGACGATCCGGGCTTCGCCTACCACGACGGCAACAGCGAGCCGCGCGGCTTCGGCCACATCTGCATCTCGGTGCCGGACGTGGAGGCCGCCTGCGCGCGCTTCGAGGCGCTGGGCGTACCGTTCCAGAAGCGCCTCACCGACGGCCGGATGAAGGACATCGCGTTCATCAAGGACCCGGACGGCTACTGGGTGGAAATCCTGCAACCCACGCCGCGCGGCTAGGCGGCCTTCAGCGCCTCGATGTAGCCGCGGCGCCACGCGGTGATGTCGTGCGTGCGCAGCCGCGCCATCATCGACGACCAGCGCTCGCGGCGCTCCTCCATCGGCATCTCGACCGCGGCGGCGATGGCATCGGCTACGCCGTCCAGGTCGTAGGGGTTCACCAGCAGGGCGCCGTCCAACTCGCGCGCCGCGCCGGCGAAGCTCGACAGCACCAGCACGCCCGGGTCGCTGGGGTCCTGCGCGGCGACGAACTCCTTGGCCACCAGGTTCATGCCATCGCGCAGCGGCGTGACCAGCCCGACGCGTGCCAGACGGTAGAAGCCGGTCAGCGAGGCATGCGGGAAGTTTCGGTTGACGTAGCGCATCGGCGTCCAGTCCGGTTGCGCGTGCTCGCCGTTGATGTGGCCCGTCAGGCGTTCGAGTTGTTCGCGCAGCGCCTGGTATTCGGCGACCTCGCCGCGCGACACCGGGGCGATCTGCAGGAAGGTGAGCCGGCCGAGTTGCTCCCAATGGCGCCCCAGGTAGCAGCCGAAGGCGCGGAACCGTTCCGGCAACCCCTTGGAGTAGTCCAGCCGGTCGACGCCGATCGCGAGCAGGCGGCCGGACAGGCTGTCGGCCAGCCGCTTCACGCTCGCCTTGCCCACGGCGTTGGCAGCCTGCTCGGCGATGCGCGCGGTGTCGATGCTGATCGGGAACGCGCCGGCGCGCAGTCGGTGGCCCTTGGCGGTGGCGAGCACGCCGCTCTCGATCACCTCGCCGCGGCCGAACAGGCGCACGTAGTCCTGGAAGCGTTCCAGGTCGCGCTCGGTCTGGAAGCCGATCAGGTCGTACGACGACAGTCCCTCGAACAGCCGGTTGTGGTCCGGCAGCGCCGCCAGCAGGTCCGACGACGGCATCGGCACGTGCAGGAAGAAACCCAGGCGGCACCTGATGCCACGTTGGCGCAACAGCTGCGCCAAGGGGATCAGGTGGTAGTCGTGGATCCACACCAGGTCGTCATCGCGCAGCAGCGGCGCCAGCGTGTCGGCGAACAGCGCGTTGACCCGGCGGTACGCCTGGTAGGTCTCGCGGCTGTAGTCGACCAGGTCAACGCGGAAATGCAGCAGCGGCCACAACGTGCGGTTGGCGAAGCCGTTGTAGTAGTCGTCGTGGTCGCGGCGCGACAGGTCCACCGTGACGTACTGAATGTCCCCCGCCTGCTGCTCGCTGACGTTGCCGGACGTCTCCTCGTCGATGCGGCCGCTCCAGCCGAACCACAGGCCGCCCGTCTCCTCCAGCGCCGCCTGCAGCGCAACGGCCAGACCGCCGGAGCTGGTCCTGTCGGGAAGGGCGACGCGATTGGAGACGATGACGAGGCGGGACATGGGGTTTTGTAGGGGCTAGGGGTTTGGGGCTAGGGACTAGAGGCTGGGGGCAGGGGCGTTGAGGGCCAGGACTTCGGCTTGGAGCTGGGCTAGCCCCTAGCCCCTAATCTCTCGACCGCAATCACGTTGCCTCCTGCCATGGCCGGCTCAGGCGCATCGCGGCGATGATCAGGCCGACGTGCGAGTAGGTCTGGGGGAAGTTGCCCCAGGCCTCGCCGTCGCCGAACTCGAGGTCTTCCGACAGCAGGCCGAGCGGGTTGCGGCGGGCGAGGATGCGCTCGAACATCTCGCGCGCTTCGTCCTCGCGGCCGATCGCGGCGAGCGCGTCGATGTACCAGAAGGTGCAGATCGTGAAGCTGGTTTCGGGCGTGCCGAAATCGTCCGGCGCGACGTAGCGGAACAGCGCGTCGCCCTGGCGCAGGTCGCGGCCGATGGCCTCGACCGTGGCGATGAAGCGAGAGTCGTGCGGCTCGACGAAACCCAGGTCGGCCAACAGCAACAGCGACGCGTCCAGGCGCTTGCCGTCCAGGGACTCGACGAAGTGGCCGAGCTCCTTGTCGAAGGCGTGCTCCAGGATGTGGGCGCGCATGTGCGAGGCGCGACCGGCCCAGTGCGTTGCGCGGTCCTCCAGCCCGAGGTGGGCGGCGATCTTCGCCAGCCGGTCGCACGCCGCCCAGCACATCACGCTGGAGTAGGTGTGCACCTCGGCGCGGCCGCGGAACTCCCACAGGCCGGCGTCGGGCTGGTCGTACAGGGCGAACGCGCGGTCGCCCACCGGCTCGAGCCGGCGGAACATCGACGTATCGCCGCGGTGCGCCAGGCGCCGGTCGAAGAACAGCTGCGTCGACGCCAGCACCACGCTGCCGTACACGTCGTGCTGCTTCTGCACCCATGCCAGGTTGCCGCGGCGCACCGGGCCCATGCCGCGGTACCCGGCCAGCGAGGGCACCTCGTCCTCGGCCAGCTCCACCTCGAAGCCGATGCCGTACAGCGGCTGCAGCTCGCCATCCACCGCGCCGGCGGCGTTACCGGCGATGTTGAAGACGTAGCGCAGGTAGTCCTCCATCGAGCGCGTCGCGCCCAGCCGGTTGAGCGCGCGCACCACGAATGCGGCATCGCGCAGCCAGCAGTAGCGGTAGTCCCAGTTGCGCACGGTGTGCGGCGCCTCGGGGATGGAAGACGTGATGGCCGCGACGATCGCGCCGGTCTCCTCGTATTGGCACAGCTTCAGCGTGATCGCGGCGCGGATCACCGCCTCCTGCCAGTCCAGCGGGATCGACAGGTAGCGCACCCACTCGCGCCAGTAGTCGATGGTCTGTTCCTCGGCGTGGCGCACGAACGCCGCCACCGGTTGGGTCAACGTCTCGTCCGGCCCGAGCACCAGGTGCACCTCGCGATCGAGGACGAACGGCAGCGCATCGCGCACCAGCCGCACGGGGACGTCGCTGGTCAGGCGCAGCGTGAAGCCGGGCACGAGGTAGCGGATGTGGTTGCTGCCCCATGTCGTCTCCGGCACGGCGGCGCCGTAGTCGGCGAGCGGGCGCAGGCGCACACGGATGCGCGGGCTGCCCGCGAGCGGCCGCACCCGCCGCGCCAGCATCACCGGACGGTAGAAGCGGTCGTGCTGGTGCCAGCGGGGTGCGAAGTCGGTGACTTCGACTGCGCCGCCGTGGCGGTCACGCAGCACCGTGCGCAGCACCGCGGTGTTGTCGAGATACGTCTGCTCGGCGCTCTCCAGGTCTTCCAGCTCGATGGCGTAGTCGCCGCCCGGGTGCTGGCTCGGCGAGAGCAGGGCGCAGAAGGTCGGGTCGCCGTCGAAGGCCGGCACGCAGCCCCAGACGATGCGGGCCTGGCCGTCGACCAGGGCGGCGATGCTGCCGTTGCCGATCAGGCCCAGGTCGAGCGTCTGCGCATACGTGGCGTTGTCGGGACGCGCGCTCATGGTTGTGCGGCCTCCACCAGCCATGACCGGACTTCAGCGGGCGAGGCCAGTCCGTGCCGCGCGCAACTGGGCTGCCGGTCGCCGACCAGGACGGCGATGCCGCCGTGGGCCAGCACCGCCTCGAAGCCATGCTCGTCGGTGTGGTCGTCGCCCACGAACACCGGCGTGCGGCCGGCGAACGGCGCCTCGTCCAGCATGCGCGCCACCGCCGCGCCCTTGTTGGCGCCCTTGGGCCGCAGCTCCAGCACGTGGTCGCCGGGTTGCAGGCTGTACCCGGGCAGCCACGCGATCGCCGCCTCGGCCAGGGCCCGCATGGCGGGCTCGGCGTCCGGGTTGCCACGCCAGTGCAGGGCGATCGTCGCGCCCTTGTCCTCGACCACGGCGCCGGGGTGCCGCAGGGCGACCGTCCGCGCCTCGCCGCGCAGGGTCCGCAGGGGAGTCGGCGGTTTGGCGGCCGGGCCATCGCCGCGGTGCTCCAGGCCATGCAGGCCGGCCGCCGGCAGCCGCAGCGGGGCGAACAGGTGGTCCAGCTGCTCCAGCGAGCGCCCGCTGACCAGTGCCAGCGCGCCGTCCAGGCGCCGGTGCAGCACGTCGAGGGCTTCGAGCATGTCGGGGTCGACGTGCACCCGGTGCGGGGCATCGGCGAAGTCCAGCAGGGTGCCGTCGACATCCAGGAACAGCGCCCAGTCGTCGGAAAAGGGCGGGGGTGGGGGCAGGTCGGGTCGGCGCATGCACGCCATAGTGAGCAGCCGGGTGTAAGCATCGGGTGGACGGGGGCGGCCCCCTGTTGAAGGCGGCCGGTGGAAGCCGCATCTAGCGGGCATCGCGGCCCCGCGCCGCCGTCAAGACTCCGAGGACCTCCCCATGCGGATGGACAAGCTCACCTCCCGCTTCCAGCAGGCGATTGCCGATGCGCAGTCGCTGGCCGTCGGGCGCGACCACACCATCATCGAACCGGTGCACCTGCTGGTGGCGCTGCTGGACCAGTCCGGCGGCAGCACCCGGCCGCTGCTGTCCCAGGCCGGCGTCAACGTGCCGCTGCTGCGCGAGCGCCTGGGCGAGGCGCTGGAACAACTGCCGAAGGTGTCGGGCCAGGCCGGCAACGTCAGCGTCGGAAACGACCTCTCGCGCCTGCTCAACGTCACCGACAAGCTGGCCCAGCAGCGCGGCGATGCCTTCATCGCGAGCGAGCTGTTCGTGCTGGCCGCCCTCGACGACGGCGGCGAGGCGGGCCGCGCGCTGAAGGCGGCCGGCGCCGACAAGGCGCGCATCGAGGCCGCCATCGCGAAGGTCCGCGGCGGCGAGAGCGTGCAGTCGGAGAACGCCGAGGACCAGCGCCAGGCGCTGGAGAAGTTCACCATCGACATGACCGCGCGCGCCGAGTCCGGGAAGCTCGACCCGGTGATCGGCCGCGACGAGGAGATCCGCCGCACCATCCAGGTGCTGCAGCGCCGCACCAAGAACAACCCGGTGCTGATCGGTGAACCGGGCGTCGGCAAGACCGCCATCGTCGAAGGGCTGGCGCAACGCATCATCAACAACGAGGTGCCCGAAGGCCTGCGCGGCAAGCGCCTGCTGTCGCTCGACATGGGCGCGCTCATCGCCGGCGCGAAGTTCCGCGGCGAGTTCGAGGAGCGCCTCAAGGGCGTGCTCAACGACCTGTCCAAGAACGAAGGCCAGGTGATCCTCTTTATCGACGAGCTGCACACCATGGTGGGCGCCGGCAAGGCCGAGGGCTCGATGGACGCCGGCAACATGCTCAAGCCCGCGCTGGCCCGTGGCGAGCTGCACTGCATCGGCGCGACCACGCTGGACGAGTACCGCAAGTACGTGGAGAAGGACGCCGCGCTGGAGCGCCGCTTCCAGAAGGTGTTCGTGGGCGAGCCCACGGTGGAGGACACCATCGCCATCCTTCGCGGGCTGAAGGAGAAGTACGCGGTGCACCACGGCGTGGAGATCACCGACCCGGCGATCGTCGCCGCGGCGACCCTGAGCCACCGCTACATCGCCGACCGCCAGCTGCCCGACAAGGCCATCGACCTGATGGACGAGGCCGCCAGCCGCATCCGCATGGAGATCGACTCCAAGCCGGAGGAACTGGACCGCAAGGAGCGCCGGCTGATCCAGCTGAAGATCCAGCGCGAGGCGCTGAAGAAGGAGAAGGACGCCGAGAGCAAACAGCGCCTGGCCGACCTGGAGGCCGAGATCGAAACGCTGGAGCGCGAGTTCAACGACCTGGAGGAGGTCTGGAAGGCCGAGAAGGCCACGCTGCAGGGCGCAACCAAGATCAAGGAGCAGATCGAGGCCGCGAAGCTCGAGCTCGAGGCTGCGCAGCGCCGGCAGGACTATGCCCGCATGAGCGAGATCCAGTACGGCCAGTTGCCGCAACTGGAGACCCAGCTCAAGGCGGCGCAGGAGGCCGAGACGAAGGGCTTCACCCTGCTGCAGGACCGCGTCACCGCCGAGGAGATCGCCGAGGTGGTGTCGCGCTGGACCGGCATCCCGGTGTCGAAGATGCTGGAAGGCGAGCGCGAGAAGCTGCTCAAGATGGAGGACCAGCTGCACGCGCGCGTGGTTGGCCAGGAGGAGGCGATCAAGGTCGTGTCCGACGCGGTGCGCCGTTCGCGCGCCGGCCTGTCCGATCCGAACCGGCCGTCGGGCTCGTTCCTGTTCCTGGGCCCCACCGGCGTGGGCAAGACCGAACTGTGCAAGGCGCTGGCCGAGTTCCTGTTCGACTCCAGCGACGCGATGGTCCGCATCGACATGAGCGAGTTCATGGAGAAGCACGCCGTGTCGCGGCTGGTGGGCGCCCCTCCCGGCTACGTCGGTTACGAGGAGGGCGGCTACCTGACCGAGGCGGTACGACGCCGGCCGTACAGCGTGATCCTGCTGGACGAGGTCGAGAAGGCGCACCCGGACGTGTTCAACATCCTGCTGCAGGTGCTGGACGACGGACGCCTGACGGATGGCCAGGGCCGCACGGTCGATTTCCGCAACACCGTCATCGTGATGACGTCCAACCTCGGCAGCCAGATGATTCAGGAGTTGAGCGGCGAAGGTACGCCCGAGGCCTACACGCAGATCAAGGCCGCCGTCATGGGCGTGGTGCAGAGCCACTTCCGCCCGGAGTTCATCAACCGGCTGGACGACATCGTCGTGTTCCATCCGTTGGACAAGGCGCAGATCCGCTCGATCGCGCGCATCCAGATGGCG
This sequence comes from Novilysobacter selenitireducens, assembly GCF_020026895.1. Taxonomy (GTDB): domain Bacteria; phylum Pseudomonadota; class Gammaproteobacteria; order Xanthomonadales; family Xanthomonadaceae; genus Lysobacter_C; species Lysobacter_C selenitireducens. The sequence continues at coordinate 668,267 of NZ_JAINZW010000001.1, forward strand.
GGGCTGGAGAAGCGGCTGGCCGAGCGCGGCCTGAAGCTGCAGTTGTCGGACGACGCGCTGGCGCTGCTGGCCAACGTCGGCTTCGACCCGGTCTACGGCGCCCGCCCGCTCAAGCGCGCGATCCAGCAGCAGCTGGAGAACCCGCTGGCGCAGCGGATCCTCGCCGGCGAGTTCGCCAGCGGCGAGACCGTGCGCGTGGATGCGAAGGGCGGGGAGCTGGTGTTCGAGAAGGGCTGACGGAGCGAGGCGACGCGGTTGTTCCAGCCGCGTCGCCTCGCCAATCCCGCAGGTGACCCTGTAGGAGCGGCTTCAGCCGCGATCGTGGAACCGTTCGCCCGCGTACCCGGTCGATCGCGGCTGAAGCCGCTCCTACAAAGGTGTCGGGTTACGCCACCGCCGGCGGCAGGTGGTGGTCGCCGCGGTACGGCGGGGTCGCCATCACCATCTCGGCCAGGCTGTGGGCGAGCTCGCGCTCGGCCATCACCGCGGCGTCGGCGCCGTGCTCCAGCAGGTGCTTGACCTCGGCATCGGAGTGCGCGCGCGCCACGATGGTGAGCCCCGGGTTGAGCTTGCGCAGGTTGGCGATCACCTCGCCGGCCTCGAGCACGTTCGGGATCGCCACCAGCACGGTCTTGGCGCGCTCGGGTTGGGCCTCGAGCAGCACCCGTTCGTTGACGGCGTTGCCACGGATGGCGGGCAGGCCGGCCTCGCGCGCGCGGTCGACCAGGTCGTCCTCGCCGTCGATCACCACCACCGGCACCTGCTTTTCCGTCAGCAGGCGGCCCAGCTCGCTGCCCACGCGGCCATGGCCGATCAGGATCACGTGGTTCTCGATGTCGTCGGGGATGGGCGGGATCATCATCGGCTGAGGCGACGTGTCGATGCCCGCCGATTCCTCCCGCGCCTGGACGCGCTTGATCCAGGCGAACAGCAGCGGGTTGACGATGATCGACATCAGCGCGCCAGCCAGAATCAGGTCCTGACCCGTCTCGGGCAGGACGTCCAACGCCACGCCCAGGCCGGCGAGGATGAAGGAGAACTCGCCGATCTGCGCCAGCGCGGCGGAGATCACCAGCGCGGTGGAATTGGGCTTGCCGAAGGCGCGCACGATCACCCACGCGGCCGCCGACTTGCCCAGCACGATGATGCCGAAGGTCGCCAGCACCTCCAGCGGCATGATCACCAGGATCATCGGGTTGAACAGCATGCCCACCGACACGAAGAACAGGACCGCGAACGCATCGCGCAGCGGCAGCGTGTCGTTGGCCGCCTTGTGGCTGAACTCGGATTCGTTGAGCAGCATGCCGGCAAAGAACGCACCCAGCGCGAACGACACCCCGAACATCTCCGCCGAACCGAACGCCACGCCCAGCGCGATGGCGAGCACGCACAGCGTGAACAGCTCGCGCGAGCCCGTCCCGGCGACGCGCTCGAGGATCCACGGGATGACCCGGCGACCGATGATCAGCATGAAGGCGACGAAGCCGCCGACCTTGAAGAACGTGGTCAGCAGCGCGCCGCCGATGTCCCCGCTGGCACCTTCGTCGCCGCGCAACACGCCGGCCATCGCCGGAAGCAGGACCAGCGCCAGGACCATCGCCAGGTCTTCGACGATCAGCCAGCCGACCGCGATCCGCCCGCGCTGGGTTTCGACGACCCGCATCTCCTCCAGCGCCCGGAGCAGCACCACGGTGCTGGCGACCGACAGCGCCAGGCCGAAGACGATGCCGGCGCCATGGGTCCAGCCCAGGAAGCGCGCCAGGGCCCAGCCCATTACGGTAGCGACGGCGATCTGCACCACCGCGCCGGGCAACGCGATCGCCTTGACCGACAGCAGGTCGCGCAGCGAGAAGTGCAGGCCGACGCCGAACATCAGCAGGATCACGCCAATCTCGGCCAGCTGCGGCGCCAGCTCCTGGTCGCCGACGAACCCCGGCGTGAACGGGCCGGCGATGATGCCGGCCACCAGGTACCCCACCAGCGGCGACAGCTTCAACCGCTGCGCCAGCGACCCGAAGATGAACGCAAGCACGAAGCCTGCCACCAGGATCGCGATCAGTGAGGTGTGGTGGGGCATTGGCGTTCCTTGGCGTGGATCGGTTCAGGATGTGGGCGGAGCGATGGTGACGCAAGGCGTGGGGCCGGTTCCGCCACGGTCGGCACGTACAATGGCCGGATGATTGCTTTCCGAGATTTCGCCCTCCGGCGCGGCGAACGCCTGCTCCTGTCCAACGTCGACCTCGCCCTGCACGCGGGGTGGCGCGTCGGCGTGATCGGCCGCAACGGCACCGGCAAGTCGTCGCTGTTCGCCGCCATCCAGGGCGAGGTGGAGGCCGACCGCGGCGACATCGACGTACCCAGCCGCGTGCGCATCGCCAGTGTTGCCCAGGAAACCCCCGCGCTGGACGACCGCGCGCTGGATTTCGTGCTGTCGGGCGACGCCCCGGTACACGCTGCGCTGCAGGCCGAGGCCACCGCCTTCGCCAACGAAGACTGGGAGGCCGTCGCCGAGGCCCACCACCGCATCGAGGAACTGGGCGGCTACGACGCCACCGCCCGCGCCGGCAAGCTGCTGCACGGCCTGGGATTCTCGCCCGAGACGCATGACCGGCCGGTCAAGGCGTTTTCGGGCGGCTGGCGCGTGCGCCTGAACCTGGCGCGCGCGCTGATGACGCCCTCGGACCTGCTGCTGCTGGACGAGCCGACCAACCACCTCGACCTCGACGCCGTGCTGTGGCTCGAGCAGTGGCTGCTGCGCTACCCGGGCACGCTGCTGCTGATCAGCCACGACCGCGAGTTCCTCGACGGCGTCTCGACCCACACCCTGCACCTGCACGACGGCCGGGCGAAGCTCTACACCGGCGACTACACCGCGTTCGAGCGCCAGCGCGCCGAGCAGCTGCGCCAGCAGCAGATCGCCCACGACAAGGAACAGGTCGAGCGCGCCCACCTGCAGAGCTTCATCGACCGCTTCAAGGCCAAGGCCAGCAAGGCCAAGCAGGCGCAGTCGCGGATGAAGCGGCTGGAGAAGCTGGCCGGCACCGAGGCGGTGCGGGTGGAGCGCGCGCTGCGCATCGAGTTCCCGGTGCCCGACCGCTTGCCCCATGCGCTGCTGCGCTTGGCGGATGCCGATTGCGGGTACGTTTCCAAGCCCCTCTCCCCTCGGGAGAGGGGTGGGGGTGAGGGTTCGGCGGAGCGGCAGGATGAACCCGGCCCCGCACCCTCATCCGGTCCTTCGGACCACCTTCTCCCGGAGGGAGAAGGGCTCGGTAGCACCACCATCCTCCAGGACGTCGGCTTCATCCTCGAAGCCGGCGACCGCGTCGCGTTGCTCGGCCCCAACGGCGCCGGCAAGTCGACGCTGGTGAAGTCGCTGGTCGGCGAGCTGCCGCTGCTGTCGGGCGAACGCAGCGGCCATCCGGACCTGCGCATCGGCTACTTCGCCCAGCACACGGTCGAATCCCTGCGCGAGGGCGCCAGCCCGATGGACCACCTCGGCGACATCGCCCCGGGCGTGGGCAGCCAGCCGCTGCGCGACTTCCTGGGCAAGTGGAACTTCCCGGGCAACCGCGCATTCGAGTCGGTCGATGGCTTCTCCGGCGGCGAGCGCGCGCGTCTGGCGCTGGCGCTGATCGCCTGGCGCAAGCCCAACGTGCTGCTGCTGGACGAACCCACCAACCACCTCGACCTCGACATGCGCGAGGCCCTGGCCGAGGCGTTGAGCGACTTCGACGGCGCGATCGTGCTGGTCAGCCACGACCGCCACCTGATCGGCCTGGTCTGCGACACCTTCTGGCGCGTGGCCGATGGCCAGGCGCTGCCGTTCGACGGCGACCTGGACGAATACGCCAGCTGGCTGCGCACGCGCGACTCCAGCAACGACGGCAAGCCGGCGAAGGCAGCGGTGCCCGCACCGGCCGCCGCGGCAAAGCCCGCGCAGCCTGCAACGCCGCGCCGCAAGGCCAACCCGGTCAAGGTCGCCGCCGCCGAGTCGCGCGTGGCGACGCTGGAAGCGCAACTGGCCGAGGTCGAAGCCGCGCTCGGTGAGCCGGCCGCCTATGCCGGTGGCGGCGAACGCGCGGCTGAACTCGGCCGCGAACAGGCCCGCCTGCGCGCGGAGCTGGACGCCGCCGAAGCGGCGCTGCTCGCGCTGTACGAGACCGACGCCGCCTGACCGGGGTTGCCCGGATCGCGCAGGCCCGCGACCATGCCTGCCGGTCCGGCGGGCACAGGCGTCCATGAGCAACGAACTGATCTACCTGCTGCTGATCTTCGCCCTGCTGGTCATCCCGAGGGCGCTGCAGCGGTTCAAGCTGCCCGCGCCGATCACCTGCCTGCTGCTGGGCGTGGGCGCGATGCTGCTGTGGGGCGAGCGCACGCACGACCCGGTGGTCGTGCTGCTGTCGACGCTGGGCATCTCCTCGCTGTTCCTGTTCGCCGGCCTCGAAGTGGATCCGACGCAGCTGCGGCGTGGACTGCGACCGCTGCTGGCGCACCTCGTGGTGCGCAGCATCTCGCTGGTGGCTGTCGCCTGGTTGGGCTGGGAGTTGCTGGACCTGGCCTGGCAGCCGGCCGCGCTGGTCGCACTTGCGCTGCTGACGCCCTCCACCGGCTTCATCCTCGACACGCTCGAGCGCCTGGGTCTGGACGAGGAGGAGCGCTTCTGGGTCACCAGCAAGGCGATCGCCGGCGAACTGCTGGCGCTGGTGGTGCTGTTCGTGGTGCTGCTGGCTGATGACCCGGTGCAGCTGGGCGTGTCGTCGCTGGCGATGGTCGGGCTGATCATCGGCCTGCCGCTGCTGTTCGTGGCGCTGGGCCGCTGGGTGATGCCGCATGCGCCGGGCTCGGAGTTCTCGCTGCTGGTGATGGTCGGCATGGTCGCCGCCTACGTGACCTACAAGCTGGGCGTGTACTACCTGGTGGGCGCGTTCGTGGCCGGGCTGGCGGCGCGGCTGTTGCACCGCCGGATGCCGCGGCTGGCGTCGGACGACAACCTGCACGCGCTGCGGCTGTTCGCCAGCTTCTTCGTGCCGTTCTACTTCTTCCATGCCGGCACCGGCATCGTGCGCGACGCGCTGAGCTGGGATGCGTTGTGGATGGGCCTGGGATTGACCGCGGTGGTGGTGCCCGCACGCGTAGCGGTGGTGTGGGCGCAGCGCCGGCTGATGTTCGGCCAGCGCGGGCGCGGCAACCTGCGGGTGTCGGTGGCGCTGGCGCCGACGCTGGTGTTCACGCTGGTGCTGGCGCACATCCTGCACGCGCGCTTCGGCATCGACAGCGCGCTGATGGGCGCGCTGATCCTCTACACCGTGCTCAATACGATGCTGCCATCGCTGCTGCTCAAGGGCCCGTTCGATGTCGACCCGATGGACTCGCGCCTGTCGCGGCATCCGGAGGACGTGCTGCCCGAACCGAACGCTGCGCCGGTGGCACCGCCCGCTCGTTGACCCGCCGATCGACGCGCTAGTCGACCCGCGCGGTTGACCTGCGCCGCCGGGCTGTGTTCCGGTGGACCGCGTTTTCGCAACGGAGCGGGTGATGGGGACCCTGCACGCCTTCGACTACGCGGTGCTCGCGCTGTACGTGCTGGTGCTGCTGGCCATCTGCTGGCGGGTATCGCGGCGCAGCCCCGATGCCGACGAGCTGTTCCTGGCCGGGCGCACGCTCGGGGCCGGCGTCGTGGGCCTGTCGCTGTTCGCGTCCAACATCTCCTCGACCACGCTGATCGGCCTGCCCGGCGCGGCATGGTCGTCGGGTATCGCGGTGGCCAACTACGAGTGGATGGCGGCGCTGGTGCTGCTGTTCTCGGCGTTGTTCGTGGTGCCGGTGCTGCTCGGCAACCGCGTCACCACCGTGCCGGAACTGCTCGAGCGGCGCTTCGACGCGCGCCTGCGCAAGTACCTGTCGGCGGTGAGCGTGTTCCTGTCGATCGTGCTGGACACCGCGGGCAGCCTGTTCGCCGGCGCACTGGTGCTGCAGGTGTTCTTCCCCGCGCTGTCGCTGGCGCCGACGATCGCCGTGCTGGCGTTGTTCGCGGGGCTCTATACGGCCGCTGGCGGCCTGCGCGCGGTGGTCTACACCGACGCGCTGCAGTCGGTGGTGCTGCTGGTGGGTTCGGCGGTGCTGGCGACGGTGGTGTTCGCGCAGTTCGACTACTCGTGGGCCGCCGTCGTGGCCTCGGTGCCGGACGGGCACATGTCGCTGATCCGGCCGCTCGACGATCCCGAGCTGCCGTGGCTCGGCACGTTGATCGGCCTGCCCGTGCTCGGCTTCTACTACTGGACGATGAACCAGTACGTCAGCCAGCGGCTGCTGGGCGCGCGCAGCGTCGAGGCCGCCGGGCGGGGTGCGTTGCTGGCGGCGGCACTGAAGCTGTTGCCGTTGTTCCTGATGGTGCTGCCCGGCGCGATGGCGGTGGCGCTGCTGCCGGACCTGCAGCGCGGCGACGAGGTCTTCCCGCGCCTGGTGGGCGAGTACGCGCCCGTGGGGCTGGCCGGCCTGATCCTCGCGGGCCTGCTGGCGGCGATCATGTCGAGCGTCGATTCGGCGCTCAACTCCGCCTCGACGCTGATCACGGTCGACTTCATCCAGCCGCGCAGGCCCCGGCTGGACGCGCGCGCGCTGGCGCGCATGGGCCGCATCATCACGCTGGTGCTGATGGTGCTGGCGGCGATGTGGGCGCCGATGATCGACCGCTTCCCCGGCCTGTTCGCCTACCTGCAGCAGACCTTCGCCTACGTGACCCCGCCACTGGTCGCGGTGTTCCTGCTGGGCCTGTGGTGGAAGCGGCTGGCGGCGACCGCGGCGCTGCGCGCGCTGGTCACCGGCCACGCGGTCAGCGTGGCGTGGTTCGTGTCCGACCAGCTGGGTTGGGTGTCGCTGCATTTCACCGTCGTGGCGGGCGTGCTGCTGGCGTTGACGGCAGTGGCCGCGATCGCGTGGCAGGCCGTGTCCAGGACGTCGCCACGCTCCGATCAGCTGGGCGCCGTCGATGCCACGCGCGCGCCGCAGCCGTCGCGGCGGCTGCAATGGGCGTGCGCGGCGCTCGTCGCGGTCACGCTCGCGCTCGTTGTTGCCTTCTGGTGAGGCCTGCCCCTGTAGGAGCGGCTTCAGCCGCGATCGCCTTCCCGGGAGCCCACACCTGTAGGAGCGACGTGAGTCGCGACCTTCGATCCGGGTGTGTTGCTACGCGGTCGCGACTTACGTCGCTCCTACAACGGTTGCGCGCCTCTGCGTCGCGCTGCGGGTGCGTCGCTTGTCCCGGTCGTGATCGCGGCTGAAGCCGCTCCTACAAGGGGTGGATTGATGGCGCACGGAGTGTGCGCCACCGGTCCACCGCTCACCGTTCGCCGGTCATGCAGACGCTTGCGCCACCTCGTTGCTCGGCATCGCGTAGCGGTGCTCGCCGGCGCCGCTGCCGGCGGCATCCACGGCGTCAAGGAAGTCGTGGCCCCAGCGCTCGACGTCGTAGCGGGTGACGATGTCCATCAACTGGCGCTGGCGGCCGTCGGCCTCGTCGGTGGGCATCGCCAGCGCCTGCGACAGTCCGGCCATCAGGTCCGCCGGGTCGTGCGGGTTGGTCAGCACCGCGCCCTTGAGCTCGGCGGCGGCGCCGGCAAATTCCGACAGCACCAGCACGCCGGACGTCCCGGCCATGCCGTGCGCGGCGATGAACTCCTTGGCGACCAGGTTCAGGCCATCGCGCAGCGGCGTGATCCACATGACGTCGGCGGCGGCGTAGTGCGCCAACACCTGCTCGAACGGCAGGCCGCGCGCGAAGAACCGCACCGGCGACCAGCCCAGGTCGGAATAGCGGCCGTTGATGCGGCCCACCGCCTGCTCGATCTGCGTCTGCAGCTGCCGGTAGATCGTCATTTCCTTCGCCGCCGGCACGCACACCATCAGCAGCGTGACTTCACCGCGCAGCTCGGGCTGGTGTTCCAGCAGCCGCTCGAACGCCAGCAGCTTCTCCAGCGTGCCCTTGGTGTAGTCCAGCCGTTCGATCGACAGCACCAGCTTGCGGCCGGCGAATTCCTCGCGGATCTTTCGCATCCGGTCCTGCACGTCCGGCTGGGTGAGCCCATCGCGGATGCGGGCCAGATCGGTGCCGACCGGGTGCGCGCCCAAACCGATCTCCCGGTCGCCGACGCGGATGCGGGTGGTCACCGTGTCCAGGCCGACCGCGCAGCCGTAGGTCAGGAAGCGCGGTGCGCAGCTCTCGCGGTCCAGCGTTTCCACCGGCATCGCGCCGCGCACGACGTCGACGAAGTTCTCGACCTGCCTCGGGATGTGGAAGCCGACGTAGTCGCACTGCAACAGGCTGCCCAGGATCTCACGCCGCCACGGCACCACGTTGAACACGTCGGCCGACGGGAAGTAGGTGTGGTGGAAGAAGGCGATCTTCACGTCCGGGCGCATCTCGCGCAGGTACGCCGGCACCATCCACAGGTTGTAGTCGTGCAGCCACACCGTGGCGCCCTCGGCGGCCTCGGCGGCGGTGGTCTCGGCGAACTTGCGGTTGACCTTCAGGAAGGTTTTCCAGTCCTCTTCGCGGAACCGGGCACGCTCCCAGAAGGTGTGCAGCATCGGCCAGAAGGCCTCTTTCGAGAACCGCTTGTAGAACGAGTCCACTTCCGCCTTGGACAGCTTGACGCGCGCCGCCGTCAGGTGGGGATAGCGTGCCTCGTCGACCGGCGTGCGCTCCTCGAACGCGCCCAGTTTCGGGTCGTCGATGCTCCATGCCACCCACGAGCCCTTGCGCCCGCTCCCGAAGAATCCCAGCAGGCTGGGGATGATGCCGTTGGGCGAGGTCGGGCGGCGACGCTTGCGCACGCCGTCCTCGACGTACTCCTCGTAGGGCAGGCGGTGGTAGACCATCACCAGCTCGGACTTGCCGACATCGCGCGACTTGGGCGCGCGCCGGTGCGGGTCGTCCGCGGCCAGCAGGTCGAAATGGTCGATCGCCTCGAGGATGCCGCCGCAGCCGGGTGACTTGGCGTGCAGCACGTTGGCCAACTGCTGCGTGGCACGCACCAGCGCCGGCTCCGAGCGGCCAACGGCCACGCCCTGGAAGCCGGCGGTGAACATCGACAGGTCGTTGAGCGTGTCGCCGGCCACCAGCACGCAGCCATGCGGGACGTCGAGGTGCTCAGCCAGTGCCGCCAGCGTGCGGCCCTTGTCGGTGTCCGGCGGCAGGATGTCGAGGTAGCGGTCGGCCGAGTACAGGACCGAACACTTGAGCGCACGCGCGGCGGACTCGACCTCGCTGCGGATCTCGTCCAGTGCCCGGGGCTCGCAGAAGTACGAGCAGCGCCGCTCCTGCGGCACGTCCTGCCGCACCAGTCCGGGGAACCCGCCGATGGCGTCGGCCACGGCGTGCTCGCCCGGCCAGCGGGCGTCGATCTCCGCCTGCAGTGGTTGCACGGGCTGCAGCGTCAGTCCGTCGACCACGGTCGCGCCGACATCGCAGATGACGAAGTCCGGGCGCGGCAGGATCGGGTCCGACAGCAGCGGCATGACGTGCTCCAGCCCGCGCCCGGTGACGAACACCAGGCTGATCTCGGGGTGGCGGTCGACCAGCCGGTAGAGCTTCTGCCGGTGCTCGGCGTCACCGGCCAGGAACGTGCCGTCCAGGTCGGTGGCGAGCATCAATCGCGGCGCGGCGTGGGTGCCGGCGCGCGCCGTGTCGGGCGAAGCAGGGGAGGGGGTGCGGGGTGCGGTGCGGGTGGAAGTCAACGGCATGCCTTTCAGTTCGAATGGGGGTTCGGGGTCGGATCCTCGGGGTGTGAGGGAAGCGGTTCGGGGTGGTCGGATTCGGTTTCCGGCAGCAGCTCGAGCGCGGCCGGGGTCGTGCGCAACATGGCGTGGAACTGGGCCGGGTGCGCCAGCGTGCGACGGCGCAACAGCCGGCGACCGGCGGCGACAGCGGCCAGCACGGCCAGCGTCGCGGCGAAGAACGTCGGCAGCGCGACCGGGCCGAAGCGGCCCATCGCGGCGCCGGCCAGCGCCGGGCCCAGCGCCGAGCCCACGCCGTTGACCAGCAGCAGGCTGCTGCAGCCGGCCAGCAGGTGCTCGGCGGGCAGGTGGTCCAGCAGGTGCGCCACGCAGATCGGGTACAGGGCGAACGAAAGCCCGCCGAACGCGAAGAACAGCGTGAACAGCAGGCCCCGGTCCTGCGCGCCGGTGGCCGCCATCGCGGTCGCCACGACCGCGGCCGCCAGGCTCACCATCGCCAGCGTCGTGCGCCGGTCGCTGCCGTCGGAGAGGTGGCCGATCGGCCACTGCAGCAGGGCGCCACCGACGATGGTCGCGCTCATCAGCGCGGCGATGCCGGGCGTGTCCAGTCCGATCCGGGTCGCGTAGACAGCGCCCAGGCCCCAGAACCCGCCCATGGCCAGCCCCGCGAGGAACGAGCCGGCCGTCGCCGCCGGCGCGGTGCGGTACATCGCCGCCAGGGCCAGCCGCGGACTGGGCGGCAGTTCGGGTTGGACCATGCGGCTGGCCGTCACCGGCAGCGCGGCCAGGCAGATGAGGATGGCCACCAGGCTGAACAGCACGAAGCCCGTCGGTGACGCCAGGCCCAGCAGCCATTGGCCGCCGGCCAGCGCCAGCAGGTTGATCGCCATGTAGACGGCAAATACCCGGCTGCGCTCGGCGGGCGCGGCCTGGGCGTTGAGCCAGCTCTCGATGACCGTGTACAGGCCGACCAGCGCCGCGCCGGTCAGCACCCGCAGGCCGCCCCAGGCCCACGGGTCGACGAGGATGGGATGCAGCAGCACCGCGCTGGCGCACAGCGCGGCGTAGAAGGCGAAGGCGCGGATATGGCCGATGCGCTGGATCAGCCGGGGAGCGGCGTAGGTGCCGAGGAAGAAACCGACGAAGTAGCCCGACATGATCAGGCCGAGCGTCTGGTCGCTGAAACCGGCTTCCCGGCCCCGCACGGCCAGCAGCGTGCCCAGCAATCCACTCCCCGCCAGCAGCAGGGCCACGCCCGCCAACAGGGCGGCCAGGGGTCGGACAGCTGAGATCATCGCTCCTGCGGGTGGCCTCGTGAACCAGCCGCGCATTCTAACATGTTGATAGATCAGGGGAAAATCGAGGTGCCCTGCGGCTCGGTCCCAGGGTGGGTGGAGCGAAGCGATACCCGCCATGACGTCTCCCGCTCACGGCGACGCCCGTCCGGCTTCGCCGGGCCCGTAGCAACGCCGCGAACGTCAAGATGGATCCCGGCTTTCGCCGGGATGACGGTGTCGGGGGATTCCGGGCGGTTGGGGTCGAAGGCAGATGCCCTGCACTTCGATCGCCCGGGAGAGGTATGAAGCACTCAATCCCGCAGGAAGTACTCCACCGTCGTCACCACCCGCACCGTCTTGACCTGCGGGCTGCCCTGGTCGCGGTCGGTGATCGACACCACGCCCTGGTTGGCGTTGCGGATCCCGCCCAGGCGCGCGCCGGAGTCCTTGGCGAATTGCTCGGCCGAGGTGCGCGCGGCGCTGGTGGCCTCGGCAATCAGTCCGGGCTTGATCGCATTGAGCTGGGTGTAGTCGAACTGCGGCTGGCTGCCCTCGCCGATCATCACGCCGCGCGCGACCAGTTCGCCGCTGCGGCGCAGGGCGGCCAGCGCCTCGTCGACGCGGCCGGTGCGCAAGGTGACGGTGGTCGAGTAGCGGTAGCGCTCGGGCGGGCGCTGGTCGCCGTAGGCGTAGGCGAAGCGGTCCTCCAGGCGCGGCGGCGACACGACGATCTCGTCGCCCTTGAAGCCGGCCTGTTCGAAGAAGCCGCGGATCGTCTGCGTGTTCGTGTCCAGCGCCTGCTGGACCTGCGTCAGGTCGTTGCCGCCGACGGTGTGCGGCAGCGGCCACACCACCAGGTCGGCGGCCACCTCGCGCTCGGCCGAGCCTTTCACCACCACGAACCGGTCGCCGGTGCGCAACCGCTCCATGCCCTGGGCCGCGAACCAGCCCGCCAGCGCCAGGCCGACGGCGACCAGCGCGCCGGCGATCATCAGGCCCAGTGGCGAGCGGGCGCGGTCGTAACGGTGCGATTCGGTCATGGCGGCGGTCCGGCGTGGGCGGTCGGGCGAGGATAACGCCGCCCCGCGCCTTGAAAGGCCGCCCGCCGCCCCCACCCGTGGGCCACCCGTCAGGTTTCGAAACCCGCCCCATGCCGATCTATGCCTTCGAGTGCGCCGCGTGCGGCCACACCTTCGACCGCCTGCAGAAGCTGTCCGACGCCGATCCCACCCAGTGCCCGGAGTGCGCCGAGCCGCAGGTGCGCCGCCAGCTGACCGCGCCGCAGTTCCGCCTGGCCGGCGGTGGCTGGTACGAGACCGACTTCAAGAAGGATGGCGACAAGAAGCGCAACCTGGCCGGCGATGCCGGGGGCGACAAGGCGAAGTCGGGCGGCGAGTCGACGGCGACCGCGGCCAAGGCGGATGCCAAGCCGGGCAAGGCGGCGGAGGCCAAGCCTGCTGCGCCGGCGAAACCGGCGACGCCGTCCAGCTGATCGGCCTTCCGTAGGAGCGGCTTCAGCCGCGATCCGCGCGTTCAATCATGGACGTTGTAGGAGCGACGTAAGTCGCGACCGGCGTCCCATCCCGGTTTGCGCGGTCGCGACTTACGTCGCTCCTGCATGTGGACCTTGGGAGTGCGGATCGCGGCTGAAGCCGCTCCTACAACAGCTAGAGGGAGGCGGTGGCGCGGCTGGCCGTCGCCGCGGCGCTGACGAACACCGCGCTGCAGCCGCGGTCGACCCAGACCACGCCGTTGCGGTGGCCCCAGTTGCCGCCTTCCACGCACATCACCTCCGATACCTCGTGGGACAGCCGGGCGGCGCCACGGAAGGGAAGCGTGCATTCGCGGTAGCCCAGACCCGGGCTGTCGCAGCGGACCTGGGCCGATTCGGCGGCGGGGTCCAATGCGGCATCGGATGCGTCGGCGCCGGGTGGCGCGACGATGGTCAGGCCGACCCGCATCGTGCCGCGCGACGCGCCCGCCAGCATCGGCCCGGCGTGGCGCAGCAGTCCCGGCGCCGAGGCGGCGGGCAGATCCGAGCCCACCGCCCGGGGTGCATCGACCCGGGCGCCGGCCAGCAACGGGACGGCACACAACGCCAGCGTCAGCATCCCGGAGCGGAGCGTGCGTGCGGTCGTCATGGGCCTTCTCCCTGGTGCCGGCCCGCCGTCGGGGGCGTGCCGTGCTGCTGGTCCGGAACTTGCCTTTCACTTTCCTCAGCGACTGCCCCCGGGATTTCTTGAGGGCGGCGGCCATGGGCGTTTCCGAAACCGCAACGGGCGTCTCACTTCGTGTGCGACACGGTCTGCAGGCCGGGGGCCGGTCTCCAGCGCCCGTGGCCGCACGCTTGGGCGACGCGGGATCGACCCCGGCCCGCCGCACGGCCGGCAACGAGCCGCTAAAATGGCGCGTCGTGTTGCGCGCCCGCCTGCCTGGCGCGTGTTCATCGGCACGCCCGGCACCGCCGGGGTGCCGTCATCCGGAGCCCCCATGCGTACCCATTTCTGTGGCCTCGTCGACGAGCGCCTGATCGGCCAGACCGTGACCCTCTGCGGCTGGGCCGACGTCGCCCGCAACCTCGGCGGCCTGTGCTTCATCGACCTGCGTGACCACGAGGGCATCGTCCAGGTCGTGGCCGAGCCGTCCGACGTCGACGGCAATGCCGCGGTGATCGCGGCCGCCGCCCAAGTCGGCTACGAGGACTGCCTGCGCATCACCGGCACCGTGCGCAAGCGCGAGTCGGTCAACAACAAGATCCGCACCGGCCAGGTGGAAGTGGTGGCCACGGCCATCGAGGTGCTCAACAAGGCCGAGCCGCTGCCGTTCCACGCCCACGAGAACCCGGGCGAGGACATCCGCCTGAAGTATCGGTATCTCGACCTGCGCACGCCTGGGATGCAGCGCAAGATGCGCACCCGCACGAAGCTGGTGCAGGCGCTGCGCCGCTGGCTGGACGCGCGCGGTTTCCAGGACATCGAAACGCCGATCCTGACCAAGGCCACGCCCGAGGGCGCGCGTGACTTCCTGGTGCCGGCACGCATGCACCCGGGCGAGTTCTACGCGCTGCCGCAGAGCCCGCAGTTGTTCAAGCAGATCCTGATGATGGCGGGCTTCGACCGCTACTACCAGATCGCGCGCTGCTTCCGCGACGAGGCGCTGCGCGCCGATCGCCAGCTGGAGTTCACCCAGCTCGACATGGAGTTCGCGTGGGTGTCCGAGCGCGACGTGCAGGACACCGTCGAGCAGATGATCCGCGAGGTGTTCGTCGAGGTGATGGACGTGGAGCTCGGTGAGTTCCCGCGCATGACGTACGCCGAGGCGATGCGTCGCTATGGCTCGGACAAGCCCGACCTGCGCATCGACCTGGAGCTGACCGACATCGCCGAACTGGTGAAGGGCTGCGAGTTCAAGGTGTTCACCGACTGGGCCAATGCCGAAGGCGGGCGCGTGGTCGCGCTGCGCGCACCGGGCGCGGCGTCGCTGTCGCGCAAGCAGATCGACGACGTGGCCGCGCATGCCGCCAAGCACGGCGCCAAGGGCCTGGCGTGGATGAAGGTCGAGACGGCCGGGCAGGGCGCGAGCGGGGTGAACTCGCCGATCGCCAAGTTCCTGGACGACGCCACGGTCGATGCCATCGTGGCGGCCGCGGGCGCGCAGGCCGGCGACCTGCTGCTGTTCGGCGCCGGCCCATACAACACCGCGTCGGACTTCATGGGCGCGGTGCGCCTGAAGCTCGGCCGCGACCTCGGCCTGGTCGGCGAGGGCTGGAAGCCACTGTGGGTCACCGACTTCCCGATGTTCGAGTGGGACGAGGAGGCGCAGCGCTACGTCGCATTGCACCACCCCTTCACCGCGCCGGCGGTGGACGATGTCGCCGACCTGCGTGCCAACGCCCGCACCGCGGTCAGCCGTGGCTACGACATGGTGCTCAACGGCAACGAGATCGGCGGCGGTTCGATCCGCATCCACCGCCCGCAGATGCAGGCGGCGGTGTTCGACTTGCTGGGCATCGGCGCTGAGGAGCAGCAGGCCAAGTTCGGCTTCCTGCTGGACGCATTGAAGTACGGCGCGCCGCCGCACGGCGGCATCGCCTTCGGCATCGACCGCATCGCCGCGCTGATGGCCGGCACCGAGTCGATCCGCGACGTCATCGCTTTCCCCAAGACCACCGGCGCGCAGTGCCTGATGACCGACGCGCCGTCGCCCATCGACGCCGCGCAGCTGGCCGAAGTGCACGTGGCGGTGCGGCCCAAGGCGAGCTGACCTGCATTTGTAGGAGCGGCTTCAGCCGCGATCGCATCCTCGACTCCGTTGTAGGAGCGACGTAAGTCGCGACCGCAACACCCCGATCGCCTGCGCCGGTCGGGACTCATGTCGCTCCTACAGGTGGGGCATTCGCTGGAGATGGAGATCGATCGCGGCTGAAGCCGCTCCTACGCCCGGAGAAAGTCCCCTTGGGGGACAATTGCCTGATGATCGAACAGCTGCCCCTCGCCATCCGCCGCGCCGGCCCCGACGACGCGGCCGTGCTGTCACAGCTTGCCGCGCGCACCTTCACCGAAACCTTCGGCCACCTGTACCCGCGCGAGGACCTCCGGGCCTTCCTCGACGAGGCCTATGCCGTCGGGCGGCAGGCGACGATCCTGTCTCATCCCGATTACGCGGTCTGGCTGCTGGAGGACGACGGCGTGGCGGTCGGCCACGTCGCCGCGGGCCCGTGCGGGCTGCCGCATGCCGAAGTGCAGGCCGGGGACGGCGAGATCAAGCGCCTGTACGTGCTGGCTTCCCACCAGAACGGCGGCTGGGGTGGGCGGCTGTTCGACACCGCACTGAGCTGGCTGCTGCGCGACGGCCCGCGGACGCTGTGGGTCGGCGTGTGGTCCGGCAACGCTGGGGCGCAGCGCTTCTACGCGCGCCACGGGCTCGAGCACGTCGGCGACTACATCTTCCCCGTCGGCCGGGTGCGCGACCACGAGTTCATCCTGCGCCGACCCGCGGACGCGCCTGCGTGAGCAGGCCGGTCGTCCTCGTCCACGGCCTGTGGATGCCGCGCGTGTCGATGCTGCCGCTGGCGCGACGGCTGCAGCGCGCCGGTTTCGCGCCGCGCCTGTTCGGCTACTCCACCGTCGCCGGCGGACCCGAGGCCGCGGTGCCGCGCCTGGCGGCGATGCTGCGCGACGGTGCCGACGTGGTCGCCCACAGCCTCGGCGGGCTGGTGACCCTGACCGCGCTCCAGCGCGAACCTGGACTCCCGGTCCAGCGCGTCGTGTGCCTGGGCTCGCCTCTGTGCGGCAGCGCCGCGGCCAAGGGGCTGTCGGCGCGGCATGCGTTTGCCGCCACGCTGGGGCGCAGCGCGGACCTGCTACGCAGCGGCTGCCAGCCCTGGGACGGAGAGGCGCAGGTGGGCGTGGTGGCCGGGCGCACGCCGCTGGGCCTGGGCCAGTTTTTCGGCAGCCTGCGCGACGTGAGCGACGGCACCGTCGCCGTTGCCGAAACCCGGCTGGCGGGGCTGGCCGACCACGTGGTGGTGCCGGCCAGCCACAGCGGCCTGCTGCTGTCCCCGCTGGCCGCGGCGCAGGCGGTCGCGTTCCTGCGGTCGGGCCGATTCGAGCACCGGGCCTAATGCGGTCCGTATAATCGCCGGTCGCTCCGACGCAACAGGTTCATCGACGCATGGCCGGCCATTCCAAATGGGCCAACATCCAGCACCGCAAGGGCGCGCAGGACGCCAAGCGCGGCAAGATGTTCACCAAGATCATCCGCGAGATTTCCGTGGCCGCCCGCAGCGGTGGCGGCGACCCGGCCAACAACCCGCGCCTGCGCACCGCGCTGGACAAGGGGCTGGGCGCGAACATGTCCAAGGACGTGCTCGAGCGCGCCATCAAGAAGGCGACGGGTGAGCTGGAAGGCGTCAACTACGAGGAGATCCGCTACGAGGGCTACGCCCCGGGCGGCGTCGCGGTGATCGTGGACTGCCTGACCGACAACAAGGTCCGCACCGTGGCCGACGTGCGCCACGCCTTCGGCAAGTTCGGCGGCAACCTGGGTACGGACGGCTCGGTCGCCTTCATGTTCAACAAGACCGGCGTGCTGAGCTTCGCGCCCGGCGCCGACGAGGACGCGGTGACGGAAGCCGCCATCGAGGCCGGCGCCGACGACGTAGTGGTGTACCCGGACAACGGCGCGATCGACGTGCTGACCTCGCCGGACGCCTTCGAGGCGGTCAAGGCCGCGATGCTGGCCGCCGGGCTGGAACCGGCGCAGGCCGAGGTCACCTGGCGCGCCGACAACGACATCGCCGTCAGCGGCGAGACCGCGCAGCAGGTCGTCAAGCTGCTTGACTGGCTGGAAGACCTCGACGACGTGCAGAACGTCTATTCCAACGCCGAACTGGGCGAAGACGCGTACGCTTGAGCGCAGGCTCGGCCAACACGGGTGCACACCATCACTTCCATTGACGCCGTCGACGCGGCCCGGGTCGGCCGGGACGCATGATCCGCATCCTCGGTATCGACCCGGGTTCGCAGCGCACCGGCATCGGCGTGATCGACGTGGCTGGCGACGGGCGCTGCACCTACGTGCACTGCGAAGCGCTCAAGCTGCTCGACGCCGACGACTTCCCGGCGCGGCTCGGCCTGCTGTGCGAGGGGCTGGAGCGCGTGCTGGACGAATGGCAGCCGCAGCACGTCGCGATCGAAACCGTGTTCATGGCCAAGTCCGCGACGTCCGCGCTGAAGCTCGGCCACGCCCGTGGCGCCGCGCTGGCGACGGTGGTGCGGCGGCGGTTGAAGGTCAGCGAGTACGCGCCGCGCGTGATCAAGCAGTCGCTGGTCGGGCGCGGCGCCGCCGAGAAGGACCAGGTGCAGCACATGGTGCGGCTGCTGCTGAACCTGCCCGCGATGAAGCTGCAGGCCGATGCCGCCGACGCCCTTGCCGTCGCCCTTACCCACGCACACATGAGCGCCACCGCCGACCGCACCGGCGTGAGCGTGGCGATGTTGAGGCGCCGTTGATGCGCCGTCGCATCCATCTGCCCCTTTCCCTGCGAATGCAGGGGTGCGAGACAAAGACAGGAGCCACCCCATGATCGGACGCCTCAAAGGCATCGTCGTGCACAAGCAACCGCCATGGCTGGTGGTCGACGTCAACGGCGTGGGCTACGAGCTGGAAGCGCCGATGAGCACGTTCTACGACCTGCCCGAGCTGGGTCGGGAGGTGTCGCTGTTCACGCACTACGCGCAGAAGGAAGACAGCGTGTCGCTGTACGGCTTCCTGCGCGAGGCCGAGCGCCGCCTGTTCCGCGACGTGCAGAAGGTCACCGGCATCGGCGCGAAGATCGCGCTGGCCGTGCTTTCGGGCATGCCGGTGGACGAGTTCGCGCGGCTGGTGCAGGCGGGCGACGTCACCGCGCTGACGCGCATCCCCGGCATCGGCAAGAAGACCGCCGAGCGCATGGTCGTCGAGCTGCGCGACCGCGCCGCCGACCTGGCCGGCGCGGGCGCCACCCTCGGTGGCCAGGGAATGCCGGGCGACGCCCAGTCCGAGGCGGTGATCGCCTTGCAGCAGCTGGGCTACAAGCCGGCCGAGGCGGCGCGCATGGCCCGTGACGCCACCGAGGCGGGCGACGATGCCGCCACCATCATCCGCAAAGCGCTGAAATCGGCGCTGCGCTGACTTTCCGAAGTTCCAACAGACCAGGACGGCCCATGGCCACCGCCACCAACACGCCCCGGCACGAACAGGCCGGCAGCCACACCCACGGCAACGTCGGCCTTGCCGGCTTGATGGTGGGCGCGATCGGCGTCGTGTTCGGCGACATCGGCACCAGCCCGCTGTACACGATCCGCGAGGCGTTCTCGCCGCACTACGGCCTGGTGGCCGACCACGACACCGTGCTGGGCGTGCTGTCGATGGTGTTCTGGTCGCTGATGCTGGTGGTCACGCTGAAATACGTGACCATCATCATGCGGGCCGACAACGAGGGCGAGGGCGGCATCATGGCGCTGATGGCGCTGGCCCAGCGCAGCCTCGCGTCGGGATCGCGGTCGGCGTACCTGGTGGGCATCCTCGGGATTTTCGGGGCGTCGCTGTTCTTCGGCGACGGCGTGATCACGCCGGCGATCTCGGTGCTGTCGGCCGTGGAGGGCCTGGAGGTGGTCGCGCCCCAGCTGCACGACTGGATCATCCCGGTCACGTTGTTGGTGCTGGTGAGCCTGTTCGCCACCCAGCGCTACGGCACGGCCAAGGTCGGCCGCGTGTTCGGGCCCATCACCGTCACCTGGTTCGTGGTGCTGGCCGTGCTGGGCGTGGTCAACATCCTGCACGAGCCCGAAGTGCTCAACGCCATCAACCCGTGGTGGGCGATGCGCTTCTTCTACGAGCACAGCCTCGGTGGCGTGTTCATCCTCGGTGCGGTGGTGCTGGCGGTAACGGGCGGCGAGGCCATCTACACCGACATGGGCCACTTCGGCGCCAAGCCCATCCGCTATGCGTGGTACTTCTTCGTGCTGCCGGCGTTGATGCTCAACTACCTGGGCCAGGGCGCGCTGGTGCTGGAAGACCCGACCGCCATCCGCAACCCGTTCTACATCGGCGTGCCCGAATGGGGCCGCTGGCCGATGATCGCGCTGGCCACCGCTGCCACGGTGATCGCGTCGCAGGCGGTGATCACCGGCGGCTTCTCGGTGGCGCGCCAGGCGATGCAGCTGGGGTACATCCCTCGCATGGAGATCAAGCACACCTCCAGCGACACCATCGGCCAGATCTACATCCCCGGCATCAACTGGATGATGATGGTGATTGTCATCCTGCTGGTGCTGACCTTCCGCACCTCGTCCAACCTGGCGACCGCGTACGGCATCTCGGTGTCGATGACGATGCTGATCGACACGCTGCTGCTGGCGATCGTCGCGCGCGCGCTGTGGCCGCGCTGGCGCCTGTGGGTGCTGCCGCTGTGCGTGGTGTTCCTGGTGGCGGACGTCGCGTTCGTCATCGCCAACGGTGCCAAGATCCTGCAGGGCGGCTGGTTCCCGGTGATCCTGGGCATCGTGCTGTTCACCCTGCTGCGCACCTGGCGGCGCGGGCGCAAGCTGCTGCGCGACGAGATCCAGAAGGAAGGCATCCAGCTCGGCACCTTCCTGCCGGGGCTGATGCTCGCGCCGCCGGTGCGGGTGCCGGGCACCGCGGTGTTCCTCACCGCCGACCCCAACGTCGTGCCGCATGCGCTGATGCACAACCTCAAGCACAACAAGGTGCTGCACGAGCGCAACGTGTTCCTGACGGTGGAGACGCTGGACGTGCCCTATGCGCACCGGCGGCTGAAGATGGAAGCCATCGGCGACGAGTTCCACCGGGTGATCGTCCGCTTCGGCTTCATGGAAACGCCGGACGTCCCGCTGGCGCTGATGCGCAGCTGCGACCAGGGCGGCATCTATTTCGACCCGATGGACACCACCTACTTCGCCAGCCGCGAGACGATCGTGGCGATGGCCAAGCGCGGCATGCCGATCTGGCGCGACCGGCTGTTCGCCGTCATGCACCGCAATGCCGCCTCCGCGACCGGCTTCTTCCGCATTCCCGGCAACCGCCTCGTGGAACTGGGCGCGCAGGTGGAGATCTAGCGCCGGCGGCCGGCTGCGCGCGAGGCGTCAGTCGAGCGCGGCGAAGGTTTCCACGTGGCCGGTCGGGCCGGACACGATCAGCAGGTCGCCATGCTCGATCAGGGTGTCGGCCTTGGCATAGGTGAAGTCCAGCCGCGCCCGCTTCACGCCGACCACGGTCACGCCGTACTTGCTGCGCAGCGCCGACTCGCTGAGTGTCTTGCCATGCGACTCGCGCGGCGCGCGCGTTTTGGCGATCGCGAAGCCATCGTCGAACTCGATGAAGTCGATCATCCGGCCCGTGACCAGGTGGGCGACGCGCTCGCCCATCGCCGCCTCCGGGTAGACCACGTGGTGCGCACCGGTGCGCTCCAGGATGCGGCCGTGCTTTTCGGTGGTCGCCTTCGCCCAGATGTCGCCGATGCCGACCTCCTCCAGCGCCAGCACGGTCAGCACGCTGGCTTCTACGTCACTGCCGATGCCGACCACCGCGCGTGAGAACTCGCCCACGCCCAGCTGTCGCAGCACGTCGCTGCGCGTGCTGTCGGCCTGCACCACGTGCGTGAGGCGGCTGGCCCAGTGCTGCACGACGGCGGCGTCCTCGTCGATGCCCAGCACCTCGTGCCCGAGCCGCAGCAGCGAGTCGGCCACCGCGCTGCCGAAGCGGCCCAGCCCGATGACGACCACGCTGTCGGTGTGTACCGCCTTGTGCTGCTTAGCCAACGATGGGGTGCTCCTCTGGATAGCGATAGGCGCGCGGACGGCTGCGCAGCGCCAGGGCAGTGGCGACGGTGATGGTACCGACGCGGCCGATGAACATGAGTGCCACCAGCACCAGCTGCGCGGCTGGCGGCAGTTGCGCGGTGATGCCGGTGGACAGCCCGACGGTGGCGAAGGCCGAGATCGCCTCGAACATCAGCACCTCCAGCGGCAGCGCGGTCAGCGCCATCAGCGCCAACGTCGCGAACGCCAGCAAGGCCATGCCGAGCAGCGCCACCGTCAGGGCCTGGCGCTGCGCGTCCACGGCGATGCGCCGGTTGAAGGCGGTGACGTCGCGCTGGCCGCGGACTTCGGCCCACACCACGAAGCCCAGCAGGAAGAACGTCGTCACCTTGATGCCGCCCGCGGTGCCGGCGCTGCCGCCGCCGATGAACATCAGCACGTAGTGGATCGCCCAGGTTTCCGACGCCATCGCGCCGACGTCCAGGGTATTGAACCCCGCGGTGCGCGCGCTGACGGAATGGAATGCCGCACCCAGCAGCTTGCCGACCAGCCCGTGCCCGCCAAGCGTGTGGTGCCACTCCAGCGCCAGGATGGCCCCCATCCCCGCGACCAGCAGGAACGCGGAACCGGCCAGGGTGATGCGCGTGTGGACGGACCACTTCGACCAGCCGCCGCGCTGGCGGTGCATTTCGAACAGCACCGGAAAGCCGACGCCGCCGATCATGATCGCCAGCATCACCGGCAGTAGCACGACCGGGTCGGTGGCGAAGCCCACCAGGCTGTCGGAGTACGTCGAGAGGCCGGCATTGTTGAATGCCGACACCGCATGGAAGACGCCATTCCACAGCGCGCGGCCAAGCGGCTGGCCATGGCCGACATGGAATTGCAGAGTCAGCACCGCCGCAGCCGTGGCCTCCACCGCCAGCGTCACCGCCAGGATCAGCTTGAGCACGCCCATCACGTCGCCCAGCCCGAGGCTGCGCGTCTCGGCCTGGGCCACCAGGCGCGTGGCCAGGCGCAGGCGTTGGGACACGAGTAGGCCGAGCAGGGTGGCGCCGGTCATGATGCCGAAGCCGCCCACCTGGAACAGCAGCAGGATCACGCCCTGGCCGAAGGGCGACCACGCGGTGCCGGTGTCGACCACGGCCAGGCCTGTGACGCATACCGCCGAGGTCGCGGTGAACAGTGCGGTGAGCCACGGCGAGTTGCCGTCGGCCGCCCACGCGCCCGGAAGCATCAGCAGGCCGGTGCCCAGTGCGATGGCGGCAAGGAACGCCAGCGGCACAAGCCGGGCGGGGTGTTGGATCCCGTGTCGCATCCGGTCGTGGGTCAACGCGCTCCTGGGCGCGGCGTGTGGCGCGCGGATTGTGCCACCGCCCGCCGCCGCCCGCGAACGCTGCCGGCCGTGTGCCGCGCGTGCGACCATGCACGCCATGACCGACGACCGCATCATCGCGCCCGCCGCCACCCGCGAGGACGACCTGGCCGAGGCGTCCATCCGCCCGCGCGTACTGGACGAATACCTCGGCCAGCAGCCCGTCCGCGAGCAGATGAAGATCTACATCGAGGCCGCCAAGGGCCGCGGCGAAGCCCTCGACCACGTGCTGATCTTCGGCCCGCCCGGGCTGGGCAAGACCACGCTAAGCCACGTCATCGCCAACGAGCTGGGCGTCAACCTGCGCGTGACCTCCGGCCCGGTGATCGAGAAAGCCGGCGACCTGGCGGCGCTGCTGACCAACCTGCAGCCTCACGACGTGCTGTTCGTCGACGAGATCCACCGCCTCTCGCCCGTGGTCGAGGAGGTCCTGTACCCGGCGATGGAGGACTTCCAGATCGACATCATGATCGGGGAAGGCCCCGCGGCCCGCTCGATCAAGCTCGACCTGCCGCCCTTCACGCTGATCGGCGCCACCACCCGCGCCGGCCTGCTGACCGCGCCGCTGCGCGACCGCTTCGGCATCGTCCAGCGCCTGCAGTTCTACAGTGCCGAGGAGCTGACGCGGATCGTGCGGCGCTCAGCGCAGATCCTGGGGATCGAGTGCGAGCCCGACGGCGCAAGCGAAATCGCCAGGCGCTCCCGCGGCACCCCGCGCATCGCCAACCGGCTGCTGCGCCGCGTGCGCGATTTCGCGCAGGTGCGTGCTGGTGGACGCATCGACCGTGCCACCGCCGATGGCGCGATGGCGATGCTCAAGGTCGACCCGGAGGGCTTCGACGAGCTGGACCGGCGCCTCCTTTCGACGATCATCGAGTCGTTCAACGGCGGGCCCGTGGGCGTGGAATCGCTGGCGGCGGCGCTGAGCGAGGAGCGCGGCACGCTGGAGGATGTGATCGAGCCCTTCCTCATCCAGCAGGGGTACCTGGTGCGCACCGCACGGGGTCGCGCAGCGACACCCAAGGCCTACCGCCACATGGGCCTGGAGCCGGTCGGCCGCGACGCCTCGCTGTTCTGACCTCCCGCTGCCGGGCACCAACCGGGTGCGGACGGGCAGCGATCACAGCCGACGGAGCAACTTCAAACAATGTTCAGCCTTCCGGTGCGCGTTTACTGGGAAGATACCGACGCTGGCGGGGTGGTCTACCACGCGCAGTACCTGGCGTTCCTGGAGCGCGCGCGCAGCGAATGGATGCGCGCCAACGGGTATGGCCAGGACCGGCTCCGGCAGGAGCACGACCTGGTGTTCGCCGTGCGTGCGATGGCGGTGGACTTCCTCAAGCCGGCCCGGCTGGACGATGCGCTGCAGGTCACCGCGCAGTTGCGCGACTGCCGGCGCGCCAGCGCGGTGTTCGACCAGGCCGTATTGCGCGACGGCGTGACCCTGCTGACGGCGCAGGTGCGCGTCGCGGCGCTGGACGCCGGCGGGTTCCGCCCCAAGGCGATCCCGGCCGGGCTGCACACACAACTCAAGGCGTTGGAGCGCCCCGCCTGAAGGGCGCGCGATAACCGGACAACGGCCCCCGGGCCCGGAGAACCACTGGCATGACCGCAACGATGACCGCCCTGCTGGCCACCACCGTCGAGCCGCTGCCCGAGGAGGCCGTGGGAGCCGTGGCCGAATCGGCGGCATCCGCCGCCGCCTCGGCGCCCGCCGCGCTGGGCAACGACCTGGACCTGCTGCAGCTGGTCCTGCACGCCTCGATCCCGGTGCAGCTGGTGATGGTGCTGCTGCTGGCGGCGTCCATCGCGTCCTGGGTGATCATCTTCCGCAAGAAGAAGGTGCTCGACCGCGCCGAGCGCGAGGCCGACCAGTTCGAGGAGCGCTTCTGGTCGGGGGCGGAGCTGTCCAAGCTCTACGCCGGGTCCACCGGCCGCAACCGCGAGATCGGCGGGCTGGAAGCGATCTTCGAGGCCGGCTTCCGCGAGTTCGGGCGCCAGCGCCAGCGCCGCGGCGCCGACAGCCGCATGCAACTGGAAGGCGCGCAGCGCGGCATGCGCGTGGCGTCGGCGCGCGAGATCGACGGGCTGGAGCACAACCTGGAATTCCTCGCCAACGTCGGCTCGATCGCGCCCTACGTCGGCCTGTTCGGCACCGTCTGGGGGATCATGATTTCGTTCCAGGGCCTGGCCAACATGAAGGAGGCGACCATCGCCACCGTCGCGCCGGGCATCTCCGAGGCGCTGATCGCCACCGCGATGGGCCTGTTCGCCGCGATCCCGGCGGTGTGGGCGTACAACCGCTTCGCCACCAAGGTCGACCGCATCAGCGTGCGCTACGAAGCCTTCTCCGAGGAGTTCTCCTCGATCCTGGAGCGCCAGTCGCACACCGACGACACCCCGGCCGCCGCGCCGAACGTGCCGCTCCGCTGACCCGCATGGCCCGTCTCGGGCGTTGAACGCAGCCACACGAGAGAACCGCCATGTCCGCCATCGCCTCGCGCCGCCACCGCAAGCGCAAGCTCAAGGCCGAAATCAACGTCGTGCCGTACATCGACGTGATGCTGGTGCTGCTGATCATCTTCATGGTCACCGCGCCGCTGTTGAACCTGGGCGTCGATATCGAACTGCCGCAGTCCAACGCGAAGTCCATGCAGGAAAAGAAGGACCCGGTCATTGTCAGCGTCGACCCGGCCGGGAACTATTTCCTGACGGTGGAGGCCGGCAGCAACGAGGCCGTCACCCGCGACACCCTGCTGGCCAAGATGCGCGCGATCGTCAACCAGAACCCGCAGGTGCCGGTCTTCGTGGCCGGTGACGGTTCGGCCAACTACCAGAAGGTCATGGATGCGATGGTGCTGCTGCAGGAAGCCGGCGTCGAGCGTGTCGGCCTGATGAGCCAGCCCAACGGCGAAGGCGGCGAGTAATGCGGGAATCGCGCGTCGATACCGCGCAGGCCGTCGTCCTCGCGATCGGGTTGCATGCGCTGCTGCTGGCCGTGCTGTTCTTCGGCATGTGGTTCAGCTCAACCCGCGAGCAGGTGTCGGCGGCCGGTTCGCCGATCTCGGCCGAGCTGATCGATGCGGCCGCGCTGTCGGAGGCGATGCAGCAGACCCTCGAAGACCGGCCCGAGCCGGCCGTCGAGCCGGTGCCCGAACCCCAGCCGGAACCGGTTCCCGAGGACGCGGCCCCCTTGCCGCAGCCCGTGCCCGAGCCGGTGCCGGAAGACGCGCCGACGCCGCCCCAGACTGTGCCGCAGGAGTTCCTGACCGACCCGGACACCGAGAGCCGCGACGCCGTCACCGACCAGCCCACGCCGACCCCGACCGACGAGCGCGAACTGCAGGAGGAGCGCCGCCGTCAGGAGCAGGTCGACCTGACCGAACAGCGCCGCCAGCAGGAGGCCGAGCGCCAGCGCCGGCTCTCGGAGATGGAGCGGGAGCGCCAGCAGCAGTTGGCCGATATCCGTCGCCGGCGTGAGGCCGCAGCACGCGAGGCCGCGCAGGCGCAGGCGCAGCTGGAAAAGATCGCCGAGGCGCGCGCCCGCAGCGCCGCAGAGGCCGCCGCCAGCGCGCCGGCAGGCAACAACGGCGTCGATACGGATCTCTTGGCCCGGTACCAGGCGGCGATTCAAGCCGCCGTCCTCGCGAAATGGACCCGTCCGGAGACTGTGCCTCTGGGTGCTCGTTGCAAGCTGATCATCAGGCAGTTGCCGGGGGGCGAGGTCATGAGCGCGGAGGTTTCCAGCCCATGCGCCTATGACGAGCAAGGTCGTCGATCGATAGAAGCCGCAGTGCTCAAAGCGCAACCGTTACCTCATGCGGGGTTTGAGGACGTCTTCAATCGAACACTTATCTTCACTTTTACCGCCCAAGACCGATGACCCACCCGGATTCAGCTTTGAGACAGCGTTCACGCCCAAGCTGTTAACACTTCTCCGCTCGCCCCCTGGAACTGCCGATGAAACGACCCGTGCGCTGGCTCGCCGCGCTGCTTGCCGTCCTGATTCCATTCGCCGCGACCGCCCAGCAACAGGGCCTGGAGATCGACATCGTCGGCGGTAGCGCCGCGGCCCTGCCGATCGCCGTCGTTCCCATGCCGTACCAAGGCAGTGGCGCAGCCCCGGAGACCGACATTTCGGCGGTGGTCACCGCCGATCTCAACCGTTCCGGCCAGTTCCGCGGCCTGCCGCTGGACGACATGGTCGAGCGTCCGAGCCGGGGCAGCGAGGTCAGCTACCCGACGTGGCGCGCGCTCAACCAGGACTACCTGGTGGTGGGCCGGGTCGCCGACGCCGGCTCCGGCAGCTACCGGGTCGAGTACGAGCTGTTCGACGTCGCCACCCAGCAGCGCCTGCTCGGATTCGCACTGACCGCGCGCAGCAACGCGATGCGCGACGTCGCGCACCAGATCGCCGACGCCATCTACGAGAAGATCCTCGGCGTGCCGGGTGCCTTCTTCACGCGCATCGCCTATGTCACCGCGACCGGCGTGGGGCAGGGCAGCCAGTACGCGCTGATGGTGGCCGACTCGGACGGCTACAACCCGCAGACGGTGGTGCGCTCGTCCGAGCCGCTGCTGTCGCCGTCGTGGAGCCCCGACGGCAACCGCCTGGCCTACGTCAGCTTCGAGGGCGGCAGCTCGTCGATCTACATCCAGAACATCGCCTCGGGCAGCCGTGAGCAGATCGCGCGCTTCCGTGGCATCAACGGCGCACCAGCGTTCTCGCCCGACGGCCGACGGCTGGCGCTGACGCTGTCGCGCAGCGGCAACCCGGAGATCTACGTGATGGACCTGGGCAGCCGCGCGCTGAACCAGCTGACCAACCATTTCGGCATCGACACCGAGCCGTCCTGGAGCGCCGACGGCGGCTCGATCTACTTCACCTCCGACCGCGGCGGCAATCCGCAGATCTACCGCGTGTCCGCCAGCGGCGGCAGCGCCAGCCGGGTCACGTTCCAGGGCAGCTACAACGCCAGTGCCAGCGTGTCCTACGACGACAAGAAGATCGCCACGGCGCAGGGTGCCGGCAACAACTACCGCATCGCGCTGATGGACAGCAGCCTGGGATCGGCGCGCTGGAGCACGCTCTCGCCGGGTTCGCTGGACGAGTCGCCGAGCTTTGCGCCGAATGCCAGCATGATCCTCTATGCTGCGCGCGAAGGCGGCCGGGGCGTGCTGTACGCGGTGTCCGCCGACGGGCGTGTCCGCCAGCGCCTGGTCCTGGCCGATGGCAACGTACGCGAGCCGGCCTGGGGGCCGTACCGCACGCCACGATGACTTCCCAGCGCCGCGGGCACTCCAGGTGCCTGCGGCGCCTTGCCGATTGCAGTTGATCCCGCAATAAGCAGTACCCACCCCGAAACGCACGCTTACGCAAAAGACAAGGAAATCGCCATGAACCGTTCCGTCCGCCTCATCGCCGCCGCCGCGCTCTGCACCCTCGCGGTCGCCTGTTCCAAGAAGGTCAAGGAAGAGCCGGTGGTCGACACCACCCCGACCGCGCCGGTGACCGATACCGCTACCACGCCGGGCGCGTACACGCCGGAAGACCTCAACACCGACGCCTGCCTGCGCCAGCGCACGATCTACTTCGACCTGGACCAGGACACGCTGCGTCCGGAGTTCCAGGCCATCGTCGGCTGCCACGCCAAGTACCTGCGTGACCGTCCGTCCTCGCGCATGACGCTGGAAGGCCACGCCGACGAGCGCGGCAGCCGCGAGTACAACATGGGCCTGGCCGAGCGTCGCGGCAACTCGGCATCGTCGGCCATCCAGGCCAACGGCGGCTCGGGCAGCCAGATCATGGTGACCAGCTACGGCGAAGAGCGCCCGACCTGCACCGCGTCGAGCGAGGATTGCTGGGCCAAGAACCGCCGCGTCGAGATCATCTACACCGCGCAGTGAGGCGGAAGCCGATGATGACCAGGACGCGACGTATCGCCTTGGTGTCTGCAACGGTTGCGGCGGCCCTCGTGGCCGCCGCACCCGTGTGGGCCCAGCGCGCCAGCCTGGCCGACCGTGTCGCGCTGCTCGAGCAGCGCGCCGCGGACAACCAGGCCAACGTGCAGTTGTTGAACCAGGTGAACCTGCTCAAGACCGAAGTGACGACGCTGCGTTCGCAGGTCGAAGAGTTGCAGCACACCCTCGACCAGTTGCGGCAGACCTCCCGCAGCCAGTACCTCGACCTGGACGGGCGCCTCAACCGGCTCGAGGGCGGCGCGCCCGCCAGCCCGCCGATCGATGCCGCACCCGTGTTGGATGCATCGCCGGATGTCGGCAGCGCGTCTATTCCCGATAGTTCGGCCCCCGCCGCGGGGTCGGCGCCGGCGGTTGCGGCGGAAGACCGCCCGCCGTCGGTGTACGGCGATCGCGGCACGCTGGCACTGGGCGAAGGTGAGCGGGAGGCCTACGACGCCGCGTTCGACGCGTTGAAGTCGGGCCAGTACGCCGAGTCGGCACGGCTGTTCCAGGCGTTCCTCGGCCGCTACCCGGGTGGCAGCTACGCACCCAATGCCCTGTACTGGTTGGGCGAGAGTTATTACGTCACCCAGAACTACCCGCTGGCGCAGGAGCAGTTCCAGGCGCTGCTGGACCGGTATCCCACGCACGACAAGGCGCCCGGTGCCCTGCTGAAGGTCGGCCTGAGCCAGTACGGCCTGCAGGACCTGGACGGTGCCGAACGCACCCTGCAGGACGTCGTTTCGCGGTATCCCGGCAGCGACGCTGCGCGCACTGCCGCCGACCGCCTTGGCGCGATCCAGCTGGGGCGCCTGCGCTGAGATGGCGTGCCCGACCGGCAGCGTGCCGGCCGGCTGGGGGTAAAATAGCGGGATGTCCGCCGTTCCCCACGCTGCGGCCGCGTCGCCCGAGCGGCTGCGGCTGACCGAGATATTCCTGTCGCTCCAGGGCGAAGCCCGCAGCATCGGCTGGCCGACCGTGTTCGTGCGCCTGACCGGCTGCCCGCTGCGGTGCCAGTACTGCGACACGGCGTATGCGTTCCACGGCGGCGACTGGTGGACGTTCGATGCGATCCTCGAGGAAGTCGCGCGCCACGGCGCCCGCCATGTCTGCGTGACCGGTGGCGAGCCGCTGGCGCAGAAGCGCTGCGTCGCACTGCTGGCGCGCCTGTGCGACGCCGGTTACGAGGTGTCGCTGGAGACCTCCGGCGCCATCGACATCGGCGAGGTGGACCCGCGGGTGTCGCGCGTGCTCGACATCAAGACGCCTGCCTCCGGCGAGGTCGGGCGCAACCTGTGGTCCAACCTGCCGCTCCTGACCCCGCACGACCAGGTCAAGTTCGTCATCTGCGACCGGGCCGATTACGAGTGGTCGAAGGGTGTGCTGGCCGAGCACCGCCTGGCCGCGACCTGCGACGTGCTGTTCTCGCCCAGCTTCGGCCAGGTGTCGCCCCGTGAACTGGCCGACTGGATCGTGGAGGACCGGCTGCCCGTCCGCTTCCAGGTGCAACTGCACAAGCTGCTGTGGGACGACGCGCCGGGGCGGTGACACGGGCCCGTACGCGCCAGTCCGTTGGCAACGCAATTCGCTGCCTGCGCAGCAAAAGCACACACGAACGCTCGCGCCATGCGCCGAAGCTCGCCCCGACCGATTGATTGACGAGACACCGATGTCCAACCGCATGCCGAATCCAACGCCGTCCGCGGCCACCTCGAAGCCCGCCGTCGTCCTGGTATCGGGCGGCATGGACTCGGCGGTCGTGATGGCCATAGCGCGCGAGCAGGGTTTTGCCGTCAATGCGCTCAGCGTGCGCTACGGCCAGCGCCACACATCCGAGCTGGACGCGGCCGCAACGCTGGCTCGTACGCTCGGCGCCGTGGCGCACAAGACAGTCAACGTCGACCTGCGCAGCATCGGGGGCTCGGCGCTGACCGACGACATCGATGTGCCGCTGGACCAGGCCGGGGGCACCCATATCCCCGTCACTTACGTCCCAGCGCGCAACACCATCATGCTGTCGGTCGCCTTGGGGTGGGCCGAAGTGCTCGGCGCCGCGGACATCTTCTGCGGTGTCAACGCGGTGGATTACTCCGGCTATCCGGACTGCCGCCCGGAGTTCATCGAAGCGTTCGAACGGCTCGCCAACCTGGCCACCAAGGCCGGCGTGGAAGGTGCCGGCATCCGCATCCACGCGCCGTTGCAGCACATGAGCAAGGCCGACATCGTCCGCGAAGGGGTGCGGCTGGGCGTGGACTTCGCCGACACGGTGTCGTGCTACAAGGCCGACGAAGAAGGGCGGGGGTGTGGTCATTGCGATGCATGCCGGTTGCGTGCCGAGGGCTTCAAGGGCGCCGGCGCCATCGATCCCACCCGATACCGCTGAGCGACCGCGCATCGTCCAAAAGCGACACGGAGATGCACCGCTCGGGAGGCCTTTGAAGCGCGTCCGGAAGTTGGATGCCGGGCTGGGCGAACCTATGTCGCTTTCATGTGTGCAAGTCGACGACCATTCGCTGCAGGCCTTCCAACCTGGACGCGAGTTGCCGCAAGCGCGACCGCATCAGCATGTCGCTGGCAATGCACAGGGGCACGATCAGAAGTGGACTGTAGACGAGTGCGGGCGGTATCTGGAGCGCCCCCCACGACATCCGGGCGAGTACGAACACGCAGAGTGCGAGACCTGCGAGCCAGGTCAGCGTACGGTTGACCTGCCAGAATCGGATCGATGCGCGCGTCGTACCCATTGCGGCCCGAAGCATGCCTTCGGTGCTCTGATCGCCCATCTTCCATGCTGCTCGACGGCTCACTGCCGTCCAGACGGCAAGTGCGCAGGCCGTGAGCAGAAGGACGGCCACCACGGCTCCGGCCAGACTGGTCATCCTTCCCTGCCAGGCGAGCATTGCCGCCACCAGTATTCCCGATAGGGCGGCGGCGTTTTCCACCCACCACAGCAGCCTGTGTCGCCGAAGGCGGCGCTGGAGAGCCTGCAGCGTGGAAGGATCGATTGCCGTACGCACGGGTTGGGAGCTCCAGGTCTCCCGCAGTTCCTGCCATTGTGAGGATTCAGGGTCGTGTCGCTTCATGGTCCTGGCCCATGTAGTGGCGAAGCGCGCGGCGCGCGCGGCTCATTCGCTGGTTGGCCGAGTCCGGCTCGATCATCAGCGCGTGGGCGATTTCAACGAGGGTGAAGCCCTCCAGCGAGAGCACCACGACCTGCCGTTGCCCGAGCGGAAGTTGCCGAACCGCATCGAGCAGGGACTGTCTGGACTGGTGTGTCTGCGCATGTTCGCTGGGACCCGATCCGGGGTCGATCAACGATTCCTCGAGTTCCGTCTCGACCCGTCGCGCATGCCGGCCGACGTGGTCCGCACCACAGTTGTGGGCGATGCGAGCCACGTACCCCTTGATCGGCGCATCGCCCCGCCACCGCGGCAAGGCCCGCCACAGTGCCACGCTGATGTCCTGCAAAAGATCCTGCTGAAGGGCGGGGTCGCGTTCGTAGGCGGCTGCGGTACGGGCGAGCATCGGCCCAAACCCGGTTAGGACGTCCTCAAAGGACGTGATCGCGGGGGGCATGCACGGTCCTGTAGATCGCATATGTCGAGCAAAGTCCGAACGGAAGCAGCACCAGCAGCAACTCGGGGACACGCGGGACGTACACGACCATTGCGAACTGCAGCACCGTGAAAAGTGAGACAGGCACCCAGTGCGCGAACGCGGTCCCCACGCTTGCCCGGATGGCCTCCCGCAGCGGCCGGCCCTCGAGCACCACGATCGGCAGGACGAACATCAGAAGGGCCCCTGGTAGCAGGCCCGAGGCGAATACCCAGCCCAGCGTCTCCCCCGACATGGTGATCGCCTGGTGCTGCCCGGTTGCCAGCACGGCGGCCTGCGACGGGCCAGCGAACAGGCCGCAGACCGCTAGCTGAAACGCGAACACCGCCAATCCCAGCAGCGCGACCCCGAGCACGCCGCGGCAGGCTGCCGCCAACGTGCGGATGTGTCGAAGTGGTTCGCCGGCACCGGTACGCGCGATCGCGTCGGCTACGAGCAAGGCCCAGCCACTCGCGATGGTCACCAACACTTTTGACGCGGCTACACCGCCATACGGCACCAGTTGCACCAGTCCCTCCAGCACAACCGGCACGAACGCTACGCTGCTCAGGCGCAATGGCGCACGCGCCCACAAGCGAAGTGCGAGGCCGAGCCAGGACAGGGCGGACGTGGAAGACGGCGAGAGGGCAGCACTGAACGTCGACATGGGAACTCCGGCCAGGTAAGGACACCACTTGAGTCCCCCGGGTCGGGAAAAACCTGACATGCGGCTATGGCCCTTACAGAACGGCCATTTGCGCACGCATGCTCTGGGCCTGGCGACGGGAAATCTCGCACTTGGCCCCGGACTCCATCGTGGCTACAAGGCCGCCGCCCACGTCGGACTCGACATCGCGGATGGCATCGATCCGCACGATCTCCGCCCTGTTGGCACGCATGAAGTACTTGGGATTCAAGCGCTTCTCCAGGCGCGCGATGGTGCCCACCAGCAGCGCAGCGCCCAAGCGGCAATGGGCGGCCACATAGTTGCCGACGCTTTCGAAGCGTTCGATCTCGCCGAGGCGGATGACACGGCTTACGTCGTTGAACTTCAGCATTATCGCGAAGTCCATGGGGAGGTGTTCCACCGCCGGGCGCTCGCTGGCGGTGAGGCGCGACACTGCACGGGCCAGCGCGGCAGGCGACACCGGCTTCATCAGGTAGTCGACCGCATTGACCTCGAATGCGTCGGCCGCGAACGCACTGTGGGCGGTGCAGAACACGACGCGCATCTCCCCGGCCAGCGCACGGGCGAAGGCCACCCCCGACTCCCCCGGCATTTCCACGTCCAGGAATAGCGCGTCGGGTCTGAGCTTCTCGACGGCGGCGGAGGCTTCCTCCGCATCCGTGGCTTCTCCGACCACTGCGACCGCAGGATGGGCCCGTAACATTCGCCGAAGCTCCACGCGCGCTATCCGCTCGTCATCCACCAGCAGTGCTCGAATCATTCGGGGATCTCCATCCGCAGGTGGAATGTGTCTCGTTCCTTCCACTGATCCATCTTGGCCGCTCCATTCGTGCTCAGGAGCAGGCGCTCGCGCAGGTTTTTCAGGCCAATGCCGGTGCTCTCTGCAGCACTCGGCAAGGCGTAGGAGTTGGCAACCTCCAGGACACAGCCGTGGATGCCGCGGCGGGCGCTGATGCGGATCCAGCCCGGTTCCCGGTTCGGCGTGATCCCGTGCTTGACCGCGTTCTCCACCGCGGTGAGCACCGTCAGCGTCGGCAGGATGAAGTGTTCGCACTCCTCCGGCACATCGAACGTGAAAGACAGGCGCGGCTCCAGCCGCGCCAGTTCGATCTCGAGGTAGTCGCGCGCCATGCGGCACTCGTCGCGCAGGGACTGGTGGGTCTCCTCATGCAGCCCGAGTTGGACGCGCAGCAGGTCCGACAGGCGGGTGATGAGCTGGGCCGCACGATCGCGGTCCTCGTACATCAGGCCACGAATGGAATTGAACGCGTTGAAGAGAAAGTGCGGCCCCATCTGGCGGGTCAACTGCCACAGGCGCGCGTGCTTCACCTGTCGACTGAGCTCGCGTCGTGCTTCGATCGCTTTCCACCCCAGGTAAACCGCGACCCAAAGCATGTAAGCCGCCATCGCATTGATCAGTTGCATGGCGAACAATTGCCAGCCGACCAGTGCAACGCCGAACTGGGCCGCGCCCGTGTTGAACGTGATCTCCTGGACAGGCCGTTGCTTCGGGGAGAGGGATGCCAGTAGATCGCCCGCCAGCACGGTGGCCGCCGCCGAGGCGAGCAGTGCCGCTGCAAGAAGGGCCCAGGCCCGCAAAGTGGGACGGCGATGCACCAGGGTGCCCAGCAGTAGAGGCCGGACCAGCAAGTGCGTCATCAGCAGGAGCATCACGGCGTCGAGCACCGCGCCGGCCAGCATGCTGCCGTGTCCACTGGTTCCACCACTCATATGCGCGGCTGACCGCAACACCTGGACGGTCAGGAAAACCGACCCCAGGGCGTTGATCGCCTGCAGTGACCAATAGAAACGGGACGCATGGGTGATAGTCCGAAGCCATTGGCGCCAGTGGTGCCAGGCAGGTCCGTCGGGTGGATCTGAAGCGCGCCCCCCTTGGCCGAGCGTGCCAAGCGCCACTTCGTTCATCGCCGTTCCCTGAGATGAGACGGGCCGATCGTGCCCGGCCCACGGGGTCCTGTCCAGCGCCCACCCCGGCTTTCGACCGTTCGGCGTGTTTTTGGACCATTCGAGCCCGGGTGGCCACAAATGACCCATGGTGCGCGGCAGGTTACGCCTGCCCCAAGACAGGACGCACACGTGGACACGACGCTTTCTCCCGGCCAAGCACTGGTCACCATCTTCACCGAGCCCCGCCGGGTCTTCGATTCCATCCCCCGCCGCTCCATGGCCTACCTGCCTGTGCTGCTCGCGCTCGCCGGCCATGTCGCCATTTGGGTCTGGTACTACCAGGTCGTCGACATCGCCTGGTTGCAGGACCGCCTCATCGCACAGCATGCGGACGTGACGGACAGCGCCTCACGGCAGGCGGCGGCATCGGTGCTGTCGCGTGGAGGACTGTTGGCGATGTCGGTCGCCAGTGCGCTCGTGGTGACGCCGCTTGTCTTGGCGATCCTGGCCGTCTATTTCCTTGTTGCAGGGAAGGTGTTGGGGCAGGGACGCCCATACGGCCAGTGGTTTGGTTTCGTGGCCTGGGGCACCGCCCCCGCGCTGCTGCTCGTGCCTGTCATGGCGCTGCAGATCCTCTTCAGCGGCAATGGGCAGGTTGCGCCGGACGCACTCAACCCGCTCTCGCTCAATGCGCTGGTGATCGGTCTGGAAGCCAGCTCGACATGGCACGGCTTGGCCAGCAGCCTGAACCTGACCACCCTGTGGACCGTCGGCCTGCTGGCATTTGGCCTGCAACTCTGGACGCGGCGCGGCTGGGCACAGGCCATCACAACCGCAATGCTGCCATTCGTCGTGGTGTACGGCGCATGGGCGCTGAAGATCGTCGTGGCGGGCTGACCATGAAGACCCGCGCGCTTGGAATCCTTGCAGTCGCGACACTGGTGTCGGTGCCGGTCCTGGCCCACTGGGGTGCGGGCGAAGACGGCAAGGTCGTGGACGTCGAGCAGGTGCAGAGTCGCCAGGTCCGCGCGTCGATCCTGACGTCGGGGACCCTGGTCTACGAGCAGCAGGCCATGCTGTCGCCCGAAGTGATCGGACGGGTGCGGCAGGTCAAGGTGCGCGAGGGCGACCGGGTCGAGGAGGGCCAGGTGCTGCTGGTGCTCGACGACGAGATGCTGCATGCGGAGGTCGACCAGCAACAGGCCGTCGTGGCACAACAGGGCATTGCAATCGAGCGCCAGCGCGTCGAACTGCAAGCAGCCAAGCGCCAGGCCGAGCGCATGGCCCAGCTGTTCAAATCCCAACTGATCGACGCGCGCCATTACGAGCAGGAGCAGCAAGCCGCACAACTTGCGGAGATTGGCCTGCGTACCGCGCAGGAGTCTCTCGGACAGTCCCGGGCACAACTGCAGCAGTCCCGCCAGCGGCTTGCAAAGGCAACGATCCGCGCGCCCATGTCGGGTGTGGTGGTGGCCATCTCGATCAAGGAAGGTGAGACGGCGGTTCCCAGCGCATCCGGGATTGCGGGCTCGAGCCTCATCACCATCGCCGACCCCACAACGCTCACCACCGAAGTCCACGTCGACGAGGCGGACATCCCGCGCGTGCGGCTCGGCCAAGCCGCAGCCGTCTTCGCGGCCGGGAATCCGGACGCACCCGTACAGGCGAAAGTCGCCCATATCGCACTCACCCCGCGTACGGCGCTGCCGGGAGCGCCAGGCTCCGGGCGCAGCTACACGGTGCGCCTGCGCTTCGACGAGGACAGCAGGCTTACGCTGCGGCCGGGCATGTCATGCCGTGCCGAGATCTACACCCAGACCGCCTCCGATGTCGTCGCCGTGCCGCTACAGGCAGTGCTTAGCAACAATTCGGAGTCTGCCGACCCGATGGCGGAGGACGCGGGCCAGAGCTACGTGTACGTGGTTGAACAAGGCCAGGCGCTGAAGCGCGTCGTGGAAACCGGCCTGGCCGACGACCAGTTCCAGCAGGTTCGCGTTGGCCTGGAGAAAGGCGAGCAGATCGTGACCGGCCCATACAAGCAACTGCGCTACCTGCGCAATGGCGACGGCGTCCGTTCCATCCAGGCTGACGCTCGGTGAGCCCCGTCCAGCAACCACTGCTGGAGCTCAGGGCCATCCGGAAGGCATACCGGATGGGAAGCGAGACGGTCGTCGCGCTCGATGACGTCAACCTCCAGATCCATCGCGGGCAGTCTGTCGCATTCGTGGGGTCGTCCGGCGCCGGCAAGTCGACGCTGCTCAATATCCTGGGTTGCCTCGACCGCCCCGACTCGGGCTCCTATCGCCTCAATGGGCGACGCATCGACGCCCTCAGTGAGAATGACCTCGCGCTGGTACGCAACCGCGAGATCGGCTTCGTGTTCCAGAACTTCCAGCTGCTACCGCGCGTGAGCGCACTGCATAACGTCGCCCAGCCGCTGGTGTACCGGCCGATGAAACCGGCGGAACGGTTCGAGCTCGCCCGACGTGCCCTGGCTCGTGTCGGACTGGCCGACCGGGGCCACCACCTTCCCACCCAGCTGTCCGGCGGCCAACGCCAGCGCGTCGCCATCGCACGGGCATTGTGCGGCCAGCCCTCCATCCTGCTGGCCGACGAGCCTACGGGAAACCTCGACTCGAAAACCGGCGAGGCGATCCTGCGCCTGTTCGACGAACTGGTGGCCGATGGCCACACCGTGCTGATGGTCACCCACGAGTCGGAGGTCGCCGACCGCTGCCAGCGCGTGCTCCGGCTGTCGGATGGACGGCTCGTGTCGGAAAAGTGCAACGGCGGAGACCTCCATGCGCGCGTTGCTTGATGTGGCCGGAGAGGCCGTGGGTAGCATTCGCGCCCACGGTTTCAGGAGCATCCTCACCACGCTCGGCATCGTCATCGGCGTGGCGGCGGTGATCGCCGTTGTCTCCGTCATGTCCGGCCTGTCGCGCTCGATCACGCAGAAGTTCTCCGGCCTGGGTGGCGACAGCCTGACTGTCCGCTCGCACACCCCTCTGGAGCTATCGATGCAGGGTCGGCGGAACCGGCTATCGCTGCGCGACTACGAGTTCATCGTCCAGCACGTCGACGAGATCCGGGATGTATCGCCCATGTTCATGGCGGTCAGCGATTTCGGTGCGGACGTGGCGGTTCGGGGCAAGAAGACATTCACGCGCATCCTTGCCACCACGGAGGGCTACCAGGATGCAAGACAGCTGTTCCCCCGCGTCGGGCGGTTCATCACTGGCCATGACAACCGGTCACGCCGCCGCATCTGTGTAATCGGCGAGAAGGTGCGGGACGCGCTTGACCTGCCGAACGACCCTACCGGCCGCTTCATCACCATCGCAGGCGAGCCTTTCCTCGTCGTAGGAGTAATGGAGCCGCGCGGCGAGATATTCGGGTTCAGCCAGGACGACTTCGTATTGATTCCCTTCAAGACGGGCCTCGCGATCGGCGACCTGGCCGAGCCGGATGTCAGCATCACGCTCAAGGTCGACTCACTGGATCGCGTCGAGCAGGCCGCCGAGCGCATCACCGCGCTGCTTCGCCAGCTGCACCGGCTCAAGCCTGGCCAGGCGAATGACTTCAAGGTCCAGACGGCCGAGGAGTTGAACGAGTCATTCTCCGAAATCGTGCAGATGACCGGTGTCGTACTGGCCGCGATGGTGAGCGTATCGCTACTCGTGGGCGGGATCGGAATCATGAACATCATGCTGGTGTCGGTCACCGAGCGGACCCGCGAGATCGGCATCGCCAAGGCCTTGGGCGCCACACCTGCGCGGATCATGCAGCAGTTCCTGCTCGAGGCGGCGCTGCTCTCGCTGGCCGGTGGCGTGGTCGGCGTCGTCCTGGGTTACGCGATCGGACTCCTCGTGAGCTCGGTACTGCCCGGCGTCGGTTCGGCCGTCGTTCCATGGTGGGCCGTCGGCCTTAGCTTTGCATTCGCCACCGTGGTCGGACTCGTGTTCGGGCTGTTACCAGCAGCCAAGGCCGCGCGCATGGATCCCATTACCGCACTCAGGCACGAATGACGCGCAGGACGCGCTGATCGGTGCCCGCAAGCTGGGGCACCAAACGGAAAGCGGCAACAGGACGCCGCGAGGAAGCAGTGATGCATGGACGCAGCAGTACCTGTAGTACCCGTAGTACCAACCATCAACCAAGGAGAAGTACATGAACATCAGTCAGATCCCGTCGCTGGAAATGGAAGTGGGCATGCCCAGCTCGCGCACGCAGAACAGCCTGCTCGAGCCGGTCACCCTGGCCATCCTGATCGCCATCGCCGTTCTCGACCCGCAGTGAGGCCCGACATGAACATCAACAGCATCCCCACCCTGGATTTCGACGTCGCGGTGGTCGGCTCGGAAACGCAGGACTCCACCGTCGGTGGTGTCTGCGTGATCGTCGGTGTCGTCGCCGGCGTGATGATCAACCAGCAGACCCACGAAGCCTCCATCGGCTGACCCCGCAGGCCGGGCAACCGGAGCCCGGCCGGCGCATCACAAGGACTTGAACATGAAAACGATCTCCATCGCGGCAGTTCCGTGCTTGGACATGGACGTCGGCGTCGTCGGCACCGAGGTCCAGGACTCCACTGTCGGTGGTGTGTGCGTGGCCGTCGGCATCATCGCCGGCGTGTTCATCAACACCAACACCGAAGTGGCGCCTTCCTGATGCCGCTGCGGGGCGGCTTTGCCGCCCCGCTTCTACCAGGCTCGTGACGATACCCCTCGCAAACTCCACCATCACAAGGACGATAACGTGGAAAACAGCCAGTTCTTCCTGTCGCAGTACGCCAACAATCCCGACGAGCAGGCGAAGTTCTTCGGCGCCGCGCGAGCCGCAAGCGAGCGCCACGCGGAGCTCGCTGAAATCGCATTCATCAAGTCTTCGATCGGCGCGATGGTCGATCCGACCTTCGATGACATGCTGCCGTACTTCAGCCGGCTGCTCGCATCCGACGCCATTGCCGCTTTCTTCAGCACGGAGGTGGACTGCTCGATGGGCAGCGCCATCCACCAGGCGCAGGGCCAGAGCATCGACAACGAGGCGATGACCGGCCTCCAGTTCATCGACACCGACCATTTCGCGGTGGCCACCGTGGTAGCCGACCCGACGTCGGTGGCATTCAAGAAGCATCGCAACAAGTCCAAGCCGAGCTCGATCATGATGACGCCCAAGGACCTGCTGGTACGTTTCATCAAGGGTGGTGGTGCCGTGGTGACCGTCTATACCTGCGACGAGATCACCGATGAAAACCCCGCGACGCCGGACACCGGTTGCCGGGTGCTGCGCACGTTCCGCGTGCAGGATGGCGACCAGCTCGTACTGCGAGCCGGGCGCGACTCGTTCACGTTCGAGTCCGCCGAGACAGTGGTCTGTTTCGCCCAGGCCTATGCCAAGCATTCCAATGCTTCGGTCATGCCCGAGTTCGATTCGTCCAGCCATCGGCTGATCGGCCTGTCCGCCACCAACGACAAGGCATCGCGCATCCAGATGATGGCGACGATCCTGCGCCTGTTCGGCCACGGCGAGGCGTTCGACGCCTGCCTGCCGTTCGTCGGCCACGCCGACTACTTCGTGCGCTGGTATGTCATGCGCGAGCTCTTGGCCATCAATGCCGAGCGCGCATGGCCGCTGGTGGAGGAGATGGCCCGGCACGATCCGAACCCCGACGTACGCCGCACCGCGCAGCGCACGCTCGATCAGTTCCAACCCCTACTCGCCGCCTGACACGGACCCGACCATGCCTATCGTCATCGAAACCGAAGAAACACGTGTCGTGCAGTTGGAAGAGCTGATCGAGCGCCTGGACCGTGACCTGGATACGCGCTGCCATGACAGCATGGCGGCCGCGGCATCGGACCTGAAGGCGCTAGCCAACAACCGCACGTTCCTGGCCGACGTGGTCGCGCGGGAACTCAAGGACCTGGCCACCATGCAGCGGGGAAACACGTACACGCCGCAGGTGGTGATGCTGCACCTGAACCCGTGCAAGAACTACTTCCTGCGTGCCAACATCTGGCCCAGCGCCCACGACGCGGTGATGCAGGCGAGTGGTCCGGATCCGTTCTTCTACCACAAGCCCCACGACCACAATTTCAACTTCCTCACTGTCGGCTACCACGGCCCCGGCTACTGGAGCGACTACTACGAGTACGACTACGACAAGGTGGCGGGCTATCCGGGCGAGCCGATGGGCCTTCGCTTCGTTGAACGGTCAGCGCTCGACCAGGGCAAGGTGATGCTGTATCGGGCCTTCATCGATGTCCACGATCAGCTGCCCGCTGACGAGTTGTCGATATCGCTCAACATCATGGAGAACACGTTGCGCCCGGTGGTCACCGATCAGTACGCCGCCGATACCGCAACGGGTGTCATCAAGAAGATGGTGAACCGCAACAACATGGTGTGCGTGTTGTCGGTCGCTGCCGCGATCGGTGACGAGAACACGGTCGAGATTATCGACCACATTTCGCGCAACCACGTCAATCCGCGTATCCGCTTCGCGGCCTTGAAGAGCTTGAGCTCGCGGGTCGAGGATCCGGACAGGCGGATCGAGCTGATGATGCAGGGCATGCGAGACAGCTCGATCTTGGTGCGCGAGTCCAGCCGAGTGGAAATCCATAAGGTCCGCGCGCCGCGGCAGGAGATCGAGCATGCCTTCTCTTGAGGTCTCCGGAGTCAGCAAGCGGTATCCCGGGTTCGAATTGCAGCCGGTTTCCTTCAGCGTCGAAGCCGGCGAAGTCTTCGCGGTACTCGGCCTGAATGGCGCGGGGAAGTCCACCCTGCTCAGGACCATCGCTGGCACTGTGCTGCCTGATGCCGGAACCGTCGGCATCTGCGGGCGGAACCGTCGTCCAGGCCGTGCCGACCCGCGATTGAGCGTGGTGTTGGACGGAGGGCGCAGCCTGTACTGGAAAATGTCGGTGGCAGAAAACATCGACTATTTCGGAGCGCTGAAGGGTGCATCGGCCCGGTCGCGTCGAGCACGCCGGGACGAGGTCCTGCTGCGGGCCGGATTGGCAGACAAGGGCGACAGCCTGGTGGGCACGCTGTCACGAGGAATGCAGCAACGCCTGGTGCTGGCAATCGCGGTGATGTGCGAGCCGCGGGTGCTGCTGCTCGACGAGCCCACCCTTGGCGTCGACCTCGTCCACGAACGGCTCATCCTGCAGGCTATCGAGACGCTGCGGGACCGGGGCTGTGCCGTGGTGTTGACGTCTCACCAGCTCGATTTCATCGAACGGCTGGCCACCCGGGCACTGGTCCTGGAGGGCGGGCGCTCGAAAGAGCCGCAAGCGCTCGGTGAGCTGCGGGACCTGATGGGCGAGCAGGTGCTGGAAGTGGAACTGGAACACACGCCGTCTGGAGCGCTGATCGCTCAATTGTGTGCCATGGGCGTGTCGGTGGACGGACGCAGCCTGCGTGCGGACGCATCCACCACCAGTCTTTACAGCGTGCTGGACGCGGTCAGGCCGGCGGCCATCGTGTCGT
Source organism: Novilysobacter selenitireducens (assembly GCF_020026895.1). Classification (GTDB taxonomy): domain Bacteria; phylum Pseudomonadota; class Gammaproteobacteria; order Xanthomonadales; family Xanthomonadaceae; genus Lysobacter_C; species Lysobacter_C selenitireducens. Next base: position 710,621 of record NZ_JAINZW010000001.1, read on the forward strand.
GCACGGTGGGCCGCGCAAGCCTACGCAATGCGATGGAGCACATGGCTCAGAAGGAGGCCGCGTGAAATACCTTTTCTGGATGGAGTTGCGCCGCTCGTTGCTGCAGATGCGCCGGTATCCGGTCGAGACGGCGCTCTCGTTCCTGATCCTGTCAGGCATGTTCTTCGGCATTGCATACGGCGCGGACGCAGCGTTCGGAAACCCGCAGCCGGCTGGCCAAGTCGCCACCCTGACGGTCCTTTCCTTCATGGGCTGGATGTTCTGCATGAACCTTCTGTCGGGACCTGCAGCCGAGATCGAGGCCGAATCGCAGAGCGGCACCGTGGAGCAGCTGTTTACGGGCGGCCTGTCCGTCCAGCGAATCCTGCTGGCGCGCATGTCCGCCGGCGTCGTGGTGACGGGTGCCATAGTGAGCGGGATCGTCCTTCTGGTCGGTCGAATCGCGGAGGTCGAGCTGTCGGCCCAGGCATTGGCAGCCGTCGCGCTGGCGCTCGTCACGGCGGCTGGTGCCGGCTTCGTCCTCGCGGGTGTAGCGCTGCTGTTCAAGAAGACACGTGCCCTGGTTCTCTTGGCCACGTTCGGATTGATGCCGGTGATGATCGCCGATGGCGCTGCGGCGTGGATCGGCACGTCGTCGGCCACGCTCCTGTTGCCGTTCGTGGGCCCCATGGGCCTGGCCAAGGCCGTGGTGATGGATTCGACAAGCTGGAGCTGGGGTGCATTCTGCATCGCACTGGGCGCATCGTTGGCGTACTTCGTGATCGGACTCGTGCTCTTTGGCCGCATGCGCTTGCGGGCAATGCGCCGGGCGACCATCGGTCACTACTAGGAATCAGGGAGACTGGCATGCGATTGACGGATGAAGAGCTCAAGCACGTCCTCAATGTCGACTGGGGCATGCGGTTCTGGTCCTGGTTCCGATGGGTGATGCTGGCGGTCCTGTTGCTGGCCGCCACCGGCGACTACACGGGGCTTGTCAATCCCCCACGGATGGAGTGGGTCGTGGCCGGTGCGGTGTACCTGCTGGTCGCATGGCCCGGGCTCTGCCGCGTATACGTCTACCGCGCGTTGCGCCGCCTGATCGAGGCGGACCCGGAAGCGCGTCGGCAATTGGATGAGGCCCGGGAGCGGCGCGTCGGTGCCTGACCATCGTGGTGCGTAGTCCCGTCGCCGGCACGAAGCCACCAATGCCGGGGAGGTTGGACGGGGTCGCCAGCGGCCGCGCCGTCGTAGCCGACGCTACCCATCATGGCGTGACCGGCCGGAGCCCGCCTTCGCATCGCTGCCCGGGGCGGGCTCTGTGGCACAATGCAGCCCGGCCGCGCGGTCAGCGCGGGGTACACGGATTCCGTGGGTCGTTAGCTCAGTTGGTAGAGCATCGGACTTTTAATCCGCTGGTCGATGGTTCGAATCCATCACGACCCACCACTGCCTCGATGCGACCCCGCGCAAGCGGGGTTCGTGCTTTCTGGCGGGCAGGTTCGGCACAACGCCGCTGTCAGGCGGCCGCGTCGCAATCGAACAGTTGCTGTAGTACGTCGTCGCCATAGCGGTCCAGCTTGCTCTGGCCGATGCCGGGGATGCGCCCCAGTTCGTCGAGGTCGTCGGGCGCGGCCTGCGCGATGGCCCGCAGCGTGGCGTCGTGGAAGATGACGTACGCGGGGACGTTCTGCTCGCGCGCCGTGGTGGCGCGCCACTCGCGCAGGGCGTCGAAGCGCAACTGCGCGTCGGGCGGCAGGTCGATGAGGGGGGCGGCAGCACCGCGGCGATCCTTGCGGCCGCTGCGCGGCAGTTCGCGACGCATGGCCAGCCGTTGCTCACCGCGCAGGACAGGGCCGGCCTGCGTCGTCAGGCGCAGCGCATTGTGGCGCTCGACGTCCGCCTCCAGCAGTCCGAAGGCCACCAGCTGGCGGAACACGCCGCTCCACTGGCGGGCGTCGAGATCGGCTCCGATGGCCCAGGTGCTGAGCGATTCGTGGCCGAAGCGCTGGGTCTTCTCGGTCGATACGCCGCGCAGCACGTCGATGACATGACCGGCGCCGAAGCGCTGGCCGGTGCGGTACACGCACGACAACGCCTTGCGTGCCGCATCGGTCGCGTCCCAGGTCTGCGGCGGCTCCAGGCAGTTGTCGCAGTTGCCGCAGGCGCCGGCGTGCGACTCGCCGAACCAGTCCAGCAGGGCCTGCCGCCGGCAGCGGGTCGACTCGCAATAGCCCAGCAGCGCGTCGAGCTTGCGGAGCTCCAACTGCTTGCGCTCCTCGGGCGCATCGCCCTGGCCGATCATCTGGCGCAGGTTGACCACGTCGCCCAGCCCGTAGCTCATCCAGGCCTCGGCGGGTGCGCCGTCGCGGCCGGCGCGTCCGGTCTCCTGGTAGTAGCCCTCGATCGACTTGGGCAGGTCGACGTGGGTGACAAAACGTACGTCCGGTTTGTCGATGCCCATGCCGAAGGCGATCGTCGCCACCATCACCACGCCGTCCTCCTGCAGGAAACGACGCTGGTTGGCCGCACGCGTCTCGCCAGGCAGGCCCGCGTGGTAGGGCAGTGCCTTGATGCCGGCCGTGGCCAGCTGGTCGGCCAACGTGTCCACCCGCTTGCGCGACAGCGCGTACACGATGCCGCTCTCGCCGCGGCGGTCGCCCAGGAAGTTCAGCAGCGCGCGCGCGCCGCTGCCGTCCTTCTGCACCACGCGGTAGCGGATGTTGGGTCGGTCGAAGGAGCTGACGAAGGTGCGCGCCTCCTCCAGCGCCAGCCGTTCAGCGATCTCCCGGCGCGTCGGCGCGTCGGCGGTCGCCGTCAGTGCGATGCGCGGCACCTCCGGCCAGCGCTCGTGCAGCACCGTCAGCTGCCGGTATTCGGGCCGGAAGTCGTGTCCCCATTGCGAGACGCAGTGGGCCTCGTCGATGGCGAACAGGGCGATGGGCGCGCGGTCTAGCAGGTCCAGGCAGCGGCCGGTGAGCAGCCGCTCGGGTGCGACGTACAGCAGGTCGAGATCGCCGGCGAGCAGGCGCCGCTCGACGTCTGCGGCCGTCGCCGCATCCAGCGTCGAGTTCAGGCAGGCCGCGCGCACGCCCAGCTGCAGCAACGCGTCCACCTGGTCCTGCATCAGCGCGATCAGCGGCGAGACGACGATGCCGCAGCCCTCGCGCAGCAACGCCGGCAGCTGGTAGCACAGCGACTTGCCGCCGCCGGTGGGCATCAGCACGAGGGCATCGTCGCCGCGAAGCAGGCAGTCGACGATCTCGGCCTGTTCGCCGCGGAAACCGGGGTGGCCGAAGGTGGAGCGGAGCAGGTCGAGCGCGCGGTCGTTCATCGGCGCAAAGGGTAGCAAGCGCCCGTCGCAGCGGCTGCGCGCCAGGGCTGTCGGCGGAGTGGGGAAAACCTGTTCTGCGGCGTCCGTAACCTGCGCGCAAGAAAAAACCCGCCGGCTGCCGGCGGGTTTCCCTGTCAGGCCACTGCGGTCACTGGAGCAGCGAGCGCAGCATCCAGGCGTACTTTTCGTGGGTCTGCAGGCGCTGGGTCAGCAGGTCGACGGTCGGGTCGTCGCCGGCGTCGTCGCCGGTCTTGAGGACCTTGCGCGCGGTGCGGCACACCGCTTCGTTGCCGACGGTGAGCTGGCGCACCATCTCGCGCCAGTCGGCGGCGTCGCTCAGCCCAGGTTCCTCGGGGATCGACGAGAGCTTGGTGAACTCGGCGTACGAACCCGGCGCGTTGAAGCCCAGCGCGCGGATGCGCTCGGCGATCTCGTCCAGCGCGTTCCACTGCTCGGTGTACTGGTTCTCGAACATCACGTGCAGGGCGTTGAACATCGGGCCGGTGACGTTCCAGTGGAAGTTGTGGGTCTTCAGGTACAGCGTGTAGCTGTCGGCGAGGAATCGCGACAGGCCTTCGGCGATCTTCTTGCGATCGGCGGTGGAGATCCCGATATCGATGGCCGGCGCGCTGGATGCCGGCGCCGGCGAAGCGGCGGGACTGGTGGACGTGGTGCGCCCGGCCTTGGGCTTGGAACTCTTGGTCTTGGCCATGAGGTTTCTCCCTTTGTGGGGGTTGCAGTGACAATACGTGGCGCGGCCTTCCGCGTTAAATGGTTTGTTCTTCTCGATCCGATCAATGAAGCCTATCGACCACCCCGACAGCATGGCGTCAACGAAAGCCGCCCTGCGTGAAGCCCGCGGGGCGATCGACGGTGCCCTCAGTCGAGACCGCGGCCGCCTCCACGGCCTGTGGTCACGTTGGAGCGGGCGGCCTGAGGACACCGCCGCGCGGCAGGTGTTCGAGACGCGGCTGGCGCAGTCGGTGGCGCAGCGTGAGTCCCGTGCCGCGTCCCTGCCACGCGCACCGGTCGACCCCACGCTGCCCATCGCAACGGAAGCCGAGCGCATCGTCGAGCTAATCCGCGACCACCCGGTGGTGGTGATCGCCGGCGAGACGGGGTCGGGCAAGACCACGCAGATCCCCAAGCTGTGCCTGGCGGCCGGCCGGGGCGCGGCCGGCATGATCGGCTGTACCCAGCCGCGCCGGATCGCCGCGCGCGCGGTGGCGCGCCGGGTGGCGGAAGAGCTGGGCGTGCAGATGGGTGGCGCGGTCGGTTACCAGGTCCGCTTCACCGAGAACGTCGGCGAGCAGACGGCGGTGAAGTTCATGACCGACGGCATCCTGCTGGCCGAGATCGCGTCGGACCGCTGGCTGTCGCGCTACGACACGATCCTGATCGACGAGGCGCACGAGCGCAGCCTCAACATCGACTTCCTGCTGGGCTACCTCAAGCAGCTGCTGCAGCGCCGGCGCGACCTCAAGGTCATCGTGACCTCGGCGACCATCGACACCGCGCGCTTCGCGGCGCACTTCGACGACGCGCCGGTGGTGAGCGTGGAGGGGCGCGGGTATCCGGTTGACGTGCGTTACCGGCCGTTGGAAGGGGAGGGCGAATCCGAGGGCGAGCGCACGGTCAACGAAGCCATCGTCGCCGCCTGCGACGAGATCACCCGCGAGGACCCCCGCGGCGACGTGCTCGTGTTCCTGCCCGGCGAGCGCGAGATCCGCGATGCCCACCAGGCGCTGGAGCGCCGCAAGTACCGCCATACCGAGGTGCTGCCACTGTATGCGCGGCTGTCGGTGAAGGACCAGGACCGGGTGTTCAACCCGGGGCCGCAGCGGCGCATAGTGCTGGCCACCAACGTCGCCGAGACCTCGCTGACGGTGCCGCGCATCCGCTACGTGGTCGACCCCGGCCTGGCGCGCGTCAAGCGCTACAGCCCGCGCGCAAAGCTCGACCGCCTGCATATCGAGCCGGTCAGCCAGGCCAGCGCCGACCAGCGCAAGGGTCGCTGCGGGCGCATCTCCGAAGGCACCTGCTACCGCCTGTACCCGGAAGCGGACTTCGAATCGCGCCCGCGTTACACCGACCCTGAAATCCGTCGCGCAGCCCTGGCGGGCGTGATCCTGCGCATGCTGTCGCTGGGGTTGGGGTCGATCGAGAACTTCCCCTTCCTGGAACCGCCCGAGCCGCGCGCCGTGGCCGACGGCTGGCAGGAGCTGGCCGAACTGGGCGCCGTCGACAACGTCGCCGATCACGGCAAGCGCGCGCTCACTGCCGTCGGGCGTGTCATGGCGCGGCTGCCGGTGGACGTCAAGCTGGCGCGCATGCTGGTGGCGGCCAACGACACCGGCTGCCTGCACGAGATGCTGGCGATCGCCGCGTTCCTGGGCATCCAGGACCCGCGCGAGCGGCCGGCCGACCAGCGTGCCGCGGCCGATACCGCGCATGCCCAGTTCGCCGACCCCAAGTCCGAGTTCGTCGGCATCCTGAAGTTGTGGGAGGGCTACCAGGCGGCACACGAGGAGCTGACCCAGTCGAAGCTGCGCGGCTGGTGCGAGCGGCACTTCCTGGGCTTCCTGCGGATGCGCGAGTGGCGCGAGCTGCACCGGCAACTGAAGCTGATGGCGGAGGAACTGGGGTGGGAGGTGACGCGCGTGGCGGCTTCGCCCCACCCCGCGGCACGGGCCAGCGCGGTTGCGGCCGCCCTCACGGCCGAGGGCCAGAAGCGCGGTCCCCGTCGGCGGCGTGGGCGGGCGCGTTCGTCCGGGGCGCCGGAGCGCGCCGCCGGCGAGGAGTTGGCGCAACAGGCGCAGGCCCCGGGCCGGTACGACGCCTCGTCCTACGCACGCCTGCACCGCGCATTGCTCACCGGCCTGCCTGCGCAGGTCGGCCACCGCGCCGATCGCGGCCTGTACGAGGGCCCGCGCGGCCGCAAGTTCCAGTTGTTCCCCGGCTCGGTGCTGGCGAAGAAGCCGCCCCCGTGGGTGCTGTCGGCCACGCTGCTGGACACCGAACGCGTGTGGGCACTGACCAACGCCGCGATCGAACCGGAGTGGGCAATCGAGGCCCTGCCGCACCTGCTGGCACGTCGCCACCACGACCCGCGCTGGGCGCGATCGCAGGGGCGCGTGGTCGGCAGCGAGCAGGTCTCGCTGTTCGGGCTGGTGCTCGCGCCCAAGCGGCCGGTGCACTACGGCGCGCTGTACCCGGACGAGGCGCGCGCGATCTTCGCGCGCGAGGCGCTGGTGACGGGAGAGATCAACACGCGCGTGGCCTTCCTGCCGCGCAACCTGGCGACGCTGGAGAAGGCGCGGGAAGAGGAGGCCAAGCAGCGCCGTGTCGGCCTGGTGGTCGACGAGGAATGGATGGCGCAGTGGTACCTGGACCGACTGCCCGCGCACGTGCACAACGCCCATGCACTGGATGCGTGGTTCGGCAAGCTCGATGCCGCGTCGAAGGCAGCGCTGGAGTGGTCGCTGGACGACCTGATGGTCGGCGACGAGAGCGAGGCCGCGCGGTTCCCGGCAATACTGGCGGTAGGCGAGGCACGGCTGGCGGTGCGCTACCGCTTCGAGCCCGGAGCGGCCGACGACGGCATGACGGTCGCCGTGCCGCTGCATCTGCTGGGCGCGCTCGACCCCGCGCAGGTGTCGTGGCTGGCGCCCGGGTTCGTCGCCGACAAGGCCGCGGCGCTGATCCGCGGCCTGCCCAAGACGCTGCGCCGCAATTTCGTGCCGGCGCCCGATTTCGCCCGCGCGTTCGCCGAGGCGCATTCGCGGCAGGAGGATGACGACTTTGCCGGCACGCTCGCACGTTTCCTCCGGCGCGCGACCGGTGTAGACGTGGCGCGCAGCGAGTTCGACGAGTCGGTGCTGGAGCCGCACCTGCGCATGAACATCCGGCTGCTGGACCGCGATGGCCGCGGCGTGCTGGCCGAGTCGCGCGATGTCGATGGCCTGAAGCAGCGGTTCGCAGCGGCGGCGGCCGAGGCGTTCGCCGCGCGCGCGGCCGATGGCCTGGCGCAACGCGGGCTGGTGGCCTTCCCGGAGACGCCGGTGCCGCGTTCCGTGCCCGGCGCGGGTGGCGTACCGGCATGGCCGGCGCTGCATGACGACGGCGACAGCGTTTCGCTGCAGGTCCACGCGCAACGCGAGGACGCCGAGCGCGCCCACCCGGCGGGCGTGCGCCGCCTGTTGGCCCTGGCGCTGGCCGACCGCATGCGCCAGGCCCGCAAGCAGTTGCCCGTGCCGCCGCGCACCGCGCTGCAGTACGCGGCATTGGAGTCCCAGGGCGAACGCTCGGGGCCTGCCGGGGAGGGCGACCGGCTGCGCGCCGACCTGGTGCAGGGGGCGTTCGACGCGTTGACGGCGGAAGGGCTCGAGGACATCCGTGACGCCGATGCATTCGCCACGCGTCGGGATGCGGTGGGCAAGGGGTTGTTCGCCGAGTCGGTGGAACGCCTCAGGCTGGCCGAGGCGATCCTGGACGGCGTGGCGGAGGTGCGTGGCGCGCTGGAATCGCCGCTGATGGGCTGGGCCAGCGGCAACCTCGACGACATGCGCGCGCATCTGTCGACGCTGGCGCCGCCGGGGTTCCTCAGCACCACGCCCCAGCACGTGTTGCGCGACTACCCGCGTTACCTGAAGGCACTGGCGCTGCGAGGCGAACGCGCACTGCGCGACCCGATGCGCGACCAGGCGCGGATGCTCGAGATCAAGCCGTTCGCAGATGCGCTGGCCGATGCAACGCAACGCGGGATCGCCGGCCGGCCGGAGTGGCAGGCACTGCGTTGGGACCTGGAGGAGCTGCGCGTATCACTGTTCGCCCAGGAACTCGGGGCGAAGGGTGTGTCGCCGAAGAAGCTGGCTACACGGCTGTCTCACTTGCAATAGTCGTTGCCGCAGCGGGCAGGATGGACTGCGTCAGTCGAGCAGGCGTACCTTCGCGCGCGGGCTCTGCCCTTCCACCTGCAGGTACCAGCCACTGAACAGTCCGGGTTTGACTGAAACCGCCGGACTTTCCTCGGCGCGGCCCAGATAGAGGTCGCCCTCGGTCACCTGCCAGCGTTGGCCGTTCTCCAGCGTCAGCACGGTGCCCTTCGACCATCCTTTGAACGGGCCGACCAGCCGGGACTCGACTGGTGCTTCGTCCACTTCTTCAGTCGACGCCGCCACCGGAGCTTCAGCGGCCGGCGCCACGTCTTCGCGGAGCAGGCGATTAAGCGCGGCAAGTTCGGACTGGTCCAACTTCGCGAGCCCCGCTTCCCGGAACTGTGCCTCGGTCAGGCGTTCCTCGATAGGCCGGTACTGCGCCGCTGCAGGAAACGTACAGAAGGCGGTCGCCGCCGCCAACAACAACACTGCGATTCGCATGGGTTGACTCTCCTTTTCGAAAGGTTCGACGCAGGCCTCGTGCAGGCGTCATTCGATGCGCTGGACCTTGGCCCGGGTGTTGTAACCCTCGACCGACAGATACCAGACGTTACCGATGACCGCGGGTGCGATCGTGACGGTCGGGCTGTCCAAGCGGGCGCCGGCAAGGCGTGCGTCATCCACCTGCTCCCAGACGTGTCCGTTGTCCAGCGTGTAGCGACGGCCTTTGCCAAAACCACGGAACTCGCCCTGAATCCGCGCCACGATCGGCTCGGTCGAACCAAAGCTCAGGAATCCGCGGCTGGCTTCCTTCACCTCTGCGCGCGCGGTCTCCGCTGCCTTGGCAGTTTCGACATCCAGCGTGCGCCCCAGCCATGCATTGAGGCTGGCCAGCTGCTCGGGACTCAAGCGGTCCAATCCAGCGGCACGGAATTCCTCCGGCGTCATTTCCTGCTCGATGAGCCGGGGTGCATCCTGCGCAAGGACTGCCATCGGCATCAGTACGAGAGCCAGCGAAAGGGCGAGCGGACGCAGCGAGCGGGCGCGGATCGAAAGCATGGCCTGTTCCTCGGACGGGATGCTCGCTAGTGTAGACGCGAAACTTTCGACCGCGATCCGTCCGCGATGCCCCCCGCGCCTTCCTTTTCTCCCGCCATGCTGGACCATCCGGCCGTCGCCGGCCTGCCGGCCGCGTGGCGCGATGCGCTGGCGGAAGGGCCTCGCGACAATGCGACCGCGGGTGTGGCGGAACCGGTCGAAGTGACGGTTTCCGTACTGGACGCATTGGCCCGGCTCGACGCGGACGCCGACACCGTGATGGCCGCGTTGTTGCACGCCGCCCCAACCATGCTGCCGGCGCTGGGTCCGGAGTTCCCGAAGCAACATCCGGCGGTAGTGGCGCTGCTCGATGGGCAGCACGCGGCCGCACAGGTCTGGGCCCTGCATGCCGAGCACCCGGGCAGTGGCGGCAGCGAAGGTCTGCGCCGGCTGTTGCTGGCCATCGTGCGCGACCTGCGGGTGGTGCCGATCCTGCTCGCGCGGCAGCTGGCATGGATGAAGCAGGCCGGCGACCTGCCCGACGCGCAGCGCCGCGAGCTGGCGGCGCTCACCCGCGACATCCACGCCCCGCTGGCCAACCGGCTGGGCATCTGGCAGCTGAAGTGGGAACTCGAGGACCTGGCGTTCCGCCACCTGGAGCCCGAGACCTACCAGCGCATCGCCCGCCTGCTGGACGAGAAGCGGGGCGCGCGCGAGCGCTACATCGAGCAGGTCAAGCAGGTGCTGCGCGAGGCGATGGCCGCTCAGGGCATCGAGGCCGACGTCGCCGGCCGGCCGAAGCACATCTACAGCATCTGGCGGAAGATGCAGCGCAAGGGCGCGCCGATCGGCGAGCTCTACGACCTGCGTGCGGTACGGGTCCTGGTGGACGATGTCGCTGCCTGCTACGCCGCGCTGGGCGTGGTGCATGCGACGTGGGTGCCGATCCCCAGCGAGTTCGACGACTACATCGCGCGCCCCAAGCGCAACGACTACCGGTCGCTGCACACCGCGGTGATCGGGCCGGAAGGCAAGACGCTGGAAGTGCAGATCCGCACCCACGACATGCACCGTCAGGCCGAGCTCGGCGTGGCGGCGCATTGGCGCTACAAGGAAGGCGGACGCGGCGCGGATGCCGCGTTCGACCGCAAGATCGCCTGGATGCGGCGGCTGCTGGAAGAAGGCGGCGGGCGCGACGATGCCGGCCTCGCCGGCGAGCTGGACACCGAACTGGTCGAGGACCGGATTTATGCGCTGACGCCCAAAGGCGAAGTGATCGACCTGCCGGTCGGGTCGACGCCGCTGGATTTCGCCTACCGGGTGCACACCGAGGTCGGCCACCGCTGCCGCGGTGCCAAGGTCGACGGCCGCATCGTTCCGCTCGACCACCGCCTGCGCACCGGCGATCGGGTCGAGATCATGACCGCCAAGACCGGCGAGCCGCGGCGCGACTGGCTGGTGGAGGCCAACGGCTTCCTGGCCAGCCCGCGCTCGCGCGAAAAGGTGCGCGGCTGGTTCCACAAGCTCGACCGTGCGCGTAACGAGACCGAAGGCCGCGAACTGCTGGAAAAGGAACTGCGGCGGCTGGGATTGCTCGGTGCGGACCTGGCGCCGGCGCTCGAGAAGTTCCACCTCGCGACCGACGGCGACCTGTATGTGCACGTCGCACTGGGCGACCTTGGGCCGCACCAGGTGGCGCGCGTGCTGGGCGAGCACGAGCGAAGCGGGGGCACCGCGCCTGAAGCCACAGCTGTCCCGGTCGAACCCCGCCGCGCCGGCCGCAGCCGACCGGGCGACTTCACCGTGCAGGGCGTGGGCAACCTGCTGGTGCAGATCGCGCGCTGCTGCCAGCCGCTGCCGGGCGAGCCGATCCTGGGCTACCTCACTCGCGGGCGCGGCGTCACCGTGCATCGTCCGGACTGCGTCGCGCTGCAACGCTTGCTGGCACGCCAGCCCCAGCGCGTACTACCGGTGGAATGGGGGCGCACGGGCAGTGGCTACGACGTCGATGTCGAGGTGGTCGCACTGGACCGCAAATGGTTGCTGAAGGAGGTCACCAACGCCATCGCGCAGGGCAATGCGCATGTGTCGGCGATCCACAGCGACCACGAGCGCAATGGCGCACGCGTGCGGCTGCGGCTGCGGCTGCGCGTTGCCGACTACGGGCAACTGTCGTCGTTGCTGGGCAAGCTGGCGACGCTGCCGGGCGTGGAGCGCGCTCAACGGCTTTGACGGCGTCGTGGCACGTGCCGGAGGGTGGTGGATCACGCGCCTCCCGCGGCCGGCGGCTATGCTCTGCCGGCAATGCCGCATCCACCCGACACCGATCCCACCCGCCGGTCCGCCCGGCCTGTCGAAGCCATCCTCGATCCGCTGCGCAGGCTGTCGCGGTCGCAGCGCGCGTGGGCGCTGTCCCTGTCGTTCGGCCTGTTGGCCGCGCTCGGGATGGCGGCCCTGTTTTCCGATGGACTATGGCCGGAGACACGCGCCCAGCAGTTGCGGCGCGAGGCGGCCGAGGCGCTGGCACGCGGTCACTTGACGGCACCCGACGGCAGCGGCGCGCGCGAGCTCTATGAGGCCGCGCTGGCCCTGGACCCGGACCGCCCCGATGCGCGCGACGGGCTGACCCTGGTCGGGCACGCGGCGCTGGCGCGGGCCGACGCGCAGATCGATGCCGGCCAGTTTGCGCAGGCACGCCAGTCGCTGGCGCTGGCACGGGCGATGACGGTACCGCAGCCGCGGCTGGTCGAACTGGAAACGCGCCTGCACCGCCGCGAGCTGGGCGACGCCGGTGTCGAACGCCTGCTGGACGTGGCCGACGCCGCGCGCCGGGGCGGTCGCCTGGACGGCGAGGGCTACACCGCCCTGCGCCTCTACCAGCGTGTACTGGCCCTGGAGCCGGACAACGTACGGGCGCTGGAAGGACGCGAGGACACCCTGTCGGAACTGCTGGCGCAGTCGCGCTCCATGCTTGAGCGCGGCGCACTGACGGATGCCGCCGCCGTGCAGCGGCGGGTCGCGCAGGCCGATGCCGGCCACGTGGAGCTGCCGGAAGCCCGCGCAGCGCTGGCGGCTGCGGTCGATGCGCGGCTGTCGCGTGCCGAGGCCGACCTGCAGCGCGGCCGGCTGGCCGAGGCCCTGGCTGGATTCCGCGCCGCGCTCGACGCCCGCCCCGATGACGTACGTGCGACGTCCGGCGTGCGTCGGTCGCTGCAGGCCTACGTCCGCCGGGTCGTGGAGCTGGCCGCCGACTTCCGTTTCAGCGAGGCCGAGGCCGCGCTTGCGCAGGCGGTTGCGGTGGACCCGGACATGGCGGGGCTCGAGGAAGCGCGCCGGCGTCTGGCAGCGGCGCGTGCGACCCAGGCACGCCTGGGCGGGCAAGGGGCGACCCAAACGGCTGCGGGGCGTGGCCGCATCAGGGCCCTGCTGGAGGAGGCGGCACGGGCGCGCGACCGTGGCGACCTGCTGACGCCGCCGGGCGAAAGCGCGTTCGACAAGATCGCCGCCGCCCGGGCGCTCGCTCCGCGGGACGCCGAAGTGCGGGAGGCAGCGGATGCCCTGCTTCCGGCGGCCCAGAGCTGCTTCGAGGACGCATTGCGCGAGAACCGTCTGATTGGCGCGGGTGCGTGCCTGGAAGCCCGCGAAGCGCTGGGGGAACCGCGCGGGACGGCACTGGCCGCGCGCCGCCGCCTAGCCCAGCGCTGGCTGGCGGTCGGCGAGGAGCGCTTGGGTGCGAGCGAAATCACCGCGGCCCAGCGTGCGCTCGACCAGGCCCGTACGCTCGACCCGGACGCCGATGGCGTGGAGGCGTTCGCGCGGCGCGTGGAAGCCGCGTCGGCGGCGCTCGACTAAGTCGGGTCCGGCAGCTTTCGCCCAGTACGGCGTGGAGTCCCGTCGCGGGCGCCTCGATAGAAAAGACAGGCGCCTACCTGCGACGGCATCGGGCAGTGGACGGTTCTATGCGTTCTGCGATCGAAGCAGCACGTCCAGGCGCGCCGCCAGCCGGCTCCAGCCGAACTCCGCGACTTCGTCGATGCCCAGCGACAATTCCGCTGCCAGCGTGCCGGCGTTCTTTCGTACGACCAGCTCGCGCAGGCATGTCGCAATGCTGTCGGCGTCGGACGCCGCGACCCAGCCGCGTTGTTTCCCGCGCACCAGTGCGGCCACTGCATCGCCAGGGGCGTCGCCCAGATGGAGGATGGGGCGGCCGGCACCCAGGTACTCGTAACACTTGCCGGGCACCTGCATCGCGTCGCGGTTGGCCAGGTTGACCAGCACATCGGCCTCGCGTTGTGTCGCAATCGCAGCGCGATGTGGCAGGAAGCCGAGCAGCCGGATGCGATCCGGGTGGCGGTCGATGGCCTCGAGCAATGCATCCGGCGCATGCACGGTGGCGATGTTGAGCCGCACGCCCGGCGTGTCGATCACCGCCTGCAAAAGGGCGTCGGCCGACCGGAACGCGTAGAAGCTGCCGGTGTAAAGCAACTCCAGCCGCCGCGTGTCGAATTCGACCGGGCAGACGTCAGTCAGCTCCCCGACATCCTCGAAGCCCTGTGTGAGCACGCTGATCGGGGCGGTGTGCCCGTGCCGCTCGCGCAACACGTCGCGTGCCGAGGGCGTCGTGACCAGTACGTGCTCGGCCCGGCGGCACACCTCGGCCTCCACGCGTTGCGCCCGCGCGCGCCAGCGCGATGGGGTGTACGGGGCGAGTACCGGGTCGGCGAGGTCGGCGATCCAGCGGAAGCCCGCCGCGCGCGCGCGCAGGCCCAGTTCCAGCGTCGTGGCCGGCTCATGGGAGCTCACCACCACGTCCGGGCGGACATGCTCCAGCAGCGCATCCAGTCGCGCACGGCCGATCGGCAACCACTCACCGCGCAAGTCGGGGAACCAGACGAACTCGGCCAGCCGCTGCAGCAGGGACGAGAGCTTCTGTTTCCATCCACTGCGCGAGGCGCGGGCGGGCGGGCGCGCCGTGGCAACGGCGGATTCGGCGTTGCGGCCCCGTTCGCGATGGCGCCGCCGGCGCGCGACCAGTCCCCGGACGTGCCCGGCGTAGGTGCGATGCACGGTGACTCCGTCGGGCAGCTGGGGCAGTCCTGGTGTGGAACCGCCCAGATCGATGGTCAGTACGTGCACCTCATGGCCCAGGCGATGCAGCTCGCGACACAAATAGGCCCAACGCAGCGACTGCGGCGAAGGGCTGGGAGGAAATTCGTAGGCGATCAACAGAAGGCGCATGGTGTGGAGCCGGGTCACGGTGCGAGCCGTGCAAAGGTGGCTTCGGCCACGGACAGTGCCATCTGTGGCGAAAAGTGCCGGCGGACGCTCTCTCGTCCCCCATCGGCCAGAGACTGCCAGAGCGTGGCGTCGTCGTGGAGCCGCACGACCTGGTCGGCGAACGCGTCCGCATCGTCGGCGACCAGCACATCGCGGCCGGGTTCAAGGTGCATGCCTTCCACGGCACATGAGGTCGCCACCACGGGCTGCCCATGCGCCATCGCCAGGTTGATCTTGCCCTTCACTCCCGCGCCGAATCGCAGGGGCGCAAGGCCGACGCGGCAGCCGTCCAGCAACGGTTGCAGGTCCGGTACGTGGCCGTGCATCACGATGCCCGATTCCGCGGGGAACTCCGGCAGGCCCTCCGGCCCCGGCGCGCCCACCACGTGCAGGCGCACGGCCGGCAGCGCGTCACGCACGCGCGGGAAGATCTCCGCCGACAGCCATGCCACCGCGTCGCGGTTGGGCGGATGGCGCAGTCCGCCCACGAACAGCAGGTCCCGGCGTTCATTGAAGGGCAGTCCCGCCGAATCGTCACGAATAATGTTGGACAGCACGCGCACGTCGGCGCCGGGCAACTGCCCGAGGAGCATGTCGCGTTCGATCGGGCTGACCACCCAGGTCGCATCCGCCATGCGTACGAGTCCAAGCTCGCGTCGACGCGTGGCGTCGGCGGAACGCCGGAGACTCGTGCTTGCGCGCATGTCGGCTTCGCGTCGTTCGCGCAGGTGGTGCAGGTCGACGGTGTCGAACACCAGCGTGGCCGACGGCGCGACCGAACGCAGGAACGGCAACCAGTGTCCGGCGGTGTCGTGCCGGCACAGGATCGCCGACGAAAGAGTGGCAGCGTTCTCGCGAACCCATGCGTCGGGACGCCGCTGTTGCGGGACATGGACGCCATCGGTGCGCAATGCATCGACGGCGTTTCCGGAGCAAGCACCGTCATCGGCGACGAACGCGACTGCATGCCCCGCCGACACCAGCGCCCTCATCAGCTCGACGATGCGCAACGATCCCGAATCCCGGTCAGGCTGCGGCAGTGCGGTGTCCACGACCAGAACCCAGGGTCGCGTGGTATCGAGCGCCGTGGATGGGGTTGGCGTGCTCGTCGTCCGGGTCGCCGCGCCTGTACCGGACGGGGTGGCGCGCGACCGCAGCATCGCGCGGCGCACCGTGGGCACCCAACCGTTCGACAACAGGCTCCTCCACGTCCGGCGGATCAGATTTGTGTGACGCCGGAAATGGAACAGCAGGGTCGGATGCATGGGCGACATAGCCGCTCGATGAACGAGCGCGGCATGATACCGACGTTGGCCGGTACACGGCCGCGGTAGGGGCAGGTCGGTGCGATAGACTCGGCCGATCACTTGCTCTGCAGGCTCCGTCGCGCCCGTGGCCCGAACCGATTACGACGACGATTTCGACTCCGACGACACCGCGCAGGGCGATCCGCCCCAATGGCGCCGCCGCCTGGTCACCTGGACGCTGGCGGCGATCGGGCTGGGCCTGGGGTTCCTGATCCCCTACACGCTGTACCTCAACCACGAGGTCGGCGAGCGCTTCGACCAGTTGCGCTGGCAGATCCCCACGCGCGTGTTCGCGCGGCCGCTGGAACTGGCGCCTGGCGTGGCGATGGGCCCGGAAACGCTGAAGACGGAACTCGATGCCGCGGCCTACCGGGAGGGCGACGGCCGCCGGCCCGGCAGCTATGCACGCGATGGCCGGCGCTGGCGGATCTCCAGCCGCGGGTTCGACGACATCGATGGCACCGTGCCGGCGCGCCGCATCGAAGTGGTCGTGTCCGGTGGCCGGGTCTCCAGCGTCCGCGATGCCGGGACCAAGCGCGAGCTGAAGTCGGCACGCCTGGACCCCGCCCGCATCGCCACCCTCTACGGGCAGAAGCAGGAAGAGCGCCGCCTGGTGAACATCCAGGAGGTGCCGGAGTTGCTGGTCACCGCCCTGCAGGCGGTGGAGGACCGAGATTTCGCGCACCACCACGGCATCGACCTTTCGGGCATGGCCCGCGCGGCGTGGGTCAACTTCCGTGCCGGCGAAGCCCGCCAGGGCGCCAGCACGCTGACCCAGCAGCTGGCCCGCAGCGGCCTGCTCGGCATCGGGCGCGAGCAGACGTGGTCGCGCAAGTTCAATGAAATCCTGTACGCGATGCTGATCGAGGCGCGCTACGACAAGGACGTGATCCTCGAGGCGTACCTCAACCAGGTGTACCTGGGCCAGCGCGGCGCGCAGGCGATCCACGGCGTGGCCGCCGGCGCCGAGTTCTGGTTCGGGCGCGACCTCGCCGACCTCAGCCCCGAGCAGATCGCGCTGATGGTCGGCATCGTGCGCGGGCCGTCGTACTACGACCCGCGCCGGCACCCGGAGCGTGCCCGCGAGCGCCGCGACTTCGCACTGGGCGAGATGCATGAAACCGGTTTGCTCGACGATGCCGAGTACAAGGCGGCACTCGAAGCGCCGCTGGGTGTCACCGAGAAGCCCGGCAGCGTGGCTGCGAACCGCTTCCCGGCGTACGTCGACCTCATCCGGCGGCAACTGGCGCGCGAGTACCCGGCCGATGCGCTGGCCGGCGCCGGGCTCCGCGTGATGAGTTCGATGGTGCCGTCGGCCCAGGCCCAGGCCGAGGGGGCGGTCGTCCGTACCCTGGAGAGCCTGGACAACGACAAGCGCCCGCCGCTGGAAGCCGGCGTGGTGGTGACCGATGTGCACAACGGCGACGTGGTGGCGGTCGTCGGCAGCCGTAACGTCGCCGTCCACGGCTTCAACCGCGCGATCGAGGCGCAACGCCCGGTGGGCTCGCTGCTCAAGCCCTTCGTCAACCTGCTGGCGCTCGCCCAGCCCGAGCGCTTTTCGCTGGCCAGTTGGGTGGACGACTCGCCGGTCACGGTGTCGCTGGGCCGCGGCCGCGAGTGGAGCCCGAAGAATTCCGACGGCCGCAGCCACGGCAGCGTGCGCCTGATCGATGCGCTCGCGCAGTCCTACAACCAGGCCACGGTGCGCATCGGCATGCAGGTCGCGCCCGAGCGGTTGGCCGACCTGGTCCGTACGCTGGCCGGCATCGAGGCCGAACCCAACCCTGCCCTGATCCTGGGCTCGCTGGACCAGAGCCCGTATGCGATGGCGCAGCTCTACCAGTTCCTGGCCTCGGGCGGTGAGATCCAGCCGTTGCACGCGGTGCGCGGCGTGGTCGATGCCGATGGCCGCACGCTCAACCGCTACGACAAGGCGCCGGCCCCGGCACAGGAGGGCGACGCGATCGCGGCGCGCCTGATCACCATCGCGCTGCAGCACGCCGTCACCAACGGTACGGCGCGTCGCCTCATGGCCGACGGCCTGGGCCGCCTGTCGCCGGCCGGCAAGACCGGCACCAGCAACGACGGCCGCGACAGCTGGTTCGCGGGTTGGACCGGCGACCACCTCGCCGTGGTGTGGGTCGGCAATGACCAGAACGAGTCCACCGGCCTGTACGGCGCCAGCGGCGCGATGCGCGTGTGGTCGTCGATGTTCTCGCGCCTGCCGACGTCGAAGCTCGAGGTCGGCGACGAAGGCATCGAATGGCACTGGGTGGTGGGCTCCAACGTGCGTGACGCGCAATGCCCGGGCGCGCGACGGTTCGCATTCGTGGCGGGCTTCGCGCCGCCGTATTCGCCGTGCCCGGCCCCGGAGCCGGTAGAGCCGGAGTCCGGCGGTTGGCGCGACTGGTTCGGCTTTGGCGATCGCGACGACGAGCCCGAGCCGCCGCCGCAGCAGCAGCCGACGGGAGAGGAGCTGTGACCCGAGCGATCAAGTCCGCACTGGTGGGGACCGGCCTTGCCGGACTGCTGGCCGCATGCGCAACCGGCACGCCCGAGCCGGCCGTGCCGGCCTTCGATACCGCCGCCGCGGTACGCGCCGTGCGCGCGGCAGGCGAGGTGGACGACAAGGAGCTGAGCGTGCAGCCGCTGCGCGACCCGCAGGTCGAGGACCTGCGCCAGGACGCGGTGGCGCTGGAGGCACGCGGCATGGTGCAGGGCGCAGCCGACGCGCTGGACCGCGCACTGGCGATCACGCCGGATGATCCGGCGCTGCTGCAGGAGCGGGCGGAACTCGCGCTGCTGCTGGGCGACACCGGCATGGCGGCGCAGCTGGCCACGCGCGCGTTCGAACTGGGTTCGCAGGTCGGCCCGCTTTGCAGGCGGCATTGGGAAACCATTGCCCAGGTCCGGCTGGCGACGCCGTCGCCGGCGGAAGGTGCGCCTGCAGCCGCCTCGGTCGAACAGGCGCGCGAGCGCCGCGACGCCTGCACCGTCGCCCCGCCCCCGCGGTTTTGACGGTAGTGGACGGCGGGCGGCTCGCGGGGGCATCGCGTGCGGCCCTGGAGGAGGGCGGCGACCTGGCGCGCGCGATTGCCGCGTTCGCGCCGCGCCCCGCGCAGCAGGACCTGGCCGTCGCAATCGCAGAGTCATTTGAAAGCCGCGAAGCGTTGCTGGCCGAGGCGGGCACCGGTACCGGCAAGACCTTCGCCTACCTGGTGCCGGCGATCCTGTCGGGGCTGCGCACCATCGTGTCGACCGGCACGCGCGCGCTGCAGGACCAGCTCTACCACCGCGACCTGCCGCGCGTGCGCGACGCGCTCGGTGTCGGGGTGAAGACCGCGCTGCTGAAAGGCCGCGCCAACTACCTGTGCCACTACCGGCTCAACCAGGCCAAGGGCGAGCCGCGCTTCGGCAGCCGCGAGATGGCCGCGCAGTTCCAGCGCATCGTCGCGTGGGCCGGGCGCACGCGCATGGGCGACCTGGCCGAGCTCGAAGCGCTGCCGGATGACTCCCCACTGGTGCCGATGGTCACCTCGACCGCCGACAACTGCCTGGGCAGCGAATGCCCGTTCTTTTCCGAATGCTTCGTCGTGCAGGCGCGCCAGCGTGCGCAGGCCGCCGACATCGTGGTGGTCAACCACCACCTGCTGCTGGCCGACCTCGCGCTCAAGCAGGAGGGCTTCGGCGAAATCCTGCCGGGCGCGGCGGCGTTCGTAGTCGACGAAGCGCACCAGTTGCCCGAGCTCGCTTCGCAGTTCTTCGGCGAGGCGCTGAGCGCGAGGCCACTGGTCGAACTGGCCCGCGACACGCTGGCCGAATGCAAGCAGGCACCGTCGGCGCTGGCGGTACTGCAGGAACCGGCGCGCGCGCTGGAGCTCGCGGTCCGTGCACTGCGCGCGTCGATGGACGAGTTGCCCGTGCGTGGCACCCGGCAACGCGCTGCCGAAGATGCCAACGTCGAGGCCGCGCTGGATGCCTTGTTCAACGCACTGCGCGGCCTGCACGCCGCGCTGATGCCCCTGCGCGAGGCGGCACCCGGGTTCGACAGCTGCGTCGCGCGGGCCAAGGAGTTCGAGAACCGGCTGCTGCGGTGGCGGGGCCACCGCGTCGGCGTGGCGTCGGAATACTCTGCTGCAAACCAAGTCCCTGACGACGGTGCGGACGATTCAGAGGCCGGCGGCCGCCATCCATTGCCGTCATTCCCGCGAAGGCGGGAATCCATGGACGTGGACTCATCCCGCGACGGGGCCATGCAGCCACTGGATGCTGGCACCACTGATGAGGACAGCGGTCGCGTGCCTGATACAGGCGTCCCGCCGGGTGCGTCCCCCTGCGATGAGCCGGACGCAGGCACCGCTGACGACGACGGGACAAGAGCGCCCGTTGGATGCGTTGCGTCGGGTGGGTCCCTCTGCGCTGGACCGGCAACAGGCGCCGCTGACGAAGACGGGACGGGCGTGCCCGTTGGATGCGTCGCGTCGGGTGGGTCCCTCTGCGCTGAACCGGACACAGGCACCGCTTACGACAACGACGGTAGCGTGCTTTGGTACGAGCTCACCGCGCGTGGGTTCCGCTTGAGCCGCACGCCGCTGGACGTCGCCGGTCCGCTGGCGCAACACCGCGCGCGTTCGCAGGCGGCGTGGGTGTTCACCTCGGCCACGCTGGCCATTGGCGGGCGCTTCGAGCACTACGCAATCAAGCTGGGGCTTTCCAAGCCGCGCACGCTGCTGGCACCCAGCCCGTTCGATTGGCCGCGGCAGGCGCTGTGCTACCAGCCCACGCGCATGCCCGAGCCGGCGTCGCGCGACTACACGGCCGCGGTGATCGATGCGGTGCTGCCGGTGCTGGAGGCCTCGGGCGGACGCGCCTTCGTGCTGTTCGCCTCGCACCGGGCGCTGCGCGAGGCGGCCGCCGAGCTGCGCGAGCACGGGGCGTGGCCGCTGTTCGTGCAGGGCGAGGCGCCGCGCTCGATCCTGCTGGAGCGCTTCCGCGCATCCGGCAATGGCGTGTTGCTGGGCACGGCCAGCTTCCGCGAGGGCGTGGACGTGGCCGGCGACGCGCTGAGCGTGGTGGTGATCGACAAGCTGCCCTTCGCCGCGCCCGACGACCCGGTGTTCGAGGCGCGGCTGGAGGCGATCCGCCGCAGCGGCGGCAACCCGTTCCGCGACGAGCAGCTGCCGCAGGCGGTGATCGCCCTCAAGCAGGGTGCCGGCCGCCTGATCCGCACCGAAACCGACCGCGGCGTGCTGGTGCTGTGCGACCCGCGGCTGACCAGCAAGAGCTATGGCCGCGTCTTCATGGAGTCGTTGCCGCCGTTGCCGCGCACGCGCCGGATCGACGACGTCGAGGCCTTCTTTGCGCCAGAATCCGTGCCCCTGACGGGAACCGACCATGACGGCTGACAGACAGCACGCCCGTGCGTGCAGGGTGGAGCGATGAAGCTGCTTGCGTTCGAGCTGGCGACCGAGGCCTGTTCGGTCGCGCTGTGGAACGACGGCGAGGTGGCCGAGCGGTTCGAGCTTGCGCCGCGACGGCACGCGGAGCTCGCGCTGCCGTGGGCGGAGGCGCTGCTGGCCGAAGCGGGCATCGCGCGGTCGCAGCTCGATGCGATCGCGGTCGGGCGCGGACCCGGCGCGTTCACCGGCGTGCGCTTGGCGATCGCAGTGGGGCAGGGCATCGCGCTGGCGTTGGACCGGCCGCTGGTGCCGGTGTCGACGCTGGCGGTGCTGGCGATGCGCGCGGCCGGCCCGCGCGTGCTCGCCGCCATCGATGCGCGCATGGGCGAGGTGTACCTGGGCGCCTTCGAGCGCGTCGACGGCTACGTCCGCGCACTGTCGGACGAGGTGCTGGGCGCACCGGGTTCGGTGCCTGTTCCGGAGGGCGAGTGGCATGGCGTGGGCACCGGATTCGCCGCGGGTGAGGGTGCACTCGTGCAGCGGCTCCGCGGCCACTCGACGTCGCATCTGGTGCATGTCGACGACACGCAGTTGCCGCATGCCGCGGATCTTGCGTGCCTGGCGGCCGTGGCGTTCGAACAGGGCGGCGCAGTCGCGGCCGACGCGGTGGAGCCGGCCTACCTGCGCAACAACGTGGCGCTGACGCTGGTCGAGCAACGGGCGCTGCGGAAGTAACCTGGGGAGCGGGACGGGCCCCCGTGATCCGGGTCTGGCTTCAAACTCAACCGGTGTCCTGGTCCCGCACATGTCTGTAGGAGCGACGTAAGTCGCGATGGTCGGCGTCCGAAGCTGCGTGGTCGCGACTTACGTCGCTCCTGCAGGAGGCCTTCGGTCAGCGCTGTCGGCAGAACACTTCGGCATGGAAGCGTTCGACCAAGCGACGTCAGTCGTCGACCAGCTCGCCTCCGGGGAGGAAGTTCCACGTGCGCGTGACGTGCAGGATGTCCGGGTCCTCGTCCGTGCGCGGCAGAGGCGGGTAGGGTTCGGCCAGCTGCGCGATGCGCAGGGCCGACTCGTCCAGCAGCGGGATGCCGCTGGATCGCACGATGTCGGCGCGGTCGACGCTCCCGTCGCGGCGGATCGCCACGCTGATGACGACCTGGCCGGCCAGCCGGCGCCGCCGCGCCTCATCGGGGTAGTTGAGGTTGCCGATGCGCTCGACGCGGTCCACCCACGCGCGCAGGTACGTCGCCCACGCGTACTCCTGCGTGCTGGCGGACACGAACTTGCGCGAGGGCCGCTTGGCGTATCGCTCCGAGCGCATGTGGATCTCGGCCGCCAGCCGCGCCATCGCCATGTCGCGCTCGACCTTCTCGCGGCCGCGCGGCAGCGGTGTCTCATCGGCCTCGGGCGTCGCGCGCGGTGTCGCCACCGGGGTCTCGCCACGCGCACTGCTCACCACGCGCGCTTCCGGCGGCGGTTGCGGAGACGGCGATTGCGCGCGCACCGGGCGCGGCGCCACGCCGGGCTGCACCTGTGGCGCGGCACCGGAGACGGTTTCGGTCGGCCGGGTCGAACGGTCATGCTCGCCGCCACCCTGGTTGCTGGCCTGCGCGAGGAAGTCCGCCTGCGACTGCGTCAGCGGGCTCTGTGTCCGGGTGAGGATCACGTCCAGCGTCGGCATCACCGGCGCGGCGCTTTCCACGGCGAACCCGACGCCCAGCAGCAGCATGCCGTGCAGCAGCAGCGACAGCACCAACGTCGCGCCCAGGCGCTGGTTCTCCATCGCGGCCGGCGCCGCCGGCGACGGAACCGCCACCGCGCTCATTGCGCGGGCACCATCCGGCGCTCGATGGCGTCGAACAGCTGGCCGGCGATGTTCAGTCCGAACTGCGCATCCAGCTCGCGGATGCAGGTCGGACTGGTGACGTTGACCTCGGTCAGGTAGTCGCCGATCACGTCGAGCCCGACGAAGACCATGCCGCGGCGCTTCATTTCCGGGCCGACCTGCGCGGCGATCCAGCGGTCGCGCTCGCTCAGTGGCCGGCCCTCGCCGCGGCCGCCCGCCGCCAGGTTGCCGCGGAATTCATCGCCCTGCGGGATGCGCGCCAGGCAGTAGTCGACCGGCTCCCCGTCCACCAGCAGGATGCGCTTGTCGCCCTCGGCGATCTCCGGCAGGTAACGCTGCGCCATCGCCAGCGATCGGCCGCCGGCGCTAAGCGTCTCCAGGATGACGTTGAGGTTGGGCTCGCCGGCGCGGGCGCGGAAGATCGAGCGCCCACCCATGCCGTCCAGCGGCTTGAGCACCGCCTCGCCGTGCTCGTTGACGAACGCCTTGAGCGACGCGGCGTCGCGGCTGACGAGGCTGGGCGCGCAGCACTGCGGAAACAGCAGTGCCGCCAGCTTCTCGTTGTAGTCGCGCAGGCCCTGCGGATCGTTGACGACCATTGCGCCCGCGGCCTGGGCGATGCCCAGCACCTGGGTGTCGTGGATGTATTCGGCGTCCACCGGCGGGTCGGTGCGCATCAGCACGACATGGCCGGTGGCGAGGGCGTGCACCGCCATTTCGCCCAGGGTGAACCAGTCGCGCGGGTTTTCGCGCACCGTCAGCGGCGCCATCCGGGCCACGGCGCGGCCGTCCTGCAGGGCCAGCCCGCCGGGCATCACGTACCAGAGGCGATGGCCCCGGCGCTGCGCCTCCAGCAGCATGGCGAAGGTCGAATCCTTGGCGATCCTGATCGACCCGATCGGGTCCATCACGACAACGACATCCAGCGGCTTGGGCACGGTCGGGGGCGGGGCGGCGAAAGTGCCGGCGATGGTAGCAGCCGGTCCGACGCGGAAAGGGTGCCAGGTGCCGCATTCAGCAAGGAAGTGACGGTAAATGCAGCTTGACAGTCCGCTCAGGGCTTGGAATAAAGGCAGCCTCGCGACATGCCGGACGACACGGCATGCGCACCGGGGGATTACTGAATGCTGGACGAGGGCCGCAACGGCAACCTCGATGGACTGCGGGTCATGGTGATCGATGACTCCAAGACCATCCGTCGTACTGCCGAGACACTGCTCAAGCGCGAAGGCTGCAACGTGGTCACGGCCACGGACGGTTTCGAGGCGCTGGCGAAGATTGCCGACCAACAGCCGCAGATCATCTTCGTGGACATCATGATGCCGCGGCTGGATGGCTATCAGACCTGCGCGCTGATCAAGAACAACCAGGCGTTCAAGGGCACGCCGGTGATCATGCTGTCGTCCAAGGACGGGCTGTTCGACAAGGCGCGCGGGCGCATCGTCGGGTCCGAGCAGTACCTCACCAAGCCATTCACGCGCGAGGAACTCCTCGACGCGATCCGCACGCACGTCAACGCCTGACCGGGGGGTAGGGCACTCAATGGCACGTATTCTTCTGATCGAGGACTCGCCGACCGACACGGCGGTGCTCACCCAATTGCTGGAACGCAACGGCCACCAGGTCCTGTCCTCGGGCAGCGCCGAGGACGGCATCGAGGTCTGCCGGCGCGAAAAGCCCGACCTGGTGCTGATGGACGTCGTCCTGCCCGGCATGAACGGCTTCCAGGCCACCCGCGCGCTGTCGCGGGATGCGGACACCAAGGAAATCCCGGTGCTGATCGTCAGCACCAAGGGCATGGACACCGACAAGGCCTGGGGCCTGCGCCAGGGCGCCAAGGACTACATCGTCAAGCCGCCGCGCGAAGACGAACTGATCGCGCGCATCAACGGCCTGCTGGACGCCTGAGGTGGCGGTGCGCACGCCGTTCGAGGTGCTGGCCGACTACGAGCGGCGCAGCCTCGCCCACGTCGCCGGCCTGCCGGAGCAGCTCGACGCGCCCGGCCTGTGGCGCGGCGTCGGCTACCGCATCGGTGCGCGCCGCATGGCGTCGCACTTCGATGAGGTCCGCGAAATCCTGACCCTGCCCCAGGTGACCCCGGTCCCCGGCGCGCAGCCGTGGATGCTCGGCCTGGCCAATGTCCGCGGCAACCTGCTGCCGATCGTCGACCTCAAGCAGTTCCTGGAAGGCGAGCGCACCGTGCTGCACGAGAGCCAGCGCATCCTGCTGGTGCGCCAGCCGGGCGGCGACGTCGCCGTGCTGATCGACGAGCTCTACGGCCAGCGCAGCTTCAACGAGCAGCAGCAGATTCCCGACGAGTCGCTGGCCGACGAGCAGATCGCGGTCGGCCGCTACACCCACTTCATCGACCGGGCCTACCGCCTGGACGAGCAGCCGTGGGGCATCTTCAGCCTCGAGCGCCTGACCCGCACGC
The DNA here is from genome assembly GCF_020026895.1 of Novilysobacter selenitireducens. Lineage (GTDB taxonomy): Bacteria > Pseudomonadota > Gammaproteobacteria > Xanthomonadales > Xanthomonadaceae > Lysobacter_C > Lysobacter_C selenitireducens. Next base: position 736,116 of record NZ_JAINZW010000001.1, read on the forward strand.
CCGAATTCCGCCAGGCCGCGGCCTGACGCGCACCGCCACAACTCTCGCACCTTCTCCTACTGCCGCAGCACGCACCACACCAGAGGTCGTCGAACCATGAGCACTGACATCAACTCCGTCGCCGGCAAGGCCCGCAACCTTGGCGTCAACACCTGGCTGGTGCTGCTGGGCATCGCGGTTCTGGTGTTCGGCCTCAATACCGGTTACGCGACTTGGAAGGCGGCGCGCCTGGGTGGCGCCAGCTCCGCGGCATCCGACCTGCAGGTGCTCAGCCAGCAGCTGGCCAACCAGGGCCGCGAGGCGGTGGGTGGCGACGCGCAGTCCTTCGACGCCTTCAAGCAGACCAAGGCCGCGATCGACGAGGACATCGAGACGCTCAACGCCAACTTCGGCAACGAGCCGGGCGTGTCCGGCCCGATCGCCACCGTCACCGAGACGTGGGCGCCGCTGGGCGCCAGCGCCGAGCAGATGATCGCCAGCGAGCGCGCCGTGCTGGGCCTGGCCGACAACGCCAGCAGCTTCGCCGGCCAGGTGCCGCAGCTGCAGGCCAACCTCGACGAGCTGGTCCGCGCGATGTCCTCCAGCGGCTCGACCTCCTCGCAGGTCTACCTGGCCCTCCGCCAGGTCGTGCTGTCGGGCACCATGGCCCGCCGCATCACCGAGATCCAGGCCGGCGGCCCGGCCGCGGCGACGGCCGGCGACGCGCTGGCGCGCGACGCGGCCGTGTTCGACAACGTCATGACCGGCCTGCGCGAGGGCGACGAGACGCTGGGCGTCACCGCGCTGAGCAACAGTGGCGCGCTGGCCGCGCTGGGCCAGGCGCAGGCGCTGTGGACGGACATGAAGGAGGACCTCGACGCGATCCTGTCGACCTCGCAGAACCTGTTCCGCGCCCAGGCCGCCGCCGACTCGATCACCGCCGGTTCCGACCAGCTGCTGGCCGACAGCCGCCGCCTGTTCGACTCGTTCACCGCCTTCGGCTCGCTGCGCGACACCAGCATCCTGGGCAACCTGTGGATCTCGATCATCTCCGGTGCGCTGGCCCTGATCGCCATCGCCGGCCTGCTCTATTCGTTGAACCGCCTGCAGCAGAAGCGCTACGAGACCACCAAGGAACTCAACGACCGCAACCAGGAGGCGATCATGCGCCTGCTGGACGAAATGGGTTCGCTCGCAGAAGGCGACCTGACGGTGAAGGCGACGGTCACCGAGGACATGACCGGCGCGATCGCCGACTCGATCAACTTCGCCGTCGAGCAGCTGCGCAGCCTGGTGCAGACGATCACCGACACCTCGGTGCAGGTCGCCTCCAGCGCGCAGGAGACGCAGGCCACCGCCATGCACCTGGCCGAGGCCGCCGAACACCAGGCCCAGGAAATCTCCTCCGCCTCGGGCCGAATCAGCGAAATCGCCGCCAGCATCGACCAGGTCTCGAAGAACTCCGCCGAGTCCGCCGAGGTGGCGCAGCGCTCGGTGCAGATCGCGACCAAGGGCGCCGGCGTGGTGCGCCAGACGATCCAGGGCATGGACAGCATCCGCGACCAGATCCAGGAAACGTCCAAGCGAATCAAGCGCCTGGGTGAAAGCTCGCAGGAAATCGGCTCGATCGTCGAACTGATCAACGACATCTCCGAGCAGACGAACATCCTGGCACTGAACGCGGCCATCCAGGCGGCATCGGCGGGCGAGGCGGGCCGCGGGTTCGCGGTCGTGGCCGACGAAGTGCAGCGACTCGCCGAACGCGCATCCAACGCGACCAAGCGAATCGAGACCCTGGTGCAGACCATTCAGTCCGATACCAACGAAGCCGTCAGCTCGATGGAGCAGACGACCTCCGAGGTGGTCGCCGGTGCGCGCCTGGCCGAGGACGCCGGCACCGCGCTGGGCGAGATCGAAAAGGTGTCGTCCGACCTGTCGGGCCTCATCCAGGGCATTTCCACCGCGGCGCAGCAGCAGTCCGGCGCGGCGGCCAACATCACCCAGACGATGAACACGATTCAGCAGATCACCTCGCAGACCACGCAGGGCGCCAACCAGACGGCCGAGTCGATCGGCAACCTGGCGCAGCTCGCCGCGGACCTGCGCAGGTCGGTGGCCGACTTCAAGCTGCCTGCGTAAGCGGGCGGCTGGTCGCGCCAGGGGCGCTGTGGGAAGCGCGTGGCGCTTTCGATGTCGTGAGTCAGTTCAGTCGGTCAGTCAGTGGATTCCAGCTTAGTGAATGCTCCTAGTCACTCTTATCGGGCGGTCAAGCCGCCGACTGGTACCCCGTTCGACGGGCGGCTGACCGTGCGTGGAGTGATGGCATGACCGTGATGCGCGACGCCATCGACACCACCACGCTTGGCTGGATCAAGCCCGAGCTGGACCAGACCCTGCGGCAGGCGCGCGAGGAGATCGAGGCCTACGCCGAGAACCCCGGCGACGCCGAGCGCATGAAGGTCTGCGCCGGCCACCTGCACCAGGTGTGCGGCACGCTGCGGATGGTCGAGCTCTCGGCCCCGGCGATGGTGGCCGAGGAGATGGAGCGCCTCGCGCTGTCGCTGCACCACGGCGACGCCGAGGAGCGCCGCGACGATGCCTGCGCCGCGCTGATGCGTGGCGTGGTGCAGCTTCCCGATTACCTGGAACGCCTGCAGGGCGGCCACCGCGACATCCCGATCGTGCTGCTGCCGCTGCTCAACGAGCTGCGTGCGGCGCGCGGCGAGACGGGGCTCAACGAGAGCGTACTGTTCTCGCCCAACCTCGACCGGCCGCTGCCGCAGGACCTGCCGGCCCCGGTCCTCACGTCCGTGGCGCCGGCGCCGACCTCGCACCTGTCCGACTTCCGCAATGCGCTGTCGCAGTGGCCCGATGGCGGGGCCCCGGCGGACCCGGGCGCGTTGACGTCCGCGATCGACGGCCTGTTGGCCGACGTCGCGCTCGAGCCGCTGCGTCGCATGCTGTGGGTGGCCGCCTCGGTGGCCGCCGCGTTGCGCGATGGTGCGATCGAACCGACCGGCGCCCTGCGCCAGGCCTTCGGCGGCGTCGAGCGCGAAAGCCGCCAGATGCTGGAAGGCGACGACTTCAGCGGCCCGCGCAGCGAGCCCGCAGCCGAGCCGACCCGGCAGTTGCTGTACCACGCGGCCAACAGCGCCAACCCGCACCCGGCGCTGGCCGGCCTGCGCGACGCCTTCGACCTGGACGCCCAGCGCCCCAGCGAGTCGGAGCTGGAGCACGCCCGCGGCAGCCTGAGCGGCCGCAACCGCGCATTGCTGGATACCGTCTCGGCGGCGATCAAGGAAGACCTGCTGCGGGTCAAGGATGCGCTGGACCTGTACCTGCGCACCGGCCAGACCGATATCAACGAACTGCGCCCGCAGGTCGATGCGCTGGGCCGTGTCGGCGACACGCTCGGCATGATGGGTCTGAGCGTGGCGCGCGGCGTGGTGCTGCAGCAGCGCGACGCGATGCACGAGATCGTCACCGGCCAGCGCGCCGCCGACGAAACTGCGCTGCTGGACGTGGCCGGTGCACTGCTCTACGTCGATGCGTCCCTGGACGAGCAGGTCGCGCGCCTGGGCCTGCCAGAAGACGCGGCCGACGAGGACCTGCTGGCCAGCGAATCTCGCAAGGTGCTCGACATCGTCGTGCGCGAGGCCATCGCCAACTTCGGCGACGCGCGACAGTGCTTTGTCGCGTTCGTGGAAACCAACTGGGACCACGCCGAACTGGCCGATGTCCCGCGCCTGCTGGACGAGGTGTCCGGTGCGCTGCGCATCCTGGAACTGCCGCGTCCGGCCGAGTACCTGGTCGGCGTACGCCGCTACGCCGAGGTCGAACTGATCGGCCGCAAGCGCGTGCCCAACGGCCAGCAGCTGGACACCATGGCCGACGCGCTGGCCAGCGTGGAGTATTACCTGGAGGCCCTGCGCGAGCAGCGCCCCAACCGCGAGCGCATCCTCGAGATCGCGCGCCAGAGCCTGGAGTCGCTGGGCTACTGGCCGCTGCCGGGTGACACGCAGCACATCCCGACCGGTGCCCTCACGTCCGGCGACGCGACGCCGACGGCGTTGCAGGACCTCCCGGCGTGGGACGCGCCGACCGCGCCTGCCCGGGTCGACACCCCGGCGGAAACCGACGCACGCGATGCCGTCGAGCAGACGCCCGTGGCCGCGGCCCAGGCCGAAGAGACCTCGCCGGAGACGGCCGACGTGCCGGCGTCCGTGCCTGTCGGGCTGTCGGTGCAGTACGGCGGCTTCGCCCACAGCGACGACATAGACGACGAAATCCGCGAAGTCTTCCTCGAAGAGCTCGAGGAAGAGATCAACCACCTTGGCGAGCTGCTGCCGCCGTGGCGCGCCGCGCCGGACAATGCCGAGCTGCTGCGCCCGATCCGCCGCGTCTTCCATACCCTGAAGGGCAGCGGGCGCCTGGTCGGCGCCAAGGCGCTGGGTGAGTTCAGCTGGAAGGTCGAGAACATGCTCAATCGCGTGCTGGACGGCACGCGTCCGGCCACGCCCGCCGTCATTGCGGTGGTCGACCACGCCTTCGACACGCTGCCGCAGCTGCACGGCGCCCTGCAGGGCAAGGCTGCGCTGACGGCCGACCTGGCCGGCATCGAGGCCGTGGCCGATCGAGTCGCTGCAGGCGAAGAGGCGAGCTACCAGCCCGCAGTCTCCGCTACGCCAACGCACGCCGAGCCGATCGAAGCGCCGGCCGAAGAGGCCGTCGCCAGCGAAACCGCCGAGCACGTGGATGCGGAAGAGACCATCCACGCCGGCAGCGAACTGCACATCGACGAGGTGCCGGGCATCCCCGCGTCGGTGGACCCGGTGCTGCTGGAGATCCTCGATACCGAGGTCACCGGCCACCTGTCCACCATCCAGGACTGGCTGGCCGCCGCCGAAGCGGCGCCGCACCCGGCCAACGACCGCCTGCAGCGGGCGATCCACACGCTCAACGGCGCCTTCGCGATGACCGAAGTGCCGGTCATCACCGAGATCACCGCGCCGACCGAGGCATACGTCAAGCGGCTGCTGGCCGCCGGTACGCCGGCCACCGCCGAGGGCGTGGCCGGGCTGGACGCGGTGAGCACCGCGATCCGCCACACGCTGTCCGCGCTGCAGTCCGAGCGCCCGCGCGTGCCGGTGTTCAACGGCCTGGCCGAGCGCATGGCCGCGCTGCGCGACACCCTGCCGGCACCGCGTCCGGCCGGGCACGGCATGGACGCGGAGTCCGAGATCGACACTGGCGACGTGATCGAGGCGGTGGATACCGCGCATCACGAGCCCCTGAGCTCGCTCGACCTGAGTGCATTCCTGTCCGATGGCGACTCCGCCGCGGCCGAACCGGTCCCGTCGGAAGTTGCGACGGGTGGTGCGCCGCCCGCGGACGACGCCGATGCCGAGCATCTGGCCGCAGCTCTTCGGTTGGAAGAGCAGGTGCTGGAGGCCGAGCGCCTGGAGGCCGAACGGCTCGAGATCGAGCGTGCCGAGGGTGAAAAAGCGAACGACGAGCGCCTGGAGAGCGAGCGCATCGAAGCCGAACGCATCGAAAGCGAGCGTCTTGAGCAGGAACGGCAGGCTGCCGAGCTGGCCGAGGTCGAACGCATCGCCAGCGAGCAGGCGGAGATCGAGCGCCTTGAGGCCGAGCGCATCGAAGTCGAGCGTGCAGAAGCCGAGCGCGTGGAACAGGAGCGGGCCGAAGCGGAGCGCGCCGAAGCCGCTCGAATTGAAGCGGAGCAGCAGGCCGCCCAGCAGGCGGAGGCCGAACGCCTCGAAGCCGAGCGGGCCGAAGCCGAGCGTGTCGAAGCCGAGCGCCTTGCCGCAGAGCAGGCCGAAGCCGACCGCGTCGCTGCCGAAAAGGCCGAGGCCGAGCGCCTCGCCGAAGAAGAGCGGCTCGAGTACGAGCGCCTTGAAGCCGAGTACGCCGAGGCCGACCGGCTGGCGCGCGAACAGGCCGAGGCGGACACCGCCGCAACCGAGGAAGTCGCGACTGGCGAGGTCGTCAGTGAAGAGGCCGCGACCGACGAGGTGTTGCCGGAGCTTATCCAGGACGCGCCCGAAGACGCACCGAAGGCCGCAGAGCCCGTGCAGGCCGAGCCCGAACGGGCACCGATGGCGGCGTTCGTGCCGGTGTCGATCCCGGTCGAGGCCGACCCGGACGACGCGCTCGACCTGAGCGAACTCGACCCGGAACTGGTCGACATCTTCGTCGAGGAAGGCAGCGACCTGCTCGACCACTCCGACGGCCTGCTGGCCCAGTTGCGCCAGCACCCGACCGAGCGCGAGCCGTTGGTCGGCCTGCAGCGCGACCTTCACACCTTGAAGGGTGGCGCGCGCATGGCCGGCATCATGGCCGTGGGCGAGCTCGGCCACGTCATGGAGTCGCTGCTCGAGGCGGTGGTCGACCAGCGCCGCGAGCTGGGTCAGGACGGAATCCCGCTGCTGGAACTCGGCTTTGACCGTCTGCACGCGATGCTGACGCGCGTCGGCGATCGTCGCGCCATTGCCATGCCCGAGGCGCTGATCGCCGAGTTCGAGGCGCGTTCGCTGGGCGGCACCACAGTGACCACCGACACGGCCGCGGGCGCGGGCGCGGGCGCGGGCGCTGATACGCCAGCGCCGGTGCGCGAGCTCAAGCCGCTGTCGGCGCCCATCGGCGAGGACGTGCCGGAGGACGAGGACGACATCGCCATCCGCGCGCCGCAGGAGCAGGTGCGCATCCGCGCCGACCTGCTCGACCGGCTGGTCAACTACGCCGGCGAGGTGGCCATCTACCGCGCCCGCCTGGAGCAGCAGCTGGGTGCGTTCCGCGGCGCCATCGCGGAAATGGCGGCGACCAACACCCGCATGCGCGACCAGCTGCGGCGCCTGGAGATCGAAACCGAAGCCCAGATCGTCGCGCGCTACCAGCGCGAAGGCGACAGCGGCGAGCAGGCCTTCGATCCGCTGGAACTCGACCGCTTCTCCAACCTGCAGCAGCTCTCTCGCGCGCTGTCGGAATCGGCGGCCGACCAGAACAGCCTGCAGCTCACGCTCGATGACCTGACCCGCCAGTACGAGACGCTGCTGCTGCAGCAGTCGCGCGTCAGCTCGGACCTGCAGGAAGGCCTCATGCGCACGCGCATGGTGCCGTTCGACTCGCTGCTGCCGCGCCTGCGCCGCGTGATCCGCCAGGCGTCCGGCGAGCTGGGCAAGCAGGTCCAGCTCAAGCTGGACGGCGCGCAGGGCGAACTCGACCGCAACGTGCTGGAGCGCATGACCGCGCCGCTGGAGCACATGCTCCGCAACTCGGTCGCCCACGGCCTTGAAACGCCCGAGCAGCGCAAGCAGGCGGGCAAGGGCGAGGAAGGCGCGATCCGGATTGCGGTGCGCCGCGAAGGTTCGGAAGTGGTGCTGGAGGTCGGCGACGACGGCCGAGGCCTGGACCGCGACGCGATCCGTCGCCGCGGCGAGGAGCGTGGCCTGATCCGCGAGGACGCGATCCTCACCGACCACGACCTCGATGCGCTGATCCTGGAGCCAGGCTTCTCCACCGCCAACGAGGTCAGCCGCCTGGCCGGGCGCGGCGTGGGCATGGACGTGGTGGCCAGCGAAGTGCGCCAGCTCGGCGGCACGCTGGACATCCAGTCGCGTCCCGGCAAGGGCGTCACCTTCACCCTGCGCCTGCCGCAGACGCTGGCGGTCACCCAGGCGGTGTTCGTCAAGATCGGCGAGACCACGTTCGCGGTGCCGATCGCCTCCGTGCGCGGCGTCGGCCGCATCGCCCGCGACGAGCTCGAAGGCGACAACCCGGTCTACAACTACGGTGGCGAGGAGTACGCGGTCCACGACCTCGGCCGACTCGTCGGCCACGCGCAGGCCAAGGCCGAAGGCCACCTGCAGATGCCGTTGCTGCTGATCCGCTCCGGCGACCTGCGGGCTGCGGTCAGCGTCGACCAGGTGGTCGGCAACCGCGAAATCGTGGTCAAGCCGGTCGGGCCGCAGGTGGCGTCGGTGCCGGGCATCTTCGGCGCGACCATCATGGGTGACGGCCGCGTGGTCGTGATCCTCGACGTGGCCCCGCTGGTGCGCCGCCAGGCCGCGCTGCCGCGCGACCAGCTGGGCCTGCAGGCGCCGGTGGTCGAGCAGCGCAAGGTGCCGCTGGTGATGGTGGTCGACGACTCCGTCACCATGCGCAAGGTCACCGGCCGCGTGCTGGAGCGACACAACTTCGAGGTGGCGACCGCGAAGGACGGCGTGGATGCGCTGGAGCGCATGACCGACGTCGTCCCCGACCTGATGCTGTTGGACATCGAGATGCCGCGCATGGATGGCTACGAGCTCGCGACCCACATGAAGGCCGACGCGCGCCTGCGCGGCGTGCCGATCGTGATGATCACCTCGCGTACCGGCGACAAGCACCGCCAGCGCGCGTTCGAGATCGGCGTGGAGCGCTACCTCGGCAAGCCGTACCAGGAGCCGGAACTGATGCGCAACGTCTTCGAGCTGCTGGGCATCGAGCGTCGCCATGACGGATAACGCCCGCCGCGTCGCCCTGCTGGCCCGGCCCGGCGTCGCCGCCGACCGGCTGCGTGAAATGATCGACGAGGCCGGCGTGGAGCGCGTGCTGCACGCCGATCCGACGCAGCTCGACACGCCCGAGCTGATCGCGGCCGAGCCGCAGGTCGTCGTGGTCGCATTGGACCCCGCGACCGAAGACGTGCTCGAGCGCTTCGACGCCGTGCTCGGCGATCCGATGATCGACGTGATCTACGAGGAAGCCGAGCTCGCGGCCGCGCGCGAAGGCTGGGATGCGGCGCGCTGGAAGCGGCACCTCGTCGCCAAGCTCCTGGGGCACCGCGACGTGCTGCCGCCCGGGACCGAGCCCGAAGGCGAGGCCGAGGTCGTGGCGGCCCCCCTGCAGTCGCTGCACGCCAGCTTCGATCCGGTGGAGGCCGAGGCGGGTGATTACGGCAGTTCGCGCGGTGACGCGGCCACGGTCGAGCTGATCGACTTCGACCTTGCTTTTGGAATGCCTGTGCAGGAAGGCACCGAGGCGGCGCAGGAACAGGCGACCGGAGGTTCGATTCCGGATGATGCGGATGAAGACCACGCGTCCGAGCAGACGCCCCCCGCATCCGCTGCGGGCCTTGGCCTCGGCAGCGGCGATCTGAGCCTGGTCGACGACGATGCCGTGCCGGCCAGCACGTCGAGGGAGGTCGGCGACCGGTTCCAGCACGACATGGCCGACCTGGAGCGCCGCATCTCGACGCTCGAACTGGTGGACGACACGCCGGTGCGTGGGCCCGAGCAGGCCAACGGCGCGGTACTGGTCATGGCCGGAATCGGCGGCCCCGATGCGGTCCGCCAGTTCCTGGCGGCGTTGCCCGGAGATTTCCCGCGCCCCGTGCTGGTGCAGCAACGCCTGGATGGCGGACGCCATGATCGTCTCGTCGCGCAGATGCAGCGCGCCACCCAATTGCCTGTACGTCTGGCGGAAATTGGTCACGCCGTGCTTCCGACTCATGTGTATGTCCTGCCAACCGAGGTGGGTTTGAAGTCCGGTGGCGACGGGTTGTCCTTTGTCGAAGGGGGCTCGCTGCTGGAAGCGCTGCCATCGGCTGACAGCGCAGTGTTGATGCTGAGCGGCAGCGATGCCGAACTCGTCGATGCGGTCCTCAAGCACGGCCATGGCGGCGCACTGATCGCAGGCCAGGCGCCCGAGGGTTGCTACGACGCCGCCGCGCCGGCCGAACTGGCCGCACGGGGTGGCCAGACCGGCCAGCCGGCCGAACTCGCGTCGCGACTGGCCGAGCGCTGGCCGGGCTGAGGAATTCGCAATGTCCAAGAACAAGCACAAGCACCACACGCGACAGGGCCACGGCCACGATGCTGCCGAGGCCTCGTCATCCAATGGCACCGGTCCCGTGACCGACGTCGCACAGACGCCGGCCGAGGACGCGGTGATGGGTGACATCCGGGGCGTCCTGATCCAGGTCGCGGGCGCACGCCTGCTGCTGCCCAACGCCACCATCGCCGAGGTGCTGTCCTATGCCGAACCCGAGCCGATCGCTCCGGCGCCGGAGTGGCTGCTGGGACGTACGCGCTGGCGTGGCTGGCAGTTGCCGCTGGTCGCGTTTTCCCGGCTGGCCGGGCTGGGCGTGGACCAGCCCGGGCTGGGCAGCAAGGTCGCGGTGTTGAAGGCACTGGCCGGCAACTCGAGGACGCCGTTCTTCGCGGTTGTCACGCAGGGCTTCCCGCGCCTGGTCACCGTGGCGCGCGACAGCCTGTCCACGTTGGGCGAGGACGGCGACGTGCTGCCCACTGGCGTGCTGGCGCGCGTGCAGCTCAACGAGGACGAGGCCCTGATCCCGGACCTCGAAGCGCTCGAAGGACTGGTGGCCGAAGCGGTCGCGCAGGCGGCCTGAGAGCTTCGCGCGCCGTCACAGGGGCGCTCCGTAGGCCGTCGCGCCCGGCAATCGGCTAGGCCTGAAGATCCCCGAATCGCGCCTGCAACGCGGCAATCGCGGCCAGCCCGGCCGTTTCGGTACGCAGGATGCGCGGCCCCAGTCGCAGGCCTGCGAAGCCGGCTGCGACCAGCTGCTCACGATCCAGCGGCGACCAGCCACCCTCCGGGCCAACGGCCAGATACAGCGGGTGCGCGGTGTCCGGCTCAAACCCGTTGAACGCGACTCCGCCCTCGGGGTCGAGCAGCAGCCGCGTGCCGCCCGGTTGTAGTGCACCCAATGCCGCCTGCAACGAAACTGGCGCCGATACCGAGGGCAGGCGCGCGCGGCCGCTCTGTTCGCAGGCCGACGCCACGACGCTGCGCCAGTGGGCGAGACGCTTCTCCGCGCGCGCCTCGTCGAGCTTCACCTCGCTGCGTTGCGACATCACCGGGACGATGCCGGCCACGCCCAGTTCGGTGGCCTTCTGTAGCACCAGGTCCATCTTCTCGCCACGTGCCACGCCCTGCACCAGGACGATCGACAACGGTGATTCGCGGTCGACCCGCGTCGCCTCACCCAGCCGTACCCGCACCTCGCGCTTGCCCAGGGCCGTGATCGTCGCCGGCCAGTCGCGGCCGTCGCCGTTGAACAGCACGCAGGCGTCGCCTTCGCGCATCCGCAAGACCCGGGTCAGGTGTGCGGCGGCGGCCTCCGGAAGCGACACCTCGGCCGCATCGGACAACGGCAGGTCGACGTGGACGCGGGTCACGCGCATGCCGTGGCCTCCTCGATGGCGTCGGCGGTGACCTGCGCGAGGTGGTCCAGCGTCGCCTCGTCGACGCAGTACGGCGGCATCCAGTAGAGCGTGTCGCCCAGCGGTCGCAGCAGTACCCCGCGATCGAGCGCCGCGCGGTACGCCCGGAGGCCGATGCGTAGACCGGGATCGAAGGGCACGTCCCGCTGGCCATCGCGCGTCAGCTCGAACGCGACGATCATCCCGGCCTGCCGCGCCTGCGCCACGTGGCGGTGACTGCCTACGCCGGCCGCGAGCTCACCCATGCGCGTGGCAAGGGAACGGTTGCGGACCAGCACGTCATCGGCCTCGAAGATATCCAGCGTCGCCAATGCGGCCGCGCACGCCAGAGGGTTGCCGGTGTAGCTGTGCGAATGCAGGAATGCGCGCTCGCGCGACTCGTCGAGGAAGCCGTCGTACAGCGCCTGCGTCGCAAGCACCGCCGCAAGCGGCAGGGATCCCCCTGTCAGCCCCTTCGACAGGCACATCAGGTCGGGCGCGATGCCGGCCTGCTCGCAGGCGAACAGGGTGCCGGTACGGCCGAAGCCCACTGCAATCTCGTCGGCGATCAGGAACACGCCGTGCGCATCGCACAGCTCGCGCGCCCGTCTAAGGTACGCCGGATGGTGCATCCGCATGCCCCCCGCGCATTGGACGCGCGGCTCCAGGATCATTGCGCAGACCTCGCCCCTGTGGCGCTCCAGCGTGGTGGCGAGCGCCTCGGCGGCACGCAGCGCGCAGGCCTCTTCCGATTCGCCCGCGTGCACGTTCCATGCATCCGGCGACGGCACGAAGACGGCCTCGGCCAGCAGCGGCGCGTATACGCGCCGGTACAGCGGGATGTCGCCGACGGCCAGCGCGCCCAGCGTTTCGCCGTGGTAGCCGCCTTCCAGCGCGATGAAACGCGTGCGGCCGTCCTCGCCCCGGTTGCGGAACCAGTGGAACGCCATCTTCAGCGCCACCTCGACACCGGCCGAGCCGTTGTCGGCGTAGAACACCTTCGCCAGCGGCGCGCGTCCGGGTTGTCGCGGTGCCAGGTCCAGCAGCCGTTCGGCCAGCTCGACTGCAGGCATGTGCGAGCAGCCGGCGAGGATCACGTGCTCCAGCGTGCGCGCCTGGCGCGCGATCGCCTCGGCGATGCGCGGCTCGGCGTGGCCGAACAGGTTGGTCCACCAGCTGGAGATGGCATCCAGGTAACGCCGCCCATCGTGGTCGACGAGGAACGCGCCCTCGCCCCGGGCGATCGGCAGCAATGGAAGGGTGTGCGGGTGCTCGCGCATCTGCGTGCACGGGTGCCACAGCACGGCCAGGTCGCGGTCGCGCCAGTGCGACGCCGCGTCGCCGGGCTCTGCTAGCATCCCGGCATCGTCTGTCTTGGTTCGCATCCGGTGATTATCGCCCCTTCGACCGACTCGTGCCCCGACGCCGGGAGCCGGCGGTGAGTCGCCCGCTGCCCACCATCCACGGCATCACCGAGCACGACGCAGGGCCGTACCGGCTGGAGCGGCTGGACCTGGAGTTCAGCAACGGTGAGCGCCGCCAGTTCCAGCGCCTGCACGGACGCGGACATGGCGCGGTGGTGGTCGTACCGATGCTCGATGCCGACACCGTCTTGCTGGTGCGCGAGTACGCGGCGGGCATGCACCGCTACGAACTCGGGCTGGTCAAGGGTCGCATCGATGCCGGCGAAACCGCGCTGGAAGCGGCCAATCGCGAGCTCAAGGAGGAGGCCGGCTACGGCGCCGCGCGGCTCGACCACCTGCGCGCGCTCACCCTGGCGCCTACCTACATGAGCCACGAGGCGCAGCTCGTGGTCGCGCGCGACCTCTACCCCGAGCGCCTGCCGGGCGACGAACCCGAGCCGCTCGAGCCGGTGCCGTGGAAGCTCGACGACCTTCACCAGCTGATCCTGCGCGAGGACTTCTCAGAAGGCCGCAGCATCGCCGCCGTTTTCATCGCCCGGGAGTGGCTCCGCCAACACGCATGACGCATACCGATTCGATCCTCGACCCCCGCATCCGCGACGGGGTCATCGCAGTGGCACGCACCGCCGCCGCCGAAATCCTCAAGGTCTACGACAGCGAATTCGACGTGGTCCGCAAGGACGACGCTTCGCCATTGACTGCGGCCGACCTGGCTTCGCACCGCTGCATCCTCGACGGATTGCACGCGCTGACGCCTGACGTGCCGGTGCTGTCGGAGGAGTCCACGGGCATTGCCGCAGCCGAGCGCCTGGGCTGGCGTCGCCTATGGATCGTCGACCCGCTCGACGGTACGCGCGAGTTCGTCAAGCGCAACGGCGAGTTCACGGTGAACATCGCGCTGGTCGAAGACGGGGTGGCGACCTTCGGCGTGGTGCTGGCGCCGGTGACCGGCGTGCTCTGGCATGGCGGCGCCCGCTGGGGCGCTCTCCGGCAGCAGCGGGATGGGACGGAAAGCGCCGCGCGGGTACGTGCGCCGGCATTCGCGCCGTTGCGCGTGGCGGCCAGCCGATCGCATCGGGATGCCCGTACCGCCACCTTCATCGAGCGCATGGGCGAGGTGGAGCCGGTCGGGCTGGGCTCCTCGCTGAAATTCTGCGCCGTCGCCGACGGCGGGATCGATGTGTATCCGCGCTTCGGGCCCACCAGCGAATGGGACACCGCGGCCGCCCAGGCGGTTCTGGAAGGCGCCGGCGGTGCGGTGCTCGACCTGCAGGGGCGCCCGTTCCGCTACAACCAGCGCGAGACGATCCTCAACGGCGAGTTCGTGGCACTGGGCGACGTATCGCTGCCGTGGCGCGAGTGGGCGGCGGTCTGAACGTGGAGGCGTGCATGTCCGGCCGCCCGCGCACGTCCCCGTCCACGATGGAGGGCGCCCCATGACATCCACCGACATCCGGCGCCTGCTCGACATCATGGCCCGCCTGCGCGACCCGGAACACGGCTGCCCGTGGGACGTGCAGCAGGACTTCGCGTCCATTGCGCCCTACACGATCGAGGAGGCATACGAAGTCGCCGACGCGATCGACCGTGGCGACATGGACGACCTGCGCGACGAACTCGGCGACCTGCTGCTCCAGGTGGTGTTCCATGCGCGCATGGCCGAGGAAGCCGACGCGTTCGGGTTCGGCGACGTGGTGGCCACGATCAGCGACAAGATGGTGCGCCGGCATCCGCATGTTTTCGGCGGCGAGGCCGTGGCCGACGCGGAAAGCCAGTCCGTGGCCTGGGACGAACACAAGCGCCGCGAGCGCGAGGCGGCGGGAACACAGGACACCTCGGCCCTGGCCGGGATCCCGAGGGGGCTGCCCGAGTGGCAGCGGGCGGTGAAGCTGCAGAAGCGCGCCGCGCGCACCGGCTTCGAATGGCCCCACGCCGGGCCCGTGCTCGACAAGCTGGGCGAGGAACTGGCCGAGGTCCGGGTCGAGCTGGACGCGCTCCAGGCCGGCGATGACGACGCGCATGACCGCCTGGTGGACGAGATCGGCGATGTGCTGTTCGTTGCCGCCAACCTGGCGCGCCACGCCGGCGTGGATGTCGGGACCGCGCTTCGCCGCGCGAACGCGAAGTTCGAGCGACGCTTCCGCGCCATGGAAGCGCTGGCGCAATCCGATGGCACGGCGCTTGCCGCCCTGCCGCTGGACGCGCAGGATCGCTATTGGAAGCGGGTCAAGGAAAGCGAATAGGGCCGGACGACCCCGTTCCCACCCACGCCGCCATCGCAGGAGACAGATCGTGCGCCGCTTCGCCAGCTTCCGCGAGTTCTACCCGTTCTATCTCGATGAGCACCGGCATCCGGTCAGCCGGCGGCTGCACTTCTTCGGCAGCTGCGGCGTGCTGGTGTTGCTTCTGGTCGCCCTGCTGACGGTGAATGCGTGGTGGCTGCTGGCGGCCCTGGCCTGCGGCTACGGCTGTGCATGGATCGGCCACTTCTTCTTCGAGAAGAACCGGCCGGCCACGTTCACCCACCCGGTGTATTCCTTCATGGGCGACTGGGTGATGTTCAAGGACATCCTGGCCGGACGCATCCGGCTCTGATCACGCTGTACGGCCCGACCCGGGTTCCAGGAAGATCAGCCAGGCCGCGACCGCGATCAGCGCGAACCCGGCCCAGTGGTTCCACCGCAGCGGTTGCTCCAGGTACCACGAGGAAAACCACGCGAACACCACCAGCGTGATCACCTCCTGCATCCCCTTGAGCTGCGGCGCGGAATAGACCGCGCTGCCCATGCGGTTGGCAGGCACCATCAGCGCGTACTCGAACAACGCGATGCCCCAGCTGGCGACGATGGCCAACATCAGCGGCGACGACTTGTACTTGAGGTGGCCGTACCAGGCGAACGTCATGAACATGTTGGAGCCAAGCAGCAACAGGACGGGCAGGAAGCGTTCGAGCAACATGGCCTGAACCGCAGGTGAGGGCCGCGCAGCGTAGCCTGCGAATCTTCACGGCGCCTCGACCTGCGAACCGGCAGCCTTCACAAAACTGAAGGCAGGGAGACCGGTGTATGCAAGGTTCGCGGGACGGGGGCTTGGTCCTCATCGTAGAGGACAACCGCAATATCTCGGAGATGGTGGGTGAGTACCTCGAAAGCCGCGGCTTCGAGGTGGACTACGCCGCCGACGGCCTGGATGGCTACCGCTTGGCGGCGGAAAACAGCTACGACGTGATCGTGCTCGACCTGATGCTGCCGCGACTGGACGGCATCGAGGTGTGCAAGCGCCTGCGCGAGGAAGCGCGCAAGTCGACGCCGGTGCTGATGCTGACGGCGCGCGACACGCTGGACGAGAAGCTGACCGGCCTGTCGGTCGGTGCCGACGACTACCTGGTCAAGCCGTTCGCGATCCAGGAGCTGGAGGCACGCCTGCGTGCGCTGATCCGTCGCGAGCGTCGACAGGTGGGTGGCGAAGTGCTCAAGGTCGCCGATTTGGTGCTCGACCCGGCTAGCCTGCGGGTGACCCGCGGTGGCAGCGAGCTGCAGCTTTCGCCGATCGGCCTGCGCCTGTTGACCATCCTGATGCGCGAATCGCCGCGCGTGGTCAGCCGCCAGGAGATCGAGCGCGAGATCTGGGGCAATGGCCTGCCCGATTCGGACACCCTGCGCAGCCATCTGTACAACCTGCGCAAGACCATCGACAAGCCGTTCGAGAAGCAGTTGCTGCATACGGTGCAGAGCGCGGGTTACCGCGTTGCCGACATCTCGCAGCCGCCGGACTGATGTAGCGGTCCGTCCATGCCAAACGGGCTTCCCCGTAAGATCAAGCTTGCGTTCATCACGCAGGCGGCGATCGGCAGCATCCTGATCTCGCTGGGTATCCTCCTGGCGGGATTGGTCGTGCGCGAATCGGTACTGACCGAGCGCATGCAGGGGGAGGTCGACCAGTACTGGGAGAACGTGCAGGTCGACCCGGACTACCCGCTGCCACGCACCTCGTCGATGGTCGGCTACGTCGACCTGCCGGATGCTCCGAGTGCGGAGCTCCCGTCGGGGCTGCGCGACCTGCCGCCCGGGCTCCATCCGCTGCCGGAGCAGGCGCAGATGGCCTATGTCGACGAGCGAGCCGAGGGGCGTTTCTACATTCTCTTCGCCTCCGCCCTGGTGGACCGGGCCATCCTCTATACGGGGCTGGCCTCGCTCCTGATCTCGCTGCTGGCGACCTACCTGATCTCCTGGCACACGTACCGCATCTCCAAGCGGCTGGTGGTGCCGGTGAGCTGGCTGGCGGGCGTCGTGCGCGACTGGGATCCGCGAGCACCCGACGCGCAGATGGTGGCGCCCAGTAATTTGCCCGGCGATGCCGGCATGGAAGTCAGGCGCCTGTCGAGGTCCTTGGCGGAGCTTGCCGAGCGCGTCGGCGAGTTCGTCGCCCGCGAACGCGATTTCACCCGGGACGCGAGCCACGAGTTGCGCACGCCGCTGACGGTCATCCGGGTAGCCACGGACCTGCTGCTGTCCGACCCCGAAATGTCGGCCCGGTCGCATCGCTCGCTGCTGCGCGTCCAGCGCGCCGGCCGCGACATGGAGGCGGTGATCGACGCTTTCCTGATCCTGGCGCGCGAGGCGGATGTCGCCCTGCAGAGCGAGGCCGTCGATGTCGCCGAAATCGTGCACGACGAGGTCGATCGAGTCCGGCCGATGCTGGTCGGCAAGCCGGTCGAAGTGGAAGTGATCGACGAGGGCGCACCGCGCCTGGTCGCGCCCCCCAAGGTGCTCAACGTGATGGTCGGGAACCTGGTGAGCAACGCGGCCCGGTTCACCGACCGGGGCCGCATCGAAGTCCGGATGGCGCCCGACCGGATCGAGATCCGCGACACCGGCATCGGCATGGGCGAGGACGCCCTGCGCAACGCCTTCAAGCCCTTCTACCGCCATGACTTCTCGCGCGAGGAAGGCAAGGGCATGGGGCTGTCGATCGTGCATCGCCTCGGCGAGCGGTTCGGCTGGCCGGTGACGCTGGACAGCCGCGTGGACAGCGGCACCGTGGCCACGATCCGCTTCGTGCAGCCGCAAGGCGACAACTGAACCGGGCGATTCCGGTCCCTGCCGTCCACGTCAACCTGCGGGTGACCTGCGCGTTCACCGTGCGTCCCCCGTCGACCAGGTCCGCCCATGCCACGTCCCTCCGCCCGTCCGCCCGTGTCCCGCGGCCGGCTTCCCCGCCGTGCCATCTGGCTCGGCCTCGCGGTCATCGCCGTCGTCGCGGGCGGCGCGTACTTCATGCGGGAGCAACCTGCCGAAGCCGCCGGCAGTGGCTACCGCACCGAAACCGTAGAGCGCGGCGACGTGCGGGTGTCGATCTCGGCCACCGGCACGCTGGCGGCGATTTCCACGGTCGACATCGGCAGCCAAGTGTCCGGCCAGGTGACCGAAGTGCTGGCCGACTTCAACGACCGCGTCGCGCGCGACCAGGTCATCGCGCGGATTGATCCCAGCACGTTCGATGCGCAGATCGCCCAAGGCGACGCCGGTGTCCGCAGTGCCCGCGCGAGCCTGGCCACGGCGCAGGCGACGCTGCGGAACGCGCAGGCCGACTACACCCGCAAGGCGGCGCTGGCCGACGACCAGCTGGTGGCGCGTGCCGACGCCGACCTCGCACGCGCGGCGTTGGACCAGGCCCGCGCGCAGGTGGGCGCGGCGCAGGCGGAGATTACGCGCCAGCTGGCCTCCACGCAGACCTCGCGGCTCAACCTCCAGCGCACCGTGATCCGTTCGCCCGTGGACGGCGTGGTGCTTACGCGGACGGTCGAGCCGGGCATGACCGTCGCGGCGAGTCTTCAGTCGCCGGTGCTGTTCCAGATCGCCGAAGACCTGTCGAAGATGGAAATCGTGCTGGCCATCGACGAGGCCGACATCGGCCAGGTGCGGGTGGGGCAGGGCGTGGGCTTCAGCGTCGATGCCTTTCCCGACCGGCAGTTCCGTGGCGAGGTGCAGCAGGTGCGGCTGGCCGCGACCAACACCAACAACGTCATTACCTACCCGGTGGTCGTGGCCGTCGACAACCGCGACGAGGTGCTGCTGCCGGGCATGACCGCCAACGCGGAGATCGAGGTGAGCAGGCGCGACGACGTACTGCGGGTCAGCAACGCCGCACTGCGCTGGAAGCCGGCCGAAGAGGCCGACGCGCCGGCCGCGGTGGCCGGGGCGATGCGCAGCCGCGGCGACATGTCGGGCGACCTGTCGAAGATCGCCGAGGGCCTTTCCCTGACCCCGGAGCAGCACGCCACGTTTGACCGCGAGCTCGCGGCGATGCGCGAGCGCCAAGCGGCGCAGGCGGCGGCACGCGCCGGGGCGTCGGGCTCGAGCGCCACGTCCAACCTGTTCGGCGGCGGACGCGGGGGCAACCGCAGTGCAGGTGGCGGGGCCGGCGGGTCCGCGGCGATGCGCCAGCGAATGCTGGAGCGTATCCAGGCGCAGTTCTCGGGCTTCGCCGCCAGCCTGTCGGACGCACAGCGCGAGCGCTGGCAGGCCGGACTCGTCGCCCTGGCCGGTGCCCGTCGCGCACCGCTGTACCGGCTGGTGGACGGACAGCCGCAACGGGTCATGGTCCGCGTCGGCGCCAGTGACGGCGCCAGCACCGAAGTGAGCGGCGTCGAGGACAGCGACCGCGTGATCGTCGGCGTCGAGCGCGACGCCGGATGAGCGCAGCGACCGGTGCCGCCGACCACCGCGCCGTGATCCACGCGCAGGGGCTGGGCAAGGTCTACTCGCCCGGCACCCAGGCGGAAGTGGTGGCGCTGGATGGCGTCGACCTGGACATCCGGGCCGGTGAGTTCGTCGCGATCATGGGGCCGTCCGGGTCGGGCAAGTCGACGCTGATGAACCTCATCGGCTGCCTCGACACACCGTCCTCCGGGCGCTACCTCTGCGATGGCGAGGACGTCGCCACGCTGGATTCCGAAGCGCGAGCCCGTCTGCGCCGCGACAAGATCGGCTTCGTCTTCCAGGGCTTCCACCTGCTGCCGCGCATGAGCGCGCTGGAAAACGTCGCGCTGCCGATGGGATACGCGGGCGTGTCGCCGGACGAGCGCCTGTCGCGGGCGCAGGCCGCGCTGGAGTCGGTCGGCCTGGGCGAACGCGCCGGCCATCGGCCCAACGAGCTGTCCGGTGGCCAGCAACAGCGTGTCGCCATTGCGCGGGCGTTGATCAACGCACCGCCCATCCTGCTGGCGGACGAACCCACCGGTGCGCTCGACAGCCGCACCGGCGAGGAAATCCTGGCGCTGTTCAAGCAACTCCAGCAGCGCGGCCATACCGTCGTCCTGATCACGCATGACGCCGACGTGGCTGCCCACTGCGACCGTGTGTTCGTGATGCGCGACGGGCGCATGCACGAGGAGGGCGCCGCATGAACGCATGGGAGGTGTTGCGCACCGCCGTGTTCGCCCTGCGTGGCAACTGGCTGCGCAGCGCGCTGACGTCGCTGGGCGTGATCATCGGAATCGCCGCGGTGATCGTGATGGTCTCGGTGGGGCAGGGCACGCAGGCGGAGATCGACAAGCTGGTCTCGGGCCTGGGCTCCAACCGGCTGGACGTCGGCCCGGGGTCGCGGCGTGGCCCGGGCGGCGCGCGCATGAGCGCCAGCAGCTACTACACGCTGGACGAGGACGACGCCGAGGCGATCCGCAACGAGATCCCCGAGGTGCAATACGTCGCCGGCTCCCTGCGCGGCAGCGCACAGGTCGTGTTCGCGGAGAACAACTGGGCGACGAGCTGGGAAGGCGTGCAGCCGGACTTCTTCGCCCTGGAAGGCTGGGAGATCGCCGAGGGCGCCGTGTTCGACGCACGCGACTACGGCGGTGCCAGCAAGCCGGTCATCCTCGGCGACAGCGTGCGCCGTGAACTGTTCGGCGATGGGCCGGCGGTCGGGCAGTCCGTCCGCATCGGGCGGGTGCCATTCACCGTGGTCGGCACCCTGGCCGCGAAAGGCCAGGGCGGCTGGGGCCAGGACCAGGACGACGTCGTGCTGGTGCCGCTGGAAACCGGCCGGCGCCGCCTGCAGGGCAGTACTGGCCTGCCGCCGGGCGCGGTCCAGCAGATCGCGGTCGGCGTGGCCGTGGCCGACGACCTGGCGTACGTGCAGGGGCAGATCGAGGCGCTGCTGCGCCAGCGCCACCGCATCCAGCCCGGTGACGAGGACGACTTCCGCGTGCGCAACATCGCCGAGATCGTCGCCACGCGGACGCAGACCACCCGGCTGATGTCGCTTTTGCTGGGCGCGGTTGCCTCGATCTCGTTGATCGTCGGCGGCATCGGCATCATGAACATCATGCTGGTGTCGGTGACCGAGCGGATCCGCGAGATCGGTCTGCGCATGGCCGTGGGTGCCGGGCCGACCGACATCCGGCGCCAGTTTCTCGCCGAGGCCATGCTGATCTCGCTGGTCGGCGGCATCGTCGGCATCGCGATCGGCATCGTCGGCGCGCTGCTGGTGGGCCGTCTTGGCACGCTGCCGGTGGCGCTCAACGGGCAGGTGATCGGAATGGCGGCCGGCTTCTCGATCGCCACGGGGTTGTTCTTCGGCTACTACCCTGCGCGCAAGGCCTCGCAGCTGGACCCGATCGAGGCGCTGCGGCAGCAGTGACGCGGCGCTATCCTCGCCGGGTCTTCGTTCCGGGATCCGCCATGCGTCTCCTCACCCTGCTGATCGCACTTGCCGCCATGAACGCCCACGCCCAGGCACCCGCCGCCGACCCGACGCCCCCGCCTTCGCCGCGCACCGCGCTGGTGATCCACGGCGGCGCCGGCTTCGTGCCGAAGGACGCCCTGAGCGAGGCCGACGTGCACGACGTGCACGCCACGCTCAACCGTGCGTTGGATGCCGGGCACGCGGTCCTTTCGGCCGGCGGCACTGCGCTCGACGCCGTTGAGGCGGCCGTGCTGGTGCTGGAGGAGTCGCCGCGCTTCAACGCCGGCAAGGGCGCAGTGTTTAATGCCGAGGGCGGGCACGACCTGGACGCGGCGGTGATGGAGGGTCACACCCGGCGTGCCGGTGCGGTGGCCGGTTTGACCACCATTCGCAACCCCATCCGGTTGGCGCGGGCGGTGATGGAGCACAGCCCGCACGTCTTCCTGGCCGGCGACGGGGCGGAGGCCTTCGCCGACACCCGGACCGACATCGCCCGCGTGCCCAACGACTGGTTCGATACCGAATCCCGCCGCCGCGCGCTCGAGAATGCGCAGCGCAAGGCCGCGGTCGGCGAGGCGCCGGATGCGTACTTCGGCACCGTCGGCGCGGTGGCGCTGGACGTGCACGGCCACATCGCCGCCGCGACCAGCACCGGCGGCATGACCAACAAGAAGTGGGGCCGGGTCGGCGACGTGCCGGTGATCGGTGCGGGCACCTGGGCGGACGCGCGCTGCGGGGTGTCGGGCACGGGTTGGGGCGAGTTCTACATCCGCAACGCCGTGGCGCACGACATCTGCGCCCGCGTGGCCTATCGCGGCGACAGCCTGGCCGAGGCGGCCGAGGAGGTCGTCAACCGGATCGTGCCGGCTGCCGGCGGTGATGGCGGTGCCATCGCACTGGACGCCGAAGGCAACATTGCGATGCCATTCAACAGCGGCAGCATGTTCCGCGGCTGGATCCACCCCGACGGCCGCCGTGGCACCGCCATCCACGAGGACGCAGCGGAGCGCTGATCCCACGGATCCAAGGCCTTGGGCGAGCAGGGCCCACGGCCCACCTGAACGGTGCGGCCGGTGTCGGGGGCGCGGCTTGTGGCAAAATCGCGCCCTTGCGGCCGGCCCGGGCCGCCGCGCCGGCGCACGCCGGGGCCAACCCCTCCAAGCTGTCGCCATCCACTCCATGCCGAAAACGCACGCGTTCCGAAGCGCCCTGCGCTCGCCAGCCCCTGTCGGCGCCCTGACCGTGGAGCGTTGCTGACATGGCCGACGAACTCGGCCACCTGCCGCGCCGACCGGACCGCATCCTCAAGGCCGCCAAATGGTCGATGCAGGGCCTCTGGGCGGCGTGGCTGCACGAGTCGTCGTTCCGCCTGGAGGTCTACCTGTTCGCGGTGCTGGCCCCCCTGGCCTGGTGGCTCGGCGACACACCGGTGGAACGCGTCCTGCTGATCGGCTCGATGCTGCTGGTGATGAGCGTGGAGCTGTTGAACTCGTCCATCGAGGCGGTGATCGAGCGCTACGGCGCCGAGTTCCATGAACTGGCCGGCCGCGCCAAGGACATGGGGTCGGCTGCCGTGTTCGTGCTGATGCTCAACGTGGCGCTGACCTGGGGCGTGATCCTGGTCCCGCGCCTGCTCCAGCCCTGATGGCCGCTTCACCTACCCGTTTTCGCCCAAGGAATTCCTTCCGTGCTTGAAATGCTTTCCGATCCGCAGGTCTGGTTGACCCTCATCACCCTCAGCTCCATCGAGATCGTGCTGGGCATCGACAACCTGGTCTTCATCTCCATCGCGGTCAGCAAGCTGCCGGTGCACCAGCGCGAAGTCGCGCGCAAGTTCGGCATCGCGGTGGCCTGCATCACCCGTATCGCGCTGCTGCTCACGCTGGCGTGGCTGGCCGGCCTGACGACCGACCTGTTCACGGTGCTGGGGCAGGGCATCTCGGTGCGCGACCTGGTGCTGATCCTGGGTGGCGCCTTCCTGGTGGTGAAGGGCGTGATGGAAATCCGCGACTCGATCGTTGGCGAGCACGAGTCCGAGGATGTCCACACCAAGCCGCTGGCCTCGTTCTGGATGGTCATCGCGCAGATCGCGGTGATCGACATCGTGTTCTCGCTGGACTCGGTCATCGCCGCCGTCGGCCTGGCCAACCAGACCTGGATCATGGTCGTGGCCATCCTGCTGGCGGTCGCGGTGATGCTCATGGCCGCCACGCCCCTGGGCAAGTTCATCGACCGCAACCCGACCATCAAGATGCTGGCGCTGGCCTTCATCGTGCTGATCGGCGTGTACCTGGTTGCCGACGGCCTGGAGGTGCACATCCCGCGCGGCTACATCTACGGCGCGATGGGCTTCTCGGCGCTGGTCGAGATCCTCAACCTGTGGGCGCGCCGCAACAGCCGCCGCCGGGTGCTGGAGACCTGACGGCGACGCGGCGCGTCGTCACGCCGCGTCCATTGCGCGCGGCCGGCGGGCGGTGGTGCAATGCGCCATCCCCCGCGTCGGAGCCGCCCCATGTCCCTCACCGTCCTGCGTCGCGCCGTCCTGCGTCGCGCCGGCCTCCGCGCCAGTGTGCTGGCCCTCGCCGCGCTGCTGCTGTCGGGCTGCGGCTACAACACCATCCAGCAGAAGGACGAAGCCGTGAACGCGGCCTGGTCCCAGGTGCTCAACGTCTACAAGCGGCGCGCCGACCTGGTGCCCAACCTGGTCGCCAGCGTGCGCGGCTACGCCAGCCATGAGCGCGAGGTGCTGACGGCGGTGACCGAGGCGCGCTCGCGCGTGGGCAGCATCAACGTCAATGCCGACGACCCGGCGTCGATCGAGCAGTTCCAGCAGGCGCAGGGCGAGCTGCAGAGCGCGATCGGCCGACTGCTGGTCGTCGCGGAGAACTACCCGCAGCTCAAGGCCAACCAGAACTTCCTGCAATTGCAGGCGCAGCTGGAAGGCACCGAGAACCGCATCACCGTGGAGCGCCAGCGCTACATCCAGGCGGTGCAGGACTACAACACCTACATCCGCTCGTTCCCGCAGAACCTGACGGCCAAGGTCTTCGGTTACGCGCCCAAGCCCAACTTCTCGGTGGAGAACGAGGCCGAGCTGGCGGAGCCGCCGACGGTCGACTTCGAATCGCCCGCGCCCGCGGCCGGCTGAGCACACCATGGCGGCATGGCCCAAGCGGCTGCGCATCCGGCTGGGCGGTGCCGTTGCGTGCGCGGCGCTGCTGCTCGCCACGACCGTGTCGGCGCAGGACCTGGCCCCGGTCCCGGCGCTGGATACGCCGGTGGTGGATACCACCGCCACCCTGGACGCGGCGGCCCGTGCGCGCCTCGAGGCGCAGGCGCTCGACCTGCAGCGCCGCAAGGGCAGCCAGTTGCAGGTGCTGGTGGTGCCGACCACGCAACCCGAGGACATTGCCCAGTACGCCGTGCGGGTGTTCGACCAGTGGCGTCTGGGTCGCGAGGGCGTGGATGACGGCGTCCTGCTGCTGGTCGCCAAGGACGACCGGCGGGTGCGCATCGAGGTCGGATACGGCCTGGAGGGTGCCATCCCCGATGCCACCGCTTCGCGCGTGGTGCAGGAGTACCTCGTACCCCGGTTCCGCGAGGGCGACTACGCCGGTGGCATCGAACAGGCGACCGGGGTGCTGGTCGGACTGGTCGATGGCGAACCGTTGCCGCCGCCGATGGCCGACAGCGCGGATGAGCGTCGGCGCTCCGGGGGCGGGTGGTTCCTGGCGGTCTTTGCGGCGGTGTTCGTCGCGCAGTTCGTGCGCGCGATCTTCGGCCGTGCGCCGCGCCCATTGCGTGGCCTGGCCGGGGCGGCGGCATCGGGCGGCATCGGCTGGTTGCTGGGCTCGCTGGCCACTGGATTGATCGGCGGCGTCATCGGGTTGTTGTTCGGCCTGGCCGCTGCGCCAAGCGGCCGCTTCGCCCGCAGCGGCCACGGCCACGCCGGCACCTGGGGTGGCATGGGCGGCGGCCACTGGGGTGGCGGCGGTTTCGGTGGCGGCGGCGGGTTCGGCGGCGGTGGCGGCTGGTCGGGTGGCGGCGGCATGAGCGGAGGCGGCGGCGCCTCCGGGAGCTGGTGAGGTGACCGGCCTGATGCGATGGCTGCGCCACCTGTTTGCGCCCTCCGTGGAGCGGTGGCTGGACCCTGCGGCGATGGCACGGATCGCCGAAGCGATCGAGGCCTCCGAGCGGCGGCACGATGGCGAGATCTGCTTCGCGGTGGAGGCCGGGCTGCCCGCGAGCGCGCTGTGGGACGGCCAATCGCCGCGCGAACGCGCGCAAGAGGTCTTCGCGCGGCTGGGCGTCTGGGACACCGCCGGCAACAACGGTGTGCTGCTGTACCTGCTGGTGGCCGACCACCGGATCGAAATCGTCGCCGACCGCGGCTTCGACGGCCGTGTCGATGCCGGGCAGTGGCGGGCGGCGTGCGAGCGCATCGAGCAGGGCCTGCGGGGCGGAGAACCCGCTGCTGCCATCGTCGCGGGGATCGAAGCGATGGCTGCGTTGATCGCACCGCACTTCCCGCTCACCGAAGGCGGCGCCGACAACGAGCTGTGCAACCGGCCGCGGGTGCTCTGAGCATTCGCGACTACCGCAGGCCTGCATCCGTTCGACAGGACTTCCGGCGCGTTCGGCGTCCCGCGTCCGTCGGGCACAATAGCCGGCATTGCCGACAGCCCGAGGCCGCATGACCATCCTGCACCAGATCGACCCGATCGCCCTCGACCTGGGTCCGCTCCAGGTCCACTGGTACGGCGTCATGTACCTGCTTGGCTTTGGCCTGGCGTGGTGGCTGGGACGCCTGCGGGTGCGCCAGGGCCGGCTGCCCGGCGTCGACGAACAGGCCTACGGCGACCTGCTCTTCTACGCGATGCTCGGTGTCGTGCTGGGCGGGCGTCTGGGCTACGTCTTCTTTTACGCTTTCGACGCGTTGCTGGACGACCCGCTGATGCTGGTGCGGATCTGGGAAGGCGGCATGAGCTTCCACGGTGGCCTGATCGGCGTGATGGCGGCCGCCCTGTGGTGGGCGCGCAAACACCGCCTGCACTTCTTCGACGTGATGGATTTCGTCGCGCCGCTGGTGCCGCCGGGCCTCGGCTTCGGGCGTCTGGGCAACTACATCGGCGGCGAGTTGTGGGGCAAGCCCACGGAAGCCGGCTGGGGCGTCATCTTCCCGCACGCACCGATGGGCGAGTACACCGGTGCCTCGATGGAGCGCTTGCGCGAGCTGCACGCCTCCGGCGCGCTGGAGGCCTATGCGCGCCATCCCTCGCAGCTCTACCAGGCGCTGCTTGAGGGCCTGGTGATGTTCGTTGCGCTGTGGTGGTTCTCGAAGAAGCCGCGGCCGCGCTACGCGGTGTCTGGCCTGTTCGCGCTGCTGTATGGCATCTTCCGTTTCGTGGTCGAGTTCGTACGTGTGCCCGACGCGCAACTCGGGTATCTCGCCTTCGGCTGGTTGACCATGGGGCAGGTGCTGAGCCTGCCGCTCATCGCAATCGGCCTGTTCCTGTTGTGGTTGTCGCGGCGCTCGCCCACGCTGGCGCCCGTGCCGGCCACCATTGCGCCGCGGAGCTGACATGGACGCCTACCTCGACCTGCTGCGCCACGTCCTCGACCACGGCCGCGAGAAGGCCGACCGTACCGGCACCGGCACGCGTTCGGTGTTCGGTTGGCAGATGCGTTTCAACCTGGAGGACGGCTTCCCGCTGGTCACCACGAAGAAGCTGCACCTGCGCTCGATCGTCCACGAGCTGCTGTGGTTCCTGAAGGGCGAGACCAACATCGCCTACCTGCGCGAGAACAAGGTCTCGATCTGGGACGAGTGGGCGGACGAGCGTGGCGAGCTCGGCCCGGTCTACGGCAAGCAGTGGCGCCGGTGGGCGGGCGCGGACGGCGTGGAGATCGACCAGATCCGCTGGGTGGTCGAGGAGATCAAGCGCAATCCGGACTCGCGCCGGCTGATCGTCTCGGCCTGGAACGTGGCCGACCTGCCGGACATGGCGCTGATGCCGTGTCACACCCTGTTCCAGTTCTATGTCGCCGACGGCAAGTTGAGTTGCCAGCTTTACCAGCGCAGCGGCGACATCTTCCTGGGCGTGCCGTTCAACATCGCCAGCTACGCGCTGCTGACGCACATGGTGGCGCAGGCCTGCGGGCTGGGCGTGGGCGACTTCGTGCACACGCTGGGCGATGCGCACCTGTATTCCAACCACTTCGACCAGGCGCGCGAGCAGCTGTCACGCACGCCGCGTGCGCTGCCGACGTTGCGCCTGAACCCGGAGGTCACCGACCTGTTCGCGTTCGGTTTCGACGACATCGCTATCGAAGGCTACGACCCGCATCCGGCGATCAAGGCGCCGGTGGCGGTTTGACTGCAGCCACGCCGATGCCGGCGCTGGTGCTGATTGCCGCGCTGGACCGCAACCGCGCCATCGGGCGCGACAACGACCTGCCGTGGCGCCTGCCCGACGACCTCAAGCGCTTCAAGGCGCTGACGCTGGGCAGGCCGGTACTGATGGGGCGGCGTACGGCCGAGTCGCTTGGCCGGGCGCTGCCGGGCAGGGCCAACCTCGTGTTGACGCGCTCGGGCGCCGTCCCGTTCGAGGGCATGCGGGCGGTGGCGTCACTGGACGCGGCATTGCAGCAGGCGCGCGAGCTGGGTACGCAGGAGCTGTGCGTGATCGGTGGCGGCGAGGTCTACGCGTTGTGCCTGCCGCTGGCCCGCCGGATGCACCTGACGCATGTCGACACCGGGGTGCCGGATGCCGATGCGTACTTCCCGGAGTTCGACACGGCGCACTGGCGCGTGACGCATCGCGAGCCGCACCCGGCCGACGCGCGCCACGCGCTGGCGTTTGAGTTCGTGGACTACGCGTCGCTGGACGGTCGGGGCGGCTGAGGCTGCGCGTCGCCGCGGCCGCCCTTGCCGCGACGATGATGGCGCTGGCCGTTGCGCGGCTTCTTGCCGGCGCGCGGGCGCGGCGGGGTGGCCGGCACGTCGCGGCCGGCCACCTGCACGACGCGGAGCTCATCGGTGTCGAGCTGCAGCGCCGTCAGCTTGCCGCCCCAGACCGCGCCGGTGTCGATGGCATGCACGCCGTGCCCGATGAAGAGCCCCAGCGTGGACCAGTGGCCGCAGACGATCTTGAGGTCGCGCGCCGCGCGGCCAGGCGTTGCGTACCACGGGTACAAACCGGCGGCCTGCGTGCCGGGCTCGCCCTTTTCCTCGAACGCGATGCGCCCGCGCGGTGAGCAGTAACGCAGGCGGGTGAATGCATTGATGATCGCCCGGTGGCGGTCCATGCCGCCCAGGCGCGGGTTCCAGGCCGGCTGGTCGCCGTACATGTGACGCAGCAGGCGCGGCGCCTGGGGGCCGTGCAGCGCGTCTTCGACCTCGCGCGCCAGCTTCTCGGCCTGCTGCGTGGTCCACGACGGCAGCATGCCCGCATGCAGCATCATCCAGCCGAGGTCGCGGTCGACATGCACCAGCTTCTGCCGGCGCAGCCAGCCCAGCAGCTCGTCACGGTCTTCCGCCAGCACGATGCGCTGCAGGTCCGGGTTGACCTTGCGCTGCTCTTCCTCGCGCCGTTCGCCGATTGCCAGCAGCGACAGGTCGTGGTTGCCCAGCACCACGACGGCATTGTCCCGCAGCGAGTGCACCAGCCGCAGGGTCTCCAGCGACTGCCCGCCGCGGTTGACCAGGTCGCCGCAGAACCAGAGCGTGTCGCGCGCCGGGTCGAACGCGATCGTGTCCAGCAGCCGACGCGTCGCGTCGTAGCAGCCCTGGAGGTCGCCGATGGCCCAGACACTCATGGCCGGGCCATCAGTGCAGGGTCCGCGGCACGCTCAGCGTGAATGCCGGGATGGGCACCTCGAAGCGCGTACCGTCATCGGCGACCATGGCGTAGCTGCCCTCCATGGTGCCCAGGTCGGTCTCGAGCACGGCGCCGGATGTGTATTGGAAGTCCTCGCCCGGATCGAGGTGCGGCTGCTGCCCGATCACGCCTTCGCCGCGTACTTCCTGCACCTTTCCGTTGGCATCTGTGATCCGCCAGCGGCGGCTGAGCAACTGCGCCGGCACGCATCCACTGTTGTGGATGTGGATGGTGTAGGCGAACACGTAGCGGTCCTGCTCAGGCGCGGACTGCTCGTCCAGGAAGCGGGTCGCGACTTCGATGTCGACGGCGTAGGCGGGGCGGGACTCCATAGGCGCGAAGTTTACGCGGCCGCACGGTGCATTGGGCATGAAAACCCGCATTGAAGCGGCGTCGCAGCCGAATCCGCGCCGCAAGCCAGGCGCCGCTCGTGACTCCATCGAACTCAGCGCTCGGCCGGCATCGTCCCGGTGTCGCGCGTCGCCGCATCGGTAGTGAGCGCATTGGCGAGCCGCACGAAGTCGGCCACCGGCAGTTGCTCGGCGCGCAGCTCGGGACGGATGCCGGCCGCGGTGATCGCGGCGGCGTCGCAGACCTGCGACAGCGCATTGCGCAGCGTCTTGCGTCGCTGGCCAAAGGCATCGCGTACCACGCGTGCGAACAGCGCAGGGTCGTCGATGCCGACCTCGGACGCGTCGCGCGGCACCAGCCGCACGACGGCGGAGTCGACCTTCGGCGGCGGCCGGAACGCCCCCGGTGGCACGATGAAAAGCGCCTCGACGCGGCAGTAGGCCTGCAACATCACACTCAGCCGCCCGTAGACCTTGCTCCCGGGCGGCGCGGCCATGCGGTCGACCACCTCCTTCTGCAGCATGAACACCATGTCCCTGACCACCGGCGCGTGGTCCAGGACATGGAACAGGATCGGCGAGGACAGGTTGTAGGGCAGGTTGCCGACCAGCCGGATCCGGTTCTTTACACCGTCGGCCAGTTCGGTGAAGTCGACCTTCAGCACATCGCGGTGGATGACCGTCAGTTCGCCATGCGCGCGGGCGGCTTCCGTCAGCGGCGCGATGAGGTCGCGGTCGAACTCGATCACGGTCAACGCGCCGTGCCGGTCCAGCAGCGGGAACGTGATCGCACCCTGGCCCGGCCCGATCTCCACCAGCCGTTCGCCCGACTGCGGATCAAGCACGGGGCCGACGGCCTGGACGATGCGGTCGACGTAGCTGCGGTCGTGCAGGAAATGCTGGCCGAGGTGTTTCTTGGCCGGCTCGGTAAAGGGCGTGGCGGGCATTGGTCGGAGTCCGGGTCGGTCGGTATGGCGCGGCTCAGCCTGCGCGCGCCGGATCGAACGCTGCGCGCGCGTGGACGATGCGCGCGCAGGTGTCGGCTGCGGCGAACAGGCTGGACGGATCGGCGGTGCCCAGGCCGGCCAGTTCGAGCGCGGTGCCGTGGTCGACGGCCACGCGCGGGTAGGGCAGGCCGAGCGTGACGTTGACGGCCTCCTCGAAGCCGCTGAACTTCAGCACCGGCAGGCCCTGGTCGTGGTACATCGCGAGCACCGCGTCGAAGCCGCGCAGCTTGGCCGGGAGGAACGCGGTGTCGGCCGGCAGCGGGCCGACCAGGTGCATGCCTTCCGCGCGCAGGCGCCCGAGCACCGGTTCGACCACGTCGATTTCCTCGCGACCGAGATGGCCGGCCTCGCCTGCATGCGGGTTGAGGCCCAGCACCGCGATGGTCGGCGTGCGGACGCCGAAGTCGCGTTGCAGTGCCTCGTGAAGAATCCGGAGCGTGCGCTCAAGCGGTGCATCGGCAATCGCGTCGGCGACATCGCGCAGCGGCAGGTGGGTCGTCGCCAATGCCACGCGGACGGTCGCGTTCGCCAGCATCATGACCACGTCGCAACCGGCGCGCTCGGCCAGCAGCTCGGTGGTGCCGGTGTAGGCGATGCCGCCGAGGTTGATGGTGGCCTTGTGCACCGGACCGGTCACGACACCGTCGAACTCGCCGCGTTGGCATGCGTCGGCTGCGGTATGCAGTGAACGCACGACGCTGACGGCGTTGGCGGGGTCGGGACGGCCGGGCTCGGCCGGGTGGGCCAGCGGGGTGTCTATGCAGGCCAGCGTGCCCGGGCGGGTGCCGGCTGCGGCCGCATCAGGTTCGACCAGCTCCAATGGCAGCCCCAGCCGGCCGGCGGCGTCACGCAGGGTGGCCGGGTCGGCGAAGGCGGTCAGGCTGTAATCGCGCGGCCGCTGGGCCAGCCGCACGCAGAGTTCGGGACCGACGCCGGCCGGCTCGCCAGGGACCAGCGCGAGCCGCGGCAACGGACCGGGTCGCATGTCAGCCGCCCGCTGCGGGCGCCTGGGTCTCCTCGGCGGCCGCCTGGCCCACGCGTACGTCGACGAAGGCTTCGCCGCGGATTTCACGCAGGAACCGGTTCCACTCGTCTTCCAGCTTGCGGCGGCCAATGGTCTCGCTGACCTGGGCGCGTCGGTTGCTGTCACCGGCGTCGGCCTGGCGGCTTTCCTGGCGCTGGATGATGTGCCAGCCGGCCTCGGTGCGCAGCGGCTGGGATACTTCGCCATCGGCCAGGGCGGCGACGGCATTGCCGAACTCCGGGCCGAACTGGTCGCGGGTGAACCAGCCCAGTTCGCCACCGCGGGCTTGGGAGCTGGTGTCCTGCGAGCTTTCGCGTGCGACTTCGGCGAAGTCCGCGCCGCCGGCAATGCGGGCGCGCAGGGTTTCAGCGGCGGCCCGGGCCTCGGCGTCTTCGACACCATTGCCGACGCGCACCAAGATGTGGCTGGCGCGGTACTGGGTCACCATGCTCGGCTCGCCCTGGTTGGCGTCGCGCACCTCGACCACCTGCAGCAGCTGGAAGCCGCTGGGTCCACGCAACGGTGCGCTGACCTGGCCGGGCTGGAGGCCACGTACCAGCTGCGCGAAGGCCGCCGGGATTTCGTCCAGGCTGCGCCAGCCCAGGTCGCCGCCTTCCAGCGCGTTGGGGCTGTCGGAGTAGCGCACCGCCGCGGCCGCGAAATCCATCTCGCCACGGTCGAGCAGGCGCTTCACGCCTTCGATCTTTTCCTGTGCCGTCTGCAGCTGCTCGGGGGTGGCCGCTTCCGGCACGCCCACCAGGATGTGCGCCAGCCGGTACTGCTGGCCGGTGCCCTGCTGCGCCTCCATGGCCGCGTCGATTTCCGCCTCGCTCACCGACACACGGCTCTGGGCGAAGCGCTGGCGCAGGCGCTGGATGGTCAGTTCATCGCGGATCGAGCTGCGGAACTCGGCAAACGT
Organism: Novilysobacter selenitireducens; assembly: GCF_020026895.1. Classification (GTDB taxonomy): domain Bacteria; phylum Pseudomonadota; class Gammaproteobacteria; order Xanthomonadales; family Xanthomonadaceae; genus Lysobacter_C; species Lysobacter_C selenitireducens. Next base: position 768,609 of record NZ_JAINZW010000001.1, read on the forward strand.
GCTGCCGTCGCGCGCAAGCTGCTGCGCGAGCTGCTCCACGCTCAGGCCGTTCTGTGCGGCAATGCCGGCCACGGCCTGGTCGACTTCCTGGTCGCTCACCCGCACGCCGGTGGCATTGGCGCGGGCCACCTGCAGCTTGACCAGCACCAGCCGCTCGATCACCTGGCGCTCCAGCACCTCACGCGGTGGCAGCTGGTTCTCGCGGCCGGCGTACTGGGACAGGATGTTGGCCATCGCACGATCGAGTTCGCTGCGCAGGACGACGTCCTCGTCCACCACTGCGACGATGCCTTCGATCGGCTGCACGGCCGGGGCCTGTGCATGGGCGTGGAACGGAGCCAGTACGGGCGACGCCATCAGCGTCGCGGCGAGGACGCACGCGAGGGATGTCTTCATAGGATCGGATCGGGGGTGAGTTCGTCGCTGCCGGTCGGCAGGGAGGACGGTGGGACGAGGTAGAGGTCGTCGCGTTCGTAGCCGAGAATAGCACGCCGCAAAACGCCCTCCGTCTTCTGACCGGCCGAGCCCAGGCCCTTGAGTTCGATCTCCAGCCGGAGCGAATCGTCCAGGTCGCCGTCGCGGTCGCGGATGTAGCGGCGGGCCACCAGGCGGGCCGCCAGGCAGCAGCTTTCCCACTGGATGCCGGCGATGGATTCAAGCAGCTTCTTGTCTTCGAACGAGTAGTAATAGCGGCCGACGACGCTCCAGTTCCGGTTGATCGGGTAGAGGAACGCGAAGTCCACCTGGTCCACGAGATCCCGACGGTACCGGTAACCCGCGTTGATCACGCCGTAATCGCCGACCAGGTAGCGCGCGCGGATGCTGGCCAGGTCCTCCTGGCGGAACTTGGGATCCCACTGGTAGGCCGCGTTGATGGTCAGGCGATCGGTCGGGGAAAAGCCCAGGTCCGCGACCCACGCCGACTTTCCTTTCTCCACCGGCGTCTCGCCCGGCACGACCACGAGGCTGTCCTCGAAGTACTGGATCTGACCGATGCTCGCTGCCAGACGCTCGCGTCCATCTTCTTCGCTGATGAGCCGCGTCGTCAGGGCCGTCGTCAGCTGGTTGGCGTCGATCTGGCGATCCGGCCCGGTGTAGCGGTTGTCGCGGAAGAGTTGGCCCCAGCTGAACGTCATGGGCTGGGTATCGAACCGCGGTATCCCGCCCTGGTCGCGATACGGCACGTTGAGGTAGTAGAGACGCGGTTCCAGCGTCTGGAGATAGCGATCTCCGAACAGCGATGTTTCGCGCTCGAAGAACATCCCCGCATCCACGGACGAGATGGGGAGGCTGCGCGTTGGCGACTCGTCCCCCAGGGCTGCCGTCAGGGTGTCGTCGAGCTGGTAGGCGGTGTAGCGCCACGCCACCTTGGGCGTCACGAACCAGCTGTCGCCCTCCAGGGGCATCGCGATGTAGGGCTTGATATCGAACCGGTTTGCCTCTTCGCGGACCGAATGCTGGAACCGCACGGCCTCGCCGTTGACGCCCAACTCGAACCAGCGGCCGACCGGCTGCGCCCAATTGAGGTACGCACGGGGCAGCCTGTCGTACCGCAGCTGGCGCTCTGTCAGCGTGTAGTCCGCCAGCTGCTGTCGGTCGGCCATCAATCCGGCGTCCCAATAGCGGCCGCGGCCGTAGAGTCCGGCGGAGCTGGTGATCGAGTACTGCGAGACGGCGTACAGACTGTTGCTGAAGTCCTCGAGATAGTGGGGATCGCTGACCCAGCCGAGGTTGGCCCGCGCATACCACGTGCGATTGAAATTGTGCGAACTGGTCAACCTGAAGAGTCCGCGTTCATCCGGAAGCTCGCCCATCGACCGCAGGTAGCGGTCGGGCTCGCGCCCGGGGAGCTCGTCGTCTGCCATCCACTCGCCGAAGAACGTGCCGCGGCCCTTCTCGTAGAGCCACCGGAACTCGCCGCCCAGCTGCAGGCCGCGGTCGGTCATCAGGCGCGGGGTCAGCGTGGCATCGTAGTTGGGGGCCAGGTTGAGGTAGACCGGCTGCTTCCAGTCCAGCCCGTTGCGGTTTGACAGTGAGATCGAGGGATACAGAAGGCCGGTACGGCGGCGGTCGTCGACCGGGAACTTGAACCACGGCACGTAAAGCACGGGCACCTTGCCGATGCGCAGGGTGGCGTTGCGGGCCACGCCCATGCCTTCTTCGGTATCGATGTCGATGCGGCCGGCGCGCAGTTGCCAGCCCGGCTCCCTGGGGTCGCACGTGGTGTACGTCGAACCGATCAGCGAGCCATAGCGCCCACGCAGCTCGATGCGGTCCGCGCCGCCGTTGCCGCGGCGCTCCGTCAACTGGTACTGCAGGTCCTCGATGCGGTGCGTGTCCGCATTCTGATCGCCCTCGGCGCGCTCGGCCACGATCCGCATGCCGGCATCCTGGTAGCGAATGCTGCCCTCGGCGGTATAGCGGCCGGTGTCGGCGTTGTAGAGCAACCGATCGGTGCCCAGGAACTGGTCGCCACGGCTGAGGCGCACATTGTCCTGGACAATGATGTTCTCGTCGTCGGACGCGCGCTCCAGGCTGCCGCCTTCGATATCGGTCGGCGCCTGCGCCCGGGCTTCGGGCGTGCTGGCGCTGTCGAGGGGGGCGGGTGCATCACCAAAGGTCGGGACCACGTCGGTGACGCGGCACAGGCCCCAGTCCTCCCCGTCGTCCTGCGCGTGGGCCGGCAGTGCCAGCGCGATGCAGATCGAGAGCGGCAGCAGGCGAAGGGGTTTGCGCACGCGGCGGTCCGGTCGGAAAAATGGCCGCCAAGCTTGCCCCATCGACCGCAGCCCGGCAACGCTGTCGGCCGGGACCCGGCCAGCGCGTTCATCTTGGTAGTAGAAGAGGAAGTCGGCGCCGGGCCGACAAGGGGGTCAGGCCGCGCCGTCCAGGAGCACGCCCACGTGGGCCACGCTGCACTCGGCGAGGGCCTGCAGGTCGTAGCCACCTTCCAGCATCGACACCAGGCGGCCGTGTGCGTGGCGATCGGCGATCGCGACCAGCTCCCCCGTCAACCATGCGTAGTCGCTGGCTTCCAGCTGCAACTGCGCCAGCGGGTCCAGCCGGTGGCCGTCGAATCCTGCCGACACCAGCACGAGTTGCGGGCGGAAGCCGTCGAGGGCCGGCAGCAGCGTGTCACGCCAAACCTGCCGGAACCCATCGCCATCCATGCCGGGTGGCAGCGGCGCATTCACCACGTTGCCGACACCTCGCTCGTCGGCATATCCCGAATCCGGGTACAGCGGCGCCTGGTGCGAGCTCAGGTACATCACCCGCGGGTCGGTATCGAAAATGTCCTGCGTGCCGTTGCCATGGTGGACGTCGAAGTCGATGACGGCCACGCGCTCAAGGCCGTGGCGGTCACAGGCGTGTGCGGCGGCGACGGCAATGCTGTTGAACAGGCAGAAGCCCATCGCGACGGACCCGGTGGCGTGGTGGCCGGGTGGGCGCACCGCGCAGAAGACGCGACCGGCGTCGCCAGTCATGACCGCATCGACGGCGGCCACGCCCGCGCCCGCCGCGCGCAACGCCGCTTCGGCCGAACCCGGGCCGAGGAAGGTGTCGGGATCCAGTGCGATGCGCTGTTGGACGGGCGTGTCCAGCACCAGCGCCAGAAGCACATCGTCGTGCACGCGTAGCAATTGGCCGCGGGTGGCGGATGGCGCTTCGTGCCAGTCGAGGGCCGGCCAGGCGGCGCGCAGGGCGTCGGTGACCGCGGCCAGGCGGGCCGGGCGCTCGGCGTGGCCGGGGCCGGGGTCGTGGGTGGCGCAGGCCGGATGCGTGTAGGCCCGCAGCGTGCTCATGCGCGCCGGCGCTCGTGGTTCCAGACGACCTCGCCGTGGCCGCTGTCACGCGCCAGCACGCGCGCCAGCACGAACAGCAGGTCCGACAGTCGGTTGAGGTAGCGAACGGCCTCGGGCCGTACCGCCTCGAGGCGCGACAACGCCACGGCTTCGCGCTCGGCGCGGCGCACGACGGTGCGGGCCACGTGGCAGCGGGCCGCGGCCTCGCCGCCGCCGGGCAGGATGAAATCCTTCAGTGCGGGCAGGTCGGCATTGAATTCGTCCAGGCGCTGCTCCAGGCGTTCGATGTCGGCATCGAAGATCGCCGCATGGCCGGGGATGCACAGCTCCCCGCCCAGGTCGAACAGCTGGTGCTGCACCGCGGTCAGCAGCACGCGGACGTCGTCGGGCACCGGCGCCGCCAGCACCAGTCCGATCGCCGAATTGGCTTCGTCCACGGTGCCGTAGGCCTCGACCCGCGCCGAGTCCTTGTCCACCCGGCGTCCGTCACCCAGGCCCGTGGTGCCGTCGTCGCCGGTGCGGGTGTAGATCTTTGAGAGGCGATTGCCCATGGCGGTCGGCCGCCCCTGCGTCAGGCGGTCTGGGCGCGCAGCGCCGGTACCTGGCGGCGCAGCAGCGCGAAGCCGCCGAACAGCAGCGCCGAGTAGAACAGCGTCGACAGCACCGTCCACTGGAAGAACGGCACGCCGGCGATGTACGCCGCCGCCAGGCCGCCCGCGGTCTGCGGATACATCGGGCTGCCGATCCATGCACCGAAGTTGGTGACCAGGAAGAACAGCACCGAGCCGGCCAGCGAGTAGCCCAGTACGCGCGCACCATTGACGCGGCCGCGCAGGCCCAGGCCCATCGCCGTGGTCAGCGCGATGCAGCCGTACACCAGCCAGATGCCCGTGCCGCCGAACCAGCTGGCGTAGAGGCCGCCATGCATCGATGCGAGTACCACGTCCGACAGCGCAAGCGCGGCCAGCGGCACGATGAAGGCCCACTTGCGCGCGGCGAAGTACGCGCCGGCGAACAGCGCCACGGCCGCGACCGGCGAGAAGTTCGGCGGATGCGGCAGCACCCGGCTGAGCGCGGCCAGGAGGATCAGGCCGGCGAGTACCAGCGGACCGGGGGACAGCAGCGAGGCAACGGGACGATTCATCAGCATGCGGATGGGCGAGCGGACAGACCCGGTAGCATAGCGCAATGGCCAGCCCGACCCCCGCGCCACCGCAGCCCGATTCCGCGCGCACCACGACCCCCGATGGCGCCACACGTGACGCACGCACGCACGACGTCCTGATCGTCGGTGGCGGCCTGGTCGGCAGCAGCCTGGCAATCGCACTGGCACGCATTGGCGTGGATGTCGGGCTGGTCGAAGCGACTGCGCCCGGGTCGTTGCCGCCGGTGTTCGACCAGCGCAACCTCAGTTTCGCCGAGGCGTCGGTGCATGCCCTGACCGCGCTGGGGGTGATGCAGAAGCTGCGCGCACCGACCGGCGCGATCCGGCGCATCCATGTATCCCGCCAGGGTGATTTCGGGCGGGTCCTGCTGGAGGCCGGGCGGCACGGGCGGGAGGAATTCGGGCGGGTGGTCGTGGCGCGCGACTTCGGCGAGGCGCTGGAAGCACGCGTGGCCGAACTGCCGGGCATCGTCCGCTACCGCCCGGCACGTTTCGAAGCGACGTCGGTCGAGCCCGGCAGCGAAGCGTCACTGCGCGAAGTGCAATTGTCCGAGGGTGGCAACCCGCTGCACCTGCGCGCGCGTTTGCTGGTCGGGGCCGATGGTGCCGACAGCGGTGTGCGGCGCGCGCTGGGCATCGGCCATGCGCGACACGAGTACGGGCAGGTGCTCTTCGTCTGCCGGCTGCGCACCGATCGCCAACCCGAGGGCACGGCGTTCGAGCGCCTCGGGCCGGGCGGCCCGACCGCACTGCTGCCGCGTGGCGATCGCCACTACGGGCTGGTGCTGGGCGTGCCCGCCGACGAGGCCGCACCGGTGTCCGCGCTTGACGATGCCGCGTTCCTTGCGCGTGCGCAGGCGACGTTCGGTTGGCGTGCGGGACGGTTCCTGGAATGCGGCCCCCGCAGCCTCTACCCGGCCGTCAAGGTCGAAGCCGAGGCGCTGGCTTCCGAACGCGCCGTGCTGGTGGGCAACGCCGCGCAGGCGATCCACCCGCTGGGGGCGCAGGGCTTCAACCTCGGCCTGCGCGATGCGATGACGCTGGTCGACCTCATCGAGTCCACCCGTCGTGACGGCGCTGAAGGTGACTTCGGCCACGCGAACCTGTTGCAGGCGTACGTGGCGCGACGCCGCGAAGACCGTGCCGCCACGATCGCCTTCTCCGACGGACTGGCACGCGTCGGCGCCAACGGGTCGAGCTTCCTGGCGCCGCTGCGCAGCGTGGGCCTGTTCGCGGCCGATCGCCTGCCCTCGGTGCAGGCCGGGCTGGTGGGCGGCGCGCTCGGTTACCGCGGCGACGTGCCGCGGCTGTGCCGGAGGCCGGCATGAGCCGGCGCGATCCATTCGACGTGGTGGTGGTGGGCGGCGGCGTCGTTGGTGCCGCCGCGGCGCTGGCGTTCGCGGGCGACGGCGCGAGGGTCGCGCTGGTCGAAGCGCACGTGCCCCCGCCGTGGCGCGGCAACGATGAAGCCGGCGACGCCCACTTCGACATCAACCAGCCCGACCTCCGCGTGTACGCCTTTGCGCCGGACAACGCCGCGCTGCTGGATCGCCTGGGCGTCTGGCCATCGATCCGCGACGCGCGCATCCAGCCGTACCGCGCGATGCAGGTGTGGGATGCGGCGGGCGGCGGCACGTTGCGCTTCGACGCCGATGCGCTGGCGCGGCCCGAGTTGGGCTGGATCGTCGAACACGGGTTGCTGGTCGACCGGCTGTGGTCGGCACTCCCGGCAGCGGGCGTGCAGGTGCGTGCGCCGGACCGCGTGGAGGGGCTGACGCAGGACGAGGCGCTCGCCTCGATCGACCTTGCCGGCGGCGATCGCCTGCATGCGCGCCTGGTGCTGGCCGCGGACGGCGCCGAGTCGCATTTGCGCGCGTTGGCCGGAATCGAAGCCGACACCCGCGACTACGGCCAGCGCGGCGTGGTGGCCTTCGTCGACAGCGAGCACCCGCACCAGGCGACGTGCTGGCAGCGGTTCCTGCCGACCGGGCCGCTGGCCTTCCTTCCTTTCGTCGACGGCCATGCACCGTCGCGGCGCAGTTCCATCGTCTGGACCCTGCCCGAAGCCGAGGCGGCGCGGGTCATGGCGCTGGATGATGCGGCGTTCCTCGACGTCCTCGGGCGAGCGTTCGACGGGCCGCTGGGGGCGCTGACCGCGGTTTCGCGGCGCGCGGCGTTTCCGCTGCGCCGCCGCCTCGCGCATCGGTACGTCTCGGGCCGCGTGGCGCTGCTGGGCGACGCCGCGCACGTCGTGCATCCGCTCGCAGGCCAGGGCGTGAACCTGGGCCTGCGTGATGTGTCCGCCCTGCACGATGCCGCGCGGCGTGCACGTGTGTTCGATACCGGGATGGGCTCCACGCGCTGGCTGGAGCGATGGGCGCGGGTACGGCGCAGCGAGAACGCCGTGGCCGCGCATGCCTTCGACGGATTGAACCGCCTGTTCTCCAACGACGCGTTGGCGCCCACATTGCTGCGCGGCACGCTGCTCGGGTGGGCCGGTCGGATGCCGCCGCTCACGCATGCCCTCTGGAAGCGCGCCGCGGGTCTCTGAGCCCGGCGGCCGGAACGAAAAGCGCCCCGCACATGGCGGGGCGCAAAGGTACATCGGGTTCTTATCGTCGTTCGCCGCGGGCCACTTCCAGCCGCGCGGCTGCAGGCGCTGTTTAGCGGCGGGCCTGCATTTCGGCGGCGCTGAGCTGGCCGTCGCCATCACCGTCGACCATGTCGAACTCGCTCGACAGCGTGGCGTAGGCGGACACCTCGTCGCGGCTCAGGTAGCCGTTGCCGTCCAGATCCAGGGAAGCGAAATCGACGGTCAGCGTGCCATCGGCATTGACGGTCGCGGTCGTCGCGGTGGCGGCACCGACTGCACCGTTCACGGTATCAACGACAGGCACGACCGGTACGACCGGAGCGACGGGCGTCGGCGCCGGCTCAACGGTCGCCTGGGCCGTGGCTTCGGCCGCGATCTGGGCGCGCGCCGCCGCGGCGGCAGTCGCGTCGGCGGCCGCGTCGGCCTTCATGGCGGCTTCGCGTGCCTGGACGGCCGCGCCGAGCTTCTGTTCGCCCTTGTCGGCCCCCGACTTCGCGCCGAGCGCGGCGTTGGCGGCGTTCACGGCCTCGTTGGCTGCCAGCTGGGCGTCCACCGACGACTCGTGCGCCGTATGCGCAGTGGCTTCGGCAGTCGCCGCACCGTGCGCCGACATCGAGCCCGAATCACGGACGGCCGCTGCGGCCTGCGCGGCTTCCTGCGCAGCCTCGGCGGCCTCGCGTGCGGCCTTGGCGTCCATTACTGCCAGCTCGGCTTCGGCCTCGGCCTGTACTTCGGCCTGCGCCTCGGACTGCTCCTGGGCCATGGCGGTACCGGTCATGCCCATGGCAGCCAGCAGCGCCACGGTGATGCGGGTCTTGCGGAAATTCGTGTTCATGTTCAGCCCTCTCGGGTGGTGGGTGCGGCGACCCTAGGCCCGCCCTGGTCAACCCGGTGTGTACGCACGAAACGCCTGCTGAACCGTGCTCGAGAGGTGTCCGCCAGCGCGTTCAGCGCGCGGCCGGACGGGCGAAGACCGTGATCTCCTCGCGGTCGTGGTAGAGCTGGCGGGCGCGTATCTCCAGCGTGCGGTGGGCGGCCTGTTCGAAGCCCTCCAGGCAGATCCGCGTCTCCTCCCAGCGCTTCTTCATCGGCAGCTTCAGGTTGAACACGGTCTGGCGGCACCAGCCCTCGCGCAGCCAGGTCGCCATGCGGTCGGCGACGCGCCGCGGCTGCTCGACCATGTCGCAGACCATCCAGTCGAGCGTGCGCGGCGGCTGCCAGCTGAAGCCGTCGGCGCGCAGGTGGTCGACGCGGCCGCTGTCGAGCAGCGCCTGGCGCAGCGGACCGTTGTCGACCGCAGTGACCTTCATGCCGTGGCGCATCAGCACCCAGGTCCAGCCGCCGGGCGCGGCGCCCAGGTCGGCGGCCTGCATGTTGTCGCGGAGCAGCTTGGCGCGCTCATCGTCATCGAGCAGCGTCAGCAGCGCTTCCTCCAGTTTCAGCGCTGAGCGGCTGGGTGCATCGGCATGCATGCGCAGGCGCGGGATGCCCATCGGCCAGGGCGCGCTGTCAGCCGGGTCGGACGTGGCCAGTACCAGGTGCGTACCGCCCAGCAGCACGACGTGCAGGCGCGGCCGACCGGGATCGGGCTGGGCCGTCAGCCAGCCGGACTTGCGCAGCAGCGGTCGCAGCGCGTTGGCAAAGCCGCGCGCCAGGCCGGCCAAGGGTTTGCCCGTGTCGGAGTCGGGGTGCTCGGTCCACAGCTCGCCGAACACCGGCACGTCGGGTTGGCCGCCATAGGCCGACTCCAACGCGGCCAGCAGCGGCGTCGCGCGGTCCTGCGGGTCCAGCCCCGGGAGGTCTTTGACAATGCGCAGCTTCTGGCGGGCGAAGATCAGCCGGTCGAACGGCAGCGCGCGGTCGAGCGCATCAGGGCGATCGCAGAAGAACGACACGTAGCCATCCCCGCGCTGGGTGCGGGCATAGCCGGGATGTCCCGCGTCGGCAGCGCGGTCGACCAGTTCGGCGGCCAGTTCCGGCTCGAAACCGGCACGGCAATACAACAGCAGTCCATCGACCTTCATCCCGCGTCCCTCCCTGTAATGCAGCGGTCCGGCATGCCGGCGCGTCCCGGCAGGTGCCGGTCTCTGGGCAGCCTCAATAGAACGTGCCGCCCAGTTCCCCGTACTGCTTGAGCACCGCGCGGGCGTCGTCGCGATGCAGGTCGCGCACGACCTCGATCCCACGCTTCTGCAGTTCACCGATCCAGTCGGCCGGCAGCGGCCCCTCGTCGAACTCGGTCAACGACTCGACGTCCTCGCTGCGTGCGCCGATCAGCAGCCGGTCGACGCCGGCCCAGAACGTCGCGCCGTAGCACTGGCAGCACGGCTGCGCCGACGTTGCCAGCGTGAAGGGGCCGACCCGCGTGCCGTCCTCCAGCTCGTTCAGGCGCGAGCGCTGCGTGCGCTGCTGCGCCAGCATGTAGGCCATCGTCTCGGCGTGCGCCAGCGAGCACTGCTGCGGCAGCACGCGATTCACGCCAACGGCGACGATGCGGTCGTCGGGCCCGAAAACCGCCGCGCCGAACGGACCGCCGCTGCGGGACTCGATGTTGAGTCGCGACAGCTCGATCGCGAGTGCGACTTTCGCCTCGTCGCCGGCATGGGTGCGATCGGCATCCACGTGCTCGTGCACCCAGGCCGGCAGCGTGAGGTGGACCTGCGCGTACAGCATCAGGCCTTGGCCGCCCAGGTGTCGCGCAGGGTCACGGCGCGGTTGAACACCGGGGCGTCGCTGCGATGGTCGCGGCGATCGGCGACGAAGTAGCCCATGCGCTCGAACTGGAACGCCGTCTCCGGCGCGGCATCGGCGGCGGACGGCTCGACGTATCCAATGGCCGTGCGTCGCGAGTCCGGGTTGAGGTGGTCCTGGTAGGTCTTGCCGTCGCTGTCGTCGTCGGGGTCCGGCACCGAGAACAGCCGGTCGTACAGCCGGATCTCGGCCTCGACGGCGTGACGCGCGCTGACCCAGTGGATGGTGCCCTTGACCTTGCGGTTGGCGCCTTCCATGCCGGGACGCGACTCGGGGTCGAGCGTGCCGCGCAGTTCGACGATGTCGCCGGCGTCGTCCTTGATGACTTCGTCGCAGCGCACGATGCCCGCGCCGCGCAGCCGCACCTCGCCGCCCGGCACCAGCCGCTTCCAGCCCTTGGGCGGGACTTCGGCGAAGTCCTCGCGCTCGATCCACAACGCGTTGGAGAACGGCACCTCGCGGCTGCCGAACGCCTCGTCCTTGGGGTGGTTGGAAAACGTGAGGGTCTCGACGTGGTCGTCGGGCAGGTTGGTGAGGGTGAACTTCAGGGGCTCGACCACGGCCATGCGGCGCGGCGCGCGCGCGTCGAGGTCCTCGCGCAGGCAGCCTTCCAGCACGGCGTAGTCGATCAGCGAGTTCTGCTTGCTCACGCCGAGGCGGTCGGCAAAGAGACGCAGGGAGGCGGGCGTGTAGCCGCGGCGGCGGATGCCCTGCAGGGTCGGCATGCGCGGGTCGTCCCAGCCGTCGACCAGCCCGGCCTGCACCAGCGCCATCAACTTGCGCTTGCTCATCACCAGATACGTGAGGTTGGCGCGCGAGAACTCGATCTGGCGGGGCTTGGCGGCTTCGCTCGGCAGGCCCTTGGAGGTCAGCGGCTCAAGCAGTTCCGGTGAGTTCGCAAGGTCGACCCGGTCGACGCACCAGTCGTACAGCGGGCGGTGGTCCTCGAACTCCAGCGTGCACAGCGAATGCGTGATGCCTTCGATCGCATCCGACAGCGAGTGCGCATAGTCGTACATCGGATAGATCGGCCAGGCGTCGCCGGTGTTCTGGTGGGCGACCTTCTTGATGCGGTACAGCGCGGGGTCGCGCAGGTTGATGTTGCCGCTGGCCATGTCGATCTTGGCGCGCAGCGTGTGGCTGCCGTCGGCGAACTCGCCGGCGCGCATGCGGCTGAACAGGTCGAGGTTCTCGTCAACGCCGCGGTCGCGGAACGGCGACGGCCGGCCCGGCTCGGTCAGGGTGCCGCGGTACTCGCGCACCTGTTCGGCGGTCAGGTCGCACACGAACGCATCCCCTTGGCGGATCAGCTTCTCGGCGGCGAGGTAGAACACCTCGAAGTAGTCCGACGCATGGCGCAGGTCGTGCCACTCGAAGCCGAGCCAGCGCACGTCCTCCTGGATGGCGCGCACGTACTCGGGGTCTTCCTTCGCCGGGTTGGTGTCGTCCAGGCGCAGGTTGCACACGCCGCCGAATTCCGCGGCGATGCCGAAGTCCAGGCAGATCGCCTTCGCATGGCCGATGTGCAGGTAGCCGTTGGGCTCGGGTGGGAAGCGGGTCTTGATCGCCGCGTGCTTACCGCGGGCGAGGTCCTCGCGCACGATCTGGCGGATGAAGTCGCTCTTCTCCGGCGTGGCGGGGGCGTCGGGTGCGGCAGGCGTTGCGGACATGCGTGGGGGTCGGTGCGGGGAAAGCGGGCAGTTTAGCCGCTGGGCCGTCGCCACGCCGACGTTGCAGGTGCGGCGCTATGCTCGGTGCGCCGACCGGGAGCCCTGCATGAAAGTCGTCTACGACGCCGCCAACGTGATCGACGCCCACCTCGTGCGACATGCACTGGAAGCCGAGGACATTCCGGTGTTCCTGAAGGGCGAGGCCCTGGTCGGCGGCATGGGCGAGCTGCCGCTGTTCGGGGTGGTGCAGGTATGCGTGCCCGAGGCCGCCTGGCCACGGGCGCGGTCGGTGGTGGAGGCGCTGGGACTCGGCGAGACGTCGGCATTGGCCGAGACGGCGGCGGCGGACGGGCTGGACGACGGCGTTCCCGGCATCGCCTGAGTGCACGTGCACGGGCGTGTCATCGCCGGCTTGAAGGACCGGCCATCGCCGGCTTGAAGGACCGGCGACCGGGCCCGATATCGGTCTACCCCAATCCCGCAGGAGCGCCCCATGCTCGGCATCGGTGCCTACAAACAGCGCATGCCCGCCCGCGAAGACGCCCTGCCGGGGCGTGAAACCGCGCTGCCGCTGCACAACGCCCACCACGTGCACGGCCGCCCACTGAAGGGTTCATTCGCGGGGCTGGAACAGGTGCACTTCGCGATGGGCTGCTTCTGGGGCGCCGAGCGCCTGTTCTGGAAGAAGCCCGGCGTGGTGACGACTGCAGTCGGCTACGCCGGCGGCTACACCCCCAACCCGACCTACCGCGAGGTCTGCAGCGGCCAGACCGGCCACACCGAGGCGGTACTGGTGGTGTACGACCCGGCGGCCATGACGTTCGAGGCGATGCTGCAGGCGTTCTGGGAGGGCCACGACCCGACCCAGGGCATGCGACAGGGCAACGACGTCGGCAGCCAGTACCGGTCTGCGATCCATTGCACGACCGAGGCGCAGTACCGCGCCGCCCTGGCGTCGCATGACGCGTTCCAGGCACGGCTGACCGAAGCCGGCTTCGGACCGGTCACGACCGAGATCGTGTATCCGGCGCCGACGTTCTATTACGCCGAGGACGAGCACCAGCAGTACCTGTCCAAGCATCCCGGCGGCTACTGCGGGCTGGGGGGCACGGGCGTGGCCTGCCCGAGCGGGATCGACGCCGACTTCTAGCGCGTTTCCCCAGCTGCGCCCACGGCCTTGGGGGGCTGCAGCAAGGCGGCCGGCAATTGCCGGAACTCGGCCGCCAGCTGCCGCAGGAAGCCGTCCATCGCCGAACTCTTGCGCCAGAGCATCGCGATCTGCCGATGCGGGGCTTCACCCTCGAAGCGCAGCAGCCGCACGTCCGGCGAGGCCGGCACCGGCGGCTGCACGGCCAGCATCGGCAGCAGGGTGATGCCGACTCCCGCGGCGACCATCTGCCGCAGTGTCTCCAGGCTGGTGGCGCGGAAGCCGTCGCGCTCGTCCGCACCCGACAGCCGGCACACGTCCAGCGCCTGGTCGCGCAGGCAGTGGCCTTCTTCCAACAGCAGCAGGTGCTGGTCGTCGAGGTCGTCCACTTCGAGCGCCGCGCGTCCGGCCATCGCGTGGTCGTGCGGCACCGCCAGCAGGAACGGCTCGTCGAACAACGGCTCGACGTGCAACTGGTCGTCGTGGATCGGCAGGGCGAGGATGCCCGCGTCCAGCCGGCCATCGCGCAGGCGCGCCAGGATCTGGTCGGTCTTCTCCTCCACCAGCAGCAGCTCCAGCCGCGGGAAGCGCCGACGCAGGCTGGGGACGACATGCGGGAGCAGGTAGGGGCCGAGCGTGGGGAACAGGCCGAGCCGCACGGTGCCGGCTTCCGGGTCCTGGCTGCGGCGCGCGATCTCCGACATCTGCTCGACGTCGCTGATGATCTTGCGCGCGCGCTCGGCGATGTCGCGCCCCACCGGGGTCAGCATCACCCGGCGCGGCGCGCGCTCGACCAGCGACACGCCCAGCTCGTCCTCGAGCTTGCGGATCTGCGTCGACAGGGTGGGCTGGCTGACGAAGCAGGCGTTCGCCGCCCGGCCGAAATGCTTGTGGTCGGCCAGGGCGACGAGGTACTTCAGGTCGCGCAGGTTCATGTGGGCGCACCGATGGAGACGCGGGGCGAGTATCGCCGCGAAAGGAGCGATACGCCGCTGGTCGTCCCGGCCGCCATGCGGGTCGCCCGCCTTACGCGGCTTCGGCCAGCGCGGCCGGCATGCGGATCAGGTGGTCGAATGCACCCAGTGCCGCCGTGCTGCCCGCGCCCATCGCCACCACGATCTGCTTGTACGGCACCGTGGTGGCATCGCCGGCGGCAAGCACGCCCGGGACACTGGTCGCGCCGCGCTCGTCGATGACGATCTCGCCGCGCGGGGACAGCTCCACCGTGCCCTTGAGCCATTCGGTGTTGGGCAGCAGGCCGATCTGGACGAACACGCCTTCCAGTTCGATCGTGCGCGACTCGCCGCTGTTGCGGTCCTTGACCACCAGACCGTTCACCTTCTTGCCGTCGCCCAGCACTTCGGTCGTCTGGCCGCTGGTGATGATGTCGACGTTCTTCAGGCTGCGCAGCTTGCGCTGCAGGACCTCGTCGGCGCGGAGCTTGGCGTCGAACTCCACCAGCGTGACGTGCTGGACGATGCCGGCCAAGTCGATCGCGGCTTCGACGCCGGAGTTGCCGCCGCCGATCACCGCCACGCGCTTGCCCTTGTAGAGCGGGCCGTCGCAGTGCGGGCAGTACGCCACGCCGCGGTTGCGGTACTGCTCCTCGCCGGGCACGCCCATCTGGCGCCAGCGCGCGCCGGTCGAGAGGATGACCGACTTCGCCTTGAGCGACGCACCGCTTTCCAGCTGGACCTCGATCAGCCCGCCCGGCTCCTGCGCCGGCACCAGCTTGCTGGCGCGCTGCAGGTTCATCAGGTCGACTTCGTATTCGCGCACGTGCTGCTCCAGCGCGACGGCCAGCTTGGGACCTTCGGTGTAGGGCATGGAAATGAAGTTCTCGATGGCCATGGTGTCCAGCACCTGGCCGCCGAAACGCTCGGCGGCGATGCCGGTGCGAATGCCCTTGCGCGCGGCGTAGATGGCCGCGGCCGCGCCGGCCGGGCCGCCGCCCACGACCAGCACGTCGAACGGCGCCTTGGCCTTGATCTGCTCGGCCGAGCGCGCGGCGGCGCCGGTGTCGAGCTTCGCCAGGATCTGCTCCACCTCCATGCGGCCGTTGCCGAACAGCTCGCCATTGAGGAACACGGTCGGCACGGCCATGACCTCGCGGGCCTCGACCTCCTCCTGGAACAGCGCGCCGTCGATGGCGACGTGCGTGATGTTCGGGTTGATCGCGCTCATCGCGTTGAGCGCCTGGATGGTGTCCGGGCAGCTCTGGCAGGACAGCGACATGTAGGTCTCGAACCTGAAGGTGCCCTCCAGGTCGCGGATCTGGTCCTGCACGGCTGTGTCGATCTTCGGCGGGTGGCCGCCCACCTGCAGCAGTGCCAGCACCAGCGAGGTGAACTCGTGGCCCATGGGAATGCCGGCGAACCTGACATCGACGTCCGTGCCGGCACGCGCGATGGCGAACGACGGGCGGCGCGCGTCGTCGTCGCGGCGCTCGTAGGTCACCTTGTCCGACAGCGAGGCGATGTCCTGCAGCAGGGCTTCCAGCTCGCTGGATTTCTCGCCGTCGTCGAGCGAGGACACGAGCTCGATCGGCTGCTGGAGCTTCTCCAGGTAGGTCGAGAGTTGGGACTTCAGGTTGGCGTCGAGCATGGGGTGGGGCTCCACGAAGGCATGTAGGGGTGATGCGAAACGGTTTGGCGGCCACGAACCGGTGCGGCAGCAAACGCCGCCGGTCTAGAAGAGCGGGTGGCGAGCCGGTTGCTTGCACTAGCGGCCGGGCCCGTTGGGGAGGGAGCCCGGGGGAGTCAGGCCGGCCGGACCAGGCCGCTAGTGGAAGCAATCGGACGGAGTACCCGGGCGGCGGACCGCCCGGGCATCCGGATACGCGTGTGGGACTTAGATCTTGCCGACCAGGTCCAGCGACGGCGACAGGGTCTTCTCGCCTTCCTTCCACTTGGCCGGGCACACCTCGCCCGGGTGGTTGGCGACGTAACGCGCGGCCTTCAGCTTGCGCAGCGCTTCCTTCATGTCGCGGGCGATGGCGTTGTCGTGCACCTCGTAGGCCTTGATGACGCCCTCGGGGTTCACGATGAAGGTGCCGCGCAGGGCCAGGCCCTCTTCCTCGATGTGCACGCCGAACGCCTTGGTCAGCGCGTGGGTCGGGTCACCGACCAGCGGGAACTTCGCCTTGCCTACGGCCGGCGAGGTCTCGTGCCACACCTTGTGCGAGAAGTGGGTGTCGGTGGTGACGATGTAGACCTCGGCACCGGCCTTCTGGAACTCGTCGTAGTTGTCGGCCGCGTCCTCGACCTCGGTCGGGCAGTTGAACGTGAAGGCCGCCGGCATGAAGACGATGACGGACC
Organism: Novilysobacter selenitireducens; assembly: GCF_020026895.1. Classification (GTDB taxonomy): domain Bacteria; phylum Pseudomonadota; class Gammaproteobacteria; order Xanthomonadales; family Xanthomonadaceae; genus Lysobacter_C; species Lysobacter_C selenitireducens. The sequence continues at coordinate 785,055 of NZ_JAINZW010000001.1, forward strand.
ACTCGCCCTTCAGCGTCTCGTCGCTGACCTCGACGAACTTGCCGTTGTGGAAGGCCTGGGCCTTGAAGGAGGGCACCTTGGTGTTGATCAAAGACATGCGCAAAAAACTCCTTTGCATATGGAGGGAGGGTGGAAAACGAGCGCCATGATAGTCAGCGCCAATCGATATATCAAATTGATGTATGCAATCATTAAGATAGTCAAAAACTATCGAAGGGCGTCATCCATCTTTGCCAGAAAGCCGTTGGCTCGCGGTGATCGCAGTGTTTGCAGCGCCTTCCCCACCGCTGTGCGGTCCATTCGGCGCTGAATGCGCGCCAACGGCTATGGCTCGTGCGGGAGTTCTTGGCCCCGAGTCGATGCTCGGGTCGATCCCCCGGCAGCCCGCGGCGGCCCGCGAAAACGCGGCTGGCGCCTATCAGCGGGTGCCGGGTGCCACGGCCGCACCCCGGTCTGGATCGCCGCCCCGTACGAATCCGAGGATCGCCGGCAGGACCGCGGGCGCACGCCTGGGGTCGTACAGCCCCAGCACCGGCGCGCTGTGGCCGGCATCGGGCAGCATCACCACCGACGCATCGCCGCCGGCCTCGCGCAGCCGCCGGGCCAGTTGGCGGCTGTCACGCGCCTCCACGACGCGGTCGTCCTCGCCATGGATCAACAGGAATGGCGGCTCATCGCCGGTCACATGGCGCACGGCCTGTGCCTGCGGCCACTGCGACGGCGGGCCGAACACGTCGCGATAGCGTCCGGTGATCTCGAAGTCGTACGGGCCGGCCAACCCGATGACCCCGGCCAGCTGGGAGGGCGACAGCCCGTGGGCGTCGAGATACACCGGGTCGGTGCCCAGCAGTGCGGCGATCTGCGCCCCGGCCGAGTGCCCGGCAACGAACAGCCGCCGGGCGTCGCCGCCGTAGGCACCCGCATGCATCGACGCCCACGCAACCGCGCGCGCGCCGTCGTCGACGAACGCCGGGAAGACCGCCTCCGGGAACGTGCGGTAATCGGCGACAATCGCCAGCACGCCATGGCGCGCCAACTGCCGGCCGACGAACTGGTACTGCCCGCGCTCCCCGCGTTGCCATCCGCCGCCGTAAAAGAACACCACGGTGGGCGCGGCACCTTCGCTGATGCCTTGCGGCCGGTAGATGTCCAGCTGCAGGCCGCGGTCGGGCGCGTACACGACGCTGGCTTCCGGTGGCGGCAGGCCGCGATTGGCATAGCGGAACAGCAGGCTCTCGCATCCGGTGGTCAGCAGCGTGCCGAGTGCGAGCGCCGGGATGGCGAGGGTGCGGGAAATCAACGTCATGCAGGAAACCGGCGCAGTGGTGCGCGCCGGCAGGCCGGCGGGCTGGACCGGAGGTACGACGCAATGGAACGGTTGGATGCGGCGGTGCGCAGGGCAAGGCAGTCGGTCATCGAGGCCGGTGGCGACGCGGGCGACGCCGATCACCTGATGGCGCACGTGGTGGGCCGGAACACCGCGTGGCTGTTCGCGCACGGCGACGAGATGCTCGACGGCGACACGCTGGCGCGCTTCGACGCGCTGGTCGCCCGCCGGGTCGCCGGTGAACCGGTCGCATACCTCACCGGCCGCCGCGGATTCTGGACGATGGACCTGGCGGTGTCGCCGGCAACGCTGGTGCCGAGGGCCGATACCGAGCGGCTGGTCGAGCTGGCGCTGGAGCGGCTGCCGTCCGCGGGCGATGTGCGTGTACTCGACCTGGGCACGGGCAGCGGTGCGATCGCGCTTGCCCTCGCGCTCGAGCGACCGGCCGCGCACGTGGTGGCGACCGACGCCAGCGAGCGTGCGCTCGAGGTAGCGCGTGGCAATGCGCAACGCCTGGCGCTGGACAATGTCGCGTTCCACGTCGGCCACTGGTTCGATGCCATCGACGCGGGTTCCACGTTCGACCTCATTGCCAGCAACCCGCCGTATATCGCCGATGACGACCCGCACCTGGGGCAGGGCGACCTTCGCCATGAGCCGCGCAGCGCGCTGGCGTCGGGGCGCGATGGCCTGGACGACATCCGCACGATCGTCGCCGGTGCCGGCCGGCACCTCGTGCCGGGTGGATGGCTGCTGCTGGAGCACGGCTGGACGCAGGGCGATGCCGTGCGCGAGCTGCTGGTCGCGGCCGGTTTCTCCGAGGTGGCGACGGAGCGCGACCTGGAAGGCCGTGACCGCGTGACGCTGGGCCGTCGGCCGGCGTAAGCACGCCGGGCGCCACCGCATCGCGCGATAGACTGCCCGCCACCCCGCACCCGAGGCCGCCATGCGCACCCTGTATCCCGAGATCCAGCCCTTCGACACCGGCACGCTGGAGGTCGACGACCGCCACACGCTCTATTACGAGCAGTGCGGCAACCCCGACGGCAAGCCGGTGGTGCTGTTGCACGGCGGGCCGGGCGGCGGGTGCAGCGACAAGATGCGGCGCTTCCATGACCCGGCCAAGTACCGGATCGTGCTGTTCGACCAGCGCGGCAGCGGGCGTTCGACCCCGCACGCGGACCTCGTCGACAACACCACGTGGGACCTGGTCGAGGACATCGAGCGCCTGCGTCGGCACCTGGACGTCGAACGCTGGCAGGTGTTCGGCGGCTCCTGGGGTTCGACGCTGGCGCTGGCCTACGCGCAGAAGCACCCCGACAAGGTGACCGAGCTGGTGCTGCGCGGCATCTTCATGCTGCGTCGCTGGGAGCTGGAGTGGTTCTACCAGGAGGGCGCCTCGCGCCTGTTCCCTGACGCCTGGGAGCACTACCTCAAGCCGATCCCGGAGGTCGAGCGCAAGGACCTGATCGGCGCCTACCACCGCCGCCTCACGTCCGAGGTCGAGTCCGAGCGGCTGGAGGCGGCGAAGGCCTGGAGCGTCTGGGAAGGCGCGACCAGCTTCCTGCACGTGGATGAGGATTTCGCCCACAGCCACGAAGACCCGCACTTCGCGCTGGCCTTCGCGCGCATCGAGAACCACTACTTCGTCAACGGCGGCTTCTTCGAGTGCGACGACCAGCTGCTGCGCGACGCCGGCCGCATCGCCGACATCCCCGGCGTGATCGTGCACGGCCGCTACGACGTGGTGTGCCCGGTCGCCAATGCCTGGGACCTGCACAAGGCGTGGCCGAAGGCGGACCTGGTGATCACGCCGGCATCGGGCCACTCGGCGTTCGAGGCCGAGAACGTCGACGCACTCGTGGAGGCGACGGACCGCTTCGCCTAGGCACCGGCGCCGCAGAACTGTAGGAGCGGCTTCAGCCGCGATCCCCGGTGCACGGATGCAGGAGCGACGCGACTCGCGACCACGTCATTTCCGGAGTCAACGAATCGCGACTCACGTCGCTCCTACAAGCGGTCCGCCTTTCGCGGGTCGCTTGCGGACGCGGCCATACGCAAAAATCGAGGGCGAGCCCTACACGGGCTCCGCGCGCGACCCGTCCGGGTTGTGCTCGATCATCCACAGCCCGGCCCACAGTTTGAGGTCGAGTTCGAAGCCCTCGGCCTGCTTGCGCATCAGCCAGGCGGGTGCCTCGGCGCGCGGCACCTCGTGCACGGTGATGTCCTCGCTGCCGACACCGCCACCTTCGCCGACGCGGGTCAGCCCGCGGGCGCGGACGAATGCGATCCGTTCGTTGCTCATGCCCGAGGAGGTGGGGCCGACCAGCAGCACGTCGACGTGCGCCGGGTGCCAGCCGGTTTCCTCTTCGAGTTCGCGCCGCGCCGCGTCGATCAACGTGTCGTGCGCGTGGTCGTCGCCGACCAGCCCGGCTGGCATCTCGATGGTGCGCGCGCCCAGGGGCACGCGGTACTGCTCGACGAACAGCACGGTGTCGGCCGGCGTCACCGCGATCACGATCACCGCCATGCCATTGCCGTGCGTGCGTTCGGCGTATTCCCACTGGCCTCGGCGCAGCATGCGCAGCCAGACGCCTTCGTAGAGGAGTTCGGGGGCGGTGTCGGTCGGGTCGTGGTCCATGCGGCGATGCTAGCGGCTTGCGATGACGCGTGGGGTCATGCGTTGGCGTTGGCGACGCCGGGCGGCGCGAAGTCCAGGCCCGCGGCCATGTACAGACGGCGGCGCGTCATCGGGCCGAAGCGGAGGTGGTCGCACAGGGCGCCCAGCGCGGCGGCATCGGCGTTGCCGCGGGCAAAGCGTGCATCCCCCTGCGGCAACGGCGCATCCAGCGCGATCGTCGCCAGTTGCCGGCACAGCAGCGCCTGCTCGCGATGCAGGCGCAGGCGCTCGGCGCAGGCCCTCGCGCCACGAAGGCGCAGGTAAGGAACTTCGTCGATGCGCTCGAGCAGGGCATCCAGTGTCTGGAAATGGGCCAGCAGCGCGGCGGCGGTCTTGGCGCCCACGCCCGGCACGCCCGGAATGTTGTCGATCGCATCGCCGGTGAGGGCGAGGTAGTCGGCGATCTGGTGCGCGTGCACACCGTGGCGCGCGTGCACGCCGTCCGCACCCCAGCGCTGGTTGCGTGCGAAATCCCATTGCTCGTCGCCGTCGGCCAGCAACTGCGACAGGTCCTTGTCGGCCGAGACGATTACCGCGCGCATCCCGTGGCGCCGCGCGGCGTGCGTCGCGGTGCCGATCAGGTCGTCGGCCTCGTACTCGGGATGCGCCAGCACCGCCAGGCCCAGCGAGGCCACCAGCGCCTTGCAGTGCGCGAACTGGCGCCTCAAAGCCTCGGGTGCGGGCTCGCGGTTGGCCTTGTAGGCGGGGTAGATGGCATTGCGGAAGCACGAATCCAGCGCTTCATCGAACGCCACCGCGACATGCTGGGGGCGGGCACGGTCCAGCAGCTCCATCAGGAAGCGCGCGAATCCCTGCACCGCGTTGCTCGGCCAGCCGTCGGCATCGGTGAACTCGTCGGGCATCGAGTGCCACGCGCGGAATACATAAAGACTGGCATCGACCAGGTAGAGCGTGGGTGCGCCGCTCACGCGCCCGTCCACGGCTGCAGCAGACCGCTCGCGTCAGGACGGTCGCGCTCGGGGGCTTCCAGTTTGGGGGTGCCTATGTGGATGAAGCCGGCGACATGTTCGTTCGCCTCCAGTCCGAGCCAGCCCAGCACCTCGCGGTCGTAGGCCGGCCAGCCGGTCAGCCAGCTCGCGCCGAAACCGCAGCCCTGTGCGGCCTGCAGAAGCGCGAAGCACACACAGCCGGCGGTCAGCAGTCGCTCGGACGCGGGGATCTTCTCGTCCGGGCCCAGCCTGGCCACGACGACGATCACCAGGGGCGCATGTGTGAAGCGGTGGCGGTCCTTCTCGATCGCCGAGGCGGCGGCGTTTGGGTCCCGCGCCAAGGCCAGGGCGGCCAGTCGCTCGCCCAGGTCGGTGCGGGCATCGCCCTCGATCGACAGGAAGCGGAACGGCACCCGCTTGCCGTGGTCGGGTACGCGCACGGCGGACTGAAGCATCCGCAGCAGGGTTTCGGGGTCGGGGCCGGGGTCAACCAGCTGCTTGGCAGGGACCGACCGGCGGGCATCCAGGGCGTGGAGCAGGAGGCTGTCGGGGCGGCCGGGGAGAGTTGCGTCGTGGAGTTTTGGCGACATCAGTCACATAATCGAAAACTTGCCTGCTGGCTGACCTATCTTGCCACTATGCTCCCGCGTGTGTCGTAGGCGACGCCCAGCGTCACCTGTCCGCGTCACACCAGTCCCCGGGGGGATTCACCCGTGTCGAACAGCCCGCTTGGCGTGGTCAACGCAACTCCGATGGAGCCGTTGCGCGTACTCGAGGAAATCAAGCGCCTCGCGGTCGAGCAGCTCGGCAGCCTGCCGGGGATGCTGTTCCGTGGCGTCGAGCAGACGCTCGACAATGCCGTGGCCAATGGCATGGCGGGGCCGGGGCATTTCGAGGACCTGGGCTCCCTGCGGATGCTGCGCCAGCAGAACGCCACGCTGTCGATGCGGTTCCGGCAGCAGCTTGCCCAGGGCTTCGACGATTTCCGTGGCCTGCGCGTGCGCCACCGCGGCGACCTGCCGCTGGGCCTGATCGAAGACGACCAGCTCGAGTTCCAGCTGCAGGGACAGCGCCTGGCCGAGGCCGTGCTGGCCCGTTACCAGCGTCCGCTGGAGATGCTGCGCGGCCGGCTCACCACGCTCAGCGCGGCCCTTGGGACGACGGGCGAGGTCAATCCGATCGGCCCGGAGCGCCTGGCCGCAGCCTTCGTGGAAACGTTCCGCGAGACCGAACCCACGCCGTCCGTGCGTTCGTTGATGTTCCGCCAGTACGAGCAGGACCTGGCGATGCTGCTGGGCGACTTCTACGGTCGCGTCAACACGCTGCTGGCGTCGGCCGGTTACGGGGTCGCCAGCCCCCAGGCGCAGCCGCGCGAGGCACCGCGCCCGTCGCAGCCGCAGGGGTTCGTCCACGATACCGTGGAGCCGCGCGAACGCCCGGCGACCACCGGTGCGCCGGACCCGGGCTGGTCGGGCTTCGACGCACCCACGGGCGCGCCGCAACCCGCAGCACCCGCTCCGGCACAGCCGGCCCAGCAGGCTGAACTGCGCGAACACGTCGCCCAGGAACTGGCCGACCTGCGCAGCCTGCTGCAGACCTGGCGGGAAGGACTCCAGCAGCAGGGCATCGGTCCGGCGCGTCCGGCGGCAAAGGCCCCCGCTGCGACAGCATCGACGGCCACCCGCGAAATGCGCATCGACGAGATGCTCAGCGTCGCCTCGATGATGCAGCACGAGCCACCGGATGCATTCGCCCGTGCGCTGGCCGGATCCGGCCGCCTCGCCGACACCATCCGCGATCACCTCACCGACGGCGCGCGGCGGATCGGGCTCAACCCCGACCAGACCCGCTTCAGCGCGCAGGAAGAGGACGCCATCGACCTGGTGGCACTGCTGTTCGATTCCCTGTTCCGCAGCCATTCGCTGCAGGACCGCGCCCGCCGGCTCTACGCGCGCCTCGTGCTGCCGTACGTCAAGGTGGCGCTGAGCGATGAAAGCGTCTTCGTTGCGCAGGACCACCCCGCGCGCAAGCTGTTGGACGCCATCACCGAGGCCTGCGAGGGCAACCAGGCCACGACGCCGCAGGACCGCGAGCTGCTCGACCGCGCCGCCGCCGCCTCGCAGCGCATCGTCGCCGAGTACAACGAGGACATGGCCGTGTTCGAGCTGGCGCATGCCGAGCTCGATGCGCTGCTGAGCCAGCAACGCCGCCGCGTCGACCTGCAGGAGCAGCGTGCGGTCAAGGCCACCATGGGCCGCGAGCGCCTGGGCTCGGCGCGCGCCGCCGCCGACAGCGCGGTTATCGACCGGCTGAAGGGTCAGCGGATGACGCGTGCCGTCGCCGACTTCCTGGCCGAGCCTTGGCGCCATCACGTCGTCCAGACCGTGCTTCGCGAAGGCGACGAGCCTGCGCGCCAGGCCGAAGCCTTCAACCTGGGCGACGCCCTTCTGGAAGCCGACCGCCTGGCCGCCGAGAACCGAGGCAAGGAGCTGGCCGACCACCTGCTGGCATTGGAGCCTGCGATCGTGCAGTGCCTGGCGAGTTCGGGACTGGACGACAGCGCCGCGCGGCATGCACTGGCCGGGCTGGTCCATGCCCTGGCGACGCCCGACCGCCCGCGCAATGTGCAAGCCCCGCCGCCCCGCGCGGGCGAGGCCGAGGACGAAGGCGCCGAGGAGCGTCGCGTGTGGCTGTCCGGCGCGACCGGAGCCGGTGAGCCCGACGGGACACTGGTCGAGCTGCTGCGCGGCCTGAAGGCGGGTGACTGGGTCCGGCTGACAGACACCCAGGGCGAAGTGGTGCCCGCGAAGGTCGCATGGATCAGCCCGCTGACTTCGCGCATGTTGCTGGTCAACCGGCGCGGCATGCGCGTGCTGGCCGCCTCGGTCGATGAGCTGGCCGTGCTGGCCACCGCAGGGCGCCTGGTACTGGGCACCGAGAGCACCGCGTTCGACGAGGCGATGCGGCAGGTCCGCCAGCGCCTGGACAAGGCCGTCGGCCAACACTGATCGGCCGCGGCCCGGTCGGGTCGCCCTTCAGGCCGCGTCTCAGGCGGTAGCGCCTCGAAGGGCCCTCGTCGCACGCGCCGCGCCCATTCGCTAGGATCTGGCGAGTCGCCCGTCCGGCGTCGGCGCACAAGGACATCGCATGACCGAGGCACCTCCTGCCCTGACCGTCGGCGTGACCGCCGAAACCGCGCCCGGCGAGCGTCGCGTCGCGATCACGCCCGAGACCTGCCGCAAGCTGGTCACCGCGGGCGCCCGGGTCGCGATCGAACGAGGGGCGGGCAGCCTGGCGGGGTTTGCCGACGAGGCGTTCGTAGAGGCCGGTGCTCACCTGCACGACAGCGCCGACACGGTGCTGGACGCGGCCGACGTGCTGCTGTGCGTCAGGCCACCGGTGCCGGAACGCCTCATGCGGATGCGCGAGGGTGCCGCCCTGGTCGGATTGATCGCCCCGGATGCCGACGCCGAACGGTCGGCGGCGATCCGCGCCCGGGGCCTGCACGTGTTTCCGCTCGAGCGACTGCCGCGCACCACTCGCGCGCAATCGATGGATGTGCTCAGTTCACAGGCGGGCATGGCCGGCTACAAGGCCACGCTGCTGGCCGCGCAGCTCGCCCCGCGCTTCTTTCCGATGCTGACCACGGCCGCAGGCACCATCCGGCCTTCGCGCGTGCTGGTCATCGGGGCCGGTGTGGCCGGCCTGCAGGCGATCGCGACGGCGCGCCGCCTGGGCGCGCAGGTCGAGGGGTTCGACGTGCGGCCGGAAACGCGCGAGCAGATCGAATCACTGGGCGCGCGTTTCCTCGACCTGGGCGTGTCGGCGTCAGGCGAGGGCGGCTACGCGCGCGCGCTGACCGACGAGGAGCGGGCGGAACAGCAGCGCCGGTTGGCTGCGCACCTGCGACAGGTCGACGTCGTGATTTCCACCGCCGCGGTGCCGGGGCGTCCCGCGCCACGCATCCTCGGGTCGGACATGGTCGCGGGCATGAAGCCCGGCAGCGTCATCGTCGACCTCGCGGCGGAGAGCGGCGGCAACTGCGAGTTGACCTCTCCGGGCGAAACCATCGAACACGGCGGCGTGACCATCGCCGGACCGGTGGACCTGGCCAGCCGCGGCGCCCTGCATGCGAGCGAGATGTACGCGCGCAACGTGTTGAACTTCGTGTCGCTGTTTATCCGCGACGGGCAACTGGCCTACGACTGGGACGACGAACTGCTGGCCCGGACCGTCTGGCCGGAGCGCGCGCCGACGGCCTGACCGTCAACGGTCCTGCCGGCCCTCCCGGGGCGGCGGATTGGCATCGACCCATTCACGTCGCTGCTCGGGCGTCATCGCGCGCCACTGGGCCTTGAGCGTCGCGCGCTGTTCCGGCGGAAGCGCGCGCATGCGTGCGAACAGGGCCCGCATCTGCTCGCGCTGCTCGGGGTCCATGTGGCGCCAGCGCTTCATCCCGGAGCGCGCCCTGCTGCGCTCTTCGGGCGTCATGTCCTGCCAGCGCTGCGCGTGCGCCAGCATCCGCGCACGCGCGTCGGGCTCGTTGTTCCAGCGATCGCGCAGCGGCGTGATGAGGCGTTCGCGCTGTTCCGGCGTCAGGCGCTCCCACGTGGGCAACGAAGACGTGTCGGACGGCGTGGTCGATGCTTCGGACTGCGCGGCAGCCGGCCCGGCCAGTGCAGCCAGGCCGATCAGGAGCGGCACCAGGTGCAGCTTGAAAGAGGGGAACGGCATGTCACGGCTCCGGGGTCGGGGGCAGGTCGTCGTTCGCGGCCAGCCACAGATACAGATCGGGGTTCTCGTCGAGCGCGCCGATCGCGGCGTCGAACTCGTCGGCATCCACCGCCGCCACCTGCTGCGTGAGTGCGGTCGCCGGCTCGTCCTCGAAGAAGCGCAGGCCCAGCGCCAACGCGGCGACGGTCGCGAACGCGCCGGCCCATCGCAGGGCCGGGTGGGGGCTACGGGCGTGCGACGCCGGGTCCAGCGCCGTGCGCCGTGCGGCCCGCAGGGCGCCTGCGGTCGACGGCGGCAGCGCCTGCAACGCCTGTGCGTACCGCTGCCGCATCGATTGGTCGAACGCCGTGTCGGTGTCGGGTGGGCTTGGGGGTCGGGTGTTCATTGCCAGGGTTCCAGGTGCCGTTGCAGCGCATCGCGTGCGCGCGAGAGGTGGGTTTTGACTGTGCCTTCGCTGCAGCCCATGACGCGCGCGGTCGTCGCGACGTCGAGTTCTTCCAGGATGCGCAGGCTGAAGGCTTCGCGCTGCCGGCGAGGCAGCAGGTCCAGCGCATCGGCCAGTTGCCGGTAAGCCTCCTTGCCCTCGTGGGTGCGCCCCGGCCCGGGCGCCGGGTCGTTCGCCCAGTCCATGGTGCCGCCACGGTCGTCGTCCGGCGGCGGGGCGAACCAGCGCAGGCGCATCGAACGCCGGCGCTGGATGTCGACGATGCGGCTGCGCAGGATGCTCCAGAACAGCGGCGTCCATTCCGCGGCGGGGCGGTCGGCGTAGGCCAGCATCTTCATCATCGCGTCCTGCACCGCGTCCAACGCGTCGTCGCGCTGGCGCAGGCCGATCTCGGCGAAACGGAATGCGCGCACCTCGACCCCCGCCAGGAACGCGTCCAGCGACAGCGCAGGCGCGGGCCCGGCCGTCTCGGCCTCCACGGACGCAGCCGCGGGCATGGGGTGGGAATCGTCATCGACTGACACGCGCTGCAGCATACCGGTCGCCTGTCAGTGCCGGCCCGGGCATGGGTGCACCACGGTGCAATCAGGTGGGGATGGCCATGCCCCCGTGTTTGCAACTCGGATCGTGTCCATCCCGCACTGTCCCTGCCGAAGCGCCGCCACCCGGCTGCAAGCGTGGATAACGCACGTCGCTGCCCCCGGTTGACACCCCTTGGCGGCATTCAGGCCGCGGTTATGATGCCGGCATGCGTGAACCACCCTGCGCATGTCCGCGTGATGCACCGGAGGCGAGATGATCGAAGGCCTGGATGCGCTGTACATCTTCATGCTGGCCGCGGTGGCCGGCCACGTGATCATCTCGCGGGTGCCGGTGATCCTGCACACGCCCCTCATGTCCGGGTCGAACTTCATCCACGGCATCGTGCTGGTCGGGGCGATGGTGGTGCTGGGGCATGCCGACACGACGGCCGAAAAGGTCGTCGGCTTCATCGCGGTGCTGCTGGGCGCGGGCAACGCCGCCGGCGGTTACGTGGTGACCGAACGGATGCTGGAGATGTTCAAGTCCAGCCGCAAACCCGCCGCCAAGCCCGGAGACAAGGCGTGAGCGGGGCGGTGTTGCTGGCCAGTGCCAGCTACCTCGTTGCCGCCACGCTGTTCCTGCTCGGCCTGCAGCGCATGGCCTCGCCGGCGACCGCGCGAAGCGGCATCCAGTGGGCCGGCTGGGGCATGTTGATCGCCACGGCGGCCACGTTCCTGCTGCCGGGGCTGCACAACCTCGAGCTGATCGTGATCGCGCTGGTACTGGGCACGGTGCTGGCCTGGGTGTCGGGCAAGCGCGTGGCCATTACGGACATGCCCCAGATGGTGGCGCTCTACAACGGCATGGGCGGCGGCTCGGCGGCGGCGATCGGTGCGGTCGAACTGTTGCGCTGGTCCGCGGCCAGACAGAGCGACGTGGCCCTGCGCGGCCTGCAACCGGACCTCGCCGCCTTCCAGCCGTCGATCGTGACGGTGCTGCTGGCCGTGCTGGGCGGGGCGATCGGCGCGGTGGCGCTGTCGGGCTCCGTGATCGCATGGGCCAAGCTCGACGGCCGTCTCGACCGGCGGGTGGTGTTCCCGGGCCAGCAATGGTTCAACGGCGCGGTGTTCGTGGCCATGGTGGTCGCCGGTGGTATCGCCGTGCAGACGCTGGACCTCACGGCGATCATCGTGTTCTTCGCACTGGCATTGGCGCTGGGCGTGCTGATGACGCTGCCGATCGGCGGCGCGGACATGCCGGTCGTGATCTCGCTGTACAACGCGCTGACGGGCCTGGCGGTGGCGTTCGAGGGCTACGTGCTGGGCAACCCGGCGCTGATCATCGCCGGCACCATGGTCGGCGCCGCGGGCATGCTGCTGACGCGGTTGATGGCCAAGGCGATGAACCGCTCGGTCAAGAGCGTGCTGTTCTCCAATTTCGGGGGCGGCGGTACGGCACAGGAGATCGCCGGCAGCCAGAAGCCGATCGAGGCCGCGGACGTGGCGGCGATGATGGCCTTCGCCGAGCGTGTCGTGATCGTGCCCGGCTACGGCATGGCCGTGGCGCAGGCGCAGCACAAGATATGGGAACTCACCCAGCGGCTGGTCGAGCGCGGGGTGAAGGTGAAGTTCGCCATCCACCCGGTGGCCGGCCGCATGCCCGGCCACATGAACGTGCTGCTGGCCGAGGCGGGCGTGCCCTACGACCTGATCGCCGACATGGACGACATCAACCCGGAGTTCGTCACCACCGACGTGTCGCTGGTGATCGGCGCCAATGACGTGGTCAATCCGGTGGCGAAAACCGACCCGGCCAGCCCGATCTATGGAATGCCGATCCTGGACGTGGTGAACTCGCGCAACACCATCGTCATCAAGCGCGGCAAGGGCACCGGCTTCGCCGGCATCGAGAACGCCCTGTTCTACGCCGACAACACGCGGATGCTGTATGGCGACGGCGCCGACATGGCCGCGGCGCTGGTCAGCGAACTCAAGGCGCTCGACGGCGGGCACTGAGCCCGCGACGCCAGGTCAGCGCGAGGCGACCGCCGCGACCACCAGCGCCACCGCGATCCACGCCAGGTCCGCGGCGCCGTTGGCCAGTTGCGCCAGCGTCCACGCCAGCCCGGAGCCGAGGCGCACCGCCGACTCCCACGGCTGCAGGCCCAGCATCGCGCCCAGGTGGGCTGCGATCAGCCACCAGTTGGCCAACGCAATGGCCGTCGCGGTGCCCACGACACCCAGCGCCAACCGCAGCGCGCCCGGGCGCCATCCGCCCAGGCGCAGGACCCAGGCGACATCGAGCGCGGCGACCACGGCCATCCAGCTGTGCTGGCGGCCGGTATTGGCTCCGAGCAGCACCCACACCGCAGCGAAGCCCAGCACTGCCACCGACAGCAGCAGCCACGACATCCAGCCGACACCACGCGCGGATCGGCGGGCCTCGGCGGGGCGGGGAACGGAGGCGGTCATGGACAGGGGGGGCAGTCTCGTCAGGGGCAGCGCGACAGGATAGCCGGCGTAGCCCGTTACAATGGCGGTCTTGTGCCCATCGGTGGCACCCCAATGTTTCCGGCATGTATTCCCGCAGCAGCGAACCCGTCCGATTCGAGCGCGATTGCGCCGCCGTACTCGTGCCCCAGGGTGAGGAGGTCAACCTCCCCGCCGGCAGCGTCGGCTACATCACGCAGGCGCTGGGCGGCAGCTACACCGTGTTCGTGGAGGGCAATCTGTTCCGCATCGCCGGGCGGGATGCCGACGCCATCGGCAAGGAGCCGCCCGAGCCGTTGCAGCTACCGGAAGGCGCGGACGACGAGGCGGTCGAACAGCTCGTCTGGAAGCAGCTGCGCACCTGCTTCGACCCCGAGATCCCGATCAACGTGGTCGACCTGGGCCTGGTGTACGAGGCCCGCGTATTGCCGACGGGCGAGGGCGGTCAGCGCACCATCGAGGTCAAGATGACCCTGACCGCGCCGGCCTGCGGCATGGGCGACATCCTCGTCGCCGACGTTCGCGACAAGCTGGAGATGATCCCGACGGTGGCGGAAGCGGACGTGGAACTCGTGTTCGACCCGCCGTGGAACCGCACGATGATGTCCGAATCGGCGCGTCTCGAGACCGGGATGCTCTGAGCGGCCAGCGCCGCACGCAGCACCTCCCGACGGCACCCCGAAGGCCCCCCATTCATGTCTCCGGCCAGCCGGTCGGAACGGGCGGCTGTTTGCCGGATCTGGCGGGAAGCGGCCTATGACCGCTTTACGGCCGAATCATGACTTTTGGCATGGCAATCCACAAAAATGAGACTTAAGTCACATTTTGAAGTGTGAAATTGCTGCGGCCGCAACTTGAACTTCACATGAACCGTCACGTAGCGTCGATGTCCTGACGCAACGCGTCAGTTCCTGCCGCCATGCCAGGGGCCAGAACGCTCCATCGGCCATGCCGGTTTTCGCCGCATCCAGCGGCACACATCACGAAAGTCTTCGGGGGTTTCACTGATGTCCAAGCACCATTCGGGTCTGCGCGTCCGCGCGCTGGCCGCAGCCACTACGCTCGCGCTCGCGTCCACCTCGGCCCTGGCCGCGGACCGGGTCAACATGGCCGGGCTGCAGTCCGCGCCGACCCACGACCGCTTCATCGTCAAGTACCGCGAGGGGAGCGCGCCGCAGACCAGCACGGCGTCGCTGAACACCGCGCTCAACCGCGCCGCCACCGCTGCCCGCGGCGGCAAGGCCTTGGGCCTGCAGCGCCTGCGTCGCATCGGCACCGGCGCCGACGTCGTCACGGCCAGCCGCAAGCTGGACCGCGTCGAGGCCGCCGCGCTGATGCGCCAGTTTGCCGCCGATCCGAACGTCGAGTACGTCGAGGTCGACCAGCTGCTGCAGCCGCTGTTGACCCCCAACGACCCGCGCTACAGCCAGCAGTGGGGCTACTTCAACGCCACCGGCGGCATCCGCGCCGACCAGGCGTGGGATGTCTCCACCGGCCAGGGCATCGTGGTCGCCGTGCTCGACACCGGCAGCACCAGCCACAGCGACCTCAACGGCAACACCATTGCCGGCTACGACATGATCAGCGACGCCACCGTTGGCGGTGACGGCAACGGTCGCGACAACAACCCGGCCGATCCGGGCGACTACTACCAGGGCCAGGGCTCCAGCTGGCACGGCACGCACGTGGCCGGTACGGTCGCGGCGCTTACCAACAACAACAACGGCGTCGCCGGCACCGCGTTCGGCGCCAAGGTGCAGCACGTGCGCGTGCTGGGCCGTGGCGGCGGTTACACCTCCGACATTGCCGACGGCATCATCTGGGCCTCGGGCGGCAGCGTCAGCGGCGTGCCGGCCAACCCGACCCCGGCCGAAGTCATCAACATGAGCCTGGGTGGCAGCGGCTCGTGCGGCACCACCACGCAGAACGCCATCAACGGCGCCATCTCGCGCGGCACCACCGTCGTCGTGGCCGCCGGCAACAGCAACGCCAATGTCTCGGGCTTCACCCCCGGCAACTGCAACGGCGTGATCTCGGTGGCTGCCACCGACATCAACGGCTCGCGCGCCAGCTTCTCCAACTACGGCTCGCTGATCGACGTGTCCGCGCCGGGCGTGAACATCCAGTCCACGCTCAACAGCGGCAGCCAGGGCCCGGGCTCGGAAAGCTACGCCAACTACAACGGCACCTCCATGGCCGCACCGCACGTGGCGGGCGTGGTCGCGCTGATGCAGGCCGCCGCACCGTCGCCGTTGACCCCGGCGCAGGTCGAGCAGGTCCTGAAGGACACCGCGCGCGCGCTGCCGGGCAGCTGCTCGGGCGGGTGCGGTGCCGGCATCATCAATGCCAAGGCCGCGGTGGATGCCGTCTCGGGTGGCAACCCCGACCCGGATCCGGATCCGGAGCCCGGCGACACCGTGCTGACCAAGGGCGTGGCCAAGACCGGCCTGTCCGCCAGCACCGGCAACTCGCTGAACTACACGATGGCCGTGCCGTCGGGTGCTTCCAACCTGACGTTCACCATGTCCGGTGGCACGGGTGATGCGGATCTCTACGTGCGGTTCGGCAGCGCGCCGACCGACACGACCTACACCTGCCGTCCGTACCTCAACGGCAACAACGAGACCTGCACCATCGCCGCTCCGAGCGCCGGCACCTACTACGTCCGCGTGAAGGCCTACTCGAGCTTCTCCGGCGTCAGCCTGGTCGGCAACTACGACACCGGCGGTGGTGGTGGCCAGCCGCAGACCTACACCAACAGCGGCGACTACACGATCTCCGACAACTCCACCGTCGAAAGCCCGATCACGGTGTCCGGCCGCAGCGGCAATGCCCCGAGCAGCGTGCCGGTGGCCGTCGACATCCGCCACACCTACAAGGGTGACCTGCGGGTGGACGTGGTCGCGCCGGACGGCTCGATCTACAACATCCACAACCGCTCCGGCGGCAGCGCCAACAACATCATCGGCACCGCGACGCTCAACCTCTCCAGCGAAGCTCTCAACGGCACCTGGAAGCTGCGCGTCAACGACAACTACAACGGCGACACCGGCTACATCAACAGCTGGAGCATCACGTTCTGATAGTGGTCTGATCGAACGGACTCGATCCGAGTCATCGCGACACCTTGGACCCCGGCTTCGGCCGGGGTCTTTTTGTGTCCGGGAATTGACGGAGCGGGTGGAGACGTCGGCCGGGGCGGCGGACGTCAGGCGACAGGAGACGGCGCTCTGTACGTGCCCATCAAGAAGCGTCGATTGGAGCGGGCGGGCGCGATGCCGCCGCCCGGAGGATCAGCCCAGCGCTTCGAACCGGTTGGCGTCGACGTTCTTGCGCACCTTGGCCGGGTCCCAGATGCGGCCGTTCATGGCGATGTAGACGCCGGCGGGGAGCGACTGGACCGCACCGACCGCCGTGCCGATGTTGAACTCGGCATCCGAGCCGCGGAAGCGGGCCGGGTTGAGCGCGCCCGTCAGCACGATGGTCTTGCCAGGGATCGAGGCCAGCACCTTGGCGGTCTCGACCATGCTGTCGGTGCCGTGCGTCACCAGCACGTGGCGTGCGGGCTGGGCGGCGATGGTCGCGCGCAGCAGTTCGCGGTCGGCATCATCCAGGTGCAGCGAATCCTTGCGCAGGATCGGGATCACGCTGTAGCGGAACGCCACGCCCAGCTCGTCGAGGATGCGGCCGATCTGAGGCTCGCCGACCTGGAAGTCGGACTTGTCGTCGAAGTAGATCTTGTCGATCGTGCCGCCGGTGGTGACGATGCAGAGCTGGTCCATGGAGTGCTGCGGCCGGTGCTTCGGGGAGGGCGTGGATTATAGGCCGCCGTCGGAAGCGCCGGCCCTCACGAACCTCGCCGTCCGAACCGCGCGTGCAGGCCGGGCCAACTGGCCGCGAACACGATGACCACCGCCAGCGCGGTTTCCAGCATTGCTAGCACGCGTTCGTCGGCGCTCGACCAGGCCGTCATCACGCCGTGGCAGAACCAGGCCAGCGCCAGCACCGCGGCCCAGAAGCCGGCCGTGCGCAGCCGCAGCGCCGTCGCGATGGCGAGCAGTGCGGGCGGCGCCGCGGTGAACGCCAGGACCGTCGTGCTGGCATCGTGCAGGGCGAACCACGCCACATACAGTGCCGCCAGCGCCACCAGCGATGCCACCAGCGTGAGGCGGGAGCCGCGGTAGGGCGTGACCGCGACGCCCGTCATGCGAGCCGCACCGCGATCTGCGCCACGCGTCGGCCCAGCGCGCGCGCCAGTTCGGCTTCGTCATCGCTGGGCTGCGGGTCGTCGCTGTCGCCGGCGACATGGCTGGCGCCATACGGCGTGCCGCCGTCGCGCGTGCGATGCAAGGCGGCCTCGGTGTAGGGAATGCCGACGATCAGGCAGCCGTGGTGCAGCAGCGGCACCTGCATGCTCAGCAGCGTCGACTCCTGCCCGCCGTGCTGCGTCGCCGTCGAGGTGAACACGCCGGCCGGGCGCCCCACCAGCGTGCCGCTGGCCCATTGCGCGCCCAGCCCGTCCAGCCAGTGCTTGAGCGGCGCGGCCATGTTGCCGAACCGGGTGGGGCTGCCGAGCAGCAGGCCCGCGCATTCGTCCAGGTCCCGCGGCTCGACGTACGGTGCACCGTCCTCGGGCACCGGCGGGGCGGCCGACTGGGTGACGGGCGCGACCGGAGGGACCGTGCGAACGCGCGCGGTCGCACCGGGCACTTCGCCCACGCCACGCGCGACCTGGCGCGCCAGCCGCGCCACCGAACCGCCGCGGCTGTAATAGAGCACCAGGATCTCGACCATTGCGACCTCCGCTTCAGGCCGGCAAGGATACCGCCGGGCACGACGTTGCCGGCCGGGACGATCGGTTAACCTCGGCCCGATGACGCCGCGCGACACCTTCAACCACCTGCACGACCGGCTGCGCGACCGCGCCCGGTTGACCACCTTCTACCGCTTCGTCGCGCGCCGCGTGCTCGACGACAACCTGTTCCAGGCCGCCGGCGCGCTGTCGTACACCACGGTGTTCGCCCTGGTGCCGCTGTCGATGGTGGTGTTTGGCGTGCTGGCCGCGTTCCCGGGCTTTGCCGACTGGAGCGATCGCCTCAGCGACTACATCTTCTCGAACTTCGTGCCGACGTCGGCGCGCTCGGTCGAAGGCGTGCTCAAGCAGTTCTCGGCCAATGCCGAGAAACTCACCGCGGCGGGCGTGATCGCGTTGCTGGTATCGCTGCTGATCACGCTCAACGGCGTGGAGACCACGTTCAACCGGATTTGGCGGGTCAAGGCGGCGCGTCCGAAGCTGGGCCGCTTCCTCGTGTACTGGACGGTGCTGACGCTGGGCGCGCTGATCGCAGCGGCCAGCCTCGCCATCTCGGCGCGGTTCTTCGCCATGGCCGTGTTCGACACCCAGGCCGGCCACCTGCTGGAAATCACGGTGCTGCGCGCCACGCCGATGGCGCTGGAATGGCTGGCGTTCGCGGCGATCTTCCGTGTCGTGCCGCACCGCACGGTCAAGTGGCGGCACGCGCTGGCGGGCGCCCTGCTGGCGACGGTGCTGTTCGAACTGGTGAAGTGGGCGCTGGGCGTTTACCTGGGCACGTTCGGGAACTACTCGCGGATCTACGGCGGCCTGGCGTTCGTGCCGATCTTCCTGCTGTGGGTGTTCCTGAGCTGGGTGGCGGTGCTGCTGGGCGCGTCGCTGGCGTCGGCGGTGTCGGCGTTCCGCTACCAGCCGGTCCACCTGCGCCTGCCCATCGGCTACGAGATGTACGGGCTGCTGCGCCTGCTGGCCCGCTTCCGCGAGGCGCGTCGCAAGGGCGAGGGCCTGCACACCGACCGCATCCAGCGGCTCGAACCGATCCTCACCGATGCGCTGGTGCAGGACATGCTGGCGCAGCTGGAGGAGATCGCCGTGGTCCGCCGCGCCGAGGACGGCGAGTGGTTGCTGGCGCGCGACCTGGACGAACTCACCATGGCCGAGCTGTACGAAGCCTGCCAGTTGCGCGTGCCGATCGCCGAGGTGCACCTGCCGTGCAAGGACGATCCACTGGGACACTCGGCGATCGAAGCCCTGGACGAACTCCGCATCCCGCTGCGCGCGCTGCTCAAGCGCCGCGTGGGCTCCATCCACGCCCCCGACGAGGACTGAGAATGCCGTCTGCAACCCGGGCCGTAGCCCCCCTGACCCTGGCGTGCGTGCTCGCACTGGCGCTCGTCGCCTGCGACCGGGGCGATGACGCCGCCACGCCCGCGGCCACCACCGATCCGGCCGCGGCCACGCCATCTGCCGAAGCGCCACCGGAGGAAGCGCCCGAGGCAGACGCCAGCGAGCCGGCCACGCCGCGACTAGCACTCCCGACGCTGGATGGAGCGACATACGACCTGGCCGACCACCGCGGCAAGTGGGTGGTGGTCAACTTCTGGGCGACGTGGTGCGCGCCGTGCCTGAAGGAAATGCCGGAGCTGTCGGCGCTGGACGCGATGAACGAACACATCGAGGTCGTCGGACTGGCCTACGAGGAGATCGACGACGCCGACATGCGCGCCTTCCTCGACAAGCACCCGGTGGTGTATCCCATCGCCGTGCTGGACGTGACCGCGCCGCCGGAGGACTTCGACACCCCGCGCGGACTGCCCATGACCTACCTGATCGCGCCCGACGGTCGAGTCGCGCACAAGGTGCTGGGCCCGGTGACGGCGCGCGAGATCGAGGAGGCGATCGCCGAGGCCGGTGGTCCGGCGCCGACCGGG
This sequence comes from Novilysobacter selenitireducens, assembly GCF_020026895.1. Classification (GTDB taxonomy): domain Bacteria; phylum Pseudomonadota; class Gammaproteobacteria; order Xanthomonadales; family Xanthomonadaceae; genus Lysobacter_C; species Lysobacter_C selenitireducens. Next base: position 804,946 of record NZ_JAINZW010000001.1, read on the forward strand.
GTAGAGGTCGAATCGTGAGCATCGCCCGCTTCCTCGTCAGCGGCCACGTGCAGGGCGTGTTCTTCCGCGCCAGCACCCGTGACACCGCGCAGGCACTGGGCCTTGAGGGCTATGCACGCAACCTGGACGACGGCCGGGTGGAAGTCGTCGCGCAGGGCAGCGAGGAAGCCATCGAAGCCCTGCGGGCGTGGCTGCACGAAGGCCCGCCGCAGGCACGCGTTGATCGGGTCGAGCGCGACTCGGGCACGCCCGATGACATGCCGGCCGAAGGACGCTTCCTGATCCGCTAGGGCGTGTGCGAAAGGACGGCGGCAACCGACGGCCGTCAGAACAGGCGTTGCCAGTACCCGACGTCGATCCACCGGTCCTGCTTGCGTCCGACCTGCTCGAAGTGCGCCACCTTGTGGAATCCCAGACGCTGGTGCAGCGCGATGCTGCGCGCATTGGGCAATGCGATGCCACCAATGACCGCGTGCATGCCGCCGGCGCGGATCGCGTCCAGCAGCGCGCCATACAGCGGCTGGCCGATGCCGCGGCCGACGGCGCCGGCATCCAGGTAGACGGTGGACTCGACCGTATGCCGGTATGCGCAACGCCCTTTCCAGCGCGAGGCGTAGGCATACCCGAGCGGCGCGCCGTCGGGTCCTTCGGCCAGCAGCCAGGGCAGCCCGGCGTCCAGGGTCTCCCGGATGCGTGCGGCCATGTCGCCGGCCGTAACCGCATCGGTCTCGAACGTCACGCAGGTGTTCAGGACGTAGTGGTTGTAGATGCGCGCCAGCGCCTCGCCATCATCGCTGCGTGCGGGACGGACGGAGGTGGCGCTGGCGATCGTCATGGGCGTGGGGTGCGTCAGCGTTCGCGCAGGCGCGGCCGCAGCGTGGCGAGGTTGCAGGGCCGGGTGCGCGCGTCCAGTTGCGCCTGGATGATGAGCTCCCACGCCGTGCGGCAGGCCGAAGTCGACCCGGGCAGCGCGAACACGAACGTGCCGTTGGCCAGCCCGGCGAATGTACGCGACTGCAGCGTCGACGTGCCGATCTCATCGAAGCTCAACGAACGGAACAGCTCGCCGAAACCCGGCATCTCCTTGTCGAGCAGCGGAAGCAGCGCCTCGGGCGTGGAGTCACGCCCCGTGAAGCCGGTGCCACCCGTGACCAGGATGCCGTCGATGCCATCGTCGGCGATCCACTGCGACACCTGCGCCCGCAGCCGGTAGCGGTCGTCGGGCAACAGCGCCCGACCCGCGAGCCGGTGGCCCGCCGCCCCCAGCGCCTGCACCAGGTAGTCGCCCGAGGTGTCCTCGGCCGCGGTGCGGGTGTCGGAGACGGTCAGCACGCACAGGTGCAGGGGGATGAAATCGCGTTCGGTACTCATGGCCCGAAGTGTACGGCGGGCACGCACCCCTGTAGGAGCGGCTTCAGCCGCGATCGCCAGAACGGCAACCTGTAGAAGCGACGTAAGTCGCGATGGGATCCACCGCCGACGCGACTCGACGACCGGTGGGAGGAGGAGCATCGCGACTTACGTCGCTCCTACAAGGGCTGGGCTCTTCAGATCGCGGCAGAAACCATGTCTACAGGGGCGCTGCGATGGCGTGCATCGCCTGGGCGAAATCCGCCGCGAAGCCGTCCATGTCGAACAGGCCACTCGCCTCGCGTCGCGCCACCAACTCCCCGCGTACCGCGGCCAGTGCGGCCGGATCGCGCGCCAGCTCGACCGCCCGCGCCACGAAGGCGGCATCGTCGACCACGTTCATCGATGCCATGCCCAGGTGGTGGTTGAGGCTGCCGGCCACGCGCGCCGCGAAGGTGTCGCCGGGCCGTGTCAGCACCGGGCACCCGGCCCACAACGCGTCGGACGCGGTGGTGTGGGCGTTGTAGGGCCCGGTGTCGAGGAACAGGTCGGCCTGCTGCAGCCGGGCGAGGTACTCGGCGTGGGGCTGCTTGGCCATGAACACGAGGCGCGCCGGATCGATGCCACGGGCCCGCGCGTGCGCCCGCAACCGGTCATCGGCCCGGCCCGGGCCCGACAGCAGCCACAGCACGCTGCCCGGCACCTGCCGGAGCACCGCAAGCGCCCGGTCGACGCTGGCCGGATTCAGCTTGTAGCTGTTGTTGAAGCAGCACAGCACGACGCCGTCGGCGGGCAGGCCGCACGCCTCGCGCGTGGCGGGCTGCGGCAGCGCGCGACGCGTGTCGGAGGGCTGGAAGCAGCGCGGCAGCCGCAGCACGCGCTCGCTGAAGTGCGGCTCCGGCGCCGGCGGCAGCACGAAGCCGTCGGCCAGCACCCAGTCGATCCACGGCGCGCCCGACGTGCCGGGGTACGCCAGCCAGTTGACCTGCACGCGCGCAGGACGCATGGCCAGCACCTCGGGCGCACCGCCGCCGCCCCAGCCCCGCAGGTCGACCAGCACGTCGATATCGGCTGCGCGGACGGCCGCGGCGACCTGCGCATGCGGATGGCCCGACACATCCACCAGTTGTGCCGCCGCACGCAACCGGCGGCGGATGGCGCCGCCGTCGTCGGCATTGAGTGCGAACAGGTGGACGTCGATGCCGTCAAGCGGCTGCAACGCCTCGAACATGGCCACCGTCAGCAGCCCGGTCGGGTGCGCGCCGAATCCGTTGGACAGGAAGCCGACCCGCAACGGCCCCGGTGTGCGCGCCGGTGCGGGCGGCAGCGGCCGCACCTGCCGCGCGAGCGCGGCGGCGCGCAGGCGCGCGCACTGCAGTTGTTCGGCCGGGGTGCCGTCCTCGCTCAGGAACGCGAACGGCTCCACCGCGCCCTGTCCACGGCGGACGGATTCGCGCACCTGCGCGGCCAGCCGGTCGAGGTCGCGCCAGTCGCACAGCTTCCGCCGCCAGGCCAGCAGGTAGGCGGCGACCTGCGGATCGCCGGGAAGCAGGGCGTGCGCGTGGGCGTAGGCCGCCAGCGCGGCCTCGGCTTCACCGACGTCCTCCAGCACGTGGCCCAGCCAAACCGCGATACCGGGATGGTCGGGTGCGTTCGCCGCGGCCATGCGCAGGCTGTCGGCCGCGTCCGAACGCCGCCCCTGCATCCATTGCGCGCGGCCCAGTCGGGCCAGCGCTTCGGGGTGGCCGGGCTGGAGTGCGAGTGCGCGCCGGCAGGCGGCCTCGCCGGCCGCGGCGTCGCCGGCGTCGAGTTCGTGTTCGGACAGCACGATCCACGCGATCGCATCGCCCGGGTTGGCCTGGAGGCGCTGGCGCAGGGCGGGGCGCGGGTCGCCGGGGGGCATCGCCGCGCTCATGCCGGGCGCAGGGCGCGGCGGAACCGGCGGGTGCCGTCGAACGGCGTCCAGCCCGTGGCTCGGTAGAGGGTCTGGGCGGCGCGGTTGTCGGGATCGGTTTCCAGTTCGAGCCGCAGCGCACCGTCGTCGCGCGCGAAGGCTTCGGCCGCCTCCAGCAGCGCGCGCGCCACGCCGCGCCGGCGGGCATGCGCCTCGACGAACAGGTCGTTGAGTACCCAGACGCGCGCCGCACTGACCGAGGAGAACATCGGATACAGCTGGACAAAGCCCAGCGCGCTTTCGGCATCCGCAGCGAGCAGCACCACCGAATCGGCCTTCGCAAGCCGGTCGGCGATGAACTCGCGCGACTGCTCCGGCGCGTCCTGGCCGGTATAGAACGCGCGGTAGCGGTCGAACAGCGGGGCGAGGGTGTCGAGGTCGGCGGTGCCGGCGCGGCGGATAGTCGTCTCCATCCGTGCAGCTTAAACGCCAGTGGCGAGCCGGCCTTACGCGTCGTGCGTAAGCCGGGCCAGTTCGTCGGCCTGGTGTTCCTGCTGCAGGCGCATGACGAGTGCGTCCAGGTCGCCGGTGAGCACGTTGGGCAGGTCGTACAGGGTCAATCCCTCCACGCGGTGGTCGGTGATGCGGCCCTGCGGGAAGTTGTAGGTGCGGATGCGCTGGCTGCGGTCGCCGCTGCCGACCTGCAGCTTGCGGGTTTCGGCCTGCGCCGCCGCGGCCTTGGCGGCCTGCGCGTCGGCCAGCATGGCGGCGAGGCGCTTCATGGCCTTGTCGCGGTTGGCGTGCTGGCTGCGCTCGGTCTGGCTTTCCACCACCACGCCGCTGGGGACGTGGGTGATGCGGATCGCCGAGTCGGTCTTGTTGACGTGCTGGCCGCCGGCGCCGGACGAGCGGAACGTATCCACCTTGAGGTCGGACGCGTTGAGCTCGATCGGCTCGCCCTCGGCTTCGACCGGGATGATGGCCACCGTCGCGGCCGAGGTGTGGATGCGGCCCTGCGACTCGGTTTCCGGCACGCGCTGGACGCGGTGGGTGCCGGATTCGAACTTCAGCCGCGAATACGCGCCGCGCCCTTCCACGCGCGCGATCACCTCGCGGAAGCCGCCGTGCTCGCCGGGGTTGGCGGATTCGACCTCGACCTTCCAGCCCTGCCGCTCGGCGTAGCGCGAGTACATGCGGAACAGGTCGCCGGCGAAGATCGCCGCCTCGTCGCCGCCGGTGCCGGCGCGCACTTCCAGGTAGATGTCGCCCTCGTCGCGCGGGTCGCGGGGCACCAGGTGCGCCAGCAATTGCGCGTCGAGCTCCTCGAGCCGCGTGGTGGCGGCCGCGATCTCTTCCTCGGCCAGCTCCCGCAGTTCAGGGTCGCTCCGCATCGCCTGCGCGGCGGCGAGGTCGTCGCGCGCGCGCGCCTCGTCGGCCAGCGCGGTGGCCAGCGGTTCGAGCTGCGCGAATTCGCGCGACAGGTTGCGGAAGCGGTTGGCGTCGGCCGCCACGCCCGGGTCGGCGAGCAGGCGTTCGAGCTCCTCGCGGCGTTCGGCGAGGGCTTCGAGTTTGCGGCGCAGGGTCGGGGTCATGGTCGGGGGCAGCGAATGGGGGAGTGGGAGATCGAACGCGGAGGAGCTGGATGCACCGCTTCCCTAATCCTCGTTCCCCGTTTCCCGGCCGCCCGGGAACAAGCGGTCCGCCGCGCGCGCCAGTTCCGTGTTGCCGGTCAGCGCCGCCTCGCGCAGCGCCACGGTGGGCGCATGCAGCAGCCGGTTGGTCAGCGTGTGGGCGAGGTAGTCGAGGACGGCCTCGGGCGACTCGCCCGCGGCCAGCTGCTGCCGCGCCTTCGCCAGCGTCTCGGCACGGGCCAGCTCGCCATGCGCACGCAGGCGCTTGAGCGGCTCGGTGCGCGTGCCGGCGGCCAGCGATTCGACGTAACGCGCCACCTGCAGTTCGATGATGGCCTCGGCTTCGGCGGCGGCCTCGCGGCGGCTGCGGCGGTTGTCCTCGATCGCCCGCTCCAGGTCGTCGACGGTGTAGACGAAGACGTCCTTCAGCTCGGCCACGTCGGCGGCGATGTCGCGCGGCACGGCCAGGTCCAGCAGCAGCATCGGGCGGTGGCGGCGCGCGGCGAGCGCCCCGGCCACCTGCGCACGCTGCAGGATCGGTTCGCGGCTGGCGGTAGCCGACAGCACGATGTCGGCCTCGTGCAGGTGCCTGTCCAGTTCGGTCAGCGGCAGCGCGACGCCACCGTGGCGCGTGGCCAGCTCCTGCGCGTGGGTCAGGGTGCGGTTGGCGACGAGCAACCGCTTGGCGCGCGCCTGCACGAGGTGGCGCGCGGCCAGTTCGACGGTCTCGCCAGCGCCGACCAGCAGCACGGTCGAATCCTCCAGCCGGGCGAACGACTCCTGCGCCAGCCGCACCGCGGCCGAGGCCACCGACACCGGGTTGGCGCCGATGCGGGTGTCGGTGCGCGCGCGCTTGGCGGTCGAGAATGCCTGCTGGAAAAGGCGGTCCAGCCGTCCGCCCAGCGTGCCGGCGGTGCGCGCGATCGCCCAGGCGTCCTTCACCTGCCCCAGGATCTGCGGCTCGCCCAGCACCAGCGAGTCCAGGCCCGTCGCCACCCGGAACAGGTGGCGCACGGCGTCGGCATCGCGGTGGCGGTACAGGTAGGCGTGCAGCCCTTGGCCGTCGTCCATGGCCGCGACGTCGCCCGGGTGGGTCGCCAGCCAGTCGGCCAGCGCCTGCCCGTCGTCGTCGGCCAGCGCGTAGATCTCGGTGCGGTTGCAGGTCGACAGCAACGCGGCCTCGCGCACCGGCGGCAGCGCACGCAGCGACGCCAGCGCGGCCGGCACGGCGTTGGCGGAAAACGCCACGCGTTCGCGCAGCCCGACGGGCGCGGTCTGGTGGTTGATACCGAGTACGAACAGGGTCACGAGGGAGGGGCAATTCCGTTCAGGCGCTTGCGATAAGCTGCTGGCCGCCGAAGCCCACATTCTACCGGCCCGGCCCGCCGCACCGAAGCGGTCGCACGGGCCGTCCGTCCCTGGTGATGCCGATGCCCCTGTCCCGACCCCGCGCCGCCGTGCTGGCGGCCGCCCTGCTCGCCGCGATCTCGATGCCGACGATGGCCGCGCCCGATCCCTTCGGGCGCGCGCTCGAGCCGCTGCTCCAGGCCGAGTTCGCGCTGCAGGCCGGCCGGCTGGACGAAGCCGCCAAGGGTTACCTGGAAGCGGCCGAAGCCGCGGGCGACCCGGTGCTGTCCGAGCGCGCCACACGCATCGCCCTGCTGGCCAAGGACGAGGAGCGCGCCGCGCGCGCCCTGGAGCTGTGGCGCGAGCAGGGCGGCGAAGGGGTCGATGTTCTGGCTGCCGAGGCCACCCTGGCAATGCGCCGCGGGCAGGACCGCGCCGCACGGCGCCACCTCCTGCGGCTCATGGCGACGCCGGACGGTTGGCGCCAGACGCTGGGCGTGCTCGGCGCCGGTGCCCGCGACCCCGAGCAGGCGGCCGAGCTGCTGGAGTACCTCATCGACCGCGACGCCATCCCCACCCAGTTGCAGGCGTGGCTGGCGTTCGGCGGTCTGGCGCAGCGCGTGGACGCGCCGGAGCTTGCCGAGCGCATCGTCGCCGAGGTCGTCGAGCGCTTCCCCGGCGAGCCGCGCGTGGCGCTGCTGCGCGCCAGCCAGTTGCGCGAGGCGGGCGACAAGGACAAGGCGCTGGAAGCGTTGGCCGCGATCGATGCGCAGGCCGAGCACGACGCCGACCTGCGCCTGTCGCTGGCCAGCGAGTACGACGCGCTGGGGGAACTGGGCCGCTCCGAGCGCACGCTCGCGCGGGGTCCGCAGGACGACCAGACCTACGCGCTGCGCGCCTCGCTGCTGGCGCGCGCGGAAGACAACGACGCGCTGAAGGCGTTGTACGGCGAACTGGCGCGAGACGCCGTGCGCCCGGATCCGCAGCGCCGGCTGCTGCTGGGGCAGGTGGCCGAATTCCTGGAGCTGCACGACGAGGCGCTGGAGTGGTACCGCGGCGTGCCCGGCGGCCCGCAGCGCTGGTTGGCGCAACTGCGTGCGACCAACGTGCTGCATGAGCTGGGCCGCGCCGACGAGGCCTATGCCGCGCTGGGCGATATCCAGGACGACGCCGAGGCACCCGAGACGGTGCGGCGCGACGCCTACCTGCTGGAGGCGTCGCTGCGGGAGAAGGACGGCCAGCCCGAGGCGGAGATGGATGCGTTCGCCCGTGCCTTGGCGGCCTTCCCCGACGAGCCCGAAGTGCTCTACGCGCGTGCGCTGACATACGAGCGCCGCGACGACATCCCGCGCGCCGAGGCCGACTTCCGCCGCATCCTGGTGGCCGAGCCCGACAGCGTCGCCGCGCTCAACGCGCTGGGCTACACGCTGGCCGACCGCACCGACCGGTACCAGGAGGCGCTCGAGCTCATCAACCGCGCCCGCGCCGCCGCGCCCGACAACGCCGCCATCATCGACAGCTACGGCTGGGTGCTCTACCGCCTCGGCCGGAACGAGGAAGCTCTGACCGAACTGCGCCGCGCCTATGCGCTGCAGAAGGACGCCGAGATCGCCGCCCACGTGGGCGAAGTGCTGTGGGTGATGGGCCGTCGCGACGAAGCGCGGCGCTATTTCGATGAAGCCCGAGAGATCGACCCCGACAACCGCGCCCTCAAGCGCGCCCTGGAGAAAACCGGCGCATGAAGCTCACGTTGCCCCGTTCCTTCCTGCGCATCGCAGTCCTCGCGGCCGTGCTCGTGTCCGCCGGCTGCGCCGTGCAGCCCAGGCGCGAGCCGTTGCCGCCCGCACTGGAGGCCGCCGCGCAGGCGCGCCAGGCCGAGCGCGAAGCCGCGCTCAGGCCGGTATCCGACTGGTCGTTGGAGGGCCGCATCGCGGTATCGAACGACGGCAAGGGCGGCAGCGGCCGGATCGACTGGACGCAGCGTGGGCAGGCGTACGCGGTGTCGCTCAGCGCGCCCGTGACCCGGCAGAGCTGGCGCCTGAGCGCCGGCCCCGACGGCGCGCGGCTGGACGGCGTCGAAGGCGGCCCGCGCAGCGGCCCGGACGCGCAGCAACTGCTGCTGGAGGCCACCGGTTGGGCGATCCCGGTCGGGGCGTTGTCGGACTGGGTGCGCGGCTTGCGCGCTGAAACCGCAGGCCCGGCCCGGATGGAATTCGGGGCGACCGGCCGCCTGGCGCGGCTGCACCAGGGCGGATGGGTCATCGACTACGTCTGGCCCGACGCCGCCGACGCATCAGCCGGGCCGGTGTTGCCGCGCCGGCTGGACGCCCGCCGGGGCGAGGCGCGCGTGCGGCTGCTGGTCGACACCTGGACGGGACACGAGTCGCTGGCCGACGGCACTGCGGCCACGCCGTCGCAATGACCTCCGATGCGGGCGGCCGCGGCCCCGCGCCGGTCGGTGTCGTGGGGGAGGACGGGTGGTCCTGGTGGCCGGCACCGGCCAAGCTCAACCTGTTCCTTCGCATCACGGGCCAGCGCCCCGACGGCTACCACGAGCTGCAGACCGTGTTCCGGCTGCTCGACTGGGGCGACCGCATCGGCCTGCGGGTCCGTCGTGATGACCAGATCGTGCGGCATGGACCCTCGGTTCCGGGCGTCGAGGCGCAGGACGACTTGGTGGTGCGAGCAGCCCAGCGGCTCCAATCGCACACTAATGTCGAGCAAGGTGTCGACATCGTCGTCGAAAAGATCATTCCTGCCGGTGGCGGATTCGGCGGTGGCTCGTCCGACGCTGCCACGGTGCTTCTCGCACTCGACCGGCTCTGGGGCTGCGGCCTAGGCATCGATGCGTTGGCGGGACTGGGCTTGGCGCTTGGCGCGGACGTGCCGGTGTTCGTCCGGGGCGAAAACGCCTGGGCCGAGGGGGTGGGTGAGCGGCTGACCCCCATCGAGCTGCCACCCGCGTGGTACGTGCTGGTCGATCCCCGGGTGCACGTGCCGACCGCCGCGCTGTTCCAAGCCCCTGAATTGACGCGGGATGCGGCGCCCGCGACAATATCCGACTTCGTTTCGGGCGTACCCCTCGGGAACGCGTTCGAGCCGGTGCTGCGCAGGCGCGAGCCTACCGTGGATGCCGCGCTGGCCGCCTTGTCGCGGGTTGGCGATGCGCGCCTGACGGGTTCGGGCAGCGGATGCTTCGCCGGGTTTGCGACGCAGGACGCGGCACAGGCCGCGCTGGCGTCGCTGCCGGCCGGCCTGAAGGCGTGGCTGGCGCCCGGTGCGGAGCGCTCGCCGCTGCTTGGCGCGCTCGCCACGTGGGACGAACACCGATTGCAGGCCTCCTGACCACCGGAGGCGACCGCGGTCCGCCGCGGTGGTTCGAAGGTCCGATGCCGGCCGCCGAGGGCGCCGCTTGGACGCTCGCGCCGGATACAAAACACAGGGGCGTCGCCAAGAGGCCTAAGGCACCAGGTTTTGATCCTGGCATTCGCAGGTTCGAATCCTGCCGCCCCTGCCACATGCTATGCCGGCCCAGCGCCGGTCCACCGCCACGGTCAGAGCGAAGCGGAGATCCACGACGTGCAGAACGATCGCAACCTGCTGGTGTTCAGCGGCAACGCCAACCGGCCGCTGGCCGAAGCGGTGTGCAAGGAATTGGGCATCCGGCTGGGCAAGGCGCTGGTCGGGCGGTTCTCCGACGGCGAGGTCCAGGTCGAGATCGAGGAGAACGTGCGCCGGCAGGAGGCGTTCGTCATCCAGCCGACCTGCGCGCCAAGCGCCGAGAACCTGGTGGAGTTGCTGGTGCTGGTGGACGCGCTCAAGCGCGCCTCGGTCAGCAACGTCACCGCGGTGGTGCCGTACTTCGGCTATGCCCGCCAGGACCGCCGCCCGCGCTCCTCGCGCGTGCCGATCACGGCCAAGGTCGCAGCCAAGATGTTCGGCGCGGTGGGCTGTGATCGCGTGCTGACCGTCGACCTGCACGCTGACCAGATCCAGGGCTTCTTCGACCTGCCGGTCGACAACGTCTATGCCTCGCCGCTGCTGCTGGCCGACATCTGGCGCGCACATGGCACCGACAACCTGATCGTGGTCAGCCCCGACGTCGGCGGCGTGGTGCGTGCCCGCGCGATCGCCAAGCGGCTGGACGACGCGGACCTGGCGATCATCGACAAGCGCCGCCCGCGCGCCAACGTCGCCACGGTGATGAACATCATCGGCGACGTCGCCGGCAAGACCTGCGTGCTGGTGGACGACATCGTCGACACCGCCGGCACGCTCTGCGCCGCCGCCGCCGCGCTGAAGGGGCAGGGCGCGCAGAAGGTCGTCGCGTACTGCACTCACCCGGTGCTGTCGGGCGCGGCCATCGACAACATTTCCAAGTCGCAGCTGGACGAGCTGGTGGTCACCGACACCATCCCTCTGACCGAGACGGCCCGCGGCTGCGGCAAGATCCGCCAGCTCAGCGTCGCCGAGCTGCTGGCCGAGACCATCCGCCGCATCGCCTTCGGCGAGTCGGTCAGCTCGCTCTACGTGGACTGACCGGCCCGGCAACGGTCGCGAACTCGAATTCGACTCACCTGGTCGCGGGTGAGTCACCCCACCGCCGCGAGGCGGAACAACGCTGTAAAAGTGAGTAACTCCAAATGTCCGAACACACCATCAAGGCCACGAGCCGCAATGTCGAGGGGAAGGGTGCGAGCCGCCGCCTGCGTCATGCCGCTTCGATCCCGGCCATCGTCTACGGCGGCAAGGCCGAGCCCATGCCGATCCAGCTCGAGCACGAGAAGATCTGGCTGGCCAGCCAGCACGAGTGGTTCTACGCCTCCATCCTGGACCTGGACATCGACGGCAAGGTCGAGAAGGTCCTGCTGCGTGACATGCAGCGCCACCCGTACAAGCAGCTGATCATGCACCTGGACTTCCAGCGCGTGGACGCCAAGCAGGCCATCCGCGTCGCGGTGCCGCTGCACTTCCTCAACGAGGACAAGTCGCCGGCCGGCAAGGCTGCCGACGTCGTGGTCACCCACGAGCTCAACGAGGTCCAGATCAGCTGCCTGCCGAAGGACCTGCCGGAGTTCATCGAGGTCGACCTGGCCGACCTGACCCTGGGCCAGACGATCCACCTGTCCGAGCTGAAGCTGCCCAAGGGCGTGGAAGTGCCGGAGCTGAAGCTGGGCAAGGAGCACGACGTCGCCGTCGTGGTCGCGCGCGCTGGCCGGGTCGAGATCGAAGAGACCCCGGCGGGCGAGGGCGAGTCGGCCGACGTGCCGGCCGCCAAGGTCGAGAAGGACGCCGAGTAAGCCGTCGCGGATCCGGACGCCCGCCTCGGTGGGCGCCCGGCCGCTGGCTTCGTGCTGCCTTCGATGACCGGCCTGCGCCTCATCGTCGGGCTCGGCAACCCCGGGCCCGAACACGCCAGAACCCGGCACAACGCCGGGTTCTGGTTTGTTGACGCCCTGGCCGAGCGCCTGGGTGGGCGTTTCGGGCTGGAATCCAAGCTGTTCGGCGAGACCTGCAAGGTCCACGTCGGCGGAGAGGCGGTGTGGCTGCTGAAGCCCGCCACCTTCATGAACCTGTCGGGCAAGTCGGTCACCGCGGCCCTGCGCTACTGGAAGATCGAACCCGAACAGGCCCTGCTGGCGCATGACGAACTGGACCTGCCGCCCGGCGCGGCGCGGCTCAAGTTCGACGGCGGCCACGGTGGCCAGAACGGCCTGCGCGACACCATCCGGCTGCTGGGCCACGCCCGGTTCCACCGGCTGCGCATCGGCATCGGCCATCCCGGCCACAAGGATCGCGTCACCCCGTGGGTCCTGGGCCGTCCCGGCCAGGCTGACGAGGCCTGCATCCACCGCGCGATCGACGACGCCATCGACGTGCTGCCGCTGGCGGTCGCCGGCGACTTCAACGAGGCGATGAAGCGGTTGCACACCAGCAAGGAATAGGGAATAGGGAATGGGGAAAGTGGGCCGCGGCCTCCATTCCCCATTCCCGATTCTCCATTCCCGGAATTGCATCCATGGGCATCAAATGCGGCATCGTCGGCCTGCCCAACGTCGGCAAGTCGACCCTTTTCAACGCGCTGACCAAGGCGGGCATCGCCGCGGCCAACTTCCCGTTCTGCACGATCGAGCCCAACGTCGGCGTGGTGCCGGTGCCCGACCCGCGGCTGAATGCGCTGGCCGAGATCGTCAAGCCGCAGAAGGTCATCCCGACCGCGGTGGAGTTCGTCGACATCGCCGGCCTGGTGGCCGGTGCGGCCAGCGGCGAGGGCCTGGGCAACAAGTTCCTGGCCCACATCCGCGAGGTCGATGCGATCACCCACGTGGTGCGCTGCTTCGAGAACCCGGACGTCATCCACGTCAACAACAAGGTTGATCCGATCGCCGACATCGAGACGATCGACACCGAGTTGGCGCTGGCCGACCTGGACTCCGTCGAGAAGGCGCTGCAGCGCGCCGAGCGCTCGGCCAAGACCGGCGACAAGGAGGCCAAGGTGCGCGTGGAGGTCCTGGGCCGCCTGGCCGCGGGCCTGGGCGAGGGCAAGCCGGTGCGCGCGCTGGGCCTGTCGGACGACGACAAGGCCGCCATCCGCGACCTGTTCCTGCTGACCGCCAAGCCGGTGATGTACGTGGCCAACGTGCTGGAGGACGGGTTCGAGAACAACCCGCACCTGGATGCCGTGCGTGCCCGCGCCACCACCGAGGGCGCCGAGGTGGTGCCGGTGTCGGCGGCAATCGAGGAAGAACTCAGCCAGCTCGACGACGCCGACCGCGACACGTTCCTGGCCGACCTGGGCCTGGACGAGCCGGGCCTGAACCGGGTGATCCGCGCCGCCTACAAGCTGTTGGGCCTGCAGACCTACTTCACCGCCGGTGTGAAGGAAGTCCGCGCCTGGACGGTGAAGGCCGGCTCGACCGCGCCGCAGGCGGCTGCCGTCATCCATACCGATTTCGAGAAGGGCTTCATCCGCGCCGAGACCATCGGCTACGACGACTACCTGCAGTACAAGGGCGAGGCCGGGGCCCGCGAGGCCGGGCGCCTGCGCCTGGAAGGCAAGGAGTACCGGGTCCAGGAGGGCGACGTCCTGCACTTCCGTTTCAACGTCTAGGTCGCCGCAGCGCGCCCGGTGGATCGCGGGTGTGAAAACCCGTTGACTTCCCGCCGGCGCGGCGCCAGAATTGCGGGCTCTTTTGGAGGGATACCCAAGCGGCCAACGGGGGCAGACTGTAAATCTGCTGGCTTACGCCTTCGGTGGTTCGAATCCACCTCCCTCCACCAGGAATTCGATGTAACGCGGTTCGCAGTACCCCGGTCGCCTTACCAGCCTCCGGTTGCAGTACCCAAGCAGGTCTGTCCGGCGCGGGAGTAGTTCAACGGTAGAACCTCAGCCTTCCAAGCTGATGGTGCGGGTTCGATTCCCGTCTCCCGCTCCATTGAACGCCGCGACGCGCCACCTGTTTGTACAACCTGCTCACGTAGCTCAGTCGGTAGAGCACCTCCTTGGTAAGGAGGAGGTCGCTGGTTCGATTCCAGTCGTGAGCACCAGATTCAAAAAGCACGCCTCCACCAACGCACACGCAAACCACGAGAAGCAGCCATGGCCAAGGGTAAGTTCGAGCGCACCAAGCCGCACGTGAACGTCGGCACGATCGGTCACGTTGACCACGGCAAGACGACGCTGACGGCGGCGCTGACGAAGGTGGGCGCGGAGCGTTTCGGCGGCGAGTTCAAGGATTACTCGGCGATCGACGCGGCGCCGGAAGAGAAGGCGCGTGGCATCACGATCTCGACCGCGCACGTCGAGTACGAATCCCCGACGCGCCACTACGCGCACGTGGATTGCCCGGGTCACGCCGACTACGTCAAGAACATGATCACCGGTGCCGCCCAGATGGACGGCGCGATCCTGGTGTGCTCGGCCGCTGACGGCCCGATGCCGCAGACGCGCGAGCACATCCTGCTGGCCCGCCAGGTGG